>NZ_WJFC01000036.1 GCF_009725235.1 Scytonema sp. UIC 10036
TTTTTTTTTTTATTTTTGATTTTTGATTTTTGATTTTGGATTTTGGATTTTGTATTTTGGATTTTGGATTTTGGATTTTGGATTTTGGATTTTGGATTTTGGATTGAATAAGTTTTGCTTAGACTTATGCTCAACTACTCCTTTACGGCTCTAAAGTTACCGATTCTTATATAGTGGAGAGCAGTTTGTTGCAGAGGTTTCCCCGTTGAGGTTAATGACCACCAATCACTAACTACTAACCACTAACCACTAACCACTAACCACTAACCACTAACTACTAACCACTAACCACTAACCACTAACCACTCTGTTGTGTCAATTTAAAGCGCAACAGCCGATACTAATTTGAAAAAAGGATGTAACAGATAGTTGGGTGAGATTTAATTCAGTCAAGACTATCTCAATCCAAAATCTAAAATCTAAAATCCAAAATGGTATTAATTACGGTACGATAAACCCGTACTTTTGCAATATTCCCTGAGCAGGCTGACTGGATAGGAACTTAACAAAATCTCCAGCAGCCTTAGGATTTTTACTGCTCTTAAGTACCGCCATAGGGTAAATAATGGGAGAATGAGTATTTTCAGCAGCTGTAGCAACAACTGTTACATTTTTAGAGATTTTGGCATCAGTAGCGTAAACCAAACCCGCATCAGCATTACCACTTTCTACAGATGCTAAAACTTGACGCACATTGTTTGCGTAAACTAGCTTGGGTTTCACTTTATCAAAAACGCCCAATTTTTGCAGAACTTGCTCGCCATACTGCCCAGCCGGAACACTTCTGGGTTCGCCTATCGCAATCTTTTTCACCTTTGCATCAGCCAAAGCGTTGAAGTTAGTAATCCCAGTAGACTTGTTAGGGACAACCAGAACTAAACTATTGTTTGCCAAGTTAGTGCGAGTTCCAGCAAGCAATAACCCTTTTTGCTCCAAGGCATCCATTTGTTTTTGTGCCGCCGAGATAAAAATATCTGCAGGTGCGCCTTGCTCAATCTGTTGCTGTAAAGCACCTGAAGCACCGAAATTATAGCTAATTTTGACATTTGGATTACCTTTTTGGTACAGGGTGTTGATTTCCCCCATAACATCTTTAAGGCTAGCCGCTGCAGAAACAAGGAGTTGGGCGTTAGATTGTGCTCTAACAGGAGATGCATCCAACAATCGCAAGCCAAGTGCCAGGGATAGGGTAGCAATAGCTATGCTGATGAAGGCAAAAAGTTGTCTTCTTTTCATAAAGAATTTTACTGACAGAGATTCACCTACTGGGAAATTGTGGTTGGTAGGATTGTACCAAGATAATATCCCAGATTGCCAATAATATTGGTATAAAGCTGGATTTTTTGTAGTTTAAAATACAAAAAATCCAGCGTAAAATTATTTATCTTTATATAAAGTTGGTAAAAGTAGGTTGGGTTGAGGAACGAAACCCAACATTTATCGGCATTTGTTGGGTAACGCTATCGCTCTACCCAACCTACAATTTCTACAATTTCCCAAAACCTACGCAGTATTGGACGTGCTACTACTCTCGTTCCAAAGCGTGCATTTTTTGTGTGATGAGGAGAAAAGCGATCGCAATGAAAAATTCACTTGGAACAATGGAAAAAAACCAGCTTGAACACAACCAAAAGATAGCTATCAAGAAAGTTAGCAACTGCAAGATTTGATGTAGAACTTTTGAACTGACAAACAGAAAAATAATTGCCAGCCCAAGAGAAGCTAATGAAGATACAATCATAATTGAAGAAAGTATAGAGGATGAAGGATAAAATATAAAAACGTAGAGCTTGTATCTCAAATTTATTAATTCGTAATTAAGAATTGATTAATTACGAATTACGAATGATGAATTAGGAATTATTGTTTGCTTTTCCCTGTAAAGCTTTACGCAACCAAGGAGGAGGATTTCCTTTGAGAGCCTCCACCAGCCTATTCAAAATGTAAGCAATATTTTCTTCATCCGATCGCGGTTTAACTGGCATCATACCGTTTTTGATTAACTTAGCAGCCGCAGTACCACCAATTGAGGCGACATAGACAATGGTACAATCAGTCAACACTTCTAGTTTGCGTGCCACTTTATCATCACTTTCACCATCTTTATCTTTTTTTGAGCTACCTTCAGCTTCTTGAGAAGCATCTTGACCTTTTTTGCAATCAGGTTTACCATGTTTGCAACCACCTTCACTGGTTTCAGTCATTTTTGCAGCTTTTTTAGATGGCTTTTCAAAAAGAAGCGTTTCGACAAACTTGTATCCAGTTTCTGAGACTTCATAAACATCAACCTCTTGCGCCGAACCAAAATGAGCGTTGACATTAACTCTGTCAGTTGTCATGAAGGCAATCTTCATTTTCTATTCCTTAATAAGTGATGGTTAATGGTTAGTGGTTAGTGATTAGTGGGAACGCAACTAATGTCTCACTACTCACTACTAACTGTTCTCGCCATTTATTTGCAGTGGCATAATATACGCTTGGCATTAAAATAAAAGTGAGCATTTAACATTGCAGTGAGCACCTAACCAGTAACCAAGGCTTGGTTTCCCATAAGGTGCTGGTTGCGATATTTTACGTTTCATTACACAGCTTGATTTTTTCTTGAGCACTATGAGCCTCAAAACCAATATGGGTAGGGATTTGGGAAGATGCAGAGCCAATACTGCAAGGGATCTTGGAAATTGTAGGTTGGGTTGAGGAACGAAACCCAACAAATGCTTCTAGATGTTGGGTTTCGTTCCTCAAACGCCAGTAAAGGTGCAGAGGGAAACCCTCCTATGGCGCATTCGCGCCACGCACACGGTTCAGGGCTGGCTCCCCAACCTACGTAATTTCGTATTTTTATGCAAAACCTATGCAGTATTGGGTTTCAAGTGACTGCATTTGGCAATAGTTGATTCAACGGATTTTTTTAACTATCTGCAGGAGTAATCTCTAAAATTTTCCGCGTTTGCCCGCAGGACAATCGTATGTATATTTTGTAAGGTTGAACTAAGGAACGGTAATAAGCATAATTTATACCAAATGTTCAATACTGAGCCTGCTATTGTGTTGTCTTATTTTCTTTGTATATATGACTTCAGACGCTAACAATCCTAAATTCCCCTTGTGGCAGTATCTCAATCAACCTGTCATGAACCCCAAAGTTAAACTTGTGTTAGATCCCCGGCGCTTTGCCCGTCACTACAGAGTTGAGCTTTTAGAACGGTGTTTCGCTAAAGAGTGCGATGCTAAAGGTTCGCAACAGACGTGACGAAAACTCTAAAAGCCAAGTTAATTCGGGATGGCAATTAGTTATGGGGTGGATGTCTGTTTCCCCCCATTGTACCCTGTTTCATCCCGATATTCGGTCACTTAGTCAAACGGCGATTGCGGTTTTCTACCCACAATTTACAAGCATCCGTAACAAGTTTTTTTTCTTCAAAACTCAAAAGCTCGTTGGAATTCCCAAAAGCTAAAATCTTAGCGGCTTTCGCTGCTATTCTTAAATCCACACCATATCTTACTAATTCTGCATGGTACAGTTTCTCTTTCTCCTGAAGTGATATAAAAAGCCTGCTATTCATTAAACCAAATTCTATAAGACACACAAGAGTTAACACAATGTTTGTGAATTTTTCCTGTGATTGCAGCTACCAAAATAGGTATAAATAATTCTATCTTTGGATAGTTGACAAAAATACAAGCAATATTAATTGATTGTGTTGTTCTTGTTCTTGACTGGAGGTAAAAAAATTTAAAAAATTTAAGTATGCAATTAGCTTTTCTCTTCCCAATCCGGACATTCATTGTCTTGATGTCCATAAGGATACATGGCACAAACAAAAGGTACATTATTATAAAGAATTCCATGATATTGCTTGCATCCTTCACAAGCTATTGGAGTTGCCATTGTAGCCGTCAAAACTTCCTCTCTGTGTAGTTCTGACTCTGCTTTTTCCTGACAAGTTCTGCGAGAAGAACTCATTAAAATTATCGCCACTCCTATTGAAACTCCGCCAAGTCTGATAGCTTTCTTAAGTAAAGTTTCTTGGGCTTTTAGAGTTGTTTCCATCTTAATAGCGATTTTTCCTGTCGCTCCTGCTAAGAAAAATACTTGTCCAACTATCAGCCCTAAAACCCCTAACACCCCTAAAATTGTCATTATTCTTGTAGATTGCTCCAGTACTCTGATAACTTTTAAGTTTTTGTATTTCATAAAATATGACTCTGCATTTACTCCTTCTAAACTTGTAGAAGGACTAGACATTTGTTTTATGAAACACCCTAATGAACAAATTTTTTTCATTAATTAACTTTTTCTACATACATCTTAACGCGCTCTATTTCCAATTCACTACACCTATTACTATAATTTCGATAAATCAATAATTATATCTAAAGAGGGATGTAAATTAAAAACTTTTTAATTTACATCCCTCTTCTCAGTAATTTAATTCTGCTTCAAAAGAATTTTAACGACAAACTCTGTTCCTAAATCGGGTTTTGAAATACAGTAAAGTGAGCCACCATGTTTTTCTGCCACAATTTAGTAGCTAATGGACAAACCCATTTCAGTTCCTTTACCCACAGGCTTTGTTGTAAAAAAGGGATTGAAAATTCGCTGACGAATATTTTTAGTCATACCCAGTCCATTATCAGCAATGTGGATGGCAACTTGGTTATTGATTGGTTTAGTACGAATGAAAATTTGGGGACTTTTTTTGTGCTTTGTCTCCTACTATTGACCAATGACGAATGCTACTATAGCAGTCCTAAATGATTTACAAACACCTCTTCCTTGTCTTCCTTGTCCTCCTTGTCTTCCTTGTCTCCCTTGTTTGGATCTCAAATAGGATTGCTATATTGTTTGGATGCGTTCTGTGCCAACTGGTACTGATTTATGGAGTTCCCGGCACAGACAAAAGTTTTGGGGTAACACTAGGTAACAGGGGAAGTTGATGGCGTAGTTGCGCCCAATCTTTGTACGTTAAACTGCTCCAGTCACCATCAATAGGAGTGACGGTGATAAATCCAGAAAGGAACTGGCTTCCTTCCGAGTCTGGGTTGGAAGTTGTGTTTGATGATAAATTCACAGGCTCAAACTTCAAACCAACTCCAGTACCTGTAGGTAGTTCACCAAACGTAACGTCGAAAGGTGTGATACTATCAAAGCGGGTTAACGCAACTCCTTGAATTGTGGAGATGCCATCTGGAAATCGCACGGGAATATTGATATTTAAGCCAATTCCTGGTGGTAATATTGTCGAATTTGGCTTTTTCTTGGCTTCAAGTTCTTTGAGAAGTGCAACGATAAAGTTTGCTCCGGTTTTATACGCTTGACGAGTACTGCGGTAACCTGTAGCGCTCTCTGCTTGATTTATCCCAGCACTGATTGCGATCGCCGGAACACCGCGATTGAGGGCTGCCACTGCGGCACTGACAGTTCCAGAAGAAACGGCAAACAATCCAACGTTTTCACCTTGATTAATTCCGGATACAACCAAATCGGGTTTATTGTCTTTAAGAATGTAATCCAAACCAGCCCATGTTGTCACGGTTGGAGTTGCATCTACATACCAACGATGAGTGTCATAATTGACAACTTCAGTTGGTTGGAGAATGCGAGATGCATTAATTGATGTGCCAATACCGCTTTGGTCTTGTTTTGGGGCAACTATCGTGACTTCATGTCCTGCTGCTTGTAAGGTATCAAATAAAACTGCAATCCCTTCTGCTTGATAGCCATCATCATTGACCACCATAATTTTAAGTGCCTGTGCTTTTGTTTGAAATACAAAGATCGCACAAGTCGTTGCTAGGTTAACAAGCATTTTGGCAGAACGAGATTTGAGAAATTTCATTGACAATATCCCCTATGTAAAAACACTGTTCTTTGTGGAACTTTAGGGGAAATGCATTAAATTTTTGTTAAAAATTTGTTAAAAAATATACGTGTTTGGTTAAGAAAACTGCGTATTTATTTAGATTAGGCTTATGAAATATTATTAATTGTGTTTTTAAAAAACTTGCTGACAATAATTTGATAAGAATAAAACAAAAATATTATTTTAGACCCAATACTGCGTAGGTTTTGGCTAAAAATACGAAGTAATGTTTATTATTGCTCGAGCATTCCGAAACTACTGATGTCACAACGCCCAGAGTTCACAACGTAAACGACGAACATCGGTTTATCTGTTGCTTTAGACAAGGAAACCGTAGCAAAAAGGCGATCGCGATCTGCTTTGGTAGCACTGGCGGGTAGTTGGAGTAAACCATTTACACAGGCACTACCAGAAAACCAAATCGTCACACTATCGGGAACATAGTTTTCCAATTATAAAAGGGAGAGAACTCGATTTTTCTTATTACCCCCCTTTATAAGGGGGGTAATAATGTGATTAAAATGACAGCCAACCACTTTTCAAACATCCTCTTAGTTGGTTATACAACTGTTAGTGGTATTCCTTTCAGAATTAATGCAGTGGAGTACTAGCCAAGCTAATTTTCAAAACATCACTCATGGTTTCGCAGTAATTTGGTAATGCAAAACTTGCAGGATTAACAACAGTGTTGTAGGTAAAATGTCGGTAGTTCATGCAGTACCTATCCCAAGCAGCCATCTGGATTCGGAACAAAACAATAATTAAGTTGGCTAACGATACAGACAAAGGGATGCGAAAGTAAATTTTTTTACCAAGATAGCTGCAAACCTCTTGAATAGCTTGGTCTGCAGTTATCTGCTTCTGACCTAACACAAATCGGCGTGTTTTTTCTTCTTTTGGAGGATTATCTATCAAGTATTTCACGACAGTGGCAATGTCTTGCCCGTGAATAAAGTGAAAGCTGCCATCAGCACTCAAAAAGCGGATTAGATTTATATATTTTGTTATTTCTGGAATACCAGATGTTGCATGAGAGTAAGGTTTTTTGCTATCGCCACCCAATACTAAAGTTGGAAATACAGAAGTAACTGAATGTGCGATCGCTAACTCTGGTATCTTTTGCAAGCAATCATATTTAGAACGGATATAATCTGTCCCTAATTCCCCTGCTTCTTTTAATGGTTGGTTGTTACTATCTAAAACACTAGCCGTGGAAAAATAGATAACTTGTTCGCATTTTTGTGGATCTAACAAGTTGAGCAATTCTAAAGTTTTGGATACATTAATTTCATATGTTCCTTCTCCGCCCCAAGCCGTTGCTGTTAAAACGGCAACATCTACTGTTTTCAACAAGTCAGCAAATTGCCCTATTTCTTGCATATCACCTTGTAGTACAGTGATACCAGGACGTGCTTGCGTATCAACTTGCAGTTTTTTTGGATTTCTGACCAATAGATACAGCTCGTGGTTTGTGTGTTGTATTAAAGTTTCGCTTATATAATGACCGATACAACCGCTTGCACCAGTCACAAAAATCTTTTTATGACTCATAAGGAAATTATGAATTATGAATTATGAATTATGAAGTATAAATGGTAAAAAAGTTTCATAATTCATAATTTAAACTTCATAATTTACTCACACAGCTACTGCATTAAGATTTTTTGCTGTCTCAAAGAAGAAAGCTACGTTTTCCTCTGGTGTTTCTGGCAAAACACCGTGACCGAGGTTAAGAATGTGTCCTTTGTTACCTGCTTTGCGAACGGTATCGAGAATGCGATCGCGAATAAACTCCTTAGAACCGAACAGCACACCTGGGTCAAGATTGCCTTGCACTTTCATTTGCCTGCCCAATCTTTCCCGTGCATCTGCCATGTCTACTGTCCAGTCTACACTGATTATATCTGCACCCGAGTGTGCCATTCTTTCGAGCAAACCAGCGCTACCGGTGACTAGCAGAATTAAGGGGGTCTCTGGATGAGTTGCCTTAACTTGCTGGAAAACTCTTTGCTGGTAGGGGAGAGCAAAGACTTCGTAATCTTGAGGGCTTAACTGACCTGCCCAAGAATCAAACATTTGTACTACTTGAGCACCACAGTCAATTTGGTAGCGGACATAGGTGGCGATGGAGTCTGCCAATTTTCCTAGCAGTTGATGCAGGATGATTGGGTCTGAGAACGCCATATTTTTAATTATGGAGTAGGTTTTAGAACCTTTTCCTTCCACAGCATAAGCTGCCAATGTCCAGGGAGCACCCACAAAGCCCAAAACTGTTGATTTGTTGCCGACTTCCTGCCGCAACGCCGTTAATATTGGTTTAATAAACGGCAGGGATTCTTCTGGTTCTAGAGGATGCAGGTTATCAATTTGCTCAGATGTACGGATGGGCGAGTAAATAATAGGACCTTTGCCTTCCGCAATATCCATATCAATGCCTATTCCAGGAAGCGGTGTGACAATGTCAGAGAACAAAATCACCCCATCTGGCTGAAAAGCTTTCCACGGTTGCAAAGATATTTCAATCGCTACTTCCGGTATTTCCGAGCGATCGCGAAAAGAAGGGTACTTCTCCCTTAAATCTCGATAAGCTTTCATGTACCGTCCTGCTTGCCGCATCATCCACACGGGAGGACGATCTAAAACTTCACCACGAGCTGCCCTAAGGAGAAATGGATCGTTAGAGGAAACACCCATTTAACAATTCATCCTAAACTCTTTTTTGTCATTGTTTAGCTTATCATTCCCGGTTTGTCCTTTTTCCAAGAGAAATACCTTTTGGGGCTGTTCGCAAAACTTCTTATAAAATTATTGACCAAATGCAAAGTTTTAAGAAGGAAATCTTGACAATTTTTAACTTGGTCATTAGTTATTGGTCAAGTGTCATTGGTCAAGTGTCATTGGTCAAGTGTCATTGGTCAAGTGTCAAGTGTCATTGGTTATTAGTTTTAAATTGTTTACAAAGGACTTTTGACAAATGACAAATGACAACGGACTTTTGACAAAGGACTTTTGACAAATGACAAATGACAACGGACAAAGGTATTTGATAGCTCGATCGCAACGCCAGAAATTTTTCCTACTATTCTGTTTCATGACTGTCTTGGGGTGGGTTGTGGGCGGAATAGCTAGTATAGCGATAGAAAAGATCCTGGGAGAAATACTATCACCTGAGATTCTTCAGCAACCAAGATGGAACGCCTTTGGGAGGTACATCAGTACTTGTGTGTTTGCGCTTATCTATGGGATCGATCAAGCACTAGTGGTCAGACAATATACATCTGGTTGGCTGTGGATGATAGCAACAAGTTTGGGCTGGCTGGTTTCCACTAATGTTTCTACAGCTTGGATTGACTACATTTCATCTATTGCCGCATCCTTAAACAGAACTCTCACTTTTCAAGAAGCTGTGATTTTTGGAATTTTGTCAACGACTGCGTACATTTTATCGGGGATTTGGCTTGGGCTGTTTCAATGGCTCGTTCTGCGCCGATACGCATCAGGTGCTTGGTGGTGGAATTTTTTACCTTCAGTTTCATTTTTACTGATTAGTTTTGTGGTAGGATTGCTGTCTTTTGTACAAGATTTTATTCCAGCACCGAGCCGAGATCGGGTAGTGTATTTGAGCGGACAGGGATTTACAGCTATTATTCTGGGAATTATCCCAGCTATTGGCTTTTGTACCCTAAAAACAAAACACCGGATACAGATTGACGAAGATGACTAAAGACAATGCTTTGCAAACAACACTCACTCCACCCACTGCGTCCAAGAAACCTCATGTCTTAGAGTTACACGGCGATCGTCGTATTGATAATTACTTTTGGATGCGCGAGATTGATAATCCAGACACGATCGCTTATTTGGAAGCTGAAAACGCTTACACTGAGGCTATGATGCAGCATACAGAAGCATTGCAAACAAAGCTTTATGAGGAAATGCTAGCTCGCATCAAAGAAACGGACTTATCAGTACCCTATCGCAAAAATAATTATTATTATTATTCACGTACTGAAGAAGGTAAGGCGTATCCAATACACTGTCGCAAACGAGGTAGCCTTGTTGCCCCTGAAGAAGTGCTGTTAGACCAAAACGAATTAGCACTAGAGCACGAATTTTTTAGTTTGGGCGTCTTGAATGTTAGCCCCAATCACAAAATTCTAGCTTACTCAGTTGATACGAGTGGAGCCGAGCAATACACGCTTTTCTTTCTCGATCTAACCACAAACAAGCTATACCCAGAAACTATCCCTGAAACTTATTATTCTTTTGCCTGGGCAAATGATAATAAAACGGTATTCTATACCAAAATTGATTCTGCAAATCGTCCATATCAACTTTTTAGACATACTTTAGGAACTTCTGTAGATGAAGACGTGCTCATTTTTCACGAACCAGATGATGCTTTCTTTTTAGAAGTTGGTAAAACGAGAAGCGAAGCATACATTTTGATGAGTTTGGGTAGCCAAATTACATCAGAAATTCATTACTTAGATGCCAACGAGCCCAATGGAAATTTTCAAATTTTTCTCCCACGAAAGACAGGTGTATTATACGATATTGACCATCACAGCGATTCCTTTTACATTGTCACTAATGAAGAAGGAATTAACTTTAAACTCCTGAAAACTCTTGTCGCCTCACCAGCAAAAGAACATTGGCAAACTGTTATTCCCCATCGAGAAGATATTATGCTTTCGGGCATTAGCTTGTTTGCCAACCATATGGTGATTTATGAAAGGCAAGGTGGGTTACCTGTAGGACGAGTACAAAATTTATCGACAGGAAACATCTATCAAATTTCCTTTCCAGAACCAACTTACGATTTTTACGAAAGTAGTAACCCTGAATTTCATACAACAACCTTGCGTTTTAATTACACCTCCTTCACCACTCCCCATTCTGTATTTGACTATGACATGGAAACAAATCAGCGAGAGTTGAAAAAAGAGATAGAAGTTCTGGGTGGATACGATCGCAGTCAGTACCAAAGTGAATGGTTAGTTGCTACCTCTGCTAATGGGACAAAAGTTCCCATATCTATTGTTTACAAAAAGGGCATTCAAAAAAATGGTAAAAATGCTTTATTCTTAACAGGATATGGTTCTTATGGTTATCCTTCATCTTCTTCATTTTCTTCCAATCTACTTTCATTATTAGACCGTGGAGTTGTCTTCGCGATTGCCCATATTCGTGGTGGTGGTGAAATGGGAAGGAAGTGGTATGAAGATGGCAAATTTTTGAAGAAAAAGAACACCTTTACCGATTTTATTGCTTGTGCTGAGTACTTGATTGGCGAAAAATGGACATCAAGCGATCGCCTCGCGATCTCTGGTGGAAGTGCAGGTGGCTTATTGATGGGCGCAGTCATGAATATGCGCCCCGATCTTTTTAAAGCCGTTATTGCGGATGTTCCATTTGTAGACGTAGTGACAACCATATTGGATACTTCCTTACCCCTCTCAGTAACAGAGTGGGAAGAATGGGGTAATCCAAACGATAAAGTTTATTACGACTACATAAAATCCTACTCTCCCTATGACAATGTTGAAGCCAAGGATTACCCAGATACGCTAATTTTGGCGGGGTTAAATGACTCTCGTGTCAAATATTGGGAACCAGCAAAATGGACGGCAAAACTGCGAGAACTCAAAACAGACAGTAACATTCTTCTGCTAAGAACCAATATGGGTGCAGGGCATAGCGGCGCATCCGGGCGTTATGAAAGCTTGAAGGAACTCGCTTTTGAATACGCCTTTGTTTTAGATAGGTTGGGTTTGGCAGATAGTTAATTGTAAGTTCACCAGTGTAAGAAATATCCCCCTTAAAAAGGGGGATTGGAGGGATCGACAACGTGTACAACACCCAAAGTAGCGTTGATGCTGCGTAAGCCCTAAAATTAAATGAAAAATGCTTCTATGCTTGTAGTTGCGCTTTAGAGCTAAAGCGCAACTACGAACATTTTAGAAGTTGAACTACTGAGTAATGCCTTGCAACGAACTGAGAATATTTTACAAAATCTTCACTAGTTTCTCACATTTTATATGTAGGCTCGACTTGAAACTCTCATTGAGACGGAAGTCATGCATTTGAAAAATAGTTCAAATCGAAAAGTTGGCTCAATACACATAGATGATTTTTAGACAATGCATAAGTTCTACAAACAACTTCATTTAGAAAACTTAGCTATATTCTTGCTTAGTTATATTGTTATAAAAATATAAAAACAAAGGTTTTATTGTTTCTTTAAAAAATCTGTGCAACATAACCATCAAAACTCAAAAAGTAAGAAAAGTAGGAAAAGTAGGAAAAGCCGGAAAAGTAACAGAAGTAATAAGAATTCATCAAAAATTTTATACAAAGTTAATAGAAAATTTTATAAGAGGCATCTACTATCAAGTTAATGTAGTGTAATTTAATAAAGTTTTGATGAATTCCATAAGAAAATCAAATGGAAGTGTATCAAATTATGATGTTAAAACAATCTAAACTCAGGAGAAGACGAGGAGTTGTATTAACTTCCATAGGGATTAAACGGTTACAGGAAGCAATTGTTTACGTAGAAATGACGGAAAACAAAGGCGATCGCTTGAGCCTGGAACAGCTAAGCGATCGCATTAGTATTTCCACTAAAACTGTGAGTAAATTATGGTCTTCAAATGCAGGTGTAGACCAAAAAACATTGAAGCTTTGCTTTAGTGCTTTTAATTTGGAATTACAAAGAGAAGACTACACTGAGGTGAGTGAATCTGCGGAAAATCAAACATTGGAATTTTTATCCGAAAATTCATACATAGAAGAGCCTTCTCAATTTTCCGAATTCAACTCTTTTGCACAAAAATATTACAAACAAGCTGAAGAGATGGAAAATTTTGGACCCTACCCAGATGGTCCTTTACCTCTAGGTTCTCCCTTTTATATTGACCGTCCCCCACTAGAGAAACGCGTTTATCAAGAAGTCGCTCAACCAGGTTGTGTGATTCGGATTCGGGCTCCCAAACAGATGGGTAAAAGTTCTTTGGTGTTGCGACTGTTAGCCTTTGCACAGACGCAAGGATATCATACGGTGAATCTGAATTGTTTTCAATTTGACAGTGAGTGCCTAACCGATATAAATAAGCTATTGCGTCGTCTTTGCTGGCGAATTGCAACAGAATTAGGAATTGCTCCCAACATCAAGGAAAAATGGGATGAAGATATTGGTTATAACTTGAGTAGCAGCTTTTATTTAGAAAACTATTTACTCAATCAATGTCAAAAACCAGTCGTTTTGGTATTGAATGAAATTGACCGTTTTTTTGAATCTCCTCACATTTGTCAAGATTTTTTTGCCTTGTTGCGCTCGTGGTGTGAGGAAGCACGACACAATCGCAACTGGCAAAAGTTAAGGTTAGTCATGGTTTACTCAATGGAAGAGTACGTCTCTCTAGATATTAACCTCTCTCCTTTTAATATAGGTCTACCTATTCGTTTGAACGAATTTACCCAAACACAAGTAGAAGATTTAGCTAGACGTTATAGGTTCAATCTGTGTAAACCTAGAGATATTGAGCAACTGATATCCCTAGTAGGGGGACATCCAGCGCTGATTCAGATGAGTTTTTACTATCTTTGCTGTCAAGAAATAACCATGCAAGAACTGATACAGGATGCGATCGCAAATGGTGGCATTTATCGCTATCATTTATGGCGATACTCCATAAAACTGCAAGAAAACCCTGGCTTGGCAAAGACCTACGCTAAAATTTTGGCTTCCCAGCAAGATATATTTCTTAATCCTATTGAAGCTTACAAACTGGAAAGTTTGGGATTAATTCGCTTTGAGGGCGATCGCATTTTACCTCGTTGCAAACTCTACTGGGCTTATTTTCAAAAACAGCTATCAACAATTGAATTGGAGATACCAAGTAAGAGGTAGTCTATACTTAACCAATCTCACATCTTGCACTTAATATAAAATCGCTGATTTTCACATCAATAATTATGTATATTCTCTATCTTTATGAGGAATCAGCGGTATGTGTAAACGTAAGGATTCAGGTTTGGGAGGTATTGACAAATTTGATATCTTCAGGACAATATCAAAATTATAGAAGAGTCAACAAAAATCCAGTAATTAATAAGCAATATCATTAAACTTTGGACAAAAATAAAAGAAATAGAAAATTTTAAGTTTTCTCAAAAGGAGTATGGAAAATTGAGACAGAATTGCTTAGGAGAATTTTGTAGTTATCTGAATTTCGAAAAGATGTTCATACAAACCATAGACCATTTGGGGGTAGTTGCACGGATAGTATATATGATTTTTTATCAGACAATACCTGTAAAAACAGAAATTTTTTGCACTAACTTTAATAAAAGATGTAATAATTATTACTTGGATGCTTTTGGGAAATCAATGATTATGTATAGTATCAAAGATGTTGAAATCCAGAAGATAGAACATTTTGGGGTGACGCCAATAATAGTAGATTCAATCGAACAAGTCATTAAAGGTGACAAAATAGTTTGCTCATTTACATTTGTCCCCGATCGCAAGCCACTCCGACATTATTACGATCCACAAGAGCTACAAGAATGGGCTTTCTCAGATATTAAGCTTAACGGAATTCTTTCCCCTCTATGGGTTCGTCACCATCCGAGTGTACCAGGACAATATGAGTTGGTTGCGGGACTGCGGCGATTGAAAGCGGCAGTGATTTTAGGACTAGATGCTGTTCCAGTCAAGGTTTTTAATTGGGATGACCTTAGCGCTTTCCACGCTGCAATATCTTCAAATACAAATCGTCAAAATTTCAGTGCTTTAGAAGAGTTAGATAATACTCTGCGATTACTGGAAATTAAACTGGAATATGACACAGAAGAAGTTGTTAGTTTTCTCTACCGGATGAATAACGCCACAAAAGGAAACACTAACCAAAACGTTTTGGTTAGCAAAGAAGCTGAACTTGTGCAACAGGTATTTGATTCATTGGGGCGAATTACCTGGCAATCGTTCGTTACCACTCGACTTCCTTTATGCAAAAAACCAGTAGAGATATTAAATGCAATTCGTTTGGGCAAAATTCAGTATACTAAAGGGATCGTGATTGCTGGTGTCAAAGACGAAACTCACAGACAAAATCTGCTCGAAGATGCAATTAGCGATTCTCTGAGCCTTTCTGAAATTAAACAACGGGTTAAAGCATTGAACGATCTGCTCAAAGCACCCGCAGAACCGGTCAGCCTCAAGCAACGCTTGACTAATACTGTCCAGATGGCAAAGAAAAACCAAATGCTTTGGAGTGACAAACACAAAACTAAGCAACTAGAACAGTTGCTTAATCAGCTTGAAGCAATTGTTATGGTTTGACTTAGATTATGGGCAGATTAAGTACTTGCATAAGTGCAATTGGCTCACTAACAATAGCACTTGTCCAAGTACTTAATTATGGTAAATATCGCTAATATTTTCAACTAGATGAAACCTACTACCGCCCAGTGAGCAGTAACATTTGTTAATTGAAAAGTGGTTATCAATAGTAAGAAAATGTGTTATTATGATTTGAAAATAAAGTAATGTTTGTAAATGTAGCCTGTAAGTTCGCTATGTTCATGATAACCATCAATCTATATGAATCCAGGCTTAACGTTTTTGCTGCAAAGAAGTTGACATAGCGATATATATATTATGAATTAATATACAATCCGTAATTTTGAGAAAGCTAGAAAAGAGATGGTTCGCCTGTACAAGTTAGTGCGATTTTTAATGCCTTACATTTAACTCCGAATTCTTAAGAATTATGAACAAGAAAACAGAAATTACAGGGGAACTGGATAATAATTTGTGGCAAATTAACACGGATTCAGAGGCGATCGCCGTTATTGGTATAGGGTGTAGATTTCCAGGAGCAAACAGTTATAACGAATTTTGGGAAAATCTAGAGAAAGGGATAGATAGTATAACGGAGATACCTAAAAAGCGATGGGATGTTGATAATTTTTATTCTTTAAATGGTGAACCCAATACAAGTACTAGTAGGTGGGGAGGATTTATCGAAGATATAGATAAATTTGACGCCAAATTTTTTCAGATATCGGATCGAGAAGCTCAGCGAATGGACCCTCAACAAAGGATAGTACTAGAACTGAGTTGGTCATGCATAGAAGATGCTGGATATTCACCATTAGAATTATCAGGAAAGAATATAGGTGTTTTTATTGGTGTTTGTAATTTCGATTATAAAGAATTACAAGATAAAGGCGAAGTTATAGAAGGACATAATTCTACAGGTACATATACTTGTCTTATTCCAAATCGAATCTCCTATTTTTTTAATTTTCATGGACCTAGTATTCCTATAGACACAGCTTGTTCCAGTTCGCTTGTAGCCATTCATCAAGCAGTGAATGCACTCAATCAAAATGAATGTGAGATGGCATTAGTTGGTGGTGTTAGCGTATTATGTACACCGACTAGTTATATCTCTTTCAGTAAGTTGGGTATGTTATCACCTGAGGGTAAATGTAAAACCTTTGACGCTGAAGCAAACGGCTATGTGCGTGGTGAAGGGGCAGGGATCATTTTATTAAAACCTTTGAGAAAAGCAGTAGAGGATAAAAATTATATTTATGGAATAGTTAAAGGGAGTGCCATAAATCATGGGGGTCATGCCCGCACTTTAACCTCTCCCAATGCTTACTCTCAATCACAAGTTGTGAGAACTGCATGTATAAGGGCAAATATTACACCTGATACAATATCTTATATAGAAGCTCATGGAACAGGTACGCCGTTAGGCGACCCAATTGAAATCAATGCTTTAAAACGAGCATATACACAGCTATATCAGCATTATGGTATTGAACTACCCGCAGAAAGCTATTGTGGATTAGGTTCAGTAAAAACGAATATTGGACATTTGGAATCAGCAGCCGGTATTGCCGGGATCGTAAAAGTATTATTGGCAATGAAATATAAAAAATTGCCAAGAATGAATAACTTTCAGCAATTAAATCCTCGAATCAAGTTAGATGGTAGTCCCTTTTATATAGTTAAAGAAACAAAAAACTGGCAACATTTAAAAACACAAGAAGGAAAAATTATTCCCAGACGGGCTGGGGTAAGTTCCTTTGGTTTTGGGGGTGTTAATGCTCACGTAATCCTGGAAGAGTTGTCAGTACCAGAAGAAATAGTGACTACAAAAATCGAGCGTCCAAGTCACTTGATGACACTTTCGGCGAAAACTGAGAACGCTCTAAAGGAACTGGCAAAGAAATATCAAATTTATTTAAGCTCCGAACTCAAGATACCCCTAGAAGATATTTGTTACACGGCTAATACTGGGCGATCGCATTTTGAATACCGCCTTGCTATTATGGCCAACTCCAGAAAGCACTTAGTTGAGCAACTCAGTGTGGCATCTGGGAACACAGCAGGTTTAATGAGTGGTCAAGCAAGCAAAAAGCCACTTAAGAAAGCTTTCTTGTTCACTGGTCAAGGTTCGCAGTACATCAACATGGGTCGCGAAATTTACGACACTCAGCCCATTTTCCGCCAAACTTTGCAGCAGTGCGATGAAATCTTGCGCCCTTATCTGGAAGATTCGTTATTAGAGGTACTCTATCCTCTCAAAGCTCTTGAGCAAGCCTCATATTCTAAGCTGGATCGAACAGCCTATACCCAACCGGCATTGTTTGCGGTTGAATATGCTCTGTATCAACTATGGAAGTCTTGGGGGATAGAACCAGATGTCGTGATGGGGCACAGTGTCGGCGAGTATGTTGCTGCCACTGTAGCTGGAGTGTTTAGCTTGGAAGATGGACTAGCCCTAATGGTTCATCGAGGAAAGTTGATGCAGCAGTTGCCTGGAGGTGAAATGGTTGCGCTCATGGCAACAGAATCGAGGGTGAGGGAAGCGATGGCACCTTACGCACGGACAGTGGCGCTCGCCGCTATCAATGGTTCAGAAAGTGTGGTGATTTCTGGAGCCAGAGAAGATGTGAGCGGGATTTGTCAACAGTTAGAACAACAGGGAATCAAAACAAAGCGCTTACAAGTATCTCATGCCTTCCATTCGCCGTTGATGACACCAATGTTGAAGGAGTTTGAGCGTGTAGCTAATGGTGTCGCCTACAATCAACCCCAGATACCGCTAGTATCCAATGTCACAGGACTTCTAGCAAACGAGAACATCGCTACAGCCGACTACTGGGTGAATCATGTGTGCCAAACAGTGCAATTTGCCAGCAGTATGCAGGCATTGCAGGATTATGAAGTGTTCTTAGAGATAGGACCAAAGCCAATTTTATTGGGGATGGGACGTGAATGCATACCGGAGAGGGAGAGATTGTGGCTGCCGTCTCTACGTCCGGGAGTGGCAGAATGGAAACAACTCCTGTCGAGTTTGAGTCAGTTGTATGTAGCCGGAGTTGAGGTAGATTGGTCGGGATTTGAGAGAGGCTATGCCCGAAAGAAAGTGACACTGCCTACCTATCCATTTCAAAGACAGCGTTATTGGATTGAGAATCAATCATTGAGTGTGCGAGGACAAAAATCAACAAAACTGCACCCGTTACTCGATAAAAAGCTGCAATCACCCTTAAGTCAAGATGTTTTCTTTGAATCAGAATTTAGTACCTCTACCAAGCCGTTATTAGCAGAATATAAAGTATACGACCAAGTTGTCGTACCAGGAGCCTGTCATCTGGCGTTACTCTTAGGAGCAGCTTCCTTAACTTTCTCAACCCAAGCGTGTCGATTAGAAAATATAGTATTCCCCCAGGCATTAGCGATCCCCTCTGGAGAAGCACGCACAGTGCAATTGGTACTTTCCCCACAAGGAAGTGGTAAATCTTTCCAACTCATCAGCTTTGATGCAGCCACAGACAGCAGTGCTCAAAGTCAATGGCTTGTCCTCGCCACAGGCGTGCTCTGGCCGATGACGAACACGGGTTCGCAAACCATAGCCATCGAAGAAATACTTGCACGGTGTACGCAACAAATACACGAGAGCGAAATTTCTCCTAATAGGCACAGACAAATCCAATTGGGCGAAAGCTTTCAGTGGCTGGATAGCGTCTGGTGTGGGGAAGGAGAAGCCATAGCGAAAATCAAATGGCAGGACCTACTAGGAGATGAGCAACAAGAGTATGAGTTATATCCGGGTTTGATTGACTCATGCTGGCAACTGATGAACATAGTCTTTTCGGGGGAAGAAACTTTTGTGCCATTGGCAATTGAGAGTTTCCGGTTTGAGCAAAGACCCGAAACTCAGCAGTTATGGTGTCATGCAAGGCGAAGAGAGCAGCAGGATTCAGATGGCGACTTCATAGCAGATATCAAACTGTTGGATGTCAAGGGACAGATGATTGCAGAGATGGACGGCGTGTCAGCCAAAAAAGTCAGCCAGTGGTTGCCCGACACTCTTGAAACTACAGACTGGTTATACGAAATAGATTGGCAAGCATTGGACTTAGAACAATCGACTCAGGCCAAGGGTGGGAGTTGGTTGATATTTACAGACTCACAAGGAATCGGCCAACAGCTAGCAGAAAAATTACAACAGCTTGAGGGTGATTGCATCTTAGTCTCTGCGGGTGTGAAGTATGAAAAAAGAGATCGACAACATTATCAAATAGACCCCTCTCAACCAGAACACTTCCAAAAACTGCTCTTGGAGATTGGTAGCAAACAACCACTGGGGATCGTTCACTTGTGGAGTATCGCTCCAGATGAAACGGCTCTGAGCAATGTCCCCACAGCCGAACTCCACAATTGTGGGAGTGTCTTGCATTTAGTGCAAGCATTAGTGCAATTCTCTGAGCAAAGAACAGCGCATCTGTGGCTAGTGACGCAGGGAACACAAGCAGTGCCATTCACATCAGAGCCATTGCAACTCACAGGCAGTAGTTTGTGGGGATTGGGTCGAGTGATTGCTTTAGAGTATCCAGAATTCCAATGCGTGCTCGTAGATTTACCTGTGGCTGGAACGCGACAACAGCACACACAAGCAATACTATTGGAGTTATCAGCTTCCCGATATGCAGAAGCTCAAATTGCCTACCGTGACGATAAGCGATACGTAGCTCGACTGGTGCGGCATACTGCCACTCCCAAAGAACAACTGGTAACGGATTGCGCCGAGCCAGTACAGGTGAATCAAGAGCAATTATCAGTCAAAGCAGATGCGAGTTATTTGATTACTGGTGGATTAGGGGCACTGGGTTTGGAGGTGGCTGAGTGGTTGGTAGAAAAGGGAGCGCGAAATTTGGTATTAACAGGACGCAGCCAAGGAACTGTTGCAGCATTAGAGCGAATATCAGGATTTGAGCAATTAGGGGTGAGGGTGCTGGTGGTACAAGCCGATATCGCCCAAGTGACTCAAGTTGAGGAAGTCCTAGAAAAAATCAACTCCGAGCTACCGCCGTTGCGGGGGATTGTTCATGCTGCAGGAGTAGTGGATGGTGGAGTGTTAAAGCAGCAATCTCAGGAGCGCTTTGAGCGGGTGATGGCTCCCAAGGTGGCAGGAACATTGAATCTTCACAACTTGACCCAACATTTGCCGCTTGAGTTTTTTGTTTGTTTCTCGTCGATGAGTTCAGTGTTTGGCTATGGGGGACAAGGTAATTATGCGGCGGCTAATGCGTTTATGGATAGCTTGGTTCATTACCGTAAGACTTTGGGTTTGCCGGGAATGAGTATTAATTGGGGACCTTGGTCGCAGGTGGGAATGATAGCTAACTTGGAGAGTGCCGACCAAAATCGTATGCAGTGGGTAGGTATTGGGAAAATTTCGACCTTAAAGGGATTGGCTGTGCTGGAGCAATTGCTAAACCAATCTCCTACGCAAGTGACAGTAATACCTATCAAATGGTCGGAATTTATTAGTAAATCGGCTTTCGTACCACGCCTTTTCGCTAATATTGGTACTTTTGTTAAGAAAACTGAGAAATCTCAATTCTACACTCTCCTAGAGACATCTCATCCTAGGGAGCGCAAAAAACTTTTAATTGACCATGTTTGCTCGCAGGTGACTAAAGTGTTAGGGCACAAACTTTCGCCAACACTAGACCTCCAGCAAGGATTTTTTGAATTAGGGATGGATTCTCTGACAGCTATAGAGCTGACAAATTCTCTGCAAAAGAGTTTGGCTTGCTCTTTGCCTTCTGGCTTGACGTTTGCCTATCCGACAGTCACAAAGTTAGCTGATTATCTAGCTCAAAAAGTACTCAAGTGGAATGAACCCGTGGAGTTGGATGTAGGTTCACAAATTATTAATCATCAACCAGCGCTCGCTAAGTCCGATGTTGAAAATTTATCCGAGCGTGAAGCTGAAGCTTTGCTGATGGAAAAATTAACAAGTATTAATTTTTGAAGAACCAAATTATGAGCCAAGCAGACCAGTCAATTTCTCCAATTAAGCGAGCGCTTCTAGCTGTAGAGCATATGCAAGCCAAGCTAGAAGCTGTGGAAACAGCTAAAAAAGAACCAATAGCGCTCGTGGGCATGGGGTGTCGATTTCCGGGCGGTGTACTCAATCCAGAAGCCCTCTGGCAACTACTGCGCGACGGTGTAGATGCAGTCACTGAAGTGCCAGCGAATCGCTGGGATATTAATGCTTTGTATGACCCCAATCCGGAAACTCCCGGCAAAATGTATACTCGCTACGGTGGGTTTATCAGTCAGTTGGAGGACTTCGACGCTCAGTTTTTCGGGATTGCCCCCAGAGAAGCGGTGAGCCTCGACCCTCAGCAACGGATGCTGTTGGAGGTCAGTTGGGAAGCAATAGAAAGTGCCAACATCAGCCCCGCTCAATTGCTAGGTTCTCAAACCGGGGTGTTCGTTGGCATTTCTGCTAATGATTATTTGCACCGCTTGGTGAGTAGAGAAGCAACAGAGATTGATGCTTACCAAGGTACAGGCACTGTTCATAGTATTGCGGCAGGTCGCTTGTCTTATCTTTTAGGGTTAACCGGGCCAAGCATAGCATTGGATACGGCCTGCTCCTCCTCTTTGGTAGCAGTTCATTTAGCTTGTCAAAGCCTGCGGAATCATGAGTGTAATTTAGCTCTAGCAGGCGGGGTTAACTTGCTGCTTTCCAGTGAAATTAGTATCAATTTATCGAAAGCGAGGATGCTTTCACCGGATGGGCGATGCAAAACCTTTGATGCTAAAGCTGACGGCTACGTCCGGAGTGAGGGGTGCGGGGTGATTATCCTCAAACGACTCTCTGATGCAGTCAAAGACAACGATCTCATACTCGCATTGATTCGCGGCAGTGCAGTCAACCAAGATGGTCGCAGCAGTGGTTTGACAGCACCTAACGGTTTAATGCAGCAAGCAGTCATTCGCCAAGCGTTGGAAAATGGTGGGGTAGAACCGAGTGAAGTTAGTTATATTGAAGCTCATGGTACGGGGACTGCTTTAGGAGATCCAATTGAAGTGGAAGCTTTGGCAGCAGTGTTTGGCAACAATCGCGCCAAAGACCAGCCCCTAACTGTAGGTTCGCTAAAAACCAATATTGGACATTTAGAGTCTGCAGCTGGAATTGCCGGACTCATCAAGGTGGTGCTGCAATTTCAGCACCAGGAAATTGCACCGCATTTGCACTTCCAACATCCCAGTCCCTATATTGACTGGGAGAATTTGCCCCTCATAGTTCCCACTCAAAGAACTCAGTGGCACACAGGAGAAAATCCCCGTTTAGCAGGAGTGAGTTCTTTCGGCTTTAGCGGTACAAATGCCCATGTGATATTGGCACAACCCCCAACACAAAAGCCTCAACCAACATCTGAAGTCGAACGTCCTTTCCATCTGCTTACCCTATCAGCAAAGACACCATCAGCTTTAGAACAGTTAGCTTTTAGCTATCAAAACTACATCCAAACTCAGACTGAAATATCGATAGCAGATATATGCTACACGGCAAATACAGGGCGATCGCATTTTCACTACCGTCTGGCGATGGTCGCTGACTCTAGGGAGCAGTTAGTAGAACAACTCACCAGCCCAGACACGACCATCACCAATGGTGTAGGCTCTCAGTTAACAATAGCTTTCTTATTCAGCGGACAAGGCTCCCAGTACATCAACATGGGACGGCAACTTTACGAAACGCAACCGATATTCCGTGAAACACTACAGCAGTGCAATGAAATCCTTCGCCCCTATTTAAAGCCTACCTTACTAGAGGTACTCTATCCTACCGAGTTAAGTGACCACCAGCGCTCGTCGCTACTAGATCAAACAGCTTATACCCAACCGGCATTGTTTGCGGTTGAATATGCTCTGTATCAACTATGGAAGTCTTGGGGGATAGAACCAGATGTCGTGATGGGGCATAGCGTCGGGGAGTACGTAGCGGCAACAGTTGCTGGAGTGTTTAGCCTAGAAGATGGTCTGAAACTCATCGCCCAACGGGGACGATTAATGCAGGAGTTGCCTGGAGGTGAGATGGTTTCGGTGAAAGCATCACAACAGCAGGTAGCGGAAATCATAGCACAAAGGCGAAACACAATGGGGTTGGCACAGGAGGATGTAGCGCTCGCCGCTATCAATGGTTCAGAAAGTGTGGTGATTTCTGGAGCCAGAGAAGATGTGAGCGGGATTTGTCAACAGTTAGAACAACAGGGAATCAAAACAAAGCGCTTACAAGTATCTCATGCCTTCCATTCGCCGTTGATGACACCAATGTTGAAGGAGTTTGAGCGTGTAGCTAATGGTGTCGCCTACAATCAACCCCAGATACCGCTAGTATCCAATGTCACAGGACTTCTAGCAAACGAGAACATCGCTACAGCCGACTACTGGGTGAATCATGTGTGCCAAACAGTGCAATTTGCCAGCAGTATGCAGGCATTGCAGGATTATGAAGTGTTCTTAGAGATAGGACCAAAGCCAATTTTATTGGGGATGGGACGTGAATGCATACCGGAGAGGGAGAGATTGTGGCTGCCGTCTCTACGTCCGGGAGTGGCAGAATGGAAACAACTCCTGTCGAGTTTGAGTCAGTTGTATGTAGCCGGAGTTGAGGTAGATTGGTCGGGATTTGAGAGAGGCTATGCCCGAAAGAAAGTGGCGCTCCCTACCTATCCATTTCAAAGACAGCGTTATTGGATTGAGAATTCTTCCCCGGCTAGACGAGGACAAAAATCAACAAAACTGCACCCGTTACTCGATAAAAAGCTGCAATTGCCCTTAAGCCAAGACATTGTATTTGAATCAGAATTTAGTACCTCTACCAAGCCATTCTTAGCAGAACATAAAGTATACGACCAAGTTGTCGTACCAGGAGCAGCTTATCTTTCGTTACTCTTAGGAGCAGCTTCCTTAACTTTCTCAACCCAAGCGTGTCGATTAGAAAATATAGTATTCCCCCAGGCATTAGCGATCCCCTCTGGAGAAGCACGCACAGTGCAATTGGTACTTTCCCCACAAGGAAGTGCCAAATCGTTCCAACTCATTAGCTTTGATGCAGCAACAGACAGCAGCAATCAGGTAAGTAAATTGCTAGTTCATGCCACAGGTTTTATCTCGCCTAGCATGAACACGACACCACAAACCATAGCCATCGAAGAAATACTTGCACGGTGTACGCAACAAATAGACAAAAGCGAAATTTACTCTAGTAGACAAAAGCGGCAAATTCAATTTGGTGCCAGCTTCCAGGGGCTAGATATTGTCTGGTGTGGGGAAGGAGAAGCCCTAGCAAAAATTAAATGGCTTGACCTAGGAGATGAGCAACAGGAGTATCAGTTATATCCAGGTTTAATCGACTCGTGCTTGCAACTCACTGGCATGATGTTACCTCAAGAAGATACGTTTGTACCGTTTGCAATTGAGAGTTTCCGGTTTGAGCAAAGACCCCAAACTCAGCAGTTATGGTGCTATACACGGCTACGAGAGCAACAAAACTCTAATATAAACAAGTTCATAGCAGATATCAAACTGTTTGACTTTACAGGACAGTTGATTGCAGAGATGATTGGCATGGAAGCCAAAAAAGTCACTCGTCAGTTGTTGCTGCCTTCCCACAATCTAGATGTTACAGACTGGCTATACGAAATAGACTGGCAAGCATTGGACTTAGAACAATCGACTCAGGCCAAGGGTGGGAGTTGGTTGATATTTACAGACTCACAAGGAATCGGCCAACAGCTAGCAGAAAAATTACAACAGCTTGAGGGTGATTGCATCTTAGTCTCTGCGGGTGTGAAGTATGAAAAAAGAGATCGACAGCATTATCAAATAGACCCCTCTCAACCAGAACACTTCCAAAAACTGCTCTTGGAGATTGATAGCACACAACCACTGGGGATCGTTCACTTGTGGAGTATCGCTCCAGATGAAACGGCTCTGAGCGATCTCCCCACAGCCGAACTCCACAATTGTGGGAGTGTCTTGCATTTAGTGCAAGCATTGGCGCAAATAAGAGAGCAAAGACCACCGCATCTATGGTTAGTAACGCAGGGAACCCAAGCAGTATCATTAACATCAGAGCCATTGCGACTCACAGGCAGTAGTTTGTGGGGATTGGGTCGAGTGATTGCTTTAGAGTATCCAGAATTTCAATGCGTGCTCGTAGATTTACCTGTGGCTGGAACGCGACAACAGCACACACAAGCAATACTGTGGGAGTTATCAGCTTCCCGATATGCAGAAGCTCAAATTGCCTACCGTGACGATAAGCGATACGTAGCCCGACTGGTGCGGCATACTGCCAGTTATCCTCAGAAACAACTGACAACAGATGAGCCGATGGGTGTTGCAGAATCTAGGGATGATTCTTGTGGAACGGAGGGCAAGATGCCTGCTCCAAAGATACAAGGGAAGGGCGAGATACCTATCCCACAAAAAGACAAAATTCATCCCGCAAATATGCAACGCCAGCCAGTGCAATTAAAAATCTCTGAATATGGCTTATTAGATAATCTTTCCCTCCTAGAGATGAAGCGTCGCTTACCACAAATGGATGAGGTAGAAATTCAAGTGCAAGCAAGCACAGTGAATTTCCGAGATGTACTCAATGCTTTAGGAATGCTTAAAGAGTATTATGCCGAAAAGATGGGGATTACCCAAGCGAGTCACTTGACTTTTGGATTTGAATGTGCGGGAATTATCGCCACCGTAGGAGAAAATGTTTCCCACCTGCAAGTAGGGGATGAAGTTGTAGCATGGGTGACAACTCACGATGCTTTGAGTAGTTTTGTCACCTTAGCCGCAACGACGGTGGTGAAAAAGCCGACAAATTTGAGTTTCCAACAAGCAGCGACAACACCTTTAGCATTCTTAACAGCCCAGTATGGATTGCATACATTGGCTCAACTCCAGCCAGGAGAACGAGTTTTGATTCATGCGGCGGCTGGAGGTGTGGGTCAAGCAGCGGTGCAGATAGCGCTGAATGCTGGCGCGGAGGTATTCGCTACCGCTTCGATTCACAAGTGGGAATTTCTCAAATCAATGGGAGTTAAGCACGTAATGAACTCCCGCAGTTTAGATTTTGCCGACGAGGTAATGAGTTTGACCCAAGGACAAGGGGTAGACGTTGTTCTCAATAGCTTTAATGGTGAGTTCATCCCCAAAAACTTACAGGTGCTTTCCAATCGAGGAAGATTTGTTGAAATCGGCAAAATTGGTATTTGGGATGAAAGCCAAGTCAGAGACATAAGAGAAGATGTTTCATATTTTGCTTTTGATTTAGGGGAAGTTCAGCAAAAGCAGCCGGATTTAATTCCTTCCATGTTGCAGCAGTTGATGGCACAATTGCACACAGGTACTTTAAAACCTTTACCTCAGACTGTATTTCCACTGGAGCAAGTCGTGAATGCTTTCCGGTACATGGCAACAGCCAAACATATTGGCAAAGTGGTGATATCGATGCCACCCATAAAACCTAAGGTGAATGGGGATCGATTATCAGTCAAACCAGATGTAAGTTATTGGATTACTGGTGGATTAGGAGCACTGGGTTTAGAAGTGGCTGGGTGGCTAGTAGAAAAAGGAGCGCGAAATTTGGTATTGACTGGACGCAGTCAGGGATCTGTTGCCACAAAAGAGCGAATATCAGAATTTGAGCAATTAGGGGTGAGGGTACTGGTTGTCAAAGCAGATGTGTCTCAAGTGACTCAGGTTGAGGAAGTTATAAAGAAAATTAGCTCCGAGCTACCGCCACTACGGGGTATAATTCATGCGGCAGGAGTATTGGATGATGGAGTGTTAAAGCAGCAATCTCAAGAGCGCTTTGAGCAGGTGATGGCTCCTAAGGTGGCAGGGGCATGGAATCTCCATAACTTGACCCAACATTTGCCGATAGAGTTTTTTGTGTGTTTCTCGTCAATAAGTTCGGTGTTTGGCTCTGGAGGACAAGGTAATTATGGAGCAGCAAATGCGTTTATGGATAGCTTGGCTCATTACCGTCAGACTTTGGGTTTGCCCGGATTGAGTATTAATTGGGGACCTTGGTCGCAGGTGGGGATGGCAGCTAGCTTGGATAGTGGCAACCAAAATCGCATTCAAGGGGCAGGTATTGGAACAATTTCGACCTTAAAGGGATTGACTGTGCTGGAGCAATTGTTAAACCAATATTCAGCTCAAGTGGCGGTAATACCCATTAACTGGTCGCAATTTATCAGCGAATCAATGGCATCAGCGTTTTTTGCTAACTTCACTCAGACCTCAACCAAGACAGTTGAGCAATCTGAGTTCCGCACCCGATTAGCAGCAGCTAAAGCCAGCGAACGCAAAAAGCTTTTAATCGACCACATTTGCTTACATCTAACTAAAGTACTGGGGATAAACCTTTCAACCCGAAACCTCCAGCAAGGGTTTTTCGAGTTAGGGATGGATTCTCTGACATCTGTGGAATTACGAAATCGATTGCAAAACTCTCTGGGATGTTCTTTACCTTCTAGCTTGACTTTTGATTATCCAACAGTCACACTGTTAGCTGATTATTTAAGTAAAGAAGTACTTTCAATAGAACCATCTGGGATTGAACAACAAGCAAGCGATCGCTCAGATTTATCAACCACTCTCGATAAGCTATCCGAAAGCGAAATCGAAAAGCTGCTCGCACAAGAACTAGCCGTTATTGAGGAAAGTAAGGGTCAATGACCGAAAATTCAGTGAACACAGACCGTCAGTCCTTGATGAAGAAAGCACTCCTGGAACTTAAGGAGATGAAATCTCAGCTAGAAGCTGTGGAAAGGACTAAAAAAGAACCAATAGCGCTCGTGGGCGTGGGGTGCCGATTTCCGGGCGGCGTACTCAACCCAGAAGCATTCTGGCAACTACTGCGCGACGGTGTAGATGCAGTCACTGAAGTGCCAGCGAATCGCTGGGATATTAATGCTTTGTATGACCCCAATCCGGAAACTCCCGGCAAAATGTATACTCGCTACGGTGGGTTTATCAGTCAGTTGGAGGACTTCGACGCTCAGTTTTTCGGGATTGCCCCCAGAGAAGCGGTGAGCCTCGACCCTCAGCAACGGATGCTGTTGGAGGTCAGTTGGGAAGCAATAGAAAGTGCCAACATCAGCCCCGCTCAATTGCTGGGTTCTCAAACCGGGGTGTTCATTGGCATTTCTGCTATTGATTATTTGCACCGCTTGTTGACCAGAGAAGCAACAGAGTTCGATGCTTACCATGCTACAGGTAATGCTCACAGTATTGCGGCAGGTCGCTTGTCTTATATTCTGGGTCTGACAGGGCCAAGCATAGCAGTGGATACGGCCTGCTCCTCCTCTTTGGTAGCAGTTCATTTAGCTTGTCAAAGCCTGCGGAATCATGAGTGTAATTTAGCTCTAGCAGGCGGGGTTAACTTGCTGCTTTCCAGTGAAATTAGTATCAATTTCTCGAAAGCGAGGATGCTTTCACCGGATGGGCGATGCAAAACCTTTGATGCCAAAGCTGACGGCTACGTCCGGGGTGAAGGGTGCGGGGTGATTATCCTCAAGCGCCTTTCTGACGCAATCAAAGACAACGATCGCATACTCGCATTAATTCGCGGCAGTGCAGTCAACCAAGATGGTCGCAGCAGTGGTTTGACAGTACCCAACGGTTCAATGCAGCAAGCAGTCATTCGTCAAGCTTTGAAAAATGGCGGGGTAGAAGCGAGTGAAGTTAGCTATATCGAAGCTCATGGTACGGGAACTGCTTTAGGAGATCCAATTGAAGTGGAAGCTTTGACCGCCGTGTTTGGTAAGAATCGCTCCCAAGACCAGCCTCTCACTGTGGGTTCGTTGAAAACCAATATCGGGCATTTAGAAGCAGCCGCCGGAATTGCCGGACTCATCAAAGTAATGCTGCAATTTCAGCACCAAGAAATTGCACCCCATTTGCACTTTGAACATCCCAGTCCTCATATTAACTGGGAGAATTTGCCCCTCACAGTACCCACTCAAAGAACTCAGTGGTCTAGAGAAAATCCCCGTGTAGCAGGAGTCAGTTCTTTTGGCTTTAGCGGTACAAATGCCCACGTAGTATTGGCACAAGCCCCACCACAACAGCCGCAACCAACATCAGAACTCGAACGTCCAATACATTTGCTCGCTTTATCAGCTAAGACACAATCAGCTTTAGAGCAGTTAGCTTTTAGCTATCAAAACTACATCCAAACTCATCCGGAAATCTCAATTGCAGATATATGCTATACGGCAAATACAGGGCGATCGCATTTTCACTACCGTCTGGCAATTGTCGCTGACTCTAAGGAGCAGTTATTAGAAAAACTCACCAGTCAAGAGACTGCCATCACTCATCGTGTAGGCTCGCAGCCGAAGAAAGCCTTCTTATTCACAGGACAAGGCTCCCAGTACATCAATATGGGAAGGCAACTGTATGAAACCCAACCGATATTCCGTGAAACACTACAGCAGTGCAATGAAATCCTTCGCCCCTATCTGGAGCCAACCTTATTAGAGGTACTGTATCCTAGCGAGCCCAGCGAGCAGTGCTCGTCGCGACTAGATCGAACAGCATATACTCAACCGGCATTGTTTGCGGTGGAATATGCCCTGTATAAACTATGGAAATCGTGGGGAATAGAACCAGATGTGGTGATGGGGCATAGCGTAGGAGAATACGTAGCAGCCACTGTTGCGGGTGTGTTTAGCCTAGAAGATGGTCTAACCCTGATTGCTCATCGAGGAAAGTTGATGCAGCAGTTGCCCGAAGGCGAGATGGTTTCAGTGAGGGCAACAGAGTCAGTGGTGCGCTCTGCGCTCGCACCTTATGTACGGACAGTGGCGCTGGCGGCGCTCAATGGTTTGGAAAGTGTGGTGATTTCTGGAGCCAGTGAAGAGCTCGGTGTGATTTGTCAACAGTTAGAACAACAGGGAATAAAAACAAAGCGGTTACAAGTCTCGCACGCCTTCCATTCGCCGTTGATGACTCCAATGTTGGAAGAGTTTGAAGGTGTAGCGGCTCGTATTACCTACAATCAACCGCAAATTTCAATTGTATCCAATGTAACTGGGCAACTCGCTGACGAGAACATGAGTACAGCCAAATACTGGGTGAATCATGTGTGCCAAACAGTGCAATTTGCCGCCAGTATGCAGGTATTGCATGATTGTGAAGCGTTCATAGAGATAGGACCAAAGCCAACTTTATTAGGGATGGGACGTGAATGCATCCCAGAGAGCGAGAGATTGTGGTTGCCGTCTCTACGTCCGGGAGTGCCAGAATGGGAACAACTCCTGTCTAGTTTGAGCCAGTTATATGTAGCAGGAGTTGAGGTAGATTGGTCGGGATTTGAGCGGGATTATCTGCGAAAGAAAGTAGCACTACCGACCTATCCATTTCAAAGACAGCGCTATTGGATTGAAAATTCAACCTCGACACGGCGAGGACAAAAATCAACAAAACTACACCCATTACTTGACCAAAAGCTGCGATCGCCCTTAAGCCAAGATATTTTCTTTGAATCAGAATTCAGTATCGCTACCAAGCCATTCTTAGCAGAACATAAAGTAGACAACCAAGTTGTCGTACCGGGAGCTTGTCATCTTTCCTTGCTCTTGGGAGCAGCTTCCTTAACTTTCTCAACCCAAGCATGTCGAGTAGAAAATATAGTATTCCCCCAAGCATTAGCGATCCCCACTGGAGAAGCACGCACAGTACAGTTAGTACTTTCCCCACAAGGAAGTGGCAAATTGTTCCAACTCATCGGCTTTGATGCAGCTAACAGCACCACTGAAGAAAGTCAATGGCTTGTCCTCGCCAAAGGTGCGATGTCGCCCAGCACGAACGCGACACCACAAAGCACAGCCATCGAAGAAATACTGGCACGCTGTACGCAACAAATAGACAAAAGCGAAATTTATTCTAGTAAGCAGCGACAGATCCAATTGGGTGAAAGCTTTCAGTGGCTAGATAGCGTCTGGTGTGGGGAAGGAGAAGCCATAGCGAAAATCAAATGGTTGGAGGTAGGCTCTGAGCAACAGGAGTATCAGTTATATCCAGGTTTGATTGACTCGTGCTTGCAAGTCATGAACGCGATCTCTTCAGGAGAAGAAACTTTTGTGCCGTTGGCAATTGAGAGTTTCCGGTTTTATCAACGACCTCAAACTCAGGAGTTATGGTGTCATACACGGCGACGAGAGCAGCAGAACTCTGATTTAGACGAGTTCATAGTAGACATCAAACTGTTTGACTTCACGGGACAGTCCCTCGCAGAAATGGTCGGCGTGTCAGCCAAAAAAGTCAGCCATTGGTTAGCAGACGCTCTTGAAAGTACAGATTGGTTATACGAAATAGATTGGCAAGCGGTGGACTTAGAACAATCGACTATGGTTAAGGGTGGGAGTTGGTTGATTTTCACAGACTCACAAGGAATAGGCGAAGAGCTAGCCGAACAATTACAGCAGATGGAAGGTGATTGCACTTTAGTCTGTGCGGGTGTTAAGTATCAGAAAATCGACCAAAAACATTATCAAATAGACCCCACTCAACCAGAACATTTCCAAAAACTGCTCTTGGAGATTGGGAGCACACAACAACTGGGGATCGTATACCTGTGGAGTCTCCCCTCAAATGAAACGGCTCTGAGCAATCTCCCTACAGCCGAACTCCACAATTGTGGGAGTGTGTTGCATTTGGTGCAAGCATTAGTGGAATTTCCCGAGCAAATCCCACCGCATCTGTGGCTGGTGACCCAGGGAACCCAAGCAGTACCAAACACATCAGAGTCTTTGCAACTCACTGGCAGTAGTTTGTGGGGATTGGGTCGAGTTATTGCCTTAGAGTATCCAGAATTTCAATGCGTGTTAGTCGATTTACCGATGACTGGAACGCGACAACAGTACCTACAAGCACTCCTGTTGGAGTTGTCTGCAACACGAGATGCAGAAGATCAAATCGCTATCCGTCAAGAGCAGCGATATGTGGCGCGACTGGTGGGGCATAGAGCCACTCCCAAAGAACAATCGGCAAAAGATTCTGCAAACTTATTGCAGGTGAATCAAGGGCAATTATCAGTAAAACCAGATGCGAGTTATTGGATTACTGGTGGATTGGGATCGCTGGGTATGGAGGTGGCTGGGTGGTTGGTAGAAAAAGGAGCGCGACACTTGGTACTAACCGGACGCAGTCAGGCATCTGTTGCTGCACGAGAGCGAATATCAGGGTTTGAGCAATTAGGGGTGAGGGTGCTGGTGGTACAAGCGGATGTGTCTCAAGTGACTCAGGTTGAGGAAGTCATCAAGAAAATTAGCTCCGAGCTACCGCCGCTACGAGGGATTGTTCATGCTGCAGGAGTAGGAGATGCTGGAGTGTTAAAGCAACTCTCTTTAGAGCGCTTTGAGCGGGTGATGGCTCCCAAGGTAGCAGGAACATTGAATCTTCATAGCTTGACCCAAAATTTGCCGCTTGAGTTTTTTGTGTGTTTCTCGTCGATGAGTGCATTGCTGTGTTCCGGAGGAGAAGGAAATTATGGAGCAGCGAATGCGTTTATGGATAGCTTGGTTCATTACCGTCAAACTTTGGGTTTACCCGGATTGAGTATTAATTGGGGACCTTGGTCGCTTGGGATGATGACTAGCTTGGATAGTGACAATCAAAGTCGTTTACAAGGCTTAGGTATTGGGACAATTGCTCCTTTGAAAGGATTGACTGTGCTGGAGCAATTGTTAAACCAATCTTCTGCTCAAGTGGTGGCAATACCTATTGACTGGTCGCAATTTAGCAAATCGACCACATCACCATTTTTTATTAATTTTGTTAAGAAAACTGAAAAATCTCAGTTCTACACTTTCCTGGAGACTTGCGATCTTAGCGATCGCAAAAAGCTTTTAGTTGACCATGTTTGCTCGCAAGTAACTAAAGTGCTAGGGCACAAACTTTCGCTAGAGCTAGACATCCAGCAAGGATTTTTGGAGTTAGGGATGGATTCTTTAACGGCTCTAGAATTGAGGAACGCTCTGCAAAAGAGTTTGGCTTGCTCTTTGCCTTCTAGTTTGATGTTTGACTATCCGACAGTCTCCAAGCTAGCGGATTATCTAGCACAAGAAGTCCTCAAGTGGAATGAAGCCGTGGAGCTGGATGTGGGTTCGCAAATTATGAATCCTCAGCCAGCGATCGCCTCCTCCGATCTAGAAGATTTATCCGAGAGTGAAGCTGAAGCCTTGCTGATGGAAAAATTAACAAGTATTAATTTTTGAAGAATCGAATTATGAACCAAGCAGACCAGTCAACTTCTCCAATTAAGCGAGCGCTTCTAGCTGTAGAGCATCTGCAAGCTAAACTAGAAGCTGTGGAAAGAGCCAAAAAAGAACCAATTGCCCTTGTGGGTATGGGGTGTCGATTTCCTGGAGGTGTACTTAACCCAGAAGCCCTCTGGCAACTTCTGAGAGATGGTGTAGATGCAGTCACTGAAGTGCCAGCGAATCGCTGGGATATTGATGCTTTGTATGACCCCAATCCAGAAACTCCTGGCAAAATGTATACTCGCTACGGTGGGTTTGTCAATCAGTTAGAAGAATTCGACGCCCAGTTTTTCGGAATTTCCCCTAGAGAAGCGGTGAGCCTCGACCCTCAGCAACGGATGCTACTCGAGGTGAGTTGGGAAGCATTAGAAAATGCCAACATCAACCCCGCTCAATTGCTGGACACTCGAACTGGAGTGTTCGTTGGCATTTCTGGTAATGATTATTTTCAACGCTTGTTAACCAGAGAAATAACAGAGCTAGATGCTTACCAAGCTACAGGCAATGCTCATAGTATTGCGGCAGGTCGCTTGTCTTATCTTCTAGGGTTAACTGGACCTAGCATGGCAGTGGATACTGCTTGCTCCTCCTCTTTGGTAGCAGTTCATTTAGCTTGTCAAAGTCTGCGGAATCGTGAATGCGATCTCGCTCTAGCAGGCGGGGTTAACTTGCTGCTTTCCAGTGAAATTAGTATCAATTTATCGAAAGCGAGGATGCTTTCACCGGATGGGCGATGCAAAACCTTTGATGCCAAAGCTGATGGCTACGTCCGGAGTGAGGGGTGCGGGGTGATTATCCTCAAGCGACTCTCTGATGCCATCAAAGATAACGATCGCATACTCGCATTGATTCGCGGTTCGGCGGTCAACCAAGATGGTCGCAGCAGTGGTTTAACAGCACCGAATGGACCATCACAGCAAGCGGTTATTCGCCAAGCTTTGGAAAATGGCGGGGTAGAAGCGAGTGAAGTTAGCTATATCGAAGCTCATGGTACGGGAACTGCTTTAGGAGATCCAATAGAAGTAGGAGCTTTGGCCGCAGTGTTTGGTAAGAATCGTACCAAAGATCGGCCTCTCACTGTGGGTTCGCTGAAAACCAATATCGGGCATTTAGAATCAGCCGCCGGAATTGCCGGACTCATCAAAGTAGTGCTGCAATTTCAGCACCAGGAAATTGCGCCCCATTTGCACTTTGAACATCCCAGTCCCCATATTGACTGGGAGAATTTACCCCTGACAGTACCAATAAAAAGAACTCAGTGGCACACAGGAGAAAAACCCCGCTTGGCAGGAGTGAGTTCTTTTGGCTATAGCGGTACTAATGCTCATGTGGTGTTGGCACAAGCCCCCTCTAGAAAGACCAGGGAAGTAGAGGAGCAGGGGAGCAGGGGAGGTATTGAACGTCCTTTACATCTGCTCGCCATATCAGCAAAGACAGATCCGGCTCTGCGGGAACTCGCTCAAAAGTACCTAGCATATCTGCAATCGCATCCCGATATCAAAATTGCAGATATGTGCTACACCGCTAACACTGGGCGATCGCACTTTCACAATCGCCTTGCTATCATGGCTACATCTGTTGAGAGCTTCAAAGAGCAATTGAAGGCTTTTGCAAGTAGTGGAGAAACATCGGAACGTTCATTGCATCGAACCCAGAAAAAGTCTCCAAAAATCGCATTTTTATTCGCAGGTCAGGGTTCGCAGTACGTTAATATGGGTCGCCAACTGAGCGAAACTCAGCCTACCTTCCGTAAAGCGCTCGAACGCTGTGATGAAATTCTTCGACCCCATTTAGAAAAATCTCTTATTGAAATTCTTTATCCCTCCTCAACAGAAGAAACTGGGAAGTTTTTAACCTTAGATGAAACCGCATATACTCAACCCGCTTTATTTGCTCTAGAGTATGCCCTATATGAATTATGGCGTTCTTGGGGGATCGAACCCGCAGCAGTCATTGGTCACAGTGTAGGAGAATATGTCGCTGCCACTGTTGCAGGAGCTTTAAGCCTGGAAGATGGACTAAAATTGATTGCCCAGAGAGGAAAACTCATGCAGTCTCTGCCGACTGATGGGGCAATGGCAGCCGTTTTTGCCTCTGAAAGTCAGGTAAGAGCAGCAATTCAAGCTTATGCTCCACACTTAGCGATCGCAGCAATCAACAGTCCTAAAAATATCGTAATTTCTGGAAAAGCCGAGGTAGTCCGCACAGTAACGGCTAACCTGCAAGCAGAAGGAATAGAAGTCCGTAACCTCAAAGTCTCCCATGCCTTTCATTCTCCCTTGATAGAGCCGATACTGGATTCATTAGAGGGAGTGGCAAGTAAAATGACTTACCAACCTGTGAAAATTCCCCTAATTTCCAACCTCACAGGTCAGATGCTGCAACCAGGAGAAATGCTCAATGCCCGTTACTGGCGAAATCACGCCCGAGAACCAGTACAGTTCATGGCGGGGATCGATACACTTTTAGACAAAGGCTTTGATATCTTTTTGGAAATTAGTCCCAAACCGACTTTATCTAGGTTGGGGCAGCAGTCCCAGCAAGAAAAAAATGCAATTTGGCTCTCTTCCTTGGCACCGCAGCAGTCAGACTGGCTATTATTACTCAAGAGCTTATCAACTTTATATTTACACGGAGTCGATATTCACTGGCGCGGATTTGACCAAGACTACTCCCGCAGTTTATTATCCCTGCCTACCTATGCATTCCAGCGCCAAAGTTATTGGATTCAACAAGCAGATACAGTAAATACTAAGATAAATGGAAAAGATTTGATTATGAATGGAAAAGAACCGAAGACACAGATGGATGTAGCCCTTACAGACAGCAGACATGAAGAAATTCTAGGAACATTGCAGGATTTAGTCGGAAGGTTATTGCACGTTTCACCAACAGATGTCAATATTCATGCTCCTTTTCTGGAAATGGGTGCTGATTCCATTATGATGGTTGAGGCGGTGCAACGGATTGAAAACATTTATGGGTTAAAAATTTCTCTTCGTCAGTTATTTGAAGAGTTAGCCACTCTAGATGCCTTAGCAATTTATCTAGACCAGCATATCAAGACGGTATCTCCACCGCTACCTGCTCCTGAAGTACCACCAACTCCAGCGATCGCAACTCCTCCATCTACTCCTGAAGTAGCACCAACTCCAGCGATCGCAACTCCTCCAACCTTTGTACAACCCCAAATTTCTACACACCAACCACAAATAGAACCACCTTTAACGGTTCACCAGCCACAGCCACAGGTAGAAGCCTCCTTAACAGGGCTGGAAAAAATCATGGGTCAACAACTCCAGTATCAATTCCAATTAATGTCTAAACAGTTGGAGGTTTTGCAAAACAAGAACGTTGCCCAACCATTAGAAGTCATAGAAAATGGCAAATCAGCTTTGCCTGCAACAAACTATGGTAATAATACACATACCCCCCCACAACCTGTCCTACCTGCATCCCAGAACCCAACTAGCCAAAATGGTCAGACGGTTCCCCCAGTTAAGCAAATAGCACCAGCAGTTTCTTCACCTTGGGGACCGAAAAAGCCTCCCACTGGTGGGCTAACTCCTCAGCAGCTGCAACACTTAGAGGCTTTAATTCAGCGTTATACCCAGCGAACCAAAACTTCAAAAAAACTGGTTGAAAGCGCTCGTCCTTTCTTAGCTGATAGCAGAGCCTCAGTGGGATTTCGTTTGTCAATAAAAGAAATGCTTTACCCGATCGTTGCCGAACGATCTCAAGGTTCTAGAATTTGGGATGTAGATGGCAACGAATACATTGATATGACAATGGGGCAAGGGGTAACTCTCTTCGGGCATAAACCCCCATTCATTATGGAAGCCCTAGAAGCACAAATTGAGCAAGGAATCCATCTAAATCCTCGCTCTCCATTAGTTGGTGAAGTGGCTCAATTGTTCGCCGAACTTACAGGGATGGAGCGAGTTTGTTTCTGTAATTCTGGAACAGAAGCTGTAATGGCAGCAATCAGAGCAGCAAGATCTGTGACTGGTCGAACCAAGATTGCTATGTTTGATGGTTCTTACCACGGACATGCCGATGGAACTTTAGCTAGAAAGCAAATTATTAACAACGAGTACCGTTCTTTGCCTCTCAGTGCAGGTGTGCCTGCGGGTGTTGTTGAAGATGTCATTGTACTTGACTACGGTAGCGAGCAATCCCTAGAGTTTTTGCAAATCCATGCTCGCGAACTGGCTGCGGTGCTTGTTGAACCCGTGCAAAGCGGTCAACCTATTTTGCAACCCAAAGATTTTCTGCACAGTCTCAGGCAAATCACCGCACAAGCGGGAACGGCATTAATTTTCGATGAAATGATTACTGGTTTCCGCGCTCATCCCGGCGGGGCGCAGGCTTTATTTGGCGTTCAAGCAGATATTGCCACTTATGGCAAGGTGGTCGGTGGTGGTATGCCCATCGGTGCGCTTGCTGGTAAATCTCAATACCTAGATAGTATTGACGGTGGTATGTGGAACTATGGAGATAGTTCCTATCCTCAAATAGAAAGAACTTTCTTCGGTGGCACTTTTTGTCAACATCCCCTAGCTATGGTCGCAGCACGGGCTGTACTCAAGCATCTAAAAGCGCAAGGACCAAGCCTTCAGCAACAATTAAACGATCGCACCTCTAAATTAGCTGCTACTCTGAACACCTATTTTCTTGAGAATGAAGTTCCTATTAAAATCGAACATTTTAGCTCTTTCTTCCGCTTTTATCTAACTGGAAATTTGGATTTGCTTTTCTATCACATGGTAGAAAAGGGGATTTATGTTTGGGAATGGCGCAAGCATTTTCTTTCTACAGCTCATACCGAAGCAGATATTTCCCAATTTATCCAAGTCGTTAAGGATAGCGTTGAAGAACTTCGCTCTGGAGGTTTTTTACCCGCAAAAAAGTCTCGGGTGTCCTCTCAAACTACTAATGGCACAGAGTATGACACAACAACCCAAGTGGGTTTAGTGGCAAAAAACACGGCTAAAGGATTTGAGGAAGGACATCGATTTACGCCATCTAATGTAGAGTTCAAAACCAGTTCCAATAGTCAAAAAACTTTACAATTTAGCTTGTACTACTTTGGTAGCTATGAGGCGGAATTTAGCACCAATAAGTACGACCTATTGTTTGAAGGCGCTCGGTTTGGCGATCGCCACGGTTTTACTGCAATTTGGATTCCCGAACGGCACTTTCATGCCTTTGGCGGTTTTTCTCCAAATCCTTCGGTAATTGCTGCTGCTTTAGCGCGAGAAACTCAGCACATTCAATTACGCTCTGGTAGTGTAGTTTTGCCCCTGCATCACCCAATTCGTGTAGCAGAAGAATGGGCAGTGGTTGATAATCTCTCTCAAGGCAGAGTCGGTATTTCTTTTGCTTCCGGTTGGCATCCCCATGATTTTGTCCTTGCTCCCCAGTCTTTTGGCAAACATCGCGAACTGATGTTCCAAGAAATTAAGACTGTCCAAAAGCTTTGGCAAGGTGAATCTATTGAAGTACCTGATGGGACAGGAAAAAATATTAGGGTCAAGACTTACCCCATGCCGATGCAATCCAATTTACCGATTTGGATTACCATCGTCAACAATCCAGATACCTATATTAGGGCAGGAGAAATCGGTGCAGGCATTTTAACTAATCTCATGGGGCAAACTGTTGAAGATTTAGCCCGGAATATAGCCCTTTACCGTGAATCTTTGGCAAAGCACGGTTACGCACCAGAAGCGGGAAATGTCACCGTATTACTGCATACTTTTGTTGGCGAGGATTTAGAGCAAACCCGCGAACGAGCAAGAAAGCCTTTTGCCAATTACCTCAAATCCTCCTTTGGGCTTATGCAGAATATGGTTAAAAGCCAAGGTTTGCAAGTCGATTTTGATAAACTCACAGAAGAAGATCGAGACTTTATCATTTCCTCTGCTTATCAACGTTATGTACAGATAGGTGCTTTGATTGGTACTCCCGCTTCTTGTGTAAGCGTTATTGATAATTTGCGAGCGATCGGTGTTGACGAAATCGCCTGTTTTATTGACTTTGGTATAGATGAAAAAGAGGTTTTAGCAAATTTACCCCACCTGAATGCTCTCAAAGAGTTTTTTCAACAAACAAAGGAAAACCATGTCTCTTCTGATACCTATGCAATTCCTTTAACTGAAGCCCAAAAGCAACTCTGGATAATCGCTCAGTTGGGAGAAGATCGTTCAGTTACCTATAATGAATATCTCACTTTGCAATTGCAAGGTGATTTGAACGTGACGGCAATGAGCAGGGCGCTACAGAAATTAGTTGACCGTCACGAGGCACTAAGGACAAAAATCAGTCCGCAGGGAGATGTGCAAGAAGTTTTATCCTCAGTCAAAATTGATTGTCCTGTAGTAGACTTCAGTAGCTTAGAAGGCGATGCCGAAAGCAGGATGCGTCTACGCAACGCTCGATTAGCAGAGTGGTTTGAAGAACAAAGCCAAAAACCCTTCGATCTGACTCAATGTCCTCTGTTGCGTCTGTATATTCTCAAATTAGAACCAGAACTTCACTTATTATTTTTGAGTGCCCATCACATAGTAGTTGATGCCTGGTCAATAGGAGTGATGCTCCGAGAATTAGGTGCTCTGTATTCATCTGAGTGTCAAGGGATAATTTGCCAGATGAATCCTCCCAAACAGTTTCGGGAATTTATAGAGTGGCAAGATCAGCGCAGCCAGACGCAGGAGATGCAAGCCGATCGATCTTACTGGTTGGAGAAATTGACAGCACCTCCTGTATTAAACTTACCTACTGACCGCATTCGTCCACCCATCCAAACATACAACGGTAGTCGGGGAACTATAAAGTTTGATGCTCAATTAACTAACAAACTCAAACTGTTCGGTCGCCAACAGCGTTGTACCTTATTAATGACCTTGCTGTCAGTTTACATGACGTTAATTCACCGCCTTAGCGGACAGGATGATATTATTATTGGGCTACCGACATCTGGGCGATCGCTGTCAGGGAGTGAGGAGATAGTTGGTTACTGTACCCATTTCTTGCCAATACGTAGTGAGTTATCGGGGAATCCTACGTTTGAAGAATATCTCAAACAGATGCGGGGTGTTTTATTGTCAGCTTACGAACACCAAGATTACCCCTTTGCCGAATTGTTAAATCAACTGAATTTACCAAGAGACAATAGTCGATCTCCTCTGGTTAGTGTCAGTTTTAATTTAGAACCACCTGCTATTGTGCCAGAGTTTTTTCAACTTGAGATTAGCTTATTTCCTCAAGCCGTTAATTTTAAGGATCGGGATCTGCATTTAAATGTAATAGAAATAGCAGGTGAGCTATTCATTGAATGCGATTACAATACTGACTTATTTGATGCAGATACTATTAACCGTTGGCTGAGCCATTTCCAGACTTTACTAGAAGCAGTTGTCACTGAACCAAAACAACATTTGAGGGAATTACCTCTACTGAATGAAAATCAACGCCATCAGTTATTAGTTGAGTGGAATAATACAGAAACGAATTACCCTTGCGACCAAACCATCCATCAGTTGTTTGAAGCGCAAGTAGAACGAACACCTGATGCAACGGCGGTCATATTTGGGGATCGACAGTTGAGCTATGCTCAGTTAAACCTCAAAGCCAATCAACTCGCCCATTATCTCCACACTCTTGGAGTGGGTCCGGAAGTGTTGGTAGGAATTTGCGTAGAGCGTTCTTTGGACATGGTAGTAGGACTACTGGGAATTCTCAAGGCAGGTGGTGCTTATGTACCACTGGAACCCGATTATCCTACCGATCGCTTGAGCTTTATGCTCGAAGATTCTGGGGTTTCGGTGCTGTTGACCCAACAGTCACTGATTGATAGGCTGCCCGGACACGGGGCGCGGCTTGTCTGTTTGGATACTGACTGGCAGAAGATATCTCAGTATCCTCAGAGAAATTCTTTGACTACCGTACAAGGTGGTAATCTGGCTTACATTATTTATACGTCTGGTTCTACAGGAAAACCAAAAGCGGTAGCCATTGAGCATCACAGTCCAGTCGCTTTGGTGAGTTGGGCGCAATCGGTTTTTACACCCCACGAGCTCGCAGGTGTCTTAGCTTCTACCTCGATTTGTTTTGACCTCTCGGTTTTTGAATTGTTTGTGACTCTCAGCACTGGCGGGACAGTCATCTTAGCTCAAAATGCATTGCATTTACCTACCATTGCCGCAGCCAACTCTGTCACTCTCATTAATACAGTTCCTAGTGCGATCGCACAGTTAATTCAAGAGAAGAATTTCCCCAAACAAATCTGTACGGTGAATTTAGCAGGGGAAGCTCTGCAAAATCAACTGGTACAGCAAATCTATCAGCACAGTCAAGTAGAGCGTGTCTTCAATCTCTATGGACCTTCAGAAGACACCACTTACTCGACATTTAGCGCGATCGAAAAAGGGACAACTGCCTCAGTGACCATTGGGCGAGCGATCGCAAACACGCAAATCTATATCCTCGACCAATATCTTCAACCAGTACCAATTGGTGTACCAGGAGAATTGCACATCGGTGGAGAAGGATTAGCACGGGGCTACCTCAACCGCCCGGAATTGACACAAGAAAAATTTATCCCCAATCCATTCAGCACTAACCCAGATTCCCGCCTCTACAAAACCGGGGATTTAGCACGTTATCTACCTAATGGCAACATAGAATACTTGGGGCGCATCGACAATCAGGTAAAAATTCGGGGCTTCCGCATCGAATTGGGAGAAATCGAAGCTTGTCTGAGCCAACATTCCCAAGTGCAAACATCTGTAGTCATCGCCCGTGAAGACAATCCCGGAGATAAGCGTCTCGTCGCCTACGTTGTACCGCAACCACAAAAACCCTCAATTACTGAACTGCGGAGCTTCCTGAAGGAAAAGCTACCAGATTATATGATTCCAAAGGCAATAGTCATTTTGGAGTCATTACCGCTTACCCCTAACGGCAAAATAGATCGTCGCGCCTTACCAGTACCAGAATTACGCACTGGAATAGAAAATAATTTAGTGCCACCCCGTACCCCGATTGAAGAAAAATTGGTACAGATTTGGGCGCAAGTTCTCAGAGTTCCGGTTGTAGGCATACACGATAACTTCTTTGAACTGGGTGGAGATTCCATCCTCGGTATTCAAATCATCACTCGAGCAAAGCTTGTCGGAATAGAACTAACGGTCAAACAACTCTTTGCCCATCAAACAATTGCCTCTTTAGCAGCAGCCACTTTCACAACAAAAGCACTCGAAATCGATCAAGGATTAGTCAGTGGGACATTACCGTTAACACCGATTCAAGAGTGGTTTTTTGAGCAAGAATTCTCACAAAAACACCACTTTAATCAATCAGTTTTACTGACAGTTCCATCTAATATCAATCTAGAAAGATTGGAGCAAGTCTGGCAGAAATTGCTCTTACATCACGATGCTTTGCGCTTACGATTTACCTTTAAGAAGGGGATTTGGCAGCAGATTCATAAGGCTCCTACTGATAGGATTATTATTTCTCGTTTCGACTTATCCACAGTTCCAGAGAACGAGTTGACAAAGGCAATTGAAACCACTGCAAATCAATTACAAGCGAGTTTAAATCTGTCAGAAAATTTGGTAGCTGTTGGCTTTTTCTGGTTGGGAAATGACTTACCAGCACGATTACTGATAGCGATCCATCATTTAGTTATAGACGGTGTGTCTTGGCGGATATTGTTAGAAGATTTGCTGACCGGGTATCAGCAACTAGAAACAGGTCAAGCCATTCAACTACCAGCAAAAACGACATCGTTCAAAGATTGGGCTTACCAGCTGCTGGAATATGCCCAAACAGAAGAATTGAAGTCAGAACTGAGTTATTGGTTGAGAGCATCTGAGTCTGAAATCGCTCCACTCCCAGTAGACATAGCACAAGGAGCAAACACAGTAGCCTCTGCTAGTACAGTATCAGTGTCATTAACCTCACAAGAAACCCGTTCTCTGTTAGTTGATGTTCCCAAAGCTTATAAAACACAGATTAATGATGTCTTGTTAACAGCTTTAGTGCTGGTTTTCAGTCAACGGACTCACTCTAAGTCAGTGTTGTTCAACTTAGAAGGTCACGGGCGGGAAGATATTGTCGAGGGTCTAGATTTATCACGCACAGTTGGTTGGTTTACAACGCTCTTCCCGGTAGTTCTAAAAGTGGAGGGCGGCTTAGACAATATTGGTCAAGCGTTAAAATCTGTCAAGGAACAATTACGGGCAATACCTAACAAAGGCATTGGCTACGGGTTATTGCGCTATCTGAATGTAGAGCCGCAAATTAGCGACCAATTGCAGACAATACCGACTCCAGAGATTACCTTCAATTATTTGGGTCAATTTGCTCAAGTTCTGAATACATCATCTGTGATTCAATTGGCAACTGAGTCTAGCGGACAAACTCAGAGCTTACAAGATTTACGCCCTAGTCTAGTAGAGATTAATGCCATCATCACAAACGAACAGCTACAGATAGATTGGGAATACAGTAGCAATGTCCATCACCACAAAACCATTGAGAATATTGCCCTTGAATTTGTCGCCACGTTGCGCTCTTTAATTGCTCATTGTTTAACGTCGGAAAATGCAGGTTATACGCCAACAGATTTTCCATTAATCAAACTTAACCAGCCCGAGCTTGATGGAGTATTGGCAAGTCTTGCATTCAAACCACAACTACAAAGCAACTGGCAAAAGATTGAGGATATTTATCCTTTATCTTCAATGCAAGAGGGGATGCTATTTGAAAGTTTGTTAGCTCCCAATTCAGGGGTGTATTTTCAGCAGGCAATTTGCACTTTAACAGGTTCTGTAGATGTAAAAACCTTCGAGCAAGCTTGGCAACAAGTGGTAGCAAGGCATTCTATCTTCCGTACAGCTTTCGTTTGGGAGTCTTTAAGCCAGCCAATTCAAGTGGTTTATCGACAGGTTCAAGTGAAGGTTGAAACCTATGACTGGCGATCGCTATCTACTGTGGAGCAGCAACAGCAATTAGAGACTTTTCTTGATTCTGAGAGGCAACAGGGTTTCCAATTGTCGGAAGCGCCATTGATGCGCCTACATCTGCTACAGATGGATGAGAATACTTATCAGTTTGTTTGGTGTCATCATCACATACTACTGGATGGTTGGTCTTTACCTTTGGTGTTCAAAGACCTATTGGAGTGTTATCAAGCAATTTCTCAAGAAGAAAGTTTACCTCAGCTTGGAATCAACAACTACCGCAACTACATCGCATGGTTACAGCAACAAAATAAATCTCTTGCTGCTCAATTTTGGCAACAAAAACTGACTGCTTTCACTTCCCCCACACCTTTGACTGTGGATAAACCATTGTTAATGCGGGAAAACAATTCAAGTTATGGCGAACAACAAATTCAGTTAACGGTATCACAAACAGATGCAGTCGTGTCTTTTGCACGACAACATCAATTGACCATCAGTAATCTGGTGCAGGCAACTTGGGGATTACTGCTATCGCGCTATAGTTCTCAAACAGATGTGGTGTTTGGTGTCACTGTCTCCGGTCGTCCGCCCTCTATTATGGATGTAGAGTCGATAGTAGGAGTATTTATTAATACTCTGCCAGTGCGGATGCAGCTCGCTCAAGAGACTGAACTGCTGAGTTTATTGAAGGATTTACAAGCGCAACAGTTAGAGTCAGAGCAATTTTCTTATAGCTCATTAGTAGAAATTCAGGGTCTAAGTGATGTTCCCAGAGGAATGTCTTTATTTGAAAGCATTGTCATCTTTGGAAATTATCCGGTAGATGATGCTGTTCTAGAAGAACATCGCAGTTTTTCTATCTCAAATTTTGATGTCATCGAACAAACAAATTATCCTCTGACAGTTGTCGCTACTTCTGGTAAGCAATTGTTGCTGAAGTTGAGCTACCAGAAGAGCCGATTTGAGGATTCGACGATTAGCCGGATGCTGGGGCATTTTGTCACAATGCTACAGGCAATTGTCACCAATCCACAGCAACCCATTTCCTCTCTTCCCTTGCTGACAGAATTGGAGTTACAGCAGTTATTAGTTGAGTGGAATAATACGAGCAAAAACTATCCCAGCGATAAATGTATCTCAGACTTATTTGAAGAGCAGGTGGCGCGTACCCCCAACGCTGTGGCTGTTGTGTTTGAAGACCAACAACTGACATATCAGCAGTTGAACTGTCGTGCTAATCAGTTAGCGCATCACTTGCTGTCATTGGGAGTGTCCAGCGATGTACTAGTTGGGATTTGTGTTGAGCGCTCAATAGAGATGGTCGTGGGACTACTAGGTATTCTCAAGGCGGGAGGGGCTTATGTTCCCCTTGACCCCGAGTATCCCACCGAGCGTTTGCGCTTCATCTTAGAAGATGCGCGAGTGAGCGTGCTACTCACACAACAGCATCTTGTGGACTTTCTCCCAACCAGTGCCGCACAACTTGTGTGTTTGGATACTCAATGGCAACAAATTTCTCAGTGGAGTCAGGAGAATCCGAGTACAACAAGAGATTCGGCTGACCTGGCTTATGTGATTTATACTTCCGGTTCAACAGGTCAGCCCAAAGGTGTACAAATTTCCCATCGGTCTGTTGGTAATTTCCTCTATGCCATGAAACAGCAACCAGGAATTACACAACAAGATGTGCTCCTTGGACTCACGACTATTGCCTTTGATATTGCGGCATTAGAAATTTTTCTGCCACTGATTGTGGGTGCTAAATTAGCGCTCGCCCGTCGTGACCAGGCTCAAGATGGAAGACAGTTAGTAGATTTATTAGAGAAGTCGCAAGCGACAATGGTGCAAGCAACTCCAGCAACTTGGAGATTAATTTTAGAAACCCCTTACCAATCGCCAAATCTGAAAATACTTTGCGGGGGTGAAGCGTTACCAAAAGATTTAGCCGAGCAATTGCGTGGTGTGAGTGCTGGTGTCTGGAACCTTTACGGACCGACAGAAACCACAATTTGGTCATCAGTCTATCAACTCGAATCCGAACAGAGCGTAATTTCCATCGGGCGTGCGATCGCCAACACGCAATTTTATATCCTCGACTCTCATTTGCAACCAGTACCGATTGGAGTACCGGGAGAATTACACATTGGTGGTGCGGGATTAGCACGGGGCTACTTCAACCGACCGGAGTTAACACAGGAGAAATTCATCCCCAATCCCTTCTCGAAAAGCAGGGGAGCAGAAGAGCAGGGGAGCAGGGGGGGAGAACGTCTCTATAAAACCGGGGACTTAGCCCGTTATTTACCAGATGGTAATATTGAATACTTGGGGCGCATTGACAACCAGGTAAAAATTCGAGGTTTCCGGATTGAGTTGGGCGAAGTTGAAGCAGTCCTGAGCCAACACTCTGATGTGCAAGTCTGTTGCGTTATTGTCCGTGAGGACAATCCAGGCGATCGACGTTTAGTCGCCTACATTGTACCGCCACCAGAACAGACGCCAAAAATCAGCCAAATCCGTGAGTTCCTTTCTGCCAAGTTACCGGAATACATGATTCCAAGAGCAATAGTCATCTTAGAGTCCCTACCGTTAACCCCCAATGGCAAAGTAGACCGCCGCGCCCTACCAGCACCAGACATCAGTCGCGAATTCTCCGACCAGTATGTCGCACCTCGCACTCCAGTTGAAGAAATCCTGTCACTGATTTGGACGCAAGTCCTGAAAGTCGAGCGTGTAGGTATTCACGATCGCTTTTTTGAACTAGGAGGACACTCGCTTCTTGCAACACAACTGATTTCCCGCGTGCGTAACAGCTTCAAAGTAGAACTACCATTGCGGAGTTTATTTGCAGCACCAACAATCGCTGCCTTGTCGCAAAACATTCAACAGTTGCAGCAACAAGGCTCAGCTTCTGCACCGCCCATTTTGCCCAGACAAACAGATGCAGAACTCCCACTGTCTTATGCTCAGCAAAGGTTGTGGTTTTTAGATCAGTTAGAACCTAACAGTGCGTTCTACAACATTCCTGGCGCTTTACGCTTGGAAGGAACGCTTCAAGTAGCCGCCTTAGAACAAAGCTTCATTGAAATTATTCATCGCCATGAAGCATTACGCACCAATTTCGTTACCGTAGATGGACAAGCTTCACAAGTCATTCATACCGCAACGAATTGGCGATTATCAGTTGTTGAGTTGCAACATTTATCGACAAGCGAGAAGGAAAGACAATCTCAGCTTTTAACGCAACAACAAGCACTTCAACCATTTGACTTAGCAACAGAACCATTAATCAGAGCAACATTAGTCGTACTATCCGAGACAGAATACCAGTTAATAGTGTGCCTGCACCACATTATTAGTGATGGTTGGTCATTAGGTGTGTTGGTCGAAGAATTCAAAGCACTGTACAATGCTTATTCTCAAGGTCAGCCTTGTCCCTTAACACCACTACCAATTCAATATGCGGATTTTGCTTTGTGGCAGAGACAGTGGTTGCAAAGGGAAGTCCTGCAAAGCCAACTCTCCTACTGGCGCGAACAATTAGCCGATGCGCCCACATTCTTGCCCCTACCCACAGACCGACCCAGACCAGCAGTACAGACTTTCGCGGGAGCATATGTTGAGTTTGAACTCTCAAGGTCGTTAACTCAAAAATTAACTCAGCTAGGTCAGTCCCAAGGAGTGACGCTGTTCATGACCCTGTTAGCGGCGTTTAAGGTCTTACTGTACCGCTACACGGGACAAACAGACATTTTGGTGGGTTCGCCCATTGCCAATCGCGAGCGCTCAGAGATAGAAGGGTTAATTGGCTTTTTTGTCAACACTTTGGTGTTGCGTACTGATGTCTCCGGAGACCCCAGCTTTGACGAACTACTGCCCCAAATTCGGGAAATGGCGCTCAATGCCTATGCTCATCAAGACTTACCGTTTGAAATGCTTGTGGAAGCATTGCAGCCAGAAAGAGATCTCAGTCATACACCACTGTTCCAGGTGATGTTTGCCCTTCAAAATGCGCCGATGTCGGACGTCGAGTTAAGTGGGTTAACAATTGGTCATTTGCCCATCGAAAGCGCCACAGCTAAATTTGACCTCACTTTAGTGATGGAGAATACCCGCACCGGACTTGTGGGCGGGTGGGAGTACAACAGTGACTTGTTCGAGCGCAGTACGATTGAGCGGATGACGGGTCATTTTGTCACTTTACTCTTGGCCATTGTGGCGAATCCAACTGAGCGCATTTCTCAATTGCCTTTACTGACACCATCTGAGCAACAGCAGTTACTAGTTGAGTGGAATCGCACTGAAGTAGACTATGCTCGCGATCTGTGTATCCATTCCTTATTTGAACAACAGGTAGAGCGGACTCCAGATGCGAGCGCAGTGATTTTTCACGAGCAACAACTGACTTACCAGCAATTAAATAATCGTGCCAACTCTTTAGCGCATTACCTGCAGTCGTTGGGAGTCTCCAGCGATGTATTGGTGGGTATTTATGCGGAGCGCTCCATTGAGATGGTGGTGGGACTCCTTGGTATTCTCAAAGCGGGCGGTGCTTATGTTCCACTTGACCCCGAGTATCCCACCGAACGTTTGCGCTTTATGGTGGAAGATGCACAGGTTAATGTGCTGCTCACGCAACAGCATCTCGTGGAAAAATTACCTCCACATCAAGCACAAGTTGTTTTGTTGGATAGCGATTGGCAAGAGATTTCCCAGTGGAGTCAGGAGAATCTTATCTCTGGCGTGCAAGGGCATAACTTGGGGTACGTCATGTACACTTCGGGTTCTACAGGTCAACCTAAGGGCATCGCCATGAATCAGTTTGCCCTTTGCAATCTCATCTTGTGGGAACTGCAAAATCCGCTCATTCATAGTGGAGTCAAAACCCTGCAATTTGCGCCCATTAGCTTTGATGCTTCTTTTCAAGAAATGTTTTCTACCTGGTTTGCTGGCGGCACATTGCTGTTGGTTGAGGAGGAATTGCGCCGAGAACCATTGGCTTTACTAAATTTCCTCACCGAACAAAAGGTGGAAAGACTATTTCTGCCGTTAGTTGGTTTACAGCAGCTAGCTGAGGTAGCGGTTGGAACTCAATCGGTGATTCATAGTCTGCGCTCGATTATGACGGGTGGCGAACAATTACAAATGACACCTACCATCCGGCAGTGGTTGAGTCAGCTAACTGAGTGTAGTTTGCACAATTTTTACGGTCCATCGGAGAGCCATGTCGTCACGACTTATTCGTTGACTCATTCAATGGACAATTGGCCGCTACTGCCGCCGATTGGTCGTCCGATTGCTAACACGCAAATCTACATTTTGGATGGGAATTTACAGCCCGTACCCGTGGGTGTACCGGGGGAATTGTACATCGGTGGTGCGGGATTAGCACGGGGCTACTTTAACCGACCGGAGTTAACACAGGAGAAATTCATCCCCAACCCCTTCTCGAAAAGCAGGGGAGTAGGGGAGCAGGGGAGTAGAGGTGAAGAACGTCTGTACAAAACTGGGGACTTAGCCCGTTATCTGCCAGATGGCAACATCGAATACTTGGGGCGCATTGACAACCAGGTAAAAATTCGTGGTTTCCGGATTGAGTTAGGCGAAATTGAAGCAGTTCTGAGCCAACACGCAGATGTGCAAGCCGCTTGTGTCATCGCCCGTGAAGAAACTCCAGGCGATCGGCGTCTCGTTGCTTACATCGCTCCCCAGCCACAGGTGACACTGACAATCAGCCAAGTCCGTAACTTCCTGAAGGAAAAGTTACCGGAATACATGGTTCCAAGTGCAATAGTGATTCTGGAGTTCTTACCGCTCAGCCCCAACGGCAAAGTAGACCGTCTGGCTCTACCAGCACCAGACATCAGTCGTGAATTCTCTGACCAATATATTGCCCCACGGACTCCGGTTGAAGAAATCCTGTCACTGATTTGGACACAAGTCCTGAAAGTCGAGCGTGTAGGCATACACGACAACTTTTTTGAACTGGGGGGACACTCGCTACTCGCAACGCAACTGATCTCCCGCGTGCGTAATAGCTTCAAAGTAGAACTGCCACTGCGGAGCTTATTTGCGGCACCAACGATCGCTTCCTTGTCGCAAAACATTCAACAGTTGCAGCAACAAGACTCAGCTTCTGCACCACCCATCAAGCCCAGAAAAACAAATGCAGAACTCCCACTGTCTTATGCTCAGCAAAGGTTGTGGTTTTTAAACCAGTTAGAACCTAACAGTGCGTTCTACAACATTCCTGGCGCTTTACGCTTGCAGGGAACTCTCCAAGTAGCCGCCTTAGAACAAAGCTTCATTGAAATCATTCATCGTCATGAAGCATTACGTACCAACTTCATGACCGTGGATGGACAAGCTTCACAAGTCATTCATACCGCACCGAATTGGCGATTATCAGTTGTTGACTTGCAGCATTTACCACCCACAGAACAACAAATCACTTCTGGGTCATTAGCGCAACAACAAGCACTTCAACCATTTGACTTAGCAACAGAACCATTAATCAGAGCCACATTAGTCGTACTATCCGAGACAGAATACCAGTTAATAGTATGTCTGCACCACATTGTCAGTGATGGCTGGTCATTAGGTGTGTTGGTCGAAGAATTAAAAGCACTGTACGGTGCTTACTCTCAAGGTCAGCCTTGTCCGTTGACACCACTACCAATTCAATATGCAGATTTCGCTGTGTGGCAGAGACAGTGGTTGCTTGGGGAAGTCCTGCAAAGCCAACTCTCCTACTGGCGCGAACAATTAGCCGATGCGCCCACATTTTTGCCACTCCCCACAGACCGACCCAGACCAGCAGTGCAGACCTTTGCAGGAGCATATATTGAGTTTGAACTCTCAATGGAGTTAACTCAAAAACTCACTCAGCTAGGTCAGTCCCAAGGAGTGACGCTGTTCATGACCCTGTTAGCGGCGTTTAAGGTCTTACTGTACCGCTACACGGGACAAACAGACATTTTGGTGGGTTCGCCCATTGCCAATCGCGAGCGCTCAGAGATAGAAGGGTTAATTGGCTTTTTTGTCAACACTTTGGTGTTGCGTACTGATGTCTCCGGAGACCCCAGCTTTGACGAACTACTGCCCCAAATTCGGGAAATGGCGCTCAATGCCTATGCTCATCAAGACTTACCGTTTGAAATGCTTGTGGAAGCATTGCAGCCAGAAAGAGATCTCAGTCATACACCACTGTTCCAGGTGATGTTTGCCCTTCAAAATGCGCCGATGTCGGACGTCGAGTTAAGTGGGTTAACAATTGGTCATTTGCCCATCGAAAGCGCCACAGCTAAATTTGACCTCACTTTAGTGATGGAGAATACCCGCACCGGACTTGTGGGCGGGTGGGAGTACAACAGTGACTTGTTCGAGCGCAGTACGATTGAGCGGATGACGGGTCATTTTGTCACTTTACTCTTGGCCATTGTGGCGAATCCAACTGAGCGCATTTCTCAATTGCCTTTACTGACACCATCTGAGCAACAGCAGTTACTAGTTGAGTGGAATCGCACTGAAGTAGACTATGCTCGCGATCTGTGTATCCATTCCTTATTTGAACAACAGGTAGAGCGGACTCCAGATGCGAGCGCAGTGATTTTTCACGAGCAACAACTGACTTACCAGCAATTAAATAATCGTGCCAACTCTTTAGCGCATTACCTACAGTCGTTAGGAGTGTCCGGCGATGTGCTGGTGGGTATTTATGCGGAGCGCTCCATTGAGATGGTGGTGGGACTCCTTGGTATTCTCAAAGCGGGTGGTGCTTATGTGCCACTTGACACTGGGTATCCCACCGAACGTTTGCACTTTATGGTGGAAGATGCACGGGTTAATGTGCTGCTCACTCAACAGCATCTTGTGGAAAAATTACCTCCACATCAAGCACAAGTTGTTTTGTTGGATAGCGATTGGCAAGAAATTTCCCAGTGGAGTCAGGAGAATCTCATCTCTGGCGTCAAAGGGGATAACTTAGGTTACGTCATGTACACTTCGGGTTCTACAGGTCAACCTAAGGGCATCGCCATGAATCAGTTTGCCCTTTGCAATCTCATCTTGTGGGAACTGCAAAATCCACTCATTCATAGTGGAGTCAAAACCCTGCAATTTGCGCCAATTAGCTTTGATGCTTCCTTTCAAGAAATGTTTTCTACCTGGTTTGCTGGCGGCACATTGCTGTTGGTTGAGGAGGAATTGCGCCGAGAACCACTGGCTTTATTAAATTTCCTCACCGAACAAAAGGTGGAAAGACTATTTCTGCCGTTAGTTGGTCTACAGCAGCTAGCTGAGGTAGCAGTTGGGACTCGCTCGGTGATTCATAGTCTGCGCTCGATAATGACGGGTGGCGAACAATTACAAATGACACCCATCATCCGCCAGTGGTTGAGTCAGCTAACTGAGTGTAATTTGCACAATTTTTACGGTCCATCGGAGAGCCATGTTGTCACGACTTTTTCGTTGACTCATTCAATGGACAACTGGCCGTTACTGCCGCCGATTGGTCGTCCGATTGCCAATACCCAAATCTACATTTTGGATGGGAATTTACAGCCCGTACCCGTAGGTGTACCGGGAGAATTGTACATTGGTGGTGCGGGATTAGCACGGGGCTACTTTAACCGACCGGAGTTAACACAGGAGAAATTCATCCCCAACCCCTTCTCGAAAAGCAGGGGAGTAGGGGAGCAGGGGAGTAGAGGTGAAGAACGTCTGTACAAAACTGGGGACTTAGCCCGTTATCTGCCAGATGGCAACATCGAATACTTGGGGCGCATTGACAACCAGGTAAAAATTCGTGGTTTCCGGATTGAGTTAGGCGAAATTGAAGCAGTTCTGAGCCAACACGCAGATGTGCAAGCCGCTTGTGTCATCGCCCGTGAAGAAACTCCAGGCGATCGGCGTCTCGTTGCTTACATCGCTCCCCAGCCACAGGTGACACTGACAATCAGCCAAGTCCGTAACTTCCTGAAGGAAAAGTTACCGGAATACATGGTTCCAAGTGCAATAGTGATTCTGGAGTTCTTACCGCTCAGCCCCAACGGCAAAGTAGACCGTCTGGCTCTACCAGCACCAGACATCAGTCGTGAATTCTCTGACCAATATATTGCCCCACGGACTCCGGTTGAAGAAATCCTGTCACTGATTTGGACACAAGTCCTGAAAGTCGAGCGTGTAGGCATACACGACAACTTTTTTGAACTGGGGGGACACTCGCTACTCGCAACGCAACTGATCTCCCGCGTGCGTAATAGCTTCAAAGTAGAACTGCCACTGCGGAGCTTATTTGCGGCACCAACGATCGCTTCCTTGTCGCAAAACATTCAACAGTTGCAGCAACAAGACTCAGCTTCTGCACCACCCATCAAGCCCAGAAAAACAAATGCAGAACTCCCACTGTCTTATGCTCAGCAAAGGTTGTGGTTTTTAGACCAATTCGAGCCTCAAGGAGCTTCATATAACATTCCCTTTGCTTTGCGCTTAGAAGGAACACTCCAAGTTGAAGCGCTACAACAAAGCTTCATTGAAATCATTCATCGTCATGAAGCATTACGCACCAACTTCATCACAGTAGATGGACAAGCATCACAAGTCATTCATACTGCAACAAATTGGACAGTATCAATTGTTGACTTGCAGCATTTGCCACCCACAGAACAACAAATCACTTCTGGGTTATTAACGCAACAACAAGCACTTCAACCATTCAATTTAGCAACAGAACCATTAATCAGAGCAACATTAGTCGTACTGTCCGAGACAAAACACCTGTTATTAGGGTGTATGCATCACATTGTCAGTGATGGTTGGTCAATGGGAGTGTTGGTTGCTGAATTCAAAGCACTGTACAATGCTTACTCTCAAGGTCAACCTTCTCCCTTAGTGCCACTACCAATTCAGTACGCAGATTTCGCTTTGTGGCAAAGACAGTGGTTGCTTGGGGAAGTCCTGCAAAGTCAACTCTCCTACTGGCGCGAACAATTAGCCTCAGCACCCACATTCTTGCCCCTACCCACAGACCGACCCAGACCTGCGGTACAGACCTTTGCAGGAGCATATATTGAGTTTGAACTGTCAATGGAGTTAACTCAAAAACTCACTCAGCTAGGTCAGTCCCAAGGAGTGACGCTGTTCATGACCCTGTTAGCGGCGTTTAATATCTTGCTGTACCGCTACACGGGACAAACAGACATTTTGGTGGGTTCGCCCATTGCCAACCGCGAGCGCTCAGAGATAGAAGGGTTAATTGGCTTTTTTGTCAATACTTTAGTGTTGCGTACTGATGTCTCCGGAGACCCTAAGTTTGATGAACTACTGCCCCAGATTCGGGAAATGGCACTTGATGCTTATGCTCATCAAGACTTACCGTTTGAAATGCTTGTAGAAGCATTGCAGCTAGAACGAAACCTGAGTCATACGCCACTGTTCCAGGTGATGTTTGCCCTTCAAAATGCCCCCATGTCGAACGTCGAGTTAAGTGGGTTAACAATCTCTCATTTGCCCATGGAAAGCGCGACAGCCAAATTTGACCTCTCCTTAGTGATGGAGAATACTCACACCGGACTTGTGGGCGGGTGGGAGTACAACAGTGACTTGTTCGAGCGCAGCACGATTGAGCGGATGGCGGGTCATTTTGTCACTTTACTCTCGGCCATTGTGGCGAATCCAACTGAGCGAATCTCTCAATTGCCTTTACTGACACCATCTGAGCAACAGCAGTTATTGGTGGAGTGGAATCGCACTGAAGTAGACTACCCCCAAGATCTCTGTATCCATCAATTATTTGAGGAGCAAGTCAAGCGCAACCCAGATGCAGTAGCAGTGGTGTTTGAAAATCAACTTCTTACCTACCAGCAATTGAATAGTCGTGCCAATCAGTTAGCACATTACTTACAGTCGTTGGGAGTGTCCGGCGATATGCTGGTGGGTATTTACATGGAGCGCTCCATTGAGATGGTAGTAGGATTACTTGGCATTCTCAAGGCGGGTGGTGCTTATTTGCCACTCGCTCCTGAGTACCCAATTGAGCGTCTGAATTTCATGCTTGTGGATGCAAGGCTTGAGGTGCTCGTGACACAGCAAAGACTCGCGGACAGATTACCCGAGCATGCGGCACGAGTTGTTTGTTTAGATACCGATTGGCACTTTATTTCTCAGTTAAGCCAAGAGAACCCCCTCACGAGCAGACAAGCAACTGATTTGGCTTATGTCATTTATACTTCTGGTTCAACAGGCACACCCAAGGGAGTACCCATCGCCTATCGCGGATTGTTAAATTTAGTCAAATGGCATCAGCGTGCGTTTAACGTCACCAACAACGACAAAGCCACCCAAATGGCAGGCACGGCATTTGACGCGGCGATCTGGGAATTATGGCCGTACCTGAGTGCAGGTGCTTGTATCTACCTGGTCAAATCCGATCTCTTGACCTCGCCAGTCAATCTGCGTGAGTGGTTAATCGAAAATCAAATTACCATCGCTTTTGTGCCAACGCCAGTGGCACAGGAGTTATTGTCTTTGGAATGGACGACCCAAAGTTTAGCTTTGCGTTGCATCTTGACTGGCGGGGATAAGCTTCATCACTATCGCTCGGATGCAATCCTGTTTGAGGTAGTGAATAATTATGGTCCGACTGAGAATAGTGTAGTTACAACTTCTGGGTTGGTAATGCATAACCAAAAGCAGAACTCGCCCACCATTGGTCGCCCAATTGACAACACAAAAGTTTACATTTTAGACTCTCATCTGCAACCAGTACCGATTGGTGTGCCGGGAGAGTTACACATCGCGGGTGTTGGCTTGACTGTTGGCTACCTCAACCGTCCCGAATTGACACAAGAGAAATTCATCTCTAACCCATTCAGCACTGACCCTGGTTCCCGCCTCTACAAAACCGGAGACTTAACCCGTTATCTACCGAATGGCGACATAGAATACTTGAGGCGCATTGACAATCAAGTGAAGATTCGTGGCTTCCGCATTGAATTGGGAGAAATCGAAGCTTGTCTGAGCCAACATTCCCAAGTGCAAATATGTGTGGTCATCGCCCGTGAAGATAATCCCCAAGATAAGCGCCTAGTCGCCTACATCGTACCGCAACCAGAGCAGACACTCACAGTCAGCCAAGTCCGTGAGTTCTTAAAGGAAAAGCTACCAGATTACATGGTTCCAAAGGCAATAGTCATTTTGGAGTCATTACCACTCACCCCCAACGGCAAAATCGACCGTCGCGCCTTACCAGTACCAGAATCCCGCACTGGAATAGAAGAAGATCTAGTACTACCCCACACCCCAATAGAAGAAAAATTGGCACAGATTTGGGCGCAAGTCCTTAGAGTAGAGGTGGTAGGGATACACGATAACTTCTTTGAACTCGGTGGAGATTCTATTCTCAGCATTCAAATCGTCACTCGCGCAAAACTGGCTGGAATAGAACTGACAGTCAAACAACTCTTTGCCCATCAAACAATTGCCGAACTAGCAACAGTTGCTTTCACAACAAAAGTTCTCGAAATCGATCAAGGATTAGTGAGTGGGGCATTACCGTTAACACCAATTCAACAGTGGTTTTTTGAGCAAGACTTCTCACAAAAGCACCACTTTAACCAATCATTTCTGCTGACAGTCCCCTCCAATTTCAAGCTAGAGATATTAGAGCAAGTCTGGCAGAAATTACTCTTACATCACGATGCCCTGCGCTTGCGATTTACTCTTGAAGAGGGAACTTGGCACCAGACTCATGCAGAACCAACAGAGCAAGTTGCTATCTCTCGTTTCGACTTATCCACAGTTCCACAAAGTGAGCTATCAACTACCATTGAAACCACTGTCAATGAATTACAGGCGAGTTTAAATCTGTCAGAAAATTTGGTGGCTGTCGGCTTTTTCTGGTTGGGGAATGATGTGCCAGCACGATTACTCATAGTGATTCACCACTTAGTCGTAGACGGTGTGTCTTGGCGGATATTGTTAGAAGATTTGCTCACAGGGTATCAGCAACTAGAAACAGGTCAAGCCATTCAACTCCCTGCAAAAACGACATCGTTCAAAGATTGGGCTAATCGGCTACTAGAACACGCGCAAACAGAAGTCTTGAAATCAGAACTGCGTTATTGGTTGAATGCATTTCACGGTGAGATTTCTCCGCTACCAGTAGACATAGCACAAGGAGCAAACACAGTTGCATCTGCTCGTACAGTAACAGTCTCATTAGATGAAGCCCAAACTTTGTCACTCCTGCAAGATGTTCCCAAAGCTTATAAAACACAGATTAATGATGTCTTGTTAACAGCTTTAGTTCTGGTTTTAAGTCAATGGAATCACTCAAAGTCAGTGTTGTTCAACTTAGAAGGTCATGGGCGGGAAGATATTGTTGAGGGTGTAGACTTATCACGCACAGTTGGTTGGTTTACAACAATCTTCCCGGTAGTTTTAAAACTTGAAGGTGACCTAAACAATATTGGTCAGGTGTTAAAGTCTGTCAAGGAACAATTACGGGCAATTCCCAATAAAGGTATTGGTTACGGGTTATTACGCTATCTGAATGCAGAACCACAAATCAGCGCCCAACTACAGACAATACCGACTGCAGAGATTAGCTTCAACTATCTGGGTCAATTTACGCAAGTTGTCAATACATCTTCTGTGATGCAACTGGCTAACGAGTCTAGCGGAATTAGCCAAAGTTTACAAGCTTTGCGCCCAAATCTTTTAGACATTAATGCCATCATTACAAACGAACGACTACAGATAGATTGGACATATAGCAGCAATATCCATCAACACAAAACCATTGAGAATATTGCCCTTGAATTTATCACCACATTGCGTGAAATAATTACTCATTGTTTAACGCCGGAAAATTCAGGTTATACACCGACAGATTTCCCATTAATCAATCTTAATCAACTAGAACTAGATCAACTGTTAGAAAATTTATGAAACTAGAACTTAGCAAAACTAATCGGCAAAATATTGAAGATATTTATCCCTTATCGCCAATGCAAGAGGGGATGCTGTTTGAAACTTTGTTAGCTCCCAACTCGGGGGTATATTTTGAGCAGATAATTTGCACTTTAACAGGTTCTGTAAATGTAAAAACCTTTGAGCAAGCTTGGCAGCAAGTCGTAGCAAAGCATTCCATCTTCCGCACGGCTTTCGTTTGGGAGTCTTTAAGCCAGCCGATTCAAGTTGTATATCGACAGGTTCAGGTGAAGGTTGAAACCTATGACTGGCGATCGCTATCTACTATTGAGCAGCAACAGCAATTAGAGACTTTTCTGGAAAAGGAGCGGCAGCAGGATTTGCCACTGTCACAAGCACCATTGATGCGCCTACATCTGCTGCGGATGGATGAGAATACTTATCAGTTTGTTTGGTGTCATCATCATATATTATTGGATGGTTGGTCTTTACCTTTGGTGTTCAAAGACCTATTGGATTGTTATCAAGCAATTTCTCAGGGAGAAAATCTACCTCAACAAAGAACTATCAGCTATCGCAATTACATTGCATGGTTACAGCAACAAAATAAATCTCTTGCTGCCCAATTTTGGCGACAAAAACTGACTGGTTTTAGCGCTCCCACACCATTGACTGTGGATAAACCATTGTCAATGCGATCGCCCCATTCCAGCTATAGCGAACAACACATTCAGTTGACTGTGCCACAAACAGATGCCGTGGTGTCTTTTGCACGACAACATCAATTAACCGTCAATAATTTAGTGCAAGCGACTTGGGGATTGTTGCTATCGCGTTACAGCCAGCAAACAGACGTGGTGTTTGGTGTGACTGTTTCCGGTCGTCCGCCCTCTCTTGTTGGTGTAGAGTCGATGGTAGGGGTATTTATTAATACTCTACCAATGCGGATGCAGATCGCTCAAAAAACTGAACTGCTGAGTTTATTGAAGGATTTACAAGCACAACAGTTAGAGTCCGAGCAATTTTCTTATAGCTCATTAGTAGAAATTCAAGGTTTAAGTGATGTTCCCAGAGGAATGTCTTTGTTTGAAAGCATTGTCATCTTTGAGAATTATCCGGTAGATGATGCTGTTCTAGAAGATCGTCGCAGTTTTTCGATCTCAAATGTTTGGGGTATTGAACACACAAACTATCCTCTAACGGTTGTAGCGGCGTCTGGGGAACAATTATTGCTGAAAATGAGCTACGATACCAGTCGATTTGAGGATTCAACGATTAGCCGAATGCTGGGGCATTTTGCCACAATGTTACAGGCAATTGTCACCAATCCGCAGCAACGAATTTCCTCTCTTCCCCTGTTGACAGAATCGGAGTCAAGGCAGTTATTAGTTGAGTGGAATGATACGAGCAAAAACTATCCAAGCGATAAATGTATCCATCAATTATTTGAAGAGCAGGTAAAACGCACTCCCAATGCAGTAGCAGTTGTGTTTGAAGACCAACAACTGACATATCAGCAGTTGAACTGTCGTGCTAATCAGTTAGCGCATTACTTGCAGTCAAGGGGAGTGGGAGCCAATGTGCTGGTAGGTATTTGTGTTGAGCGATCGCTCGATATGGTGGTGGGACTGTTGGGGATTCTTAAAGCGGGTGGGGCTTATATGCCGCTTGACTCGGCTTATCCTCAAGAAAGATTAAGTTATATGTTGATGAATTCGGGTGTTAAGGTGTTGTTAACGCAACAGCAGCTTACAGAAATTTTACCCAAGCATGAAGCTGTTGTAGTTTGTCTAGATACCGATTGGCATCAGATCGCCAAGCATTCTGACAAAAACCCGATCGCAGAAATACTATTTAACAACCTGGCTTACATCATCTATACTTCTGGCTCTACAGGTAAGCCCAAAGGAGCAGGTGTATACCATCGTGGTTTTGTTAACTTGGTAAATTGGATGATTACAGATTACCAATTTACCTCTACAGATAGCACGGTGCTGATTTCATCTCTAAGTTTTGACCTAACTCAAAAAAATATATTTGCCCCTTTGATCGTAGGTGGAATATTACATCTACTTCCCGATGAATTCGATCCTGCTTATATTCTTGATGTTATATCCAAGCAGCAAGTCACTTGGGTTAATTGTACGCCAAGTACTTTCTCTTCAATCCTCACATCTAGCGATGATAGTTTTGCTAAAATCCAATCCCTCCGATATGTATTTCTAGGTGGAGAACCGATTTCCATTCCTAGTTTGTTAAGTTGGTTAAACTCTCCCGATTGTTCTGCCAAAATAGTTAATAGCTATGGACCCACTGAGTGTGCGGATGTTTGTTCAGCTTATACAGTAGAACAACCAAATGAATTTTTAAATAAACCCATACCCATAGGGAAACCTATTCCCAACGTCAAGCTCTATATACTCGATCCAAATTTACAAATTGTTCCAGTAGGAGCGATCGGTGAGCTTTGTATAGCAGGTGTAGGCGTGGGAATGGGTTACATTAATGACGAACAGCGTACCAATGAAAAATTCATCCCAAACCCCTTCTCGGATGACAAATCAGAACGCCTTTACAAAACAGGCGACCTAGTGCGCTACTTGAGTGATGGCAACATAGAATACATTGGTCGCATAGATAATCAAGTCAAGATTCGCGGATTCCGCATTGAACTTGGAGAAATTGAGACAGTCCTCAACACCCACCCGCAAGTACAACAAGCTGTAGTCGTTGCCAGAGAAGATATTCCTGATGATAGACGCTTAGTAGCGTATTTAGTTCCTCGTGATGGATCGCTGACCACCAGACAACTACGTGAATTCCTAAAGCGCGAGCTACCGGAATACATGGTTCCAAGTGCAATAGTCATCTTAGAGTCCCTACCGCTCAGCCCTAACGGCAAAGTAGATCGTCGCGCTCTACCCGCACCAGAGCCAAGTAGTGAATTCTCCGAGCGATATGTCGCACCTCGCACTCCCGTTGAAGAAATACTGTCACTGATTTGGACACAAGTCCTGAAAGTCGAGCGTGTAGGTATTCACGACAACTTTTTTGAACTGGGGGGACACTCGCTACTCGCAACGCAACTCATCTCCCGCGTGCGTAGCAGCTTGAAAGTTGAGCTACCATTGCGGAGCTTATTTGCAGCGCCAACAATTGCTTCTTTGTCGCAAAACATTCAACAGTTGCAGCAACAAGACTCAGCTTCTGCACCACCCATTTTGCCCAGACAAACAGATGCAGCACTACCACTGTCTTATGCTCAGCAAAGGTTGTGGTTTTTAGACCAGTTCGAGCCAAATAGTACGTTCTACAACATTCCTGCTGCTTTGCGCTTGCAAGGAACTCTCCAAGTAGCCGCCTTAGAACAAAGCTTCATTGAAATCATTCATCGCCATGAAGCATTACGCACCAACTTCATGACCGTAGATGGACAAGCTTCACAGGTCATTCATGAAGCAACGAATTGGAGATTATCGGTTGTTGACTTGCAGCATTTACCGCCTACAGAACAAGAAATAACTTCTCTGTCATTAGCGCAACAACAAGCACTTCAACCATTTAATTTAGCAACAGAAGTATTAGTCAGAGCAACATTAGTCGTACTGTCCGAGACAGAACATGTGCTATTAGTGTGTATGCACCACATTGTCAGCGATGGCTGGTCGATGGGTGTATTGATTTCTGAATTAGCAGCACTGTACAATGCTTACTCTAAAGGTCAATCTTGTCCCTTAGTGCCACTGCCAATTCAGTATGCAGATTTTGCTTTGTGGCAAAGACAATGGTTGCAAGGGGAAGTCCTGCAAAGTCAATTGAGTTACTGGCGTCAACAACTAGCCTCAGCACCCACATTCTTGCCATTACCTACAGACCGACCAAGACCAGCAGTGCAGACTTTTGCGGGAGCATACATTGAGTTTGAACTGTCAATGGAGCTAACTCAAAAACTAACGAAGCTAAGTCAGTCCCAAGGAGTAACGCTGTTCATGACCCTGTTAGCAGCGTTTAATATCTTGCTGTACCGCTACACGGGACAAACAGACATTTTGGTGGGTTCACCCATCGCTAACCGCGAGCGCTCAGAGATAGAAGGGTTAATTGGCTTTTTTGTCAATACTTTAGTGTTACGCACAGATGTCTCTGGAGACCCCAGCTTTAACGAACTACTACCGCGCCTGAGGTCTATGGCGCTTGATGCTTATGCTCATCAAGACTTACCGTTTGAAATGCTTGTAGAAGCATTGCAGCCAGAAAGGGATCTCAGTCATACGCCACTGTTCCAGGTGATGTTTGCGCTTCAAAATACGCCCATATCGGAAGTAGAGTTGAGTGGGTTAAAGATCGATCATTTGCCCATCAAAACTGCCACAGCAAAGTTCGATCTGACCTTAGCAATGGAGAATACTCACACCGGACTCTTGGGCGGATGGGAGTACAACAGTGACTTGTTCGATCGCAGTACGATTGAGCGGATGACAGGTCATTTTGTCACCCTACTATCGGCAATTGTGGCGAATCCTACAGAGCGCATCTCTCAATTGCCTTTACTGACACCATCGGAGCAACAGCAGTTATTGGTGGAGTGGAATCAAACTAAAGCAGAATATCCTTGCGATCTATGCATCCATGAATTGTTTGAGGAGCAGGTCAAGTGCAACCCAAATGCAGTAGCAGTGGTGTTTGAAAATCAACAACTGACCTACCAGCAATTGAATAGTCGTGCCAATCAGTTAGCGCATTACCTACAGTCATTAGGAGTCGGAGCCGATGTGCTAGTTGGTATTTGTGTTGAGCGCTCCCTTGAAATGGTGGTAGGACTACTTGGCATTCTTAAGGCAGGAGGGGCTTATGTGCCACTTGACCCCGAATATCCAACTGAACGTCTTAATTTCATGCTTCTTGATGCCCAGGTTAAGGTGCTGCTAACCCAAAAGCATCTGGTAAACAAACTACTTGAGCATCAGGAAAAACTGGTTTGCTTGGATGACGTTTGGAAAGAAATTCTGCAAAACAAACAGGATAATCCTACTCAGGTTGTCACAGCTTTTAATCTAGCAAATGTAATTTACACGAGCGGCACCACAGGTAAACCTAAAGGGGTAATGGTTGAGCATAGAGGATTATACAACTTAGCTCAAGCTCAAATTCAAACTTTTGACTTGCGTTGTGATAGTCGAATTCTTCAGTTTGCCTCCTTGAGTTTTGATGCTTCTATCTGGGAAGTCTTGATGGCTTTTGGTTCAGGAGCAACACTTTACCTGGGAACAAAGGACTCTCTAATGCCGGGTACGCCCTTAATCGAGCGATTAAGCAACGATGGTATTACCCATGTCACCTTACCACCATCGGCGCTGGCAGTTCTGCCTGTGGAAGAACTTCCGGCATTGCAAACGATCGTTGTTGCGGGTGAAGCCTGTGCTGTTGAACTGATGCTAAAATGGTCTGCTCTGAAAAACTTCTTCAATGCCTACGGACCGACAGAAGCCAGTGTCTGTGCCACAGTAGCAAAATGCACTCATAATGACCAGAAAGTTTCCATTGGTCGTCCAATTTCCAACGCACAAGTTTATATCCTTGACCAAAATTTGCAACCAGTACCCATTGGTGTACCGGGAGAATTACACATCGGTGGTGCGGGATTAGCGCGAGGCTATCTCAACCAACCAGAGTTAACACAAGAGAAATTTATCGTTAACCCGTTTGACAACTTTAAGGTCACAAATCAAAAGTCAAAATTATATAAGACAGGGGATTTAGCACGTTACTTGCCGGATGGCAACATAGAATACTTGGGGCGTATCGACAACCAAGTGAAAGTCAGGGGTTTCCGCATTGAATTGAGAGAAATTGAAGCCGTACTGAGCCAACATTCTGATGTGCAAACATCTTGTGTCATCATCCGCGAAGATACTCCAAGCGATCGACGCCTAGTCGCCTACGTTGTACCGCAGCCACAAGTAACACCCACCGTCGGCGAACTGCGGAGCTTCCTGAAGGAAAAGCTACCAGATTACATGGTTCCAAAGACAATAGTCATTTTGGAGTCGTTACCGCTCACCCCCAACGGCAAAATCGACCGTCGCGCCCTACCAATACCAGAATCACGCACAGGAATAGAAAACGAGATCGTACTACCTCGCACCCCAATAGAAGAAAAATTGGCACAGATTTGGGCGCAAGTCCTCAGAGTAGAGGTGGTAGGGATACACGATAACTTCTTTGAACTCGGTGGAGATTCTATCCTCAGCATTCAAATCATCACTCGGGCAAAACTGGCTGGAATAGAACTGACAGTCAAACAACTCTTTGCCCATCAAACAATTGCCGAACTAGCAGCAGTCGCTTTCACAACAAAAGCACTCGAAATTGAACAAGTATTAGTCAGTGGGGCATTACCGTTAACACCAATTCAACAGTGGTTTTTTGAGCAGGAATTCCCACAAAAGTATCACTTTAATCAATCAGTTTTACTGACAGTTCCATCTAATATCAATCTAGAAATATTAGAGCAAGTCTGGCAGAAATTGCTGTTACATCATGATGCTCTACGCTTGCGATTTACTCTTGAAGAGGGAACTTGGCAGCAAATTCATGCAAATCCTACTGATAGCATTGCTATTTCTCGTTTCGACTTATCCACAGTTCCACAAAGTGAGCTATCAACTACCATTGAAACCACTGCCAATGAATTACAGGCGAGTTTGAATTTGTCAGAAAATTTGGTAGCTGTTGGCTTTTTCTGGTTTGGGAATGACTTACCAGCACGATTACTGATAGTGATTCACCACTTAGTTGTAGACGGTGTGTCTTGGCGGATATTGTTAGAAGATTTGCTCACAGGGTATCAGCAACTAGAAACAGGTCAAGCCATTCAATTACCTGCAAAAACCACATCGTTCAAAGATTGGGCTAACCGGCTAGTGGAATATGCCCAAACAGAAGAATTGAAATCAGAACTGGCTTATTGGTTGAGTGCATCTGAGTCCGAAGTCGCTCCGCTCCCAGTAGACATAGCACAAGGAGCGAACACAGTTGCATCTGCTAGTACAGTATCAGTGTCATTAACCTCACAAGAAACCCATTCCCTGTTAGTTGATGTTCCCAAAGCTTATAAAACACAGATTAATGATGTCTTGCTAACAGCTTTAGTGCTGGTTTTAAGTCAATGGACTCACTCGAAGTCAGTGTTGTTTAACCTAGAAGGTCATGGGCGGGAAGATATTGTCGAGGGTGTAGACTTATCACGCACAGTCGGTTGGTTTACAACGCTCTTCCCGGTAATTTTAAAACTTGAAGGAATTGACCGAGAAAATATTGGTCAAGCGTTAAAATCTGTCAAGGAACAATTACGGGCGATTCCTAACAAAGGCATTGGCTATGGGTTATTACGCTATCTGAATGTAGAACCACAAATCAGCGCTCAACTACAGACAATACCGACTGCAGAAATTAGCTTCAATTATCTGGGTCAATTTACACAAGTTGCTAATACATCATCTGTGATGCAATTGGCAACTGAGTCTAGCGGACAAAGTTTGAGTTTACTAAATTCACGCCCAAGTCTAGTAGAGATTAATGCCATCATTACAAACGAACAGCTACAGATAAATTGGACATACAGTAACAATATCCATTTGACCAGTACCATTGAGAAGATTGCTCTTGAATTTGTCGCTACGTTGCGCTCTTTAATTGCTCATTGTTTAGTGCCGGAAAATGCAGGTTATACGCCAACAGATTTCCCATTAATCAAACTTAACCAGCAACAGTTGGATGGAGTTTTGGCAGGAATAGCATTCAAACCTGAACTACAAAGCAATTGGCAAAAGATTGAGGATATTTATCCTTTATCTTCAATGCAAGAGGGGATGTTGTTTGAAACTTTGTTAGCTCCCACTTCAGGGGTGTATTTTCAGCAGATAATTTGCACTTTAACAGGTTCTGTAGATGTAAAAACCTTTGAGCAAGCGTGGCAACAAGTGGTGGCAAGGCATTCCATCTTCCGTACAGCTTTCGTTTGGGAGTCTTTAAGCCAACCCCTGCAAGTGGTTTATCAGCAGGTGGATGTAACGCTTCTCACTTATGACTGGCGATCGCTATCTCCTGTAGAGCAGCAACAGCAATTAGAGACTTTTCTTAACTCTGAACGGCAACAGGGTTTCCAACTGTCACAAGTACCATTGATGCGCCTACATCTGCTACAGATGGATGATAATACTTATCAGTTTGTTTGGTGCCATCATCACATACTACTGGATGGTTGGTCTTTACCTTTGGTGTTCAAAGACCTATTGGAGTGTTACCAAGCAATTTCTCAAGAGGAAAGTTTACCTCAGCTTGGAATCAACAATTACCGTAACTACATTGCATGGTTACAGCAACAAAATAAATCTCTTGCTGCTCAATTTTGGCGACAAAAACTGACTGGTTTTAGTGCTCCCACACCGTTGACTGTAGAGAAACCACTGTCAATGCGATCGCCCCATTCCAGCTATAGCGAACAACACTTTCAGTTCACTGTGTCACAAACAGATGCCGTTGTGTCTTTTGCACGACAACATCAATTGACCATCAGTAATTTAGTGCAAGCGACTTGGGGATTGTTGCTATCGCGCTACAGCCAGCAAACAGATGTGGTGTTTGGTGTCACTGTTTCTGGTCGTCCGCCTTCGCTTGCGGATGTCGAGTCAATAATAGGGGTATTTATTAATACTCTACCTGTGCGAATGCAGATCGATCAAAAAACTGAACTGCTGAGTTTATTGAAGGATTTACAAGCACAACAGTTAGAGTCCGAGCAATTTTCTCATAGCTCATTAGTAGAAATTCAAGGTCTAAGTGATGTTCCTAAAGGTACGTCTTTGTTTGAGAGTATTGTCATCTTTGAGAATTATCCGGTAGATGATGCTGTTCTAGAAGATCGTCGCAGTTTTTCGATCTCGAATGTTTGGGGTATTGAACAAACAAATTATCCTCTGACGGTTTTAGCTGCTTCTGGTGAGCAATTGTCGCTGAAGGTAATATACGATACCAGTCGATTTGAGGATTCGACGATTAGCCGGATGCTGGGGCATTTTGTCACAATGCTACAGGCAATTGTCACCAATCCACAGCAACCCATTTCCTCTCTTCCCTTGCTGACAGAATTGGAGTTACAGCAGTTATTAGTTGAGTGGAATAATACGAGCAAAAACTATCCCAGCGATAAATGTATCTCAGACTTATTTGAAGAGCAGGTGGCGCGTACCCCCAACGCTGTGGCTGTTGTGTTTGAAGACCAACAACTGACATATCAGCAGTTGAACTGTCGTGCTAATCAGTTGGCGCATCACTTGCGCTCAATGGGAGTGTCCAGCGATGTGCTAGTTGGGATTTGTGTTGAGCGCTCAATAGAGATGGTCGTGGGACTACTTGGTATTCTCAAGGCGGGAGGGGCTTATGTTCCCCTTGACCCTGAATATCCCACCGAGCGTTTGCGCTTCATCTTAGAAGATGCGCGAGTGAGCGTGCTACTCACGCAACAGCATCTTGTGGAATTGCTCCCAACCAGTGCCCCACAATTTGTATGTTTGGATACTCAATGGCAACAAATTTCTCAGTGGAGTCAGGAGAATCCGAGTACAACAAGAGATTCGGCTGACTTGGCTTATGTCATTTATACTTCCGGTTCAACAGGTCAGCCCAAAGGTGTACAAATTTCACATCGGTCTGTTGGTAATTTCCTTTATGCCATGAAACAACAACCAGGAATTACACAACAAGATACACTCCTAGGGGTGACCACCATTGCCTTTGATATTGCCGCGTTAGAAATTTTTCTGCCACTGATTGTGGGTGCTAAATTAGCGCTCGCCCGTCGCGACCAGGCTCAAGATGGAAGACAGTTAGTAGATTTGCTCTCGAAGTCGCAAGCGACGATGGTGCAAGCGACTCCAGCAACTTGGAGATTACTTTTAGAAGCACAATATCAATTTAGTCATCTGAAAATACTTTGCGGGGGTGAAGCGTTACCAAAAGATTTAGCCGAGCAATTGCGTGGTGTGAGCGCTGGTGTCTGGAACCTTTACGGACCGACAGAAACCACAATTTGGTCATCGGTCTATCAACTCGAATCCGAACAGAGCGTAATTTCCATCGGGCGTGCGATCGCTAACACGCAATTTTATATCCTCGACTCTCATTTGCAACCAGTACCGATTGGAGTACCGGGAGAATTACACATCGGTGGTGCGGGATTAGCACGGGGCTACTTCAACCGACCGGAGTTAACACAGGAGAAATTCATCCCCAATCCCTTCTCGAAAAGCAGGGGAGCAGAAGAGCAGGGGAGCAGGGGGGGAGAACGTCTCTATAAAACCGGGGACTTAGCCCGTTATTTACCAGATGGTAATATCGAATACTTGGGGCGCATTGACAACCAGGTGAAAATTCGAGGTTTCCGGATTGAGTTGGGCGAAGTTGAAGCAGTCCTGAGCCAACATGAGGATGTGCAAGTCTGTTGCGCGATCGTTCGCGAAGACAACCCAGGCGATCGACGTTTAGTCGCCTACATTGTACCGCCACCAGAGCAGACACCAAAAATCAGCCAAATCCGTGAGTTCCTTTCTGCCAAATTACCGGAATACATGGTTCCAAGTGCGATCGTCATCTTAGAGTCTTTACCGTTAACCCCCAACGGCAAAGTGAACCGTCGCGCTCTACCAGCACCAGACATCAGTAGTGAATTCTCCGACCGATATGTTGCCCCACGGACTCCGGTTGAAGAAATCCTGTCACTGATTTGGACACAAGTTCTCAAAGTTGAGCGTGTAGGCATTCACGATCGCTTTTTTGAACTGGGGGGACATTCGTTGCTAGCAATGCAACTGATCTCCCGCATCCGCACCAGCCTGAAAGTAGAGCTACCATTGCGGAGCTTATTTGCGACGCCAACAATCGCTGCCTTGTCGCAAAACATTCAACAGTTGCAGCAACAAGGCTCAGCTTCTGCACCGCCCATTTTGCCCAGACAAACAGATGCAGAACTACCCCTGTCTTATGCTCAGCAGCGTTTGTGGTTTTTAGACCAGTTAGAACCTCAAGGTGCTTCATATAATATTCCCTTCGCTTTGCGCTTAGAAGGAACTCTCCAAGTAGCCGCGCTACAACAAAGCTTCATTGAAATCATTCATCGCCATGAAGCATTACGCACCAACTTCGTTACCGTAGATGGACAAGCATCACAAGTCATTCACACAGCAACGAATTGGACAGTCTCAGTTGTTGAGTTGCAGCATTTATCGACAAGCGAAAAGGAAAGACAATCTCAGCTTTTAACGCAACAACAAGCACTTCAACCATTTAATTTAGCAACAGAACCATTAATCAGAGCAACATTAGTCGTACTGTCCGAGACAGAACACCTGTTATTAGGGTGTATGCATCACATTGTCAGTGATGGTTGGTCATTAGGTGTGTTGGTCGAAGAATTAACAGCACTGTACAATGCTTACTCTCAAGGTCAACCTTCTCCTTTAGTACCACTGCCGATTCAGTACGCAGATTTCGCTTTATGGCAAAGACAATGGTTGCTTGGGGAAGTCCTGCAAAGCCAACTCTCCTACTGGCGCGAACAACTAGCCTCAGCACCCACATTCTTGCCACTCCCTACAGACCGACCCAGACCTGCGGTACAGACTTTTGCGGGAGCATATGTTGAGTTTGAACTCTCAATGGAGTTAACTCAAAAACTCACTCAGCTAGGTCAGTCCCAAGGAGTGACGCTGTTCATGACCCTGTTAGCGGCGTTTAAGGTCTTACTGTACCGCTACACGGGACAAACAGACATTTTGGTGGGTTCGCCCATTGCCAATCGCGAGCGCTCAGAGATAGAAGGGTTAATTGGCTTTTTTGTCAATACTTTAGTGTTGCGTACTGATGTCTCCGGAGACCCCAGCTTTGACGAACTACTGCCCCAAATTCGGGAAATGGCGCTTGATGCTTATGCTCATCAAGACTTACCGTTTGAAATGCTCGTGGAAGCATTGCAGCCAGAAAGGGATCTCAGTCATACACCACTGTTCCAGGTGATGTTTGTCCTTCAAAATGCCCCCATGTCGGACTTCGAGTTAAGTGGGTTAACAATTGGTCATTTGCCCATCGAAAGCGCCACGGCCAAATTTGACCTCACTTTAGTGATGGAGAATACCCGCACCGGACTTGTGGGCGGGTGGGAGTACAACAGTGACTTGTTCGAGCGCAGCACCATTGAGCGGATGACGGGTCATTTTGTCACTTTACTCTCGGCCATTGTGGCGAATCCAACTGAGCGAATCTCTCAATTGCCTTTACTGACACCATCGGAGCAACAGCAGTTATTGGTGGAGTGGAATCGCACTGAAGTGGACTACCCCCAAGATCTCTGTATCCATCAATTATTTGAGGAGCAAGTCAAGCGCAACCCAGATGCGGTGGCAGTGGTGTTTGAAAATCAACAACTCACCTACCAGCAATTGAATAATCGTGCCAATCAGTTAGCGCATTACCTACAGTCGTTGGGAGTGTCCGGCGAGGTGCTGGTGGGTATTTATATGGAGCGCTCCATTGAGATGGTGGTGGGACTACTGGGCATTCTTAAGGCGGGTGGTGCTTATTTACCACTCGCTCCTGAGTACCCAATTGAGCGTCTGAATTTCATGCTTGTGGATGCACGGGTTGAGATGCTCGTGACACAGCAAAGACTCGCGGACAGATTAGCCGAGCATCTACCCGAGCATCCGGCAAGAGTTGTTTGTTTAGACACCGATTGGCAGTTTATTTCTCACTTACCCCAAGCGAATCCGCTCACGAGCAGACAAGCAACTGATTTGGCTTATGTCATTTATACTTCTGGTTCGACAGGCACACCCAAGGGAGTACCCATCGCCTATCGCGGATTGTTAAATTTAGTCAAATGGCATCAGCGTGCGTTTAACGTCACCAACAACGACAAAGCCACCCAAATGGCAGGCACGGCATTTGACGCGGCGATCTGGGAATTATGGCCGTACCTGAGTGCAGGTGCTTGTATCTACCTGGTCAAATCCGATCTCTTGACCTCGCCAGTCAATCTGCGTGAGTGGTTAATCGAAAATCAAATTACCATCGCTTTTGTGCCAACGCCAGTGGCACAGGAGTTATTGTCTTTGGAATGGACGACCCAAAGTTTAGCTTTGCGTTGCATCTTGACTGGCGGGGATAAGCTTCATCACTATCGCTCGGATGCAATCCTGTTTGAGGTAGTGAATAATTATGGTCCGACTGAGAATAGTGTAGTTACAACTTCTGGGTTGGTAATGCATAACCAAAAGCAGAACTCGCCCACCATTGGTCGCCCAATTGACAACACAAAAGTTTACATTTTAGACTCTCATCTGCAACCAGTACCGATTGGTGTGCCGGGAGAGTTACACATCGCGGGTGTTGGCTTGACTGTTGGCTACCTCAACCGTCCCGAATTGACACAAGAGAAATTCATCTCTAACCCATTCAGCACTGACCCTGGTTCCCGCCTCTACAAAACCGGAGACTTAACCCGTTATCTACCGAATGGCGACATAGAATACTTGAGGCGCATTGACAATCAAGTGAAGATTCGTGGCTTCCGCATTGAATTGGGAGAAATCGAAGCTTGTCTGAGCCAACATTCCCAAGTGCAAATATGTGTGGTCATCGCCCGTGAAGATAATCCCCAAGATAAGCGCCTAGTCGCCTACATCGTACCGCAACCAGAGCAGACACTCACAGTCAGCCAAGTCCGTGAGTTCTTAAAGGAAAAGCTACCAGATTACATGGTTCCAAAGGCAATAGTCATTTTGGAGTCCCTACCACTCACCCCCAACGGCAAAATCGACCGTCGCGCCCTACCAGTACCAGAATCACGCACTGGAATAGAAAACGAGATCGTACTACCTCGCACCCCAATAGAAGAAAAATTGGCTCAAATTTGGGCGCAAGTTCTTAGAGTTCCGGTTGTAGGCATACATGATAACTTCTTTGAACTCGGTGGAGATTCTATCCTCAGCATTCAAATCATCACTCGAGCAAAACAGGCTGGAATAGAACTGACAGTCAAACAACTCTTTGCCCATCAAACAATCGCTGAATTAGCTACAGTCACTTTCACAACAAAAGCACTTTCAATTGAACAAGGATTAGTGAGTGGGATATCACCGTTAACACCCATTCAAAATTGGTTTTTTGAGCAGGAATTCCCACAAAAGCACCACTTTAATCAATCAGTTCTACTGACAGTTCCCCCTAATTTCAAGCTAGAGATATTAGAGCAAGTTTGGCAGAAATTGCTCTTACACCACGATGCTCTGCGCTTACGATTTACTCTTGAAGAGGGAACTTGGCAGCAGACTCATGCAGAACCAACCGAGCAAGTTGCTATCTCTCGTTTCGACTTATCCACAGTCTCACAAAGTGAGCTATCAACTACCATTGAAACCATCGCTAATCAATTACAGGCAAGTTTGAATTTGTCAAAAAATTTGGTAGCTGTCGGCTTTTTCTGGTTGGGGAATGACTCACCAGCACGATTACTAATAGTGATTCACCACTTAGTCGTAGACGGTGTGTCTTGGCGGATATTGTTAGAAGATTTGCTCACAGGGTATCAGCAACTAGAAACAGGTCAAGCCATTCAACTCCCTGCGAAAACGACATCGTTCAAAGATTGGGCTAATCGGCTAGTGGAATATGCCCAAACAGAAGTGTTGAAATCAGAACTGGCTTATTGGTTGAGTGCATCTGAGTCCGAAGTCGCTCCGCTACCAGTAGACATAGCACAAGGAGCAAACACAGTTGCATCTGCTCATACGGTAACAGTCTCATTAGATGAAGCCCAAACTTTGTCACTCCTGCAAGATGTTCCCAAAGCTTATAAAACACAAATTAATGATGTCTTATTGACAGCTTTGGTTTTGGTATTGAGCAGATGGACTAACTCTCAATCGGTGTTATTCAACTTAGAAGGTCACGGGCGGGAAGATATTGTCGAGAGTGTAGACTTATCACGCACAGTCGGTTGGTTTACAACGCTCTTCCCGGTAGTTTTAAAACTTGAAGGAATTGACCTAGATAATATCGGTCAGGTGTTAAAATCTGTCAAGGAACAATTACGGGCGATTCCTAACAAAGGTATTGGTTACGGGTTATTACGCTATCTAAATGTAGAAGCACAAATCAGCGCCCAACTACAGACAGTTCCAACTGCAGAGATTAGCTTCAACTATTTGGGTCAATTTACGCAAGTTGTCAATACATCGTCTGTGATGCAATTGGCTACAGAGTCTAGCGGACTGAGCCAGAGTTTACAAGGTTTGCGTCCAAATCTTTTAGACATTAATGCCATCATTACAAACGAACGCCTACAGATAGATTGGACCTATAGCAGCAATATTCATCAGCACAAAACCATTGAGAAGATTGCTCTTGAATTTGTCGAAACGTTCCGCTCTTTAATTACTCATTGTTTAGCGCCGGAAAATGCAGGTTATACGCCAACAGATTTCCCATTAATCAAACTTAACCAACAACAGTTGGATGGAGTTTTGGCAGGAATAGCATTCAAACCACAACTACAAAGCAATTGGCAAAATATTGAGGATATTTATCCCTTATCTTCAATGCAAGAGGGGATGCTGTTTGAAAGTTTGTTAGCTCCTAACTCAGGTGTATATGTTGAGCAAATAATTTGCACTTTAACAGGTTCTGTAGATGTAAAAACCTTTGAGCAAGCATGGCAGCAAATCGTAGCAAGGCATTCCATCTTCCGCACGGCTTTCGCTTGGGAGTCTTTAAGCCAACCCCTGCAAGTCGTGTATCAACAGGTGGATGTGAAGCTCCTTACTTATGACTGGCGATCGCTATCTCCTGTAGAGCAGCAACAACAATTAGAGACTTTTCTTGATTCTGAGAGGCAACAGGGTTTCCAACTGTCGCAAGCGCCATTGATGCGCCTACATCTGCTACAGATGGATGAGAATACTTATCAGTTTGTTTGGTGCCATCATCACATACTACTAGATGGTTGGTCTTTACCTTTGGTGTTCAAAGACTTGTTGGAGTGTTATCAAGCAATTTCTCAGGGAGAAAGCTTACCTCAGCTTGGAACTACCAACTACCGCAACTACATCGCATGGTTACAGCAACAAAATAAATCTCTTGCTGCTCAATTTTGGCAACAAAAACTTACTGGTTTTACTTCCCCCACGCCATTAACTGTAGAGAAACCATTGTCAATGAGGGAAGACAATTCCAGTTATAAAGAACAACAAATTCAGTTAACTGTGTCACAAACAGATGCTGTAGTGTCTTTTGCCCGACAACATCAATTGACTATTAGTAATTTAGTGCAAGCAACTTGGGGATTGCTGCTATCTCGTTACAGTTCTCAAACAGATGTGGTATTTGGTGTCACTGTCTCCGGTCGTCCGCCCTCTCTTGTTGGTGTAGAGTCAATAGTGGGAGTATTTATTAATACTTTACCTGTGCGAATACAGATAGCTCAAAAAACTGAACTGTTGAGTTTATTGAAGGATTTACAAGCGCAACAGTTAGAGTCCGAGCAATTTTCTTATAGCTCATTGGTAGAAATTCAGGGTCTAAGTGATGTTCCTAAAGGTACGTCTTTGTTTGAAAGCATTGTCGTCTTTGAGAATTATCCGGTAGATAATGCTGTTTTAAAAGATAATCGCAGTTTTTCGATCTCCAATTTTGAGGCCATCGAACAAACAAATTATCCTCTAACAGTTGTCGCTGCCTCTGGGGAACAATTATTGCTGAGAGTTATATACGATACTAGTCGATTTGAGGATTCGACGATTAGTCGGATGCTAGGGCATTTTGTCACAATGCTACAGGCAATTGTCACCAATCCACAGCAACAAATTTCCTCTCTTCCTCTGTTGACAGAATCGGAGTTACAGCAGTTATTAGTTGAGTGGAATCGAACTGAAGTAGATTATCCTCAAAATAAATTTATCGCAGACTTATTTGAAGAACAGGTAGCGCGTACCCCCCACGCTGTGGCAGTTGTGTTTGAAGACAAACAACTGACATATCAGCAGTTGAACTGTCGTGCTAATCAGTTGGCGCATTACTTGCAGTCAATGGGAGTGGGAGCCGATGTGCTGGTGGGTATTTATATGGAGCGATCCTTTGAGATGCTGGTGGGACTACTTGGTATTCTCAAAGCGGGAGGGGCTTATGTTCCGCTCGATCCCGAGTATCCCACTGAGCGTTTGCGTTTTATGCTTGAAAATGCTCGAGCAAGAGTGCTGCTCACTCAACAGCATCTCGTTGAGAAACTACCTTCGCATCAAGCACAACTTGTTTTCTTAGACAGAGATTGGCAAGAAATTTCCCAGTGGAGTCAGGAGAATCTCATCTCTGGCGTGCAAGGGCATAACTTGGTTTACGTAATGTACACTTCGGGTTCCACAGGTCAACCTAAGGGTGTAGCAATGAATCAGTTTGCGCTTTGCAATCTGATCTGGTGGCAAATGCAAAATACGACAATTTCTCATGGAGTCAGAACTCTGCAATTTGCTCCAATCAGCTTTGATTTCTCCTTTCAAGAAATGCTACCAACCTGGTGTTCTGGAGGTACATTGATATTGATTAAGGAGGAATTGCGTCGGGAACCATTGGCTTTATTGGGTGTCCTTCAAGAACAAGCTGTTGAAAGAGTGCTTCTTCCCGTTGTGGGTTTACAGCAACTAGCCGAGGCAGCGGTTGGGAGTGAATCAGTGACTAGTCATCTGCGAGAAATAATTGTTGGTGGCGAACAGTTACAGATTACTCCAGCAATTTCCAACTGGTTTAGTCAGCTAAGTGACTGTACACTGCAAAATCATTACGGTCCATCTGAGTGCCATGTTGTCACCAGTTTTACGTTGAGAGATTCAGTGGACACTTGGCCGCTACTTCCTCCCATTGGCAGTCCAATTGCCAACACCCAAATCTACATCCTGGATCGGTATTTACAGCCTGTACCCGTGGGTGTACCAGGAGAATTGTACATTAGTGGTGCGGGATTAGCACGCGGCTACCTCAACCGCCCAGAGTTAACAGTAGAAAAATTCATCCCCAACCCCTTCTTTAGAAACAGGAGAGCAGGTGAGACAGCGCTGCGGGAGGGTTTCCCTCCGCAGGCGACTGCGAACCCGAAGGGAGAGCAGGAGAGCAGGGGTGGAGAACGTCTCTACAAAACTGGGGATTTAGCTCGTTATCTGCCAGATGGTAATATCGAATACTTAGGACGCATTGATAACCAAGTGAAAATTCGTGGCTTCCGCATCGAATTGAGCGAAATTGAAGCAGTCCTAAGCCAACATGAGGATGTGCAAGTATCTTGCGTCATCGCTCGTGAAGATACTCCTGGTGATAAGCGCCTAGTCGCTTACATCGTACCGCAACCAGAGCAGACACCCACAGCGAGCGAACTGCTACGCTTCCTCAAGGAAAAGTTACCACAATACATGGTTCCAAGTGCAATAGTCCTCTTGGAGTCTCTACCGCTTACCCCCACTGGCAAAGTAAACCGCCGCGCTTTACCGATACCGTTTAACCCCAATGGTTCGGACACATTTGTGTCTCCCCGGAATACTATAGAGCTGCAACTGGTGCAAATCTGGTCAAAAATTCTCAAGGTTGATTTAGTGGGAGTAAAAGATAACTTTTTCGATCTAGGCGGTCATTCCTTATTAGCTCCCTACTTAATCGCTCAAATCAAACAGCAGTTTGGTAAAGATATCCCCTTAGCCATCCTCTTCCAAAATCCCACAATTGAAGAATTGGCAGAAGTGTTACAAAAAGATGCGAATGCTTTGAGTTCGTCTCCCTTGGTTGCAATTCAGCCAACTGGTTCCAACCCATCTTTCTTCTGTATTCCGGGCGCTGGTCGCTATCCGTTCTACTTCTATAACTTAGCCCGTTGTCTCGGTTCAGAGCAACCGTTTTACAGTTTCCAAGCCCTGGGTGGAGATGGAGAATCAGAAACCATCAAGCAAGTTGAGGATATAGCTGCCCAATATCTTAAAGCAATACAAGCCGTGCAGCCCAAAGGTCCCTACTTCTTAGGCGGACATTCTTTTGGCGGGAAAATTTCGTTTGAAATAGCGCAACAGTTACTGAGTCAGGGAGAAGAGGTGGCTTTAGTTGCCATTTTTGATACCCTACCACCGATCGCTCTGGCAAAGCCAGAAGAAATGAATGATACTAATTTGCTGATTTCAATGGTCAAAATCTTACAAATGCTGTTCGTAAAAGATTTGGAAATGGAAACCGAGCCACTCCTATCTTTAACTCCTGACGCACAAGTTAACTATGTTCTCGATTACTTGAAAATACTTGACATTCTGCCTCCCGATGCTTGTACCACTACATATTTGAAGCGTTTGATGCAAACTTTCAGAGCTGACAATCAAGCTTTCTATGAGTATGTACCACAACAGGTCAAGCCCATCCCAATTACTCTTTTTCGCGCCAGCGAGTATTATCAACAAGAGCCACCTGAGATAAAAAACGCTGGGCTTTCACAGGACTTGGCCTGGGGATGGAATGCATTTTCTAGCAAACCAGTAGATGTCCAGTTTATCCCAGGTAACCATACGACGATGATGACTCAACCCCACGTTCAAGTCTTAGCCGAACGGTTAAAAGCTTGCATCGAGCAAGCACAAGCAAACATCTAAATACAAAGATGTTTCTAAGTACTGAGAGGATGTTTTAAAAGTCATGATTGATGTATCAAATATTTTTTTACCACCCTAACCCTCCCTTATAAAGGGGAGGGAACACGAATTTTCTGGTTCCCCCCTTTACAAGGGGGACTAAGGGGGTAATAATGTAGTTAAAATCACAGCCAACAACTTTTCAAACAACCTCTTAACGATCGATTCAAGATAGAAAGGTTTTAGGATAGTTCAATGAACGAAATTATAAAAAAGACTTACCCGCTCTCCTATGGTCAAAAAGCAATGTGGTTTATATACCAAATGGGGACCGAGAGCGTTGCTTATAATATATTTATTACCGTAAAAATTAACTCATATTTAAATATTGCAGCTTTCATGCGTGTCTGGTCAAAAATTTTTGACTATCATCCTATACTCAAAACTACATATACTAACCATGACGGCGAACCAGTTCAGCTTCTAAATGAAGAACAAAAATTAAATATCCAAGTAACAGATGCTTCTAATTGGAGTGAAAATTACTTAATAGAGAAAATATTTGCTGAGACTGACCGTCCTTTTAACCTAGAAAAAGATTCAGTTTTGAGGGTTAATTTATTGACTCGCTCAGTCAAAGAACACGTTTTATTGCTAACAATGCACCACATTGCAGGCGATCTGTGGTCTTTTGATTTACTGCTGAGTGAATTTCAAGCTTTATATGCTAATGAAATTGAGCAAAGTCAAGAGCAGACAGAAGTAACTAATTATTTGAACGGGAATAACTCTTATCTAGAGTTTGTTAAATGGCAGTCAGAAATGTTATCGAGTTCGAGGGGAGAACAACTTTGGCAATACTGGCAAAAACAATTAGCTGGTGAGTTACCAATTTTGAATTTACTCGCAGACAAACCCCGCCCTCCATTACGGACTTATCAAGGGACGGGATATATTTCACCACTAGATGAACAGTTAATTAAAAAACTCAAAAGTTTAGCTCTAACGACTGGAACAAGTCTTTATCGGATTCTGTTAACAGCATTTTACGTGCTACTTTACCGCTACACCAATCAAAAAGACATCCTTATAGGAAGCCCAATGAGAGGTAGGTGGGGTGGAGATTTTAAAGAGATTGTAGGCTACTTCGTTAACCTAATTGTTTTACGAACTTCTATACAAGAAAACGCCACATTCACAGAATTTCTCGCTCAAGTCAGCAATACAGTTGAAGAAGCCCAAAAGCACCAAGATTATCCTTTTTCTCTCTTAGTAGAAAAACTCCAGCAACAGCAAGATCCAAGTCGTTCTCCTTTGTGTCAAGTCAGTTTCACTTGGCAACCACAACGTTGGTGTGAATCAAAAGAAAATTCATTGCACAGCCAAGAACAAAGGCTCCTGATGGAACCTTACTTGCTCGGACATCAAAGGGGTGCAGACTTCGATCTGAATTTAATGGTGATGGAAGCTAAGTCTGTTTTACAACTGTGCTGGCAATACAATACTGACTTGTTTGAGAGCACCACAATTGAGCGCATGGCTCTTCATTTTGTAACCTTGCTTGAAGGTATTGTGGCAAATCCTGGGAAGCAAATTTTCCAATTGCCAATATTAACAGAAGCCGAGCAACAGCAGTTATTAGTTGAGTGGAACGATACTCAGGCAGATTATCCCCAAGATAAGTGTATCCATTCCTTATTTGAAGAGCAGGTGGCACGTACCCCCGATGCAGTAGCAGTTGTTTTTGAAGACCAAAAACTGACTTATGGTGAGTTGAACTCGCGTGCTAACCAGTTAGCGCATGACTTGCAGTCTTTGGGAGTGGGAGCTGATGTGCTGGTAGGAATCTGTGTGGAGCGCTCTCTAGAGATGGTTGTGGGACTGTTAGGGATTCTCAAGGCGGGTGGTGCTTATGTACCGCTCGATCCTGAGTATCCCACCGAACGCTTAAGCTTTATGCTTATTGATGCTCAAATCAGAGTTTTGTTAACTCAACAGCATCTTGAAACTAGAATACCCGAACACAAAGCTCAAATTGTCTATTTGGATACTGACTCTCAGGAGTTGACCCTAACCAACAAAATTCCCTTCGCAAGTACAGTAAAACCATCAAACTTAGCTTACGTACTCTATACTTCCGGCTCCACAGGAAAACCAAAAGCAGTAGCCATTGAGCATCACAGTCCAGTCGCTTTGGTGAGTTGGGCGCAATCGGTTTTTACACCCCACGAGCTGGCTGGTGTTTTAGCTTCAACCTCAATTTGTTTTGACCTCTCGGTTTTTGAATTGTTTGTGACTCTGAGCACTGGCGGAAAAGTCATCTTAGCTCAAAATGCATTGTATTTACCTACCATTGCCGCAGCCAACTCTGTCACTCTCATTAATACAGTTCCCAGTGCGATCGCACAATTAATTCAAGAAAATAATTTACCCAAACAAATCTGCACGGTGAATTTAGCAGGGGAAGCTCTGCAAAATCAACTGGTACAGCAAATCTATCAGCACAGTCAAGTCGAGCGTGTCTTCAATCTCTATGGACCTTCAGAAGATACCACTTACTCGACATTTAGCGCGATCGAAAAAGGGACAACTGCCTCAGTGACCATTGGGCGAGCGATCGCGAACACGCAAATCTACATCCTCGACCAATACCTTCAACCAGTACCAATTGGTGTACCAGGAGAATTGCACATCGGTGGAGCAGGATTAGCACGCGGCTACCTCAACCGCCCGGAATTGACACAAGAAAAATTCATCCCCAACCCCTTCTTCAGAAGCAGGGGAGGAGAACGCCTCTACAAAACTGGGGATTTAGCACGTTACTTGCCGGATGGCAACATAGAATACTTGGGGCGTATCGACAACCAAGTGAAAGTCAGGGGCTTCCGCATTGAGTTGGGAGAAATTGAAACTGTACTGAGCCAATATCCCCTAGTCCGCTCAGTTGTCGTCATCGGTCTTCAAAATCCGAACGGTCATCAACTTCTAGTCGCTTACATCGTACCGCAACCAGAGCAAACACCCACAGTAAGCGAACTGCGGCAATTCCTCAAGAAAAAGCTGCCAGACTACATGATACCTAATGCAATAGTCATCTTGGAGTCTTTACCGCTTACCCCCAACGGTAAAGTAGACCGCCGCGCCTTGCCAACACCTGTTAACTCCAGTAATTCAGACACATTTGTTTCTCCCCGGAATACTGTGGAACTGCAACTGGTGCAAATCTGGTCAAACATTCTCAAGGTTGACTTAGTGGGGGTAAAAGATAACTTTTTTGACTTAGGTGGTCATTCCCTATTAGCTTCCTACTTAATGTCTCAAGTTAAACAGCAGTTTGGTAAAGATATCCCCTTACCCATTTTCTTGCAACACCCTACAATTGAAGACTTGGCAGGATTGTTACAAAAAAATGCGAATACTTTTAGTTCGTCTCCCTTGGTTGCAATTCAGTCAACTGGTTCTAACCCACCTTTCTTCTGTATTCCAGGCGGTGGCTATCCGTTCTACTTCCATAACTTAGCCCGTGGTCTCGGTTCAGACCAACCGTTCTATAGTTTCCAAACTCAAAGTGGGGATGGAGAATTAGTGACTTTCAGGCAAGTTGAGGAGATAGCTGCTGAATATATTGAAGCAATAAAAGCCGTGCAGCCCAAAGGTCCTTACTTCTTAGGCGGGCATTCTTTTGGCGCTAGAGTTGCGTTTGAAATAACGCAGCAGTTACTACGTCAGGGAGAGGAGATAGCTCTAATTGCCATTATTGACTCTGTGGGACCAGTTCCTCTAGCAAAGCCAGTTGAAATAGATGATGTTCATTGGCTGATTCAAACTGCCAAACTTTTACAACTGGCGTTTTCAAAGGATTTGGAAATGGAAACCGAGCCGCTCCTCTCTTTAACTCCTGACGAGCAACTTAAATATGTTCTCGATTATTTGAAAAGACTTGAGGTTATACCTCCCGATGCCTATACCACCACAGATTTGAAACGGTTGTCGCAAGTTTTAAAGATTGAATATCAAGCTTTCCATGAGTATGCACCACAACAGGTCAATCCTCTCCCAATTACTCTTTTTCGCGCCAGCGACATGGATTATCTAGAGGCTGTCGATCCCGAAAAACTAGAGCCTGCTCAGTTAAAAAACTATGAGCTTTTACAGGATTTAGTCTGGGGGTGGAGCGCGTTTTCTAGCGAACCAGTAGATATCCAATTTGTTCCGGGCGACCATGTGACAATGATGACTCAACCCCACGTTCAGGTCTTAGCTGAGAGGTTGAAAGGTTGCATCCAAAAAGCACAAGCAAAAATTTAAGAGACGTTCGTTTAATGGGAGCGTCCGATTTTGGCACGTTGCCCTCAGAATAGAATTCTCTTGCTATATAAACAAAGAGGGCGCTACGCAGGCTTCAATTAAGTCCTTGCCTTGCGGACTTGGTTTGTATAGCCCTTAGCAGTGCGTTACAAAGAGCAGCGCCGTGCAGGGGTTGCCTCCGTTCCCCGTTTCATTTCTGGAAATGTCTAATACTTATTAGTTGTGATTCTACATCAAAAAGCATAAGATCTCATTATAAAAAATTTACGTTGATTTGTAAAATATGCCAACCCAAGTTATTCAAAATCAACCCTTAACGGATACTTATTCAGGTTTTACTCGATTTTGGAACAGTGTAAAAGCGATCGCAGGGCCTTATTGGTATCCAACCTCGCCAGGGAAAAGAGCATTTTCAGATGTGATTCGCGCATGGGGAGCACTTATTCTCCTAATAATACTAGTCATTACGTTTGTAACTGTAAATGCTTTTAATAGTTACATGACTCGCTTTTTGGTCGATGCTCTTATTGAAGAAAAAGATTATTCTCTGTGTGTTATACACATCTGAG
>NZ_WJFC01000037.1 GCF_009725235.1 Scytonema sp. UIC 10036
TCGTTGCGATCTACGTCCGTACACATTGTTAATTCAGATTCGTCTTTGCGAGAGTTAAGCAGCTTTTGAATTTGAGCGGCATCATCAATAGCATCTTTTCCGCGCTTGATTGTACCACTGATCGGGCAAGTTTCAACACGTCTGCCTTCTACTCTTACAAACATTTCCGGCGATGCACCAATCAAATACTCTCCACCAAGATTGAAAATGAATCCGTAAGGGCTGGGATTAATTTGCTGCAATGTTCGGAATAGCTGGGTGGGAGGCTCTTCGCAAGCTTGAAAGAAGCTTTGGCTGGGTACAACTTCAAATAAATCGCCACGGCGGAAGTAATCAAGGGCTGTTTCTACTTGATTTTCATACTCACCTTTTTCATGGTCAGAAGTTTTATCCGGCGTCAGGCGTTTCCCTCGATAATCAATGACTTCACCTGTACGAGGTAAACCGCGAGTGCTACCATACTGAGTCACAAATTCGTACTGCAAACGGAATGCGCTTTGTAAATAGTGGTCAACAATAACTATTTCATCAGGTAAATACAGTAATAAATCTCGTTGGTCATCAGCACGTTCTATGCGCTTGGGCATTTGTTCAAATTGAAAAACCAAATCATAGCCAAAAGCACCGTAAAGTCCCAAGTGCTCGTCTTCAGGGCTTTGGAATGTATGTAATAATTCTCGCACAATACTGAAGACGGACGGTTGTTTACTTCTTTCTTCCTCTGCAAAAAACTGTTGTGTTGGTCGAACAGAGCCAGTTACATGATTGTGTTCTCTGTGAACTTTTTGCAAGTATGGGTTTTTACCAAGGAGTTCTCCTAGATAAGGCAGCAAAACCATACCCCGCTCGTTATGTGCTGTAATTGTAAAGGAGTTATCCCGAGTCGCCAGTTCTAGCGGTGGATTGACAAAACCAATTTCCCATCTTTTGTAACGTCCGGGATACTCGTAGCTACTCTTTAGCACACCTCCGCGTTGGGAGTCAAGACGTAGTAAAACTTCTTCAATACCAGTTTCAATGGAAGTCTTAGTTACAGAGCGAGACACAAAAATTCCGCCGTTGGTTGTGTAGCAATGAATATCTAGATACACCGATTTTACCTCTTAACGATTTTGGATGCGTGGATTTTGGATTTTGGATTAATGGATTTTGGATTTTGGATTTGGGATTTTGGATTAACGGATTTGGGATTTGGGATTTGGGATTTTAGATGCGTGGATTTTGGATTAACGGATTTGGGATTTGGGATTTTAGATTGGGGATTGGATTGGTGATTAAGGATTTGTCATTTGGATTGATAATTAATCATTAATCTTCAATCCAAAATCCACGCATCTAAAATCCAAAATTAGAAATATGGGGTTGAAAAACTTCTGGAAAGGTTTGCTGGTGTTGCTACTGCAAAAGGTAATCTGTTCCAACGACCATAGAATTGAGCTAGAGGAGTTATCTCTTGCATGAGTTTCTCAAATCCTTCAAATGTTAAAGACTGAGGACCATCTGATAAAGCTTTTGCTGGATTGGGGTGAACTTCTATCATTAAGGAATCTGTTCCAGCCGCGATCGCAGCTTTTGCCATTGAGGGTACAAATTCTGATTTACCTGTAGCATGGCTGGGGTCAATCATGATAGGCAAATGAGTTAATGTACGCAACACGGGAAGTACAGAGAGATCGAGAACGTTGCGAGTATATTTTTGGTCAAAGGTACGAATACCTCGTTCGCACAGAATAACATTTGGGTTACCAGAAGCTAAAATATACTCAGCCGCCATCAGCCATTCTTCAATAGTGGCTGATAATCCTCGCTTTAAGAGAACGGGTTTACCAATAGGTCCCACTTTTCTTAGCAGTGGGAAATTCTGCATATTGCGAGCACCAATTTGGATGACATCTGCCACTTCAGCAACCTTTTCTAGATCGGCGGTATCCATCACTTCTGTGATAATCCCCAGTCCAGTGGCTTCTCTTGCTTTAGCCAACAAACCTAGAGCACTCTCTCCATGTCCTTGGAAAGCATAGGGTGAAGTACGGGGTTTGTACGCTCCTCCACGTAGAAACTGAGCACCTGCTGCTTTGACAACTAACGCTGTGTCTACGATCATTTCTTCATTTTCAACGGAACAAGGTCCAGCTACGATAACAAGAGGATGGTCTTGACCGAATGCCACAGGTCCTCTGGGAGTTGGTACAATAACCTCGCTGGGTTTTCCATGACGGAATTCTAAAGAAGCGCGTTTAAAGGGTTTATTGATCCGTAAGACTTGCTCGATAAAAGGACTGAGTTGTTGGACTTGCTCAACATTTAAGCTAGATGTATCACCGACTAAACCAATAACGACTTTGTTGTTACTCTCGATTGTTTCTGGTTTTATGTTCCACTGGCTGACATCTTGAATGATTTGCTCAATCTCTTGTGTAGCTGTACCTGTTTTCATCACTATAATCATGACTCGCTCTCCTGAAATTTTTAGTTTACTTAGTTAGGTAACTTGTACATCGTGACAAGTTTTAGGCTTTGAACTACGAATTTGCTTTGTTGAACAGTACTACAGTCTTGTTTTCCAGTTTTCCAAATTTCCCCGGAAGAAAATTGTCATAATAAGTCAGCTATTAAAGTCTGAAAAAGTCATAATAAGTCATATATGAAAGTCCGAAAAATTCATTTACATGAACTTTTTCCTTTGTTGGCAATGATTTCGGCGATTCTGGAAATTTTTTAAGTCAATATTTTATAGAGCTAATTTTTTTATTGAAGTCCGGCGATCGCTCTACGTTATCTATCTAGATGACTGCTTTCTATCTTCAAGTGTTTCTATAAATAAGTAGCGAGGTGGAAATAAACCGAACTACATTAAAAAATGTAAATCTACCGAAAATTCTTACCAATGACCGATGACTAATGACCAATGTAAAAAATGTTATGAAACCTTTTGTATAAGCAAACCTTATCTGCGTTCATCCGCGTGCGTCTGCGGTTTATCATTCATTTTGTTGAACTTTAGCAACAAGTAAACATTAAGACACCTACACATGACCTCTGAATATTTTGTAGTCTAAACTACTTTGTTTTAATTAGCAGATAGCTTCATTTGACGGTATACTGTCATCCACTAAGTAGGTTGGCGCAAATACACTTTGCGCGGTCATCAGATGAGTGTTCAAATAAACAACACCCTTTGTAAGAGCGCAAGCAAGATCGCCGCGCCCCTACGCTCAGTTTCAAAAGCGCAATCTATATCAGTGGGAAATCTAATGATTACTATTTTGGAGTTGCCCTTTAGCCCGAAAGTGCAACCAAGAACACAATTAGTGAAATTTTACATTTTGTTATATAGTTATGTTTTTTCTTGCCAACCTACTGACTCCACCCTTTGAATACGAATAAATGTGGGTACAAGTGCTTAAGTTGGGGGGAGACGGGGGGAGCTACAACGTGTAAAATCCTCAAAATACCATTGAAATTGTGTAAGCCCTAATTTATTAAAAATTTTTTCCAAAAAGTTTACTCATCCACATTAATTATTTATAATGAGAGAAAATTTAGTAATTTACCATTAAATGGAGTACATCCGTAGGTGCGCTATCGCTTTGCGCTTCTACAAATCCGTGTGTTTCATCTAAACACGAACTACTAGAGTTCAGCTTTTGAAAACATAAATGAAAAACTTGAATTTTGTATTATTTAAATCAAAGATTTTGGAGAGAACTGTGCTATAAGTGACAGACAAGGATTATTTGATGGTCTTAATCATCTTATGAGTACTTAAGTCACGCATTAGAGATAAGAATTTACACCTGTTTTATAATGCGATCGCTACACACTTCTCATTTACAATTTAGATGCATCATATAAGCTAAAAGTTTTTAACAATCTTTTCTGATAAAATCTCAGAACAATCAATACCTTCGCCATTTTTGAAGGGTAAAGTGGTGGTGCTTTAACCATGAAAGCCCGTTCTTCTGTCCCAAGGCAAAAATCATTAGCCTTTAAAAATAGCCTGAGGTTTTTCCGGAAGGAATTTTGATTCAATAGCCTGCACAGCAAGACATTGAGATTCTGGCATTTGAGGGCAAGAACACACATGGATAAGAAATTTTCGTTGAAATTGGCAAAAGTTTGTGTACTAGGCAAAAATGGCAAAATTTGTCTAGGCTTCTATTTTGGCGAAGGTATTGAACAATGCATCACAATTCCTAATTCCCCCTGCCTTAACCGTTGCCAATTTATTCTCACTAAAGACATCTTGAAATTCAGTAAAGGAGAGCTAAAGATGGTTCTTTCTTTAACCAAGCCAAGTCAGCGTACATTAGCCTTAAAGCTACGAGATATGGTGTTGGCTTTACTGCAAGAAATGGTAGATGACTATGACGAAAAGTGGGGCAGAGGGAAAATTTCTGCTGGTGCTTACGATACTGCTTGGGTAGCTATGGTAAGAGAGCCACATAAGCCCAAACAGCTAGCCTTTCCAAACTTTTTCTACTAGCTTCTTAGGCATCAATTAAGAGATGACAAAACAGGAATAAAAACAGTATCAGTAGATTGTTTGCAGCGCTTTAATCGCAACACTCACTTTGCTTTTTAAAGATAAGCGAGTTGTTTTTAAACAGGTTAAAGCAACAAAAACAGGGAGAGTAGGTAAGAACATGGAAATCAAAAAAGGTTATTTTGAACAACAGCAAGCTTTAAGAAATGCGGATATAGCACGGGAGCATGAAATCAATCAACAATCGCCATTTCATTATTCCCCCACATCAAAAACTTGCCCTGTTATACATGGATATCCTTTCGTTGGTGTCTTACCCCAGTTACTATTTAATCCTTTGCGGTTGTTTCAACGAGCCGTCAAGGAGCACCTAGGCGAGATAGTCGCACTAAAATTAGGTTCCATTCAGGCTCATTTAGTCACTTACCCTGACCATGTTCAGTACATATTAAACGATAATTGGCAGAATTTCGGCAAGGGTGAGGCTATGTGGAAGCCAGTACGGCAAGTGGCAGGTAATAATTTGCTCACGAGTCAGGGCGAAAGCTGGATTCGCAGTCGGCGTTTAATGCAGCCAATGTTTACAGCTAACCAAGCCAATGCTTTGACGGAACTTTTAGTCAAGATCATTGCTTCAGAGCTTGCAAATTTTGAAAAAACAGCAGATGGTGGAGCCATCGACATGGAAAATGAAATGGCGCGGCTCACGCAAAGGGTAATTCTAAGACTCTTATTTAGTTCGAGTATCGACGGCTCTAAAGTTGAAACTTTGGGCGAGGCGCTAAAGGTTATCTTGCGAGAAATCAGCCGTCGTGCGTTCCTTTCTTTCCTCCCCAAGCAGTTTCCCGTACCAGGGGAGAGAACTTTTCGCAACGCTATCCAAACCACCAACGATATAATCTTCACTATCATTCGCGCTAGACGCCAGAGTGATCTTAATCATGGCGACCTGCTTGAGCGGTTGCTGCAAGCCCGTGATGAAGAAAGCAAGATCGGAATGAACGATCAACAATTGCTTAACGAGAGCATCACGCTTTTCATTGCTGGCTACGAAACCACGTCTACTACACTAACATGGATCTGGTATCTGCTTGACAAATACCCGGAAGTGGAGCACAAACTTCGGGCAGAGATTGACGGTGTCATTGGCAAACGCCATCCCGCCTCTGCTGACGTCGCTAAACTACAGTACACTAAAATGGTCATTCAAGAAGCTATGCGGTTTTATCCGCCTGGCTGGTTCTTTTCGCGAGTTGTCCAAACGGATGATATTATCGATGGTTATGCGCTCAAAGCCGGGACTACAGTTGTGCTGTGCCCATATTTAACCCATCATTTGCCTAAGTTCTGGAACCAACCGGAAGTTTTTGACCCAGAACGATTCGCCCCAGAATACTCTGGGCAACGACATTCTTACAGTTACTTCCCATTTGGTGGTGGACCGCGCTATTGTATCGGCAAACACCTCGCTCTTTTAGAAATGCAATTGATTATCGCCATGATGTTACAGAAATACCGACTACGGTGCGTCCCTGGACATCCTGTCGAGTCTTTGGCTAGAATCACTCTCCGCCCGCGCTATGGTTTGCGAATGATTGTAGAACCAATTTGATGTAAGTTGCAAGAAGATGACGATAAAAAAAAGTGATTTTGAACAACAAACTTTAAAAATTGCAGCTGAAGTGAGTGAACTTGCTGGTATTTCAGTAGTAGACCGCGCCCATGTGCTACAAACTGCGCTATCTATTTATCCAGCAGTGGAAAACTGGGCAGCACAGTTTCCAGTGATTTTACCGCAACGGATAGCAGGAATGTGTTTGGCACTAGCTGCAACAGCTCCCTACGCACAACCATCTGTCATTGTTCAAGGGTCTGTCCTACCGTTAATCGTATTTGCTGTCGATGACATGACCGAAGGTGTTTTGAGCATGACACTGACAGTTGAGCAAATTGAAGCAATGTTAACGTTATGTGTGAAGATCGTCCAATCAGGTGGCAACTCAATTTATCGTGATTATCCAGATTTAATTAAGGTATTTCCAATAATCAATGAGTCGCAGCCTTGGGTGCAGTTAGCCAATGCTTTGACAAAATTTTGCCAGGAATTGCAACAATTTCCAAATGCAACAATTTATTACCATATATTTGCGAAACATTTTGAGTTAACTCTAGAAGCTCAACGTACAGAATTACACTGGAGCCAAGCTTTTAAAGAAACGGGAACTTACCCAACTTATGAACAATATCTTTTAAATGGTAGAAAATCCATAGCAGCATCGATTATACTGAGTGCCTTGCTAGCAATGGTGAGTGAACCCGTCGATTCAGAATTTAGTCTAAAGTCTCATGCCAGTCTGGAGACACTCATAGATGAAGTAATGTTAACCTGTAGCAGTAGCATTCGACTAGCTAATGATATAGCTGGTTTCGAGCGCGAGCGCCAAACTCAAAAGCCAAATAGTCTCTTAATCTTAATGTTGACTCAGGGTTTTAACCAGAAGGAGGCTGAAGCCATCGTTATCAAAGAAATAAATACATACCTGCAAAAAATGGAGGAGCCGATTTCTTTGCTGCCGGTGAGTTTGAGTGCTTGGGGAGATTGCGCGAGAAGAGTGTGCTGGTTTTCGTGTGCTTGGTATCAAACGAGAGACTTTCACGATTTAACTAAACAGATGCTGGTGGCTTTGCAATAGCACTCGATGCATGGATGTTTGTTTGTTTTCATTCATACATCCGTGTTCCAAAACCACAATTTCAAGAAATCCCTAGAAAATTAAACAAAGGAAAACGAAGGATGGTCAGTTCATTAATAATTAAGCCAAATCGGCGCACAGCAGCCTTAAAGCCACAAGACATGGCGTTGACTTTGCTCGAAGAGATTGTAAATGACATGGACGACAACTGGGGTAGCGGGTTAATAACTGCTTCTCCTTACGATACTGCTTGGGTTGCAATGGTACGTGACCCACATAATCCGAAACAATTAGCCTTTCCAGACTCTTTCAACTGGCTTCTTAAACACCAAGCACAAGATGGTAGTTGGAGCGGTCCGTTTCCTTTCACGTTGATAGGTACTCTAGCTGCCCTTGTGGCATTACTTAAGTCTCCAGAAACTACTGAACAGTCTTCTTACGCTGCCGTGCGAGCTGAGGCTTACTTGCGGACAGTTTTAAGGCAGTGGTCGGTAAAAAACTACGAAACTGCTTGCTTTGAAGTGCTAGCTCCTTGCCTTTTAGAAGAACTGGAAAAGCTAGGAGTAGTGTTTGAGTTTCCAGACAAAGCCGAACTTTTGAAAGTGTATGCGGAAAAGCTGCGTGTTGACAGTCTAGAACGAATTTATACTGGTCAATCTACCCTGATTCATTGCTTAGAAGCTTTTGGTCCGTCTTTAGATTTCGCTCGCCTGAAGCAGCAACAGACTGCTAACGGCAATTATGGCAATTCACCTGCCGCCACTGCCGCAGTGTTAATTTATAGTCCAGAGTGGAATGATGCTGCTGCTCGGTGGTTAACCCATTTAACCAACCGCACTTTTGAGGGAGAAAGAGGTGCCATGCCTACTTTTTACTCTCTTGAAGGATTTGAGGCTTCTTGGTCTTTATACTATTTTGCCCATGCTGGCTTTAACCTCAAGCGTGATTTCCCTAAGCAACTGATACAAAAATTAGTCAGTTGTTTGCAACAGAACCTGGGTCGAAAAGGTGCTTGCACTATGCACAGTCACACTAGAGGAGCACCTACCGATTCAGACAGTACCGCGATGGCGCTGTTGATTCTCAACAAGGCAGGGGTAAATACTTCGACTGATTGCTTGCGGTGTTTTGAGCGCTCCAACTATTTTGCTTGCTATGAAACAGAGCGGACAACATCGATCAGTGCTAACGCTCATGTACTAGCTGCATTACTGAACCTTCCTAAAGTTGCTCAGAGTCAGTGGACTACCAATATTGCAAAAGTAGTTGATTTCTTATACGACCATAGAGATAGCAATGGTTACTGGGAAGATAAATGGCATATCAGCCCTTACTATGCCACATCCTGCGCTGTTATGGCTTTAGCAGAGCACAAAGAGTCTTCAGTACGAAATAATTTACAACAATCTATTAATTGGGTTTTGCAAACTCAATCCAGCGTAGATGGCGGTTGGGGTTATAGTTATTGTTCAACCTTGGAAGAAACTGCTTATGCTCTCCTGACTTTACAAGCTGTCCCCGATCTAGGACAACAGTTAGACTATCACGCGTACACAAAGGCGATTCATAGAGGTGTAAACTACTTGTGGCAGCATCTCAACGACTATCAACCAAACTATGGTCTTGAAGGACCGAAGTTATGGCGAACTAAAGAGCCATACACAGTATCGCGGGTAGTCTTTTCAGCAGTATTAGCGGTGATATCGCACACCTGTTTGAGCTTTGGAACTTAGAAGGTTGTGACAAAAAAGGAGAATAGATCCTACATTCCGCTTAGAGTTTCACTTGCAGAATGTAGGTTAAATGCACTACGGTGATTCAAGTCTTGACTCTTAACGCATCCGCCGCCCTGTCACAACCATCTTGACTCCATTGGCAGGGACAAGGGTAAGACCTCGAGACCGAGCTTGTTCTGGTTGAGCATCGACTAGTGCCAGTTGATAACGTGACAAGATCGTGGCTAAAACAAGTTTCATTTCCAACCAAGCCAAAGCTTCGCCAATACATCGACGAACACCACCACCAAATGGCAGAAATTCATAAGTAGAGTATTGACGATCCAAAAAGCGCTCTGGTTGAAACCGCTTGGGATTTTCGTATAAATCATCACGGTGATGAGTCAGATAGATACAGGGAGTTACTGTCGTACCAGGCTCTAACTGATGTCCAGCGAGGTTAGCAGGTTCTTTTACCATCCTAGGACCTGCAAATAACGCAGGAGGATAAATCCGCAAAGTTTCTTTACAGACTGCAGTGAGATACGGCAGCTGGGAAATGCTTATCGGTTGGGGATCGTCACCCAAGCTATTGATTTCTTGACACAGTTTTTCACCAACTTCTGGCACACGGTGAGTCCAATACAATCCCCAAGCTATTGCCGTTGCTGTAGTTTCATGTCCGGCAAACAACAGAGTCATTAATTCATCGCGCAACTCAATATCGCTCATAAGTTTGCCTGATTCGTCTTTTGCCTCCATTAATAACGAGAGGACATCCATGCGTTCTGGATTAGGTTGGGCGCGACGTTCAGCGATTTCAGTGTAGATCAATTCATCAACTTGCTTCCTAAGGCGGACAAACCTTCCCCAAGGACTCCACGCTCCTAAATCTTTTTGCAGAAAAGGGATAAACAGAAAGCTAGAATACACTAGTGACCCCAAAGGTTCAAACATCAACACTAGTGCGTGCTTCAATTTTTGGTATCGTTCTTCTCCCTCATACAAACCAAACACTGCCTGTAAGATGACTTGTAGGGTAATATCTTGGGTGATAACACGAGCACGAAAGGGCTGAAGTCGTGGTAACTGAGTGAAGATTTTTTCGGTCAGATTCAAGATCGGTTGAGCGTAAGAGCATATTTTATCTCCATGAAAGGGGGGCATAAGGAGTTGTCGCTGCCGTTTGTGCTGTTCTCCCACGAGCGTAGCGATTGAATATTCCCCTAATACGGGTTCTAGAAATTTGTTCTGTCGAAGGACAAACTTTTTTCTATCGTTGGTGAAAATTTCTTGAATTGCGTGGGGATGCTGTACGTATACAGAGGGATACCCAGTTAAGTGACTAGAGAAAATGTCAGGATATACAAGAGCCACTTTTTCCAGAAATCCTGTAGGCTCATTAAGCCACTGGAACGTTTGGACAAAAGAAGGAGTCTTCAGCAAATTAGGTAGTTGCATTTGATTTTTCTTCTTAAAAAATTTATTTCACCTAACGCTAAGAATACCTTCATCTGTTGGTCATTAGTATAGCGTAAGAAGATACGTGAAACTAATTACGCGAGAGTTCCTAGAAAAGTTGCGCTCGTTAGCCTAGATAACTAGCAATTTGGGTTAGTACCGACTTACTGCCAATTTCCCACCAAAACGTAAGATGCCCAGTAATAGGGATGAGGAGGCAAAGTTTTAATTTCTTCAAATGGTGGCTTTGCCTTCAGCGCCTCTATCAAAGACAATTGAGCCATCCTAAGGGCATCGGATTTTTTCTCTCCTGGTTTTTTTAAGTCTTGATAGAATTTACTCATGACTTCAGCCGTGGAAGCATCTCCCACAGGCCAGAGAGTCGCGATCGTACTGCGTGCGCCAGAACGCACAGCGGTTCCAGCCAAACCTAAGACAGCACGTTCATCACCAGTAGCAGTTTCACAAGCACTCAGCACGAGTAGCTCCAAATTTTCTTCTGCTTCGCTTAATAAAGCACTCAACTCATTAATACTGATACTTTTTCCATCTCCTGTAATAATAAAGTTCTTTTCCGGATTGGAACTGAATAACCCATGAGTTGCTAAGTGGACGACAGGAAAATTCGATTTCAGCTGGTTTTGGATAGTTTTTGCGGTAAACTCTTGATTTAGGAGCTTTAAAGAAGAAGGAAAAGCTTCTTTGATTTCATTTAATTCTTTAGGCACGTTAGTGAGTGCAGGAAAAACCTCTTCTTCTACCTTAATTTGCTCGCTGACTCCAGCTGCTAGAACCTTAAGCTGTTTCTGTTTTAATATTTTAGAATCTATAAGTTGCAAGCTTGGAACCAGCGCAACACTATATTTCTCAATCAGATATTTTTGACCATCATAGAGTGCAGCCATTGGCACTTTCTGCAATCGACCGTTAAGCACAAAGACTAAAGTTTTGATTTTGTCGGCATTTAACTCTGTTTCAAAAGGTTGAATTAACCAGTTATAAAGCTGTTCAAAAATCGGTAAAACCCTCTGAGTATTTTCTTTTAGCTCCTGTGGATCTGGGTTAGAAGTGGACAGGATATTGCGAGCAGAAGTATTCACAGTGACGTTGTCTAAATTATCATAAAGCCGATCTAGGACATCATTCACTTGCTCCTCATTAACGGGAATTGCTACTTTCTGCAAGCGTTTTTCTGGTAAAGATAAGATAACTTCTAAGCGGTTTTTGAAAACAATCGGATAAATCACAGCTGCTTGGGGATCGAGATCGTCAATCTGCACCGCAACATTCGTTTCTTCAGAACAGGGATCTTGAAAAAAGTTATCTAATTCTGCTAATTGTAGAGACTCTATGACCCTTCGGGCAAGCTCTAGGCGATTTTGAGGCTTGTTTGCGTCAACTTTATCTTGTGTCACCTTAGGATTCGACACGACTAAAGTACTTAACTCGCTTGGACTAAGTTCTGACTTCAAAAGCAAATCCGCTAGTTCTAAATAAACAGGTTTGACTTCTTGAAGAAAGTCAAACTGGATATCGCGATTGTTTGCGTTTAAATCGTTGCGGAGAGATTGAAGAGTGTTGAAGGCAGCTGTGTAAGCAGCAATTGCTCCTTTTGTATCTCCCTGTTCTCTCAATAAATTTCCTAATTGCGCTTGCCAAACATAAGTAATTTCTCGTGTATCTCCTGTAATATTTTGTCCGGGCACCAAAATAAGAGCTTGCCGAGTCATTTCAACTGCCCGATTTAATCGTCCCTGTTGCTGGTATAGTTTGCCAAGATAACCCAGAGCATAAGTTTCCGATCGCTTGTCTTGTAAGCTAAGAGCCTTCTGCAACGCCGAGTTCAGAATAGGTTCTGCTTTGTCTATCTGTTTGCTTTGCATTAAACCTTGAGCAAAGTTTATCTGAGCGTAAATTGCTGTACGATTTAGAGGAAGAGTGGCAAGAGTGGATTCAATCTGACTTTGCAAAACTTGTGCATCTTGACTCAACTTTACCTTTAACTGAGATAAAAAATCCTTTGCCCGTTCGACCAACTTAGATTCATCAAACTTAGACCAAGAAGCGATGCGCCGATTCGTTTGCGCCTCCCACCATTTTCCGATTTCCAGTAATAGATTCAAGTGATTGAGTTGTGCTTGAATTTTAGAAATTGGTGATGCTGATGTCACCGTTGCTGCTTGAACATAGTTATTAAAAGCTTGTTGGTAAGGCGCTAAAGCAGATTCTTGAGATTTGCGGTCTATAATTTCACTGACCACTTCATAATCCCAACGATCTCGTATTTGCTTTCCTATAGCGCGTTCGGTATTACCTAAACTTAACAAAACAGCACTAAACTCAGGTGATTCCTTCAGGACGGACAAACTCAACTGCAAAACTTTTTTGGACTGCTTTAACAATCCCTGTCTTCGCAGAACCTCACCAAGGCTACGCAAGCCAACAGCTTGGGTTTGGGAAATAGAATTTTTTTGTTGAGAAAGATTTGTAAGAAAATTCTCTATTTGTTCTTGGTTGCAACTAGGGTTTTTAACGGCAAAAGCTTCGAGTAAAGTCTTGCAAGCTTTGGGATATAACCCTAAATCTTGAAGAGCTTGAGATCGGTTAATTAAGCTCTTACTTATCCCCTCGCGATCGCCCATTTGCTTATAAGCCTTAGCTGCTTCTTCCCACAACTGAGCAGCTTCATCAAATCTTCCGACATTATAACGTTGTTGACCTTCCCGTGCCAGTTGTAGGGCACGATTAGAAGAATTCTCAATTGTGAATTCTGGAATATCACTCTTAGCTTTTGCACGACTGATATTCATCCAAGCGGAAATACTAAAAGTCAGCACCAGTCCAAACAAAACTAAAAGGATGAAAACAACTAGACGACGGTATTTTTTAATAATCATAATTATATGAAATCCAGTTAAACGCTTACTTTAGACAAACCCCACTGTCATCCTCCAATCCCCAATCCCCAATTCCCAATCCAAAATCCACAATCCACAATCCAAAATCAAAACGGTCTGTACTCCAGTCGAAAATACACGCCATTTTCTTGCAAAGTCCTATCTCCTGAATTAACATCTATTAAAGGAATACCCCAATCCAAGCGAGCGGCGAAATTGTCCCCCATCTCCCAGAGTAAGCCAAATCCTACACCCAGAAGGGTATTGGGATCTGGGGTTCCCCCATTTGTGTTCCAGCCAGTGCCAAAATCAATGAATGGCGTAACCTGTAATGTCCCTTCCACCTCCGGTACTCGTAAAATGGGCAATCGTGCCTCCACAGAACCAAAAATACCATTATCAGTTAGCAGAGCATCCTGACGGTAACCTCTCACAGTTGCTTGTCCCCCCAAACTAAATTGCTGTCGGGAAAGTAGAGAATCGCTTGCTAGTTGGACGTTGAAACGGACTAACAAATTAGAACTTACAGCAGGCTGACCGTTTGCCTTTCCTAGACGTCGCAAATACAGCATTTGCCCCCGCCAAAGGAAAAATTGGCTGTCTGGTTCGTTGCTGTTAACAGTAGCATCAAAGGCACCGATACCAACACTAAATTCAGAACGAGCAGCCAAAACATCTTGACGGCTCCGTTGGAGCCATTCTTGAGCAAAGTTCAGCTCTGAAATACGGGTTTTTCCTTTTTCATCTGCTCCTGGGAATAGAGGAATGTCAACTCCTTGAATAGAGGAATTGCTGACTCGCCTAGCTGCTGTAAAACTGAGGGCAAATTCTTGGCTGCGTTGTGGAGTGGCTGTTTGAATAATTGGTTGGCGAAAGGTCAGTTCAAACTCGCGAGAGTCTACCTCAATGTCTGCATCCTCGAAAGGAGGTTCAATGATGTTGTTGTCACTCGTCCGGTAATCAAAACGCAAGGTGCCATTACGGGGATTGATTGGCAGAGTGTAACTACCTTCAAACCTGTTACTGCCATCGGTATTGCTGTAGGCAAAACTTAACCTATCTCCCAACCCCAAGAGATTAGCTTCCGCTATCTCGATACCGCGTTCAAGACTTCCGACAGCAGGGTTGCGGTTATTATCAATCCTGAATTCAGTACTGAAAGTTTTTGCTCCCCTAACCGTCACCTCTAAGGAATTCGTACCAGGTTTAGTGCCAGCAGTCAGTTCGGCATCTAAACTTTCTATTAATGGATTCAGTTGCAGCAATTGCAGTGCTTCTTGCAGGCGGTTAACGTTGAGGGGTTTTGAAGTCGCTATAGCAATCCGACTGCGGACATAGTTTGGGTTTAGCCGCCCTTTAGCGATATTAACTTTAATCTCTTCCAGACTACCTTCAAGTATCTGAATTTTGACGGTACCCGATTGGATTTCCTGACTGGGTATGTAAGCACCAGAAGTGATGTAGCCCTTTTTGATGTAAAGCTCACTGACTTTATTAGCAGCTTGCAAGAGTTGGTCAAAAGTGATGGCTTCCCCAATGAAGTCACCCGTCACCTGGTTTAACTCCTCTTGGTTAAATACAGTACTACCAACAAATTCAAACCTCTCAACAGTAATCATCCTAGGTACATTCTGAATTTCTTCAGGAAATGGAGGCGCGATCGGAGGAAGTTGGAGTGGTTCTTCTTGTGGGGGAAGTAGATTTGGCTCTTGTTGTTCTGGAGGCAGTGGGGTAACGGGATTTATAGGCTGGATTTGTTCTGAGGGAATTGGAAGATTGGGGTTAATAGACTGCGCCCAAGCAGAAGATGTGTTATTGAGTATGAGAACTAGAGGAAGTAGGGGCAGAAAGAGGAGGGCGATATGCACTTTATTGACCATGGCACGACGATGCGATCGCTCCTGCAGTGTAAGGGGTAACTCTGGGGGCATTAGCAGTGAGAACAATAGTACCTTTTGTGTTAACGTACCAGCCTCGGGCTGGAGGCGGTAGCTGTGCTGTATTTGTTTGCTTAATAGCCATCGTTGAAGGAGAGAGATTTTCTGCTTGGGAAGGCTCAAAACTTACCAAAGCTGTACTGCTAAGTAGCTCACTAGGTTGAGGTGGTAATCCTCCTCGCCCGGTAATAGTAAACTCACTCCTATTCTGTTCTTTCTTTGCTGTACACGCCTGCACTACGACTTCTTCAGGTTGAACTATCTCTTGTGGCACATCGATCGCTTCCTGATTTGCTCCAACATCCGGTGTGATAAATTGTACTACGCCATTGATTCCTCGTTGGGAACTGGCAGTAATCTGACATTCTGGGCAAGTAAATAATCCTTGAGTGTTGATTTGAATGTTTCCTCCTCTCCCCTCGAAAGCATTGGCGGTAATTCCACTATTTTCCAGCAATACAACAAAATCAGTGGGGTTAGAGCCAGTAATAGTGATGTTGCCACCGTTACCAGTCCCACCAGCTTCTGCCGATATCTGACTACCGTGGCGCATTTGTAAGGTATCTGTTTTAAGGATGATGTTACCACCTTCGCCGGATTGGGTGGCTGCTGTGATGTTACCTCCGTTGTCTACTAAAATAGAGCGAGCGTTTACACTAGTGTTTCCTGCATTGCCTGACCCCTGATTCCTCACGGTCACTTGACCACCATCCGTAACTCTCAAATTATTTGTATTAATTGTTACGTCTTGCGATGCTCCACTTGGCACTGCTGGCAAGCGAAAAATCTGTTGTAAACTCTGGTCTAATACATTAGCAGAGGAGCCAATCAAACTTGAGTTTACAGATCCTGGCACTGTCCCTTTTACTTCTACGAATTCAGGGGCCTTGATAGTAACACTGCCAGCTGAACCACTTGCAAAAGTAGAAGCATCGACCCTTCCCCCATCCCGAACTGTCAATCTTGGTGTACTGACTGTTAGGTCACCGGCATCTCCGGCATTTATTGTGGTAGCAAACAAACCGCTTGGTATAAACAATGTAGGTTCGACGCCGATAATTTCTATAGAATCAGTAGCATTTACGTTTAAATTTCCGCCTTTACCTGTTCCATAAGTTGTAGATACAATGTTTCCTCCGAATGCTGTAGTCAAACGCCCAGTTGACACTGTATTGTCGCCTGAATCTCCAGAACCATAAGTGGCAGTTATAATAAAACTGGAAACGCTAGGATCGATGGCACTGACTCCATTGACTTCTAAGGACTCAGAGGCATTGACATTGACATTACCTCCTATTCCCGAACTAAAGGTTCTCACAAAGACGGTTGCTCCTCCCTCCACAATTAAGCGCTTTGTTGAAATATCAATGTCTCCTCCTCTACCCGATCCCACTGTTTCATTTGTTAAGCTGCTGCGAATTTTTCCATCTGCATTGGTTCCGCTTAGTTTTACAGACTCTCTGGCGTTGACTTGAATTGCTTTCGCGGGTTGGAGTCCTTGATTTTGAATTAAAACGAGCGAGCCATCACTTACTGAAAAGTTTTGCCCCTGCACCTGAATTGAGCCGCCACTACCGCTAGCATCTGCTAAAGCCAGCGATCGCATCTCAATATCCTTGAAACCAATAGTGCCTTCATAGCCCAAAGTCCATCCACCTGCATTGGGATTGAGACTCACCCGACCTTCTGCCACGCTGCCTAACTCTACTCGTCCTTCCTCTGCTGTCAGAAGACCTCCGTCTATGCTGATATCGCCTCCAACTAAAGCTAAAGTTTGATTGGGCTGTACCCGCAGACCTGTTGAGGTATTTCTCATCACAGGCGAGAAGAGCGGATCGGCAACAGTGAATGTGTGCCCTGTACCTTGTACGCGAATTGTTCCCGGATTCTGCCCAAATTGCAACCCAACTGGAACACTGACAGTCAGCAAAGGGGAAGCTTGAGGATTTGTGGCGCTAAATTGTACACCATCAGCAAACTTAATGCTACTCGCCGTACTACCTAAGAAAGAACCGCCAATATTCAGTTGGGCATTGGGACCAAAAATAATGCCACTTGGATTAATAAAGATGAGATTGGCACCGTAATTTTCTCTGATTAATCCATTAATGTTGGAAATTGAGCCGCCTGTTACCCGAGTAATAATGTTGTCAATATTACTGATATTTGTCGTGTTTTTAAAAAAAGCTTCACTTCCAGTTGGAACAGAAAATTCCTTAAAGCTGTGAAAGAGATTGCTACCTGCTTGTGCTCCTCCGGTAATTTCAAAGACGTTACCGGACTGACCGACATTGGTGGGAACAGTTCCATCTGAAGAGATTTGCGCTTGAGAAGGGCTACTGATCGCTAGACAGTAGAGGAGGTAAACACTGGCGGCGCTTAAAGTTTGAAAAATAAGAATTTTCATTGAAAACAGGGGCTAGGGGTTAGGGATTAGGGGTTAGGGAAGGGTGATTTTCATCCTTGGTCGTAAGTACGCGCTTGGCGAACACTCATGCATGGATCTTTTGAATATGCAGCATTTACAACAAGTGCATTTCAAAATTATCCATTCTGAAAAGATAAATAAAATATCTTTAATGACTCAGTAAGTTTAAATATGCCAGTCAACTATTACGTTGAAAACTGATTTTTGGCAGCACCACTTAGTCCAGGTCAGAACTGGAATAGCTGACATTGAATTATGATAGCTCTTACTCAACCTAATTTTGCTAGCACCCTGTTTGAGTTAAAAGAATGGTAAATTTTGTCACCTAGTTTTGCCTTTAAGCATGGTAAACTTTACTTAAATCTAATTAAGTTCTATTTTTAGATTAAATCTAAGTAAATTCAACACCATCATAGAGTTTACATTCAAGCGTCAATTTAGGTCAAGACAGGAAGTCAATTATGAACAAACGTCAATTTTGGACAACAGCTATGTGGACAGCTCCGATCTTCACGTTGGGTTTTGTCGCATCACTCGCTCAACCCAGTACAGCCACTACTGTAAACGTTGTCTGCAAAACCAGCGCCACTGTACCAACAGTGATTGCTACCTTTGCTGAGCAAGGAGCAGAGAAAGATGTTACAGTCTTAAACTTTCTCCCTGAATATTTCTCACCCAAAGATGCTTTGCTGAATTGCCAGAACGCGGCTAAAACTTTGCAGAATCTTTACAACACAGAGAGTGCGAACTACTTGACAAATGACAAAGTTAATTCAAAGTCTGTCATCTGTGTTGTAGAACGCAGAGGGCTTGGTTGCGATCGCGATGGTGCTCGGGTTTTATTTTCCCTCAATTCAACAGTCAACTCTTCTCAGGCTTTGTACGATATGTTGGGTAGTGATTTTAAACAAGCACAACCCCCTGACGCTAGAACTGTGAGTAAAATTTACTCCGATCTCAAACCCAAATATCGCAATCGTCGCTGGATGTTCTTCTAATGAGGTTATGGACGGCAATTCATTTTTGCTTTCTTAACTACCTCATAATCTGATTTAAGTTTGAGGGCTTCTTCAAAGGCTTGAAGCCCTTTACTGACTTCAGACGAGCGACAGAATGTTAATCCCAAATAATACCAAGTTTCAGCTTTTTGAACTTGTGTCAGCTTAGATGCAGTCAGCATCTGGTTAAATTGAGCAATTGCTTCATCGTATCGTCCCAACCCTTGAAGCACTATACCTCGACCCCGTTGAGCAACAAAATAGTTTGGATTGTATGCTAACGCTTGGTTATAGGCTTTGAGGGCTTCTCCATATTCTTGCTTTTGCGATAACACCTTCCCTTTATGGCTAAAAGCAACCGATAAATCTCTCTGACTGGTGTCTTTTTCTTGAATTTGGTTAAAAAGTTGAATTGCTTCTTCAATGGCTGCTAGTGCTTTATCCGTTTCCCTAAGTGCTAGCAGTGATTCAGTTTTGTTAATCCAGAAAATAGGATCTTTTGAGTCGAGCTCGATGGCTTGATCAAAAGCAGCGATCGCCCGCTCGTGTTGCTTGAGGTTATGTAATGCTTCTCCTTTACAATTCCAACCATACACTGCCTTTGGCTCAATGATAGTTGCGGCAGAGCAGGATTCGAGCATCTTGTTGTATTCCTGTAAGCTACCAAATGCATAGCCTCGGTTAGTCCAAGCTTGGTAGTAATTACTATCAATACTCAAAATATTGTTGTATTTTGCGATCGCCTCTTCAGATTTGCCTTGGTGGTACAATTCATTGGCTTCTTTAAAAAGAATTTCCACCTCTGGTTTTTTCAAGAAATTAAAGTAAATGATATTAACGCCAAAGACGAGCAAGCCGACGATTCCCAATAAAATCCAAATCCCTTTGGAAGTTTTATTTTCAGGATTGGAAGTCGTTTTTTTTCCTTCAATGAGAGCACTTTCTGGAACTGCTTTGCTCTGAGTACTTTTGGTTGTTTCTAAAGGTGAGGGAGGGAGGCTTGTCTCTAATTGTTGAGTCACCCAATTCAAATCAAAAACAGATTGGTAAATACGATTAGCGGCTTTTAACTTATCTTCCTGTTGCACGGCTAATCCCAAATTGACTAGCTCTGCTTGTACGGGATTGTCATCAACCGGAACTTCTCCCAAATACAAGATTTGTTGGTAAAGCCGCAGCAGGGATAAGGAATCGCACCGCTTATTGTTGACAAGCCCTTCCTGAATTGACTTCAAATGCTCGGATGCTGCTTGAGTTTCCCAATGATGAATTAAGCAACTTTGCACTAGCTCCCGTACTCTTGCTGCTTCATCACCTGTAGGAATCACAGTTTCAAACTCTGCTAACAGTTGACAAAGCTTTTGGGTGAGAAACGGTTGAACACCTGTCCATGACAGAATCTCTTCTAGCACAATTTCTGGGCGACTAGCCTTTTTATCTAATTTGAATAATTTAATTGTGTTGTGACTAAAAGGACGTAAACGTGCTAGCTCTCTATCGATCCAACTCTGATTAAAAACAGATTGATAAATACGATTAGAAACTTTTAACTTATCTTCCTGTTGCACAACTAATCCCAAATTTAGCAGTTCTGCTTGTGCGGGACTACCATCAATTAGAACTTCTGTTTGATGCAAAACTTTTTGGTAAAGCCGCAGCAGCAATAACGGATCGCACTGCTTATTTCTAACAAGCCCTTCTTCTACCGCCTTCAAATGCGTAGACGCTGCTTGAGTTTCCCAATGATTAATTAAGCAACTTTGCACCAGTTGCTGGACTCTTGCTGCTTCCTCGCCTCTAGGAATTAAAGTTTCTAACTCACTTAGCAATTGACAAAGCTTTTGGGTGAGAAACGGCTGAGCACCTGTCCATGATAGAACCTCTTCTAACAAAATGTCTGGGCGATCGGTTGTTTCTCCTAATTTAAATAAAGGCTGTAAACATGCTAACTCTTTATCAATCCAACTCTGATTAAAAACAAATTGGTAAATACGATTGGAAACTGTTAGCTTATCCTCCTGTTGTACGACTAATCCCAAATTTAGCAGTTCTGCTTGTACGGAACTGCCATCCATTAGAACTTCTCCCTGAAGCAAAATTTTCTGGTAAAGCCGCAGTAGCAATAAGGGATCGCACTGCTTATTTCTCATAAGCTCTTCCTGAATTGCCTTGAAGTGCTCGGATGCTGCTTGAGTTTCCCAATGATTAATTATCCGATTTTGTACTAACTGTTGTACCCTTGCTGCTTCCTCACCTGCAGGAATCAAAGCTTCAGACTCTGCTAGCAATTGACAAAGCTTTTGAGTGAGAAACGGCTGAGCACCTGTCCATGACAAAATCTCTTTTAGTAAAATGTCAGGGCGACTGGCTTTTTCTCCTAATTTAAATAATTTAATTGTGCTACGTTTAAAAGGTCTTAAGTTTGTTGATTCTGGAGTCACTCCATTTTGATTGGAAGCTGATTGATAAAAGTGATTAGAGGTTTCTGGCTTATCTTCTTGTTGCACGGCCAATTCCAAATTCAGCAGTTTTGTTTATCTTGGATTATGAAGGTGTTTAATCTTTAGTCGCAGGATTTGCGACTTGATAGCAGAATATGACCCTGTATTATTCCTATGTAATAAACTATCCTTATATAAGGATCGCTAAGGCTGATAATGGAGTTAGAATCTCACACTTTATACCTAAAGGGCATCAGTGTGTAAAACTGGTATGTGTAGTTTATTACTTGTATATTGACATACTACCACAGGTTATGTTTGGTAAAGTGTATTTCTCGTCCCCAGGCGGAGCCTGGGAACGAGGTAAGGGGTGGGAACGAGGTAAGGGGGTGGGAATGAGGTAAGGGGGTGGGAACGAGGTAAGGGGGTGAGGTTCCGCATGAGTTGTTGGGGATCTTGCAACTGAACGCAGATATTAATGTTTCTAGAGAATATTTGATAATGAGAATAAAATAACGAAGATGGTGAAACGAGTGTTTCTGGTTTCACCATCTTCGATTGTAGGGCATAGTTTGCAGAGTGACACGGGAGGCGGAGCCTCTCTTCAGGCATTCCCAGGCGGAGCCTGGGAACGATTGTGGCTATGGGGTGTAGTTTCCTTGTTGCTGCAGCCAAACCTGAAAAAAGGGTTCTATAACTTGCTCTTTGACTGATTCATTCAGTTGCACGGGAAACCATTTTTCAACTCGAACAATATGATAGCCAAGCTTTGTTTGAATGGGGCCAACCACTTCGCCTTCCTTGGCGTTGGCGATCGCATCTGCAAGCTCTTTCATCAGTTCTGCTACAAACTGAATACCAACATAACCCCCATTTTCTTGGGACTTTTTACCCTTGGAGTGTGCTACTGCTAAAGCACAGAAGGATGCATTTTCCTCTCGGAGTGCTTTGGCTATTTTTGTAGCCTCTATCTCATCTAGTACTATAATCTGAGAAAGTGCAACTCGTTTAAACTGCTCGCGGTTAGTAACATACTGACCATCAACTGCTGCACCAAACAGAGACTCTTTTAACTTTTTCGTGAGCAGTGCGACTCGAATCCCTTGAGACCAATCCTCTACTGTAATTTGCTGTGCTTCAAGCCAAGCGAGGGTTTCAGACGCGCCTAACAACTTGTGCTCCAATCGAAAGCCATTTCCAGCTTCTTGCAACTCTTCATCAGAAACAGTAATATTGAATTGCTCGCAAGTGCGTAAAATCAGTGCATCTCGTTCAACTAAAGCGGTAATTTCAGCAATTTTACAAGAACGCTTCAGGTAAGCAATGATATCAGCATGGGTTGCTGAAGATGTTTCTTGCGGTGTCACTTTTTCCAATGTTTCTTTCATTACTTATATATAGATGATGAATTTTATGACGCAGGAATTGCTATTTCAGGATGATACAACAAGCGTTCACGCGGAACATTCTGGATGCTCAACCGATTGCGATGTAAGTCCCCATACAGATTAAGGTAGTCTATTTCTTCAGGAGTCAGCTTACCCTTACGAATACCGTCGATCGCAAGGTCAACCTCCTGACGGTTTCGCCAACCTGCCAAAGCAATATCTACACAGTTCTGTGATAGAGAGTAGCGATAGAGATCCGGAACAGTAGGCTGCCAGCAATTTGCTGGTAAATTTTTAGGAGGAATCCAAAGAGGACCTTGCATACCAGCAGACTTAAATGTGACAATCCCCGGTCGCTGCGAGTTGTTAGGATCTAAATTGGCAAAGACTTTTTGCTGGGCAGTCCGGTGAGCTATATTGTGCCTGACCATAACCACGTCTAAAAGAGGGCTATCGAGCCACTGTGCAGCTATATCGAGATCGTGGAACGAAGCCCCCACGTAACGTACAATTCCCATTTTTTTAAGGCGCTCTGAAGTACCAAACATACGTTCTACAGCTCGCTGATAAACCGTATTCGGACCTCGGAGATCGTCAGAGACGCTCAAACAATCCTGAATTGTGGTGGCATCTTTACTACCAACCCAACCCCAAAAAAAGATGTCAACATAGTCTATCCTTAAGTCAGCCAGTTGATCGACGAGTGCTGACATGATAGATTCTGGACTCTTGAGAACATAACTCACTGTTGCCAGAACCACCTTCTCCCGCACTGAAGAACCACGTCCACATAACTTGCGAAGCGCATCACTCATTGAACTGTAGAGATAGTGGTGCAAATCGCTGGAGTAGAAGAAGTAATTAATTCCTCGCTCAAAAGCGTAGAGGGTGTCTTCACTAGAGATATGCCCTCCGCCTCCTAATCCCAGACAACTAACTGTTAAGTCAGTCCGCCCGAGTTTGCGGTAAAACGGTAGATCGGATTCTGGGAAATTAGGGTTAGCAAGACTGAGGTGGGGGGACGGAGCTGTGGGCTGTTGTAAAGGTTCAGGGGTAAGGTCAGTGATTTTCATAGGTCTAAGGGAGTGTAAATGTCCTCTGACTGGGCGTTGAGGTAAGAACGTTGCACGTCAATTCCCAGCAAACAAAAGTGGTTGAGGATACGATTCATTCGTCCCTCAGTTGAATCGTCTTCTTGCTGCCAAGCTTCTAACAAAGCATTGGCTATAATCAGACAGCGGTTCATTCCAAAACTTTCTTGCTCGGCAAATTTTTGGTCTGGTTCTTCAGCTAGTGCCAGTCCTGGTGCCAACGATTTAGTAAACAAAGGAACTTGCAGTTGAAACTCTGATAGCTGTTCTGCGTAAACCGCTTCAAGGATTGGTCGAACAACTTCGTAGTTGTTCTTTTCAAAATAGAGCACGGCTGAATCATAACGCTTGTAGGTTGAAGGGTTATACAACGCCTTAAAAGTAAAGGGAAGAGCGATGTCATTGAGCCGCCGTGTCAAGCCACTCATAACGGCAACCGCACCTTCAGGGCTTAAGTTGAAGTAAATACGCACTATCCCTACAGACCGATCTTGATTGCTGCGATCTGAATTACTGAATTTGTTTGGACCCGCATTGCTAACTGCCATGTAGAATCCACTCTGCACTCGATTCCGAGGTAATTTGATGGCAACTAAGTCACCTACAGTGGCAGATTGTGCTTCTGGTTCTAGATGGCGATCGCTCTCAATGTGCAGAGTTAAACCGCCTTTATTTACAACTAGATTACCATTATTCTCTTGCTTAAGCACAGTCCAGCCTGGATCGAAATATCCTTTCCCGGTATTGCTTTCATGCAAGCGATCGTAGAATGCTATGTCTACTCCCAAGTAAGTATTGTTCTCTAAATTTTGGTGCAGTGCTGAATCGTCTGAATCTGCTTCCTCTGCCAGAGACTTTTTTAAGGAACCATTGTAGTACGTACTGTAGAGAAATCTCTGGATTTGCAAGCTCCGATATTTAGTTTGAAGCTCTAAAGGCAATTTCTGAAAGCGCTCTACTGCCTCAGCAGGAAGTTCTGCTAGTTTATATTCTGGATGATAAATGCAGAAGTTGGGCATAATTTGAATCTTGCTAGCAATATCTTCAAGCACGGCTAGCAGTGGCTTGGGGGCAGTCTCTGGCGGTTGACTTGGCAAAGAATTCAGCAATTGCATAATTGTTTTTTATAGCTATAACTGTTAACGTGAGACAACAGAGTAATGGGAGATGAGTTCCGATGCTGGTATGCCAAACACCGTCTGGGTGGATTGTTCTGGATGACATAACAACGATTTGGCAACCTGAAGCATACAAATCCCCGTGTTATTGAAAACTTTTTGATGCTGAATTGTTGCCTGAATAGCTTGAATTAAAGCCAGACCAGAAAATTGCACAACTTGCTTCAAAAAATTGGGACGACGATCTAAAATTTCTGGAAAATTCTTGAAATAAGCGCTAGCTAGGGCAGCAATAGAAGGTTGAAGCATATCGAGGGGAAGCGTGGCTAAGCGTAAAGATTCTTCGAGAGCGATCGCCTTACTAGTCACCAAACTGCTTAACCACATCTGTAGGTAACTGCCAATGATGGTGCCTAAATCGAAGGCAGGATCTCCCCAAGCCGATCGCTCCCAATCAATCAATCGAACAATGCTTTCACCGGATTGCTCTGCCTCAAAGACAGCTTGTTCCCAATCAACAGGTAATAAAATATTATTTAATTTTAGGTCATTGTGTGTTAAGCAACAGCTCTCGGAAGCTTGATGAAGCTCTGCGATCGCTTTTCCAAGACTGTCGTAGCGCTGATAGAGTACCAAGAACTTGAGTCCATCATGAGGAACCTGACCAAAGATTTCAGGAGTAATGCGTTCTAAGCCACGAGTAAATTTCGCTACTAAGTCAGGAATTGCTCCATTATTATACGGCTGAATGAAAAAGTCTCGATATTCCTGACAATCTAGCGTTGCGCGGTGAATGGTGGCTAGAACAGTGCCGATAGATGTTGCGATCGCAGTTGAAAATATTTTCTCCTTCGCGTAGAAAGCTGCTAGATCGCGATAGTCATTGAGATAGTTGAAAACAATAATTGAATGCTCTGCATCAAAATGGAGTATCTCTGGAAGATAGGGGCGAAGGTAACTTAGCTCTGGGAAGTGCTGCACAAATTCATGAATTCGCCATTCGCGCAAAAACTCTCCAGCTGTTTTCCCATCTCTGTTATAACGCTCTTGTTTAATCAAGAGTTGACGATCGTCAGGCAAGCTCAGCAATAAGTTAAAGTTTTTAGCAACCTTTGGTTCAATATGACTCTGTGCCTGCTCTTGCTGAGTACACAAACCCTTTGTAACCAAGTACTCAACTGCATTCTGAGAACTTAACAAAAATTTCATAGTTTAGCTTTTAAACTTATTCATTAAATAAATGTGATATAAGACACCCTGACATGGGTGTCTGACAGTGAGCACACTGACATATGTATATGTTTGTTGGATTAGTGTGCCAGTTATTACCTTGATCGAGTTAAGAAATGACCCTTCAATTATCTACCGCAGACGAATTTCACCTGACAGCGCCGTTAAGTTCCTTTGGAACCACCACCTAAAAGACCAGCAAGAAAATCTAAGCCAGTCACGTTTTGAACACTATCGGGACCTGTTACATTGAGGCTGCCGTATCCTAATAAGCCTTCTGCTGGTATTAGGCCTGCTAACGTCCCACCTAATGCTCCCAGTATACCACCTTCGAGACCCAACATCTCGCGATCGCTCAGTTCATTGAGATAGCTTTCCGAATCGTTGAACAGATTGGAACCTACAGGATGCAAATTGCTGATTTCAATGGATGCCATTTTTCTCCTCTTTTCTTACTTTCACATCAGGCAGTCAGTAAGTGACTGCACTGCCAAGTAGTCGTTACGATAGTTTTACAGTGTGTTTCATGGGTTTTGTGGCCAACCTAAAGTAAACTCACTTATCCCACATAGCAATTCAGGGCTGAAAGTATCTAATCAACAGACTGCCCTGAGAGATGTACATTTTGTCATGGCTTTGGGGATAAAGCAGCAATTGCATAAAGCGCAAGACTCCAACAATGCTCTTCTCTCCCCAGAGTCTTCAGTATGGTGCTGCTAAATAGGTATTACACAGCACCTGTTAAGGACAGTCCTCCTACAGTACCCGAAGTGACCCCCGAACTAACTTCACTTAAGGTGCCGGCAGTCGCGCTGGATAAAGGATCGCTAATGGTAGCAGGGAATGTGATAACTAACGTATCTAAAGTTAGACCGCCTTGAACGCTCCACATTTCGCGATCGCTCATCTCGTTAAGAAAGCTCTCGGGATCTTGGAAAAGTTGAGAGCCAGCAGGCTGTATATTTTCGATCTTGATGTTTGACATTTGCAATTCTCCGTCAATTCAGATTACTTTGAGTGGTTTAAATTCTTTGAATAAATAGCTAATAACTCTTGGTTCCTTAGCTTTTTGTACGTTATCAGTTCAAGATTTGATAGTTCAAGGACTTACATTCTATTTTTCAGACTTAATTTTAGAAGTTTTTTCTCTAACTTTAATTTTACTTTGACTGATAATATTCACATTGAAAATCTTACTACAATAATTGCTGTTTTTTAAACCTATTTGGAGATCTATCAAAGCTTTTTTAGAAAAAAGTACCTGAGTTATTTCTCGATCGATGCCAAGATTTGATGAGAAAGTTGTCATTCTCCTACAAATCTTACAAATCCTACTTGATAAAACGTCTGGTAATTTCTTCACAAAGGCAGAGGACAAGAGGCGGAAACGAATCCTGCGTTTTACCCCATGATTCTCTTTTTCGATCTAAGTCAGTAACTTATTTCTTCACTTGAAGCATCTAGTACTGTGGTAGCTGCTACTTCTCAAAACGATTAAATAGTTCTAAAAGCATAGCTTTGAAATAAGTGCCTGATTTATTTCTCATTCGTACAAGACACAATGAAATGAAATTTCACTTCCTACCAATCTTACAAATTCTACAAATTCTACAAATCCTACTTAAATAAATAAAGCAAGTTTCTATTTTTTTAGAGAAAAGTAACTTGTATTAAAAAAAGAGTCTTTCTAAAAGAAAGAATGGAAAATATTTCTTTGAATAGAGATTATTTACAATGGTTGATGTGAGTGCATTTGTGTCCAATGGCTTTACAAAACAATGGCCGATTTGTATGTCTATATGCCAAGCAAGAACAATGTAAAACTTCAAAATTTCTTTACACAACTTTTTCAAAAAAATATTAATTGAAGCAATAATCCGTTTGGAATAAAAAGTAAGATTGGCTATTATTAAACATGAGAATTTTCTCATCAAAAATTCCTAAATTTTAGGAAATATCTACTATACTTAATGAAAGAATTGTCTTGTTGATATAAGTGCTTGAATCGTGAAATCGCAAGCGATTGCGTTCCGTCAACATAGTAAGCTTCACGGAATTCTGGCACAGAGTAAACGCATTGGGAAATTGCTATGGAAAATCAGAGCCAGCTTTTAACGCCTTTTCAACGCAAGCTTCTAATGAAAAAGTTGGAAGCAGATTTACGACCTGAGTACCGCCGTCGCATTCAAATTATGCTTATGGCTGATACGGGTCAAACTCAAACACACATATGTGCGGAACTCGGATGCTCTCAGGAGACGGCTCGGTACTGGATTGAGATGGCGCGAGCTGGTAAGGCACATCTTTGGGAGGATCGTCCAATGGGGCGACCAAAGACAGTGAACGCCCAATATCTCAATCGGTTGAAAGAACTAGTGAGCCACAGTCCCCGTGAGTATGGCTATCCATTTCAGCGCTGGACTGCAAGATGGTTGGGGAAGCATCTGGCAAAAGAACTGGGAATTGAGATGAGCGATCGCTACATTAGTATGCTGCTGAAGAAGATGGGGCTTTCTACGCGTTCGCAAAGTGAAATAAACACAACCGATACCAGTGAAATCAATGATTCTATTATTGCGATTCGCGATCTCCCATCATCAGTTGAAGCATCATCGGCTGAATATTTTGCTTACCGCCCAATATTATCAAAACAAGACAGTCATACCACCTTAAATATATTGGAAATCCATGGTTAAACAGCCATCAGAATTTTCAAGCCAGAATATTCTCCAACACATTACTCAAATCCTAGGTCAAGTACTTTCAGAATCCGAACTCCCAGAATGTTTAGGACAGATTCACTTTTTGGAGCCAGAGCCAGGAAAACAATTTTGGCAAGCAGCAAATGCGACAGCAGGGATATACATCATCCTTGCAGGTAAAGTCAGATTGTTTGATAGGAACAACAACTTGATTGCTTCCCAAGAGGCAGGGAAATCATTTGGTGAATTAACGCTATTTTCAGAGGAGTCCTTTCAGCCTTATGCAGCTAGAGCGGCTTTCAAGCTAAAGCTTTGTTATCTTCCGGACAAATGCTTGCAAACTCTAATCCGCAAGTATCCTAATATTCGAGAACATCTTTATCACCAGGCAGCAGTTTGGGATTTGCTACTGTTATGCAAACAGATAGCTCCTTTGTGCGATGCATCTCCAGAGGAGTTGAGACAAGTATTATTACTCTTAGAAGTACACCGTCTTAAACCAGGGAAACTCCCAGTATCCATATTGAATAATCAGAAGTTGTGGTTGATCCGTCGGGGAGAACTCCTGCATCCTTCAGGTCAAAGACTTACGGCTGGAAGCTTTTATACTCCGCAGTCTCCTGAGGAACGTGCTTGGCAGGTAACGGAACCCACTGAACTTTATAGTCTCAGCTACTCTAATTGGAAAACAGCGCTGCATTACTTGCCACAGCTGAGCGAATTACAACTAGGCAAACAGAATTTATCAGATACTCTACCATTAAAAGCAAATAACAGGGAGCAATTGGTGGGAGTGCAGCAGAAAATTCTCTCCTCCCCTCCCTCTACTGGGACAAAAACTCGGAAAAAGATCGACAAAGCTTACTTTCCCAGCCCGAATGTAAAAGCTGGACAATGGTGGCAGCGATTGACTTTGCGCTACCCAGTTTTTCTCCAGCAAAGTACTTCTGACTGTGGTGCTGCTTGCTTGGTCATGATTGGACGGTATTGGGGTAAGCGCTTTAGCGTTAACCGCGTGCGAGAGATTGCCAATGTTGATCGTAATGGGGCATCACTTCGAGGGTTAGCGGCAGCAGCAGAAAGTATTGGATTTTCTACTCGTCCCGTCAAAGCAACCCTCGACAGGCTAGCACAACAAGATTTGCCTGCGATCGCGCATTGGCAGGGCAAACACTACATTGTTGTTTATCGGGTAACTCGCAATCGGGCGATCGTTGTCGATCCTGCCATTGGGTTACGCAAACTCAGCCATGCCGAATTTAAAGAGCACTGGACGGGCTATGCACTGTTATTGCAGCCAACAAATGTGCTGAAACAGGAGAATGAGTTTAGGGAACCCTTCTGGCGTTTCTTTGAGTTAGCGAAACCCCACTGGGTGGTGCTCATAGAAGTGTTAGTTGCATCCATCTTAATCCAACTGTTTGGACTGGTGGTGCCACTGTTTACTCAGTTGCTGTTAGACAGGGTAGTGGTGCAGCGCAGTGCTCTGACCTTAAATGCTATAGGGTTAGGATTGCTGATCTTTAACCTCTTTCGAGTTGCAATGACTGGATTGCGACAATACTTACTCGATCATACAGCTAACCGAATCGATCTAGCACTGATTGTTGGTTTTGTTACTCATACCTTCCGGCTGCCGCTCAGGTTCTTTGAGTTTCGCTACGTTGGAGATATTATTTCCCGCCTACAGGAAAATCGTAAGATTCAGAGCTTTCTTACAGGTGAAGCACTGTCAATTGTTCTCGATTTACTGACAGTGTTTGTCTATGTAGGATTAATGCTCTGGTATAGTTGGCAACTAGCCCTGCTTGTGTTAGTCGCCGTGCCTCCATTTGTGTTGATGGCGTTGATTGCTACGCCCTTACTCCAACGTGTTTCACGCCAGATCTTTTCTGCATTTGCTGCTGAAAGCAGTTACTTAATAGAAGCGCTTACAGGAGTTCGCACAGTCAAGTCGATGGCGATCGAACGGTCTGTACGTTGGCATTGGGAACATTTACATGACAAATCCATTAAAACCCTGTTTTCGGGACGGGTCATTAATAATGTCCTGTCAACGTTCAGTTCTACCATCGAAGCTGTGGCAACAACAGCGTTGCTGTGGTACGGAGCTTGGCTGGTGATTCAAAATCAACTGACCATCGGTCAATTAGTCGCGTTTAATATGTTGCTCGGTAACGTCATTCGTCCATTCCAACGACTGATTGTTTTGTGGAATCAGTTGCAAGAAACCCTTGTTGCTGTCGAGCGCATTGAAGATGTTATTGAAGCTGAACCTGAGGAAGATCTGGAACACCAGCCCCGTCAATCGTTACCCCCAATTCGCGGTCACATCTGCTTTGAGCAAGTGACGTTTCGCTATCACCCAGAGAGTGAAGTCAATACGCTGGAGAACATTAGCTTTGAAGTACTGCCGGGACAAACTGTAGCTTTAGTGGGTCGCAGTGGATCTGGAAAAACAACTATTTCTAAGTTGGTGTTGGGTCTTTATCCCCCTACAGAAGGAAAAATTCTCATTGATGGCTATGATATTGCTAGCATTGCCCTATCATCACTCCGGCAACAGATCGGCGTAGTCGATCAAGACACATTTTTGTTTGGTGGTACGATTCGTGAAAACATCAGTATCGGTCATCCAGAAGCCACGCTGGAAGATTTGATTGTAGCCGCTCAACTCGCGGGAGCACATCAGTTTATTAAAGAATTACCTTTAGGTTACGAAACACAAATTGGTGAGGGTGGGGGAATGTTGTCTGGAGGACAACGACAGCGTCTGGCGATCGCGAGAGCTCTGTTAGGTAATACGCCAGTGCTGATTCTTGATGAAGCAACAAGTAGCCTTGATGCAGAGTCTGAGCGAATTATTCAAACCAATCTTAGCACCATTGCCCGTGGTCGCACCATCCTAGTGATTGCCCATCGACTCTCCACAGTCCGCAATGCGGATCTGATTTTGGTGCTCGATCGCGGCGTATTGATTGAGCAGGGTACTCATGAAGAACTCATGGCAAAGCGGGGGCATTACTTTTATCTCAACCAGCAGCAGTTTGCTATAGCTAACTGAGTTGCTGGGAAAGAGCTTATAAAATTCTCTTAACATTCAAGCGGTTTAACAAAACAGCGCAAAGTAACCTTATGCCAAACTTACCCCAAATACCCGATAGGCTTGAGGCAAATGGACACTATCGTCACGGTTCTCACCTACGCCAAGATGTGTTGGACTCAAGCAAAGTCGATGGGCTTCAACCTTCGCCTCAATCAACCTCATTCTCTGACGGAAATGAGTGGTCTTCAGTAACTAAGGATACGATTGATACTGTACCAAGGGTTTGGACACGGGGGTTCCTATACTTTTTAGCTGTATTTACCGCGATCGCCTTACCTTGGGCAATGCTGTCTGAAGTAGATGAAGTCGGTTCTGCCAGGGGACGTTTGGAACCCAAAGGCAATACGTTCAAGATAGATGCACCTGTAGAAGGACAAGTTGCTGAGATTAAAGTCAAAGAAGGTCAAACCCTAAAAGCTGGGCAGGTTCTACTAGAACTGGGAGCGGAGTTAATGCTAGCTGAGTTGCGTCAAGCTCAGGCTGAGCTTGAGGGGCATTTGGAGCGCCTTTCTCGGTTGGAGATGATGAAAAATCAACTGCTTGAGGTAACGGTTCGGACTCAGCAACAGCAGGGTAGAGCGGAAGCCGCAGTCCAGTTAGCGGGAATTAATGAAGTTCAACAACGGCTTGAACATAGCCGAGTTGCACGTGGACTTGCGAGCGATCGTCTTGCTAGAGACTTAAAGGAAGTGAAACGTTATGAAGCTTTAGTGAAACAGGGAGTGATTGCAGAAGTTCAGCTTGTGCAAGCGCAACGTGCTGTGGATGAGGAGAAATGGAAATTCAACCAAGCGAATTTAGAAATGCGACAAGCTGAATACCAACTTAAAGCTCAACAAAATCAATATCAAAGTACTCTTCAGGCAACAAAGTTGACACTTCTGGAAACTGAAAGACGAACAAAAGAACTTGAAACGCAAATAGCCAGTGTAAAAACGGAAATAGTTCGCAGCCGAAAACAGGTTGAAAAACTGAAATTTCAATTGCATCGGCGCGAAATTCGGACTCCAATTAGTGGAGTGTTGTTTCAGCTACCCATTCAGAGACCTGGAGCCGTTGTTCACCCCGGTCAAATGATTGCTCGGGTTGCACCTAAAGGAGTGCCTTTGGTACTTAAGGCAAATATGAACAGCAGCGAGAGCGGGTTTATAAAAGTAGGTATGCCAGTCAAGATTAAGTTCGATGCCTATCCTTTTCAAGACTATGGCATTGTTGAAGGTCGTGTCAGCTGGATTTCACCTGATTCTAAAATGACTGAAACTTCTCAAGGTTCTGTAGAAATCTTTGAATTGGAAGTTAGTTTGGCTCAACCTTACATTCAAACAGCAAGCCAACACATTGTTCTAACTCCCGGTCAAGCTGCGACAGCAGAAGTTATTGTCCGACAGCGCCGCATTATTGACTTTCTTCTCGATCCATTCAAGAAATTGCAAGAAGGGGGGCTAGAGCTTTGATGGTTGGAGTTTTGCACAATGGCTTTCTTCGATGTCATGCGATCGGTTCAATAAATTACTTTTAAACCGCAGAGGCACAGAGTACGCAGAGGTAAGAGGTGAGACAATACTCGGTTAAGCTCAAACAATGAAATTACGTAGGTTGGGTTGAGGAACGAAACCCAACATTTACTATCGTTCAAGCCTATTACAAAAATTCGAGATCCCTTGCAGTATTGAGAGGTGAGAGAGTTATTGATAAAAAAAGTGTAACTAATTTACGGCAGATATAAGTAACTAAATATTAGGAGATTTTTGATGTCAGGTATTATCACAGTTTCCTTTGAAGAAATCATTCACCAAATCAAACTTGATTGTCAAATACCCTCTAAAATTGAGGATGTTGTTTATCGCCAAATTATCATATCTAAAGCTGAGGAGATAGGCATTCAGGTAGAGCCTAAAGATCTGCAGCAAGCTGCAGATAATTTCCGGCAAATAAATCAGCTTTGGAATGCCAGTGATACTTGGTTGTGGTTACAAAAACATGGCTTATCTCTAGATGAATTTGAAGAATTAGTTCGCATTCGTCTCCTCTTCTCCAAGTTAGCTCAACATCTATTTGCAAATAAGGTCGAGTCTTTCTTTATTGAAAATCAGCTTAATTATGCTCAGATTGTGATGTACGAAGTCGTATTAGATGATGAAGACTTGGCAACAGAACTTTTTTATGCCATTCAAGAAGGAGACATGAATTTTCACGAAGTTGCCCATCAATATATTCAAGATCCAGAACTTCGTCGATGTGGCGGTTACCTAGGACGATTGTCCCGCAAAGATTTGAAACCAGAAATTTCTTCTGCCGTGTTTGCAGCTACTCCGCCACAACTCCTACAGCCTATAGTAACCTCTAAAGGAATACACCTGATTTTGGTTGAAGAACTTATTCAACCAGAGTTAACAGAATCGCTGCGTCAAAATATTCTTTCAAATTTGTTTTTAGAATGGCTGAAGAAAGAAGCAAAGCAAGCCAATGTCGTGACACAATTACATCCGCAAGTCTCAGGACTGGCAGTTTAAGCGAAAACACGTAGGTTGGGTTGAGGAACGAAACCCAACATTTACAGACATTTGTTGGCTTTACCCTTGTGGAAAGCCCAACCTACAAAAATTCTTATCCCTTGCAGTATTGCACCAGTTCTTATTAGAGAGACGGTGTCGCCGCCCTTTCCACAAAATAAATAATTATTTTTTGGAAGTTTTTAAGCAGCCCGCTCATAAAACGGATAATCCGTATAACCTATTTCAGGTTGATGGCTACCTTGACCGTAAAACGTTTTAGAATTGGGCGAGTTCAATGGAGCATCCAACTCAAACCGTTTGGGCAAGTCTGGATTTGCTAGGAAGGATTTGCCAAAAGAGACCAGATCTGCATTACCTTCTGCTAAAATTGCATTTCCCGATTCTTTAGTAAAACCACCATTAGCAATCAATGTCCCTTGATAGATTGGGCGAAAAAGTGGAGCAACAGGATGTAAGACATCACGGGTTGCCAAATCTTTTGCTTCAGGCTCCATGAGATGAATGTATGCCAAACCAAATCGATTCAGTGCATCAATGGTGTAACTAAATGTGGCTTTAGGGTCGGAGTCAACCATGCTGTAGTAAGTGTTGCTAGGTGAGAGCTTAATTCCGACTCGATTTCCTCCCCAGATACTAGCAACAGCCTCAACAACTTCTAAAAGAAATTTGGCACGATTCTCAATTGAGCCACCATACTCATCAGTGCGATGATTGCTACCATCTTGGAGAAACTGGTCAATGAGATAGCCAAAAGCACCATGTAACTCCACACCATCAAACCCAGCAGCAAGAGCATTTTCTGCTGCTTTGCGGAAATCTTGAATAACTTCTTGGATTTCTCTAATTTCTAAAGCACGGGGTGTAACTATTGGTTGTTTGCCATTTGGAGTATGCAGTTGGGCTTCAGCTGGAATTGCACTTGGAGCAACAGGTAATTCTCCATTAGCTTGCAGTAAGGGATGAGAAACACGCCCGCAGTGCCAAAGTTGTAAGAATATTCTCCCTCCCTGTTGGTGTACGGCATTGGTTACCAATCGCCATCCTTCTACCTGTTGTGGGGAATAAATTCCCGGACAGTTCATATACCCTTGGCTCTGGGGCGAAATCATCGTACATTCGGTGATAATTAATCCCGCAGATGCTCTTTGGCTGTAGTAAGTGGCGTTTGCTGGAATTGGTACTCCCCTATCTCCAGCACGCAAGCGAGTCATGGGTGCCATGACAATTCGATTGGGCAGTTTTAAGGGTCCTAATTGAACGGGTGAAAAGAGATTGGTATCAGAACTCATAAAGAAAATCTCCTGTTACGGCAATGTTGCTGGGAATGCTTGGTTGCATTCACATAATGGATGAATATTTATGTATTAAAAAATACATTTAATATTTTAAACTAGTTCCTTGCGTGAATCTTTCCTGTTTTTGCGATAAATAGCCTAATTTTGCAACTTTTCTGGAAAAACTGTTAGCGATCGCCTTTGGAAGTAAAGTTAACAAACAAACAGTTGAAAAACTACCTGGTTCTCTAATAGTCGTAGAGTACGCTCCTCAACTGGAAGTCATTGCCAAAGCCAGTTTGACGATTACTCACGGGGGTCTTAACACTGTTCTTGATTCCCTCACTCATGGAGTCCCTTTGGTAGCTATTCCAATAACTTACGAACAACCAGGAAACGCCGCTCGAATTAGATGGACAGGTACTGGAGAAGTCGTTCCCTTACCCCGCTTGAGTCGTCTAAGACTGCAAGAAGCAATTCAACGGGCTTTAACAGAAAGTTTTTATATTGACAATGCATTGAAGCTCAAGCGATCGATCCTTGAAGCAGGGGGTGTGAAACGAGCTGCTGATATTGTTGAGCAAGCAATAGGACTGCCAAGTACAGAAATGCCCCTAGTTCTACAAACAGTTCGTTGATGATTTTTCTGATTGTGTCTGAGACAACATACATATTTAACATTTGCTTCCTTCTTAGGATAGAAGTGCGTCTTAAACGAAAGCGGTTAGATGTTGAAGGGTGTTAAGCTGGTCTCAGAGGATTCTCCCACATTTTTTACTACAGCCCCCAATGCCTTTATGAGGGAATCCTCTAGGGATTTTTTTGTTACAACATTGCACTATTCTCTTTAACTTCTCTCTTTAATTTCGCGCTCTTCGTGTCTTCGCGGTTCCCCTACCTCATTCAGAGGCTCCGCCTGGGGATGCAGTCTGCTAAGCTCTACAGAGCGTGGCAAATTTAGTACAGGAGGCGGAGCCTCCTAAAAAGGCATTCCCAGCTAGAAGCTGGGAACGAGAGACAAGGGAATGGGCAATACCAACGGAAGAAAATTCAAAATTTTCAGCTTTCGCTAACCAGTAATGCGACAGGGAAATGTTTTAGCGTTTCGCCAACAAGTATTGTGTCACTGGCTTGAACTGTTTGACCTGTAATTGCATCTTTCCATGCTGATGGCGTTCCTGAAGGTAATTTTAGAGAAGTATCTTGCCAAACTTGTTGTCCAAGGGGGTACTCTCCTGGTTGAATTAAGCGAGTGAAGAAGCGGGGAGCAATGGTGATAATTGTTTTGTGACGATGACTTCTTGCAAAAGCAACTATGTGCTCTTGGAACTGACCACTCACTTCTAAAGGTAAGTAATTCCCTGCATTGAAAACGTCTATATTCTCTGTTCTTGCTTTTAAAGCTTGAACAATTAAGAACAGCTTGATTCTAGCATCTTCTTTTGTTGATAGTAATTGTTCTATCAATTTCAGAATATCTGTCTTGGTTTGTTCCTGAATGGTTTTGAGATAAGATTGTCGAGTTTCAAAGTCCACTGGACGGCGGTTGTCAGGATCGACAAGACTAAAATCCCATAATTCAGTTCCTTGATAGAAGTCTGGGATTCCAGGGGAGGTGATTTTTAACAAGACTTGAGAGAGTGAGTTGAAAATGCCATAGAAAGCAACTTGCTGTTGAAAAGGAATAAATTCTTTTAAGAAAGGATTGTTTTTGGATAGCTCTAAAACAGATTTGACGAAATCAACGAACGCATCTTCATAAGTGCTATTTTGCCGCAACCATGCCGTGTAAACTTTTGCTTCTCTAATGGCTTTCAGTACATAATCTTTGACACGCTCAACACAGTCTGCGTATTCGTGTTCAAAAAATGGAAAAGCTCCTATAAGTGTTTGGTAGAAAAGGTATTCATCGTTCTTATCTGGCATAGCAAAACGCTTGTCAGTTTTTTTGTGTGAACGATTGATTTCACTCCAAGTACGGACTTGTTTTTGCCATTCCTCTGGAATTTCTGAAAGGATATTGAGTCTGGCTCTAACATCTTCACCCCTCTTGGTATCATGGGTTGAGGTAGTACTCATTGCAAGGGGCCAACGAGCTTGTCGTTTTTGATTAAATTCATTAAATTCAGAAAGACTGATGCCAAATTTGCCCGGTTCACCACCAACTTCATTGAGGGATAGGAAGCGATTATAGACGTATAAAGCGGTGTCCTCAACACCTTTTGCCATTAATGGTCCTGTATACTGTTGCACTCTCATCACAAAGTAGAGCCACTGGTCTTTTTCTACTTGGGTGAGAAAATCATCGTATTCCAGTAACAGTAATTTCTCGATAAAGTTTAATTCATTGTGCAAGAATGGTATATGTGGTTTGGCTACTGCAATGACTTCTTGAATATAAGAGCGATCGATGTTAGAAATCCCTTCCCGATCGACATAAGTCCGATAAACGGGAAAGCGCGATAAAACTTCTGCAAGTGCTCGTTTTAAACCGTTGATTGTAAAGTCACTGCCATAGCGATAGTTGCCTGCGATCGTTTTTAAGAGAAAAGCTAAGTTATCAATATCACCTGCTAAATTTCTATCTATAATTAGATGCTTTTTCTCTGGGATAAGTTGCTCGTAGTCTTTTTTAAATCCTGTAAATTCAGAGTAAATTTGAGTAAATTTCTCTTCGTTTTCAGTTTGGCAGAAAATTCCATTAAGATAATTTAAGTAATCATAGCCAGAAGTACCTTGTACTGGCCAGTTACTCGGTAAATCTTCTCCTTGTTGTAAAATTTTTTCAACGGTAATATATGTATCACCTGTTTTTTCTCTCAACCGATCTAAATATTGCTTTGGATCGTACAACCCATCAATATGGTCTATTCGCAAACCGGTAAACTTACCTTCATGAACTAGCTTGCAAATTAAATCATGGGTGTTTTTAAATACCTTGAAATCTTCCACCCTTATGGATATTAGTTCATTGACTGTAAAAAATCTTCTGTAATTCATTTCTTCAGCCCCTACTTTCCAATAAGAAAGGCGGAAGAACTGCTCGGAAAGTAAACTTTCTAAAAGATTAAAACTTTCTGGCTTTCCTGGTTCGCCGTTAAAAAGTTGTAGATTTTCATCAATGAATGTTCTCACTTCTTCATTATCCGAGTAAAGTTCCCACAGAAGTCCTTTAACAAAAGCTGCCTGATCTCGTCTTTGCTGTGCTGTTACCTCTGAAGGAATATTTTTCACCATATAGAGGATGCCCAATAACCTCACAAAGATGGGATGGTTTCTTCCTAAACTTTTTGTTAATTTTCCTAAATTTTGAGTCAAAAATTTGGCATATGATTCAAGTTTGAGAGGGAGTTTTAAGCTATAGTAGTTAACATTTAAACCGCTTTCTTCATATTTCAATTGAATTTCGCCATTTTCTAAACTAGTTGCAAAAAAGTTACCCAGCAATGGAGCTAAGATAGGTTCATTACTACTTGCAAAAGGAGAATTCCAGGCAAGATCAAAGTAGTCAACATAGGTTGAATCAGGACCGTTTTCCAGGACATTCATCAAATACGAATTTTGGCTGTCATAAGCCATGTGATTGGGGACAATATCCTGTAGCCAACCTATATTCTGTTGTTGTAATTCTTTGACTAAAGCTTCAAAAGCTTCCTCTGTTCCTAATTCTGGGTTTAGTAGAGTGGGATCGACGACGTCGTATCCGTGGCTGCTTCCCAGTCTTGCTTTGAAAATGGGAGACGCATAAAGATCGGAGATTCCCAAGTCTGCTATGTAGTTGGTAATTGCCTTTGCTGAATCAAAACCAAAGGCAGAATTAAATTGGATTCGATAAGTTACTGTTGGAATTCTCATATTAGGGGTTAGTGGTTAGTCGTTAGTAGTTGGTGGTTGGTAGGGACGCAATGCCTTGCGCCCCTACATTTTTTCTCGTTTTCTCGTTCCCAGGCAGAGCCTGGGAAATGCCTAGAATGAGGCTCTGCCTCATGTTTATTCTATTAACTCTGAAAAGAGAGGCAGAGCCTCTTCTAATGTGTTCCCAGGCGGAGCCTGGGAACAAGAGGAAATGAAAAAGTTAAGAAAGTTGATAGACTGCAAAACTTTGAGGAGGCAGAATCAATTGTTTTCCATTACTCAGTTCTTCCGGTAGTTGGGAGCCAAAGCCTTGCCATTTTTCCTCGGCAGAATCTAAGATTTTTCTCCAACCATCTCCTAACATGGCAGAACCAAGATTGACATCATTTTGATTAAAATTCATCAAGCAAAGTATTTGATTGTTTTCATTCCATCTCCGCCACCAAATCACTTTTTTATCTTCTAGAAAGTCAACTTCCATATTTTGACGTTCTCGCTCTACTAAAGCGGGAATTGTATTTCGCAATTGAATGAGGTGTTGGTATAACGACCACAGCGCTTGATGTTTTCCCTCTTTGCGTTTTTCCCAATTGAGTTTGCACTTAAGAAATGTTTCAGAGGATTCTGGATCGGGTGGTTCTCCTTGAGCGTGAAACGCGGCAAACTCTTGTTTCCGCCCTTGTCGGACTGCTCTAATTAAATCTGGATCGGAGTGGCTGACAAAGTAGAGAAAAGGCGCTTCTTCTCCATACTCTTCACCCATAAATAAAAGGGGAATGTTTGGCGAGAGTAAAAGAGCACCAGCCGCTAATTTTAAAGCTTCAAATGATACAAGATGGGAAAGTCGCTCGCCTAGCATTCTATTTCCGACTTGATCGTGATTTTGAATGCAAACAACAAATTGATTGGGAGAGCGATCGCGTACAGAATTCCCATGAAAGCGCTTTCGATGGGGGGAGTACTTCCAGTCATACACAAAGGTATCTCGGTAAGCTTTTGCTAAGTGTTCGCACTTGCCAAAGTCTTCGTAATATCCAGTTTGTTCTCCTGTAAGTAAGGCGTGTAAGGCATGGTGGAAGTCATCGCTCCATTGGGCGTCCAGTCCATATCCGCCGTTTTCTACGGGACGAACAACTCGCGGATCGTTTAAATCGCTTTCTGCAATCAGATAAAGTTTTCGTGCCTGTTGTTTTGAAAGAGTAGCAACGTTTTCTGCCAGTTCTTCTAAGAAGTGTTTGGCTCCTAAATCATAAATTGCATGAATGGCATCTAAACGCAATATATCAATGTGATAGTCCCGCAGCCAGTACAGAGCATTTTGAATAAAGTAGTTACGCACGTGATGGCTGTAACCATCATCAAAATTCATGGCATCGCCCCAAGGAGTGCGGTAGGCGTGTGTAAAGTAAGAACCGAAGTGGCTCATGTAATTGCCTTCTGGTCCAAAGTGATTGTAAACCACATCAAGTACTACTGCCACTCCTTGTTGATGGCAAGCGTCCACCAATCGCTTCAATGCTTCCGGACTCCCATAAGAATTTTGCACTGCAAATGGATAAACGCCATCATAGCCCCAGTTTCGATAAGCACAACCATCATCTGTAGGTGTGTCACCAGGAAATTGTGCAATGGGCATGATTTCAATTGCGTTCACCCCTAGTTCTTTTAAATCCTTGAGTCGGGGAATAATTGCCTCAAAAGTTCCCTCTTGGGTGAAAGTCCCAACGTGCAACTCATAAATAATCAAATTTTCTAAAGGAATACCAGACCAATTGCTATCATTCCAAGTAAAGTTGTGGTCAATAACTTGTGAAGCTGCGTGTACACCCAAAGGTTGGTAATTGGATGCCGGATCGGGTCTGCTTTCACCGTTATTTAATTGATAAAAGTATTGCGTGCCCGGTTCAACATCTGTAGCCATCAACTGCCAGTAGCCTCCTTCCTTTTGCTCCATAGGAAGTATGCGTTCTTGCGGTGAGACTATTTTTACCGCCGCAGTTTCTGCATTCGGTGCCCAAACCCTAAATTCACAACGACCATCACCCAAGTACTGAGTGCCAATTTTCATAACCCCTAGCCCCTAACCTAAACGACGTAGTACAACCATTGACCTCGCTACAACAGGAACAGCTTGGTTCCCCGTGTAACTCCTTTCCTCTTGAACAAAACGAGGTTCTTTTGTATCAATCACAATTAACCATTCCCTGTGCTGCATTGCATTTGGTAGGGAGAATTCAAGGGTTTCATAGTGAGCGTTAAAGAATAGGAGAAAACTATCATCGCTGATGCGTTCACCTTTAGGACCTACACTGGGCAATTGGTTTCCATCTAAGTAAACTCCAATTGACTTAGCGTAACCAATATCCCACTGTTCTTGAGTCATCTCACTGCCGTCAGGGTTGAACCACTCGATATCACTGATACCCTTTCCGTAAATTGGTCTGCCTTGAAACCATTTCCGCCGACGAAAAACAGGATGTTGTTTGCGGAAGTAAACGAGTTCGCGAGCAAAATTGACTAAGTCTTCATTTCCTTGAGGTAAGTCCCAGTCGAACCAAGAAATTTCATTGTCTTGGCAATAAGCATTGTTATTGCCTTTTTGAGTTCGTCCCATTTCATCTCCCCCTAGCAACATTGGGATACCTTGGGACAGCATTAGTGTTGCTAAGAAGTTTCGCCTCAGACGTTCTCGCAGTTGCAATACTTCTATTTCGTCTGTTTCACCCTCACAGCCACAGTTCCAAGAACGGTTGTGGCTTTCCCCATCACGGTTGTCTTCTCCGTTAGCCTCATTGTGTTTGTCGTTGTAGCTTACCAGGTCATTTAAGGTAAAGCCATCGTGTGCCGTGATAAAGTTAACGCTTGCATTGGGTCGCCGTCCATTTAGCGCATACAGGTCAGGACTACCCGTGAAACAGTAAGCAAATTGCCCTAAACTTTCATCAATTCCGCGCCAAAAGTCTCGTACTGTGTCGCGATATCTGCCATTCCACTCAGACCAAAGAACTGGGAATTGACCCACTTGATAACCACCAGTTCCCAAATCCCAAGGTTCAGCTATCAGCTTCACACCAGCTAGTACGGGGTCTTGATGAATGATGTCAAAGAAAGCTGCCAGACTGTTGACTTCATACAACTCTCGTGCTAAGGCTGAAGCCAAGTCAAAGCGAAAGCCATCTACGTGCATTTCCAAAACCCAATACCGCAAGCTATCCATAATGAGTTTTAGGACTTGCGGTTGCCGCACGTATAAAGAATTCCCGCAACCCGTGTAATCCATGTAATAGCGCGGGTCGTTCTCTACCAGTCGATAATAAATGGCATTGTCAATACCTCGTAGCGTTAGTGTGGGACCTAAGTGATTTCCTTCTCCTGTATGGTTGTATACAACATCTAATATTACCTCTATTCCAGCACGATGCAGTGCTTTAACCATCTCCTTGAACTCAGTGACTTGTTCTCCCAAAGTTCCGCTAGAACTGTAACCAGCATAAGGAGCAAAATAGTTAACGGAGTCGTAACCCCAGTAATTTTTTAGCTCTTTACCCACCAAATGTCCGGGATGTGAGAGAAAGTGATGCACGGGCATGAGTTCAACTGCTGTAATCCCAAGTCGGAGGAGATGTTCGATCGCAGCTGGATGACCTAAACCAGCATAGGTACCGCGCATTTCTTCGGGAATATCTGGATGGCGCTTAGTAAAACCCTTGACATGGGTTTCATAAATTACAGTTTCATGCCAAGGAGTTCGCAAGAGTTGGTCGCCTTCCCAGTCAAAGGTCTGATCTATCACAACAGACTTTGGCATCAAAGGGGCGCTATCCAAATCTGAAAACGAAAGGTCTGCTTCTGGAGAGTCCCAAGAGTAACCAAATAATTCTGCACCATTGCCAACATCACTATCTAAAGCCTTTGCATAGGGATCGATCAGCAATTTGTTGGGATTAAAGCGATGCCCCTCCTGCGGTGCGTAGGGACCATGTACTCTATACCCATATCTTTGTCCGGGTCCTACTCCTGGCACGTAACCGTGCCAAACAAAGTTACTAACTTCTGTCAAAGTTAAACGCGTTTCTCTGTCGTCTCTATCAAACAGGGAAAGCTCAACACCTGTTGCGTTTTCTGAAAATAAGGCGAAATTTGTGCCTTTCCCATCCCAGGTTGCCCCTAAGGGATAAACATTTCCGGGCCAAAGTGCTACGTACATAAGAGGAACCGCAGATATAAATTTATGTAAAATGACTTCGGATCTCAACTTTTGTTAATTATTTGCTACGAATGGTTTTTTTCGAGCCTATCTATAGGAGGATGTTTGTGTGAATAAAGATGGAAACCACACAATCTCAAGATTCAATACGTCATTTGAGATAGTTATTCTCGCTATAACTTTCGTTACTTGTGACTAAAATATTTCTTCAGGTGAGTAACTGGTTATATTGGCTTGTGCGATAAGCGAAGCTTAAGGGAGTACAGCCGGATCGCGACTTTAGCTACATTTTCAAGGATGGAAGTAGAATGCTGTTCCCAACACGGCATAGGCTATGAGCAGCAGAACTCCCTCTAACCAGTTGGTACGCCCATCATTGCTAATGGAATTGGTAATAACTACAGCCATAGCCACTGCCACCAGTTCAAAAGGATTGAAGCTTAAATTCATGGGTTGACCGAGTACCCAACCAGCTAAAACTAACACGGGAGCTACAAACAGTGCTATCTGTAAACTCGATCCTATGGCTACAGCAACAGCTAACTCCATTTTGTTCTTAACGGCAAAAGAGATACAAGTAATATATTCTACAAAACCCCCAAATAAGGGAATAAGAATGACACCTGTAAACAGGCTGGTCAACCCTAGAGTCGAAATAGCTTTTTCGAGACTTTCAACCAGAATATCAGAAACAAAAACAAGAACTACGGTACAAGTTAAAAGTATAATGACTTGTAATCCTATATTTACTTTGTGTTCGCTAGATTCTAAAGGTTCATCATTAGACCCCTCCACAAGATATAAATATTTATGAGTTTTCATTGAGAACAAGAGCATCAAACAGTAAAACGTCAATAGCAATATGGAAGCTGCATAGGAAAAATTATTGAGTGTTGAGGGTTGCAAACCGTCTGATGTAAATTGAATTGCAGCAGGTGTAAGCACAACAATGACTGCTAGTGTTAAAGAAGACGAGTTAATGCGAGCAACAGCAGGTTGAAATGTTTGTTCGTTATAACGCAACCCGCCAAAAAGAATCGCTAGCCCCAGTGCGAGGAGCAAATTCGCAACTATTGCCCCAGTTAAGCTAGCTTTGACTACATCAACTAAACCAGCCCGGAGAGCGACTATTGAGATAATCATCTCGGTTGCATTGCCAAAGGTAGCATTAAGTAGACCCCCTAAAGCAGAGCCAATGACTGTTGCGATCGCTTCCGTAGAGTTTGCGATTAATGCTGCTAAAGGAATAATTGCTAGACCAGAAGTCGCAAAAATAATTAATGGATTTAAATGTAGCTCCTGTGCGGCGATTGAGATTGGCACAAAAACCAGCATCGATAACAGAATGATATTTTTATTTTTCATAACCAGTGCTGGGCTGAGAGTTGGTAATGATAAAATTTTACTGCTTATCGATTGGATAAAAAAGCTTGCAGTTGTGCAAAGCTTCCTTTTATCTATAAAATCGTTAATACGAACTTGCAGCTGCACGATTAAGTTGTTGAACAATCCAATTCCGCACTACGAGATATACTTCATCAGCGACTTCATTAAGATCGTGCCCCGCATCCGGGTAGACAATCAGACGTTTTGGTTCGCTTGCAAGTTGATAGACGTATTGGGAACATGAAACTGGCAGTACTGGATCGGATATGCCGTGCAACAGCAGAAGAGAACATCTCGTTGCTAGTGTACTAGCTGGGTCTGTACCATAAGATTGGGTAGCGATCGTGACAACAGTGCGGACATCTGGGGATTGAGCAGCGGCTTGGATAACCACTGCACCTCCGAAAGAGTGACCAATCAAAGCAAATTCTTCAACACCTTTGTCTTGTAAATAGGTAAGACCCGCTAAAACATCTAAAGTAGATTCTACTAAATCTGTTGGATTGCGGTATTGTATTCGTAGGGAAGCTATTCCGTCTTTCTGCAGAACTTCCCCTAATAGCGGATACAGAGCCCGAGCAGGTGAATCCCAATCACCACCCACACCTCCAACCAAAATCACTGCTTTTTTAGCACTCTCAACTAAATAGTAGCGACAATGAATTGAACCCCTGCTTGTTATGAGTTTTACAGGATGGTATTCTTTCTCTTGGGGTTTTTCTTCCGCATTTTCAACAATCATCTCAAATGATTCATCGTAAATAGGTGGCATAAAATTCTCCCAATTTCTATAGTTAGTGATAAAAGTTAATAAATAGTTCAGTAACGAAAGCAGTAAACAACGCTGCTAGTTAGTACTTAAGACAAGCTTGTGGATGTAAGTTGTAAGTTTTTACGTCCAAAAGCTTGTATCCAGTTTCTATCCAGTACTGGGAAGTAGCCTCTATCTACGGGTCAATAGCGATAGACAAGAAGAATTTGAATGAAGAATCACCTATTTGTCCCGATATCCTGCCGAACTGCGATCGATAGCGAGCTTTGACCCAAATGCGATTAATTAATTTTTTCTCTACATACTGCTGATAGTGCAGCTATACTTGATTGGTGCTATAGGCAAAACACCAAGCACGCCGAACCAAGACATATATATAGATAAGTTTGAAAGCCGAAAAATTGTCAATGCTTTGAAACTGTTACTCGATAAGGGTTTGAGCTATTTCTCCAAAAACTTCCAAAAAAATCAGCAGAACCCCTTGACAAAGGCAAAACGGGTTGTTATCTTGGATAAAGTGTGAAGCGAGAGAGAAAAGCGCCCACACAACCGAACCAAGATAAAGCAATAGTTTGAAAGCCAAGCAATTTAAAACCTCGTCAAGAAATTAAGTTGCGGGTAGAAACCCAAAACAAAAAAACAATAAGTAGCCAAGATGTTGTAGAGACGCAGTATGGTGTGTCTACAGCAGAAACACTTCAAAACGGAGAGTTTGATCCTGGCTCAGGATGAACGCTGGCGGTATGCTTAACACATGCAAGTCGAACGGTCTCTTCGGAGATAGTGGCGGACGGGTGAGTAACGCGTGAGAATCTGGCTTCAGGTCTGGGACAACAGTTGGAAACGACTGCTAATACCGGATGTGCCTTAGGGTGAAAGGCTTGCTGCCTGAAGATGAGCTCGCGTCCGATTAGTTAGTTGGTGTGGTAAGAGCGCACCAAGACGGCGATCGGTAGCTGGTCTGAGAGGACGATCAGCCACACTGGAACTGAGAAACGGTCCAGACTCCTACGGGAGGCAGCAGTGGGGAATTTTCCGCAATGGGCGAAAGCCTGACGGAGCAATACCGCGTGAGGGAGGAAGGCTCTTGGGTTGTAAACCTCTTTTCTCAAGGAATAAAAAAATGAAGGTACTTGAGGAATCAGCATCGGCTAACTCCGTGCCAGCAGCCGCGGTAATACGGAGGATGCAAGCGTTATCCGGAATGATTGGGCGTAAAGGGTCCGCAGGTGGTCACTCAAGTCGGCTGTCAAAGAGTCTGGCTCAACTAGATAAGGGCAGTGGAAACTGAGAGACTGGAGTCTGGTAGGGGTAGAGGGAATTCCCGGTGTAGCGGTGAAATGCGTAGAGATCGGGAAGAACACCGGTGGCGAAAGCGCTCTGCTGGACCAGAACTGACACTGAGGGACGAAAGCTAGGGGAGCGAATGGGATTAGATACCCCAGTAGTCCTAGCCGTAAACGATGGATACTAGGCGTTACGCGTATCGACCCGCGTAGTGCCGGAGCCAACGCGTTAAGTATCCCGCCTGGGGAGTACGCACGCAAGTGTGAAACTCAAAGGAATTGACGGGGGCCCGCACAAGCGGTGGAGTATGTGGTTTAATTCGATGCAACGCGAAGAACCTTACCAGGGCTTGACATGTCGCGAATCTCTCTGAAAGGAGAGAGTGCCTTCGGGAGCGCGAACACAGGTGGTGCATGGCTGTCGTCAGCTCGTGTCGTGAGATGTTGGGTTAAGTCCCGCAACGAGCGCAACCCTCGTACTTAGTTGCCATCATTAAGTTGGGAACTCTAAGAAGACTGCCGGTGACAAACCGGAGGAAGGTGGGGATGACGTCAAGTCAGCATGCCCCTTACGTCCTGGGCTACACACGTACTACAATGCTGTGGACAGAGGGCAGCAAGCTAGTGATAGCAAGCAAATCTCATAAACCATGGCTCAGTTCAGATCGAAGCTTGCAACTCAGCTTCGTGAAGGTGGAATCGCTAGTAATTGCAGGTCAGCATACTGCAGTGAATTCGTTCCCGGGCCTTGTACACACCGCCCGTCACACCATGGGAGCTGGTAGTGCCCGAAGTCGTTACTCTAACCATTCGTGGAAGAGGATGCCGAAGGCAGGACTGGTGACTGGGGTGAAGTCGTAACAAGGTAGCCGTACCGGAAGGTGTGGCTGGATCACCTCCTTTTAGGGAGACCAACTGAATTATGAATGAGAAATGGTGAATGATGAAATTTACAATTCACAATTCATAATTTTCAGACATCCCAGGTCGTGCGAGGAAAGAAAATTGGCTTTCAAACTATGATTGGTTCGTCATCATTGTAAGGCAGTCAAGCCAAAAGAATCATCTGAGGAAGAAATTCAGCAACTTGTCAGAGAATTGGGACAAGACTGCTGGGTAGAAATCCAGCCAGAACCTTGAAAACTGCATAGAAACGCGATAAGAGCTAAGAGCTAATGGCTAATGGCTAATTGTTTTTTACGATTAGCAATTAGCAATGAGCAATTAGCAATGAGCAAAAATAGTGGTCAAGTGAATTAGGGCTCATGGTGGATACCTAGGCACACAGAGGCGAAGAAGGACGTGGTTACCAACGAAAAGCTCCGGGGAGCAGGAAGCATGCTTTGAGCCGGAGATGTCCGAATGGGGCAACCCAAAAACGAAAGAGCGAACCCAGTGAATTGAAACATCTTAGTAGCTGGAGGAAAAGAAATCAACAGAGATTCCCTAAGTAGTGGTGAGCGAAAGGGGAAGAGCCTAAACCAACAGGTTAACTTGTTGGGGTAGTGGGAAAGCAACATCGAATCTAGCGGTGAGACGAAGCAGCGAAATACTGCACCAGAGAAGGTGAAAGTCCTGTAGTCAAAAACTCAAGGATAGAAGCTTCATCCCGAGTAGCATGGGGCACGAGGAATCCCATGTGAATCAGCGAGGACCATCTCGTAAGGCTAAATACTACTGTGTGACCGATAGCGAACAAGTACCGCGAGGGAAAGGTGAAAAGAACCCCGTTGAGGGGAGTGAAATAGAACATGAAACCGTGAGCTGACAAGCAGTGGGAGTCCGATTCAACGGATGACCGCGTGCCTGTTGAAGAATGAGCCGGCGAGTTATAGGTACTGGTAGGTTAAGTCAAAGATGAAGCCAAAGCGAAAGCGAGTCCGAAGAGGGCGAGATATCAGTATTTATAGACCCGAACCCGGGTGATCTAACCATGTCCAGGATGAAGCTTGGGTAACACCAAGTGGAGGTCCGAACCGACCGATGTTGAAAAATCGGCGGATGAGGTGTGGTTAGGGGTGAAATGCCAATCGAACTCGGAGCTAGCTGGTTCTCCCCGAAATGTGTTGAGGCGCAGCGGTAACAGAAAAACTGAGGGGTAAAGCACTATTTCGGTGCGGGCTGGGAGACCGGTACCAAATCGAGATAAACTCAGAATACTCAGTGGAGAGTTACCAGTGAGACGGTGGGGGATAAGCTTCATCGTCAAGAGGGAAACAGCCCAGACCACCAGCTAAGGTCCCAAAATCATCGCTCAGTGGTAAAGGAGGTGGGAGTGCATAGACAACCAGGAGGTTTGCCTAGAAGCAGCCATCCTTGAAAGAGTGCGTAATAGCTCACTGGTCAAGCGCTCCTGCGCCGAAAATGAATGGGACTAAGCGATGTACCGAAGCTGTGGAATAGAAAAGATGAATTATGAATTATGAATTATGAATGGCGAAAAAACAATTCATAATTTATTATTCATAATTCATCATTGTCTGTTGGTAGGGGAGCGTTCCGTGATAGGTAGAAGCAGTAGCGGCAAGCAGCTGTGGACGAGACGGAAGTGAGAATGTCGGCTTGAGTAGCGCAAACTAGGGTAAGAATCCCTAGCCCCGAAACCCCAAGGGTTCCAGAGGCAGGTTCGTCCACTCTGGGTTAGTCGGGACCTAAGGCGAGGCTGAAAAGCGTAGTCGATGGACATCGGGTGAACAATCCCGAACTTTGATGTGGGAGCAGAGATAAATCGCATGAAAAATAGCAACGCCCTGAATGGATTGGGAGGTGTCTAAGGATGCCGAGTTGTGAAAGATAGTGCCAAGAAAAGTTATGGCTGTGATGAAAACATCAAACCCGTACTCGAAACCGACACAGGTGGGGAAGTTGAGAAAACTCAGGGGCGCGAGATAACTCTCTCTAAGGAACTCGGCAAAATGGCCCCGTAACTTCGGAAGAAGGGGTGCCCACGAAAGTGGGTCGCAGTGAAGAGATCCAGGCGACTGTTTACCAAAAACACAGGTCTCCGCAAACAAGCAATTGGAAGTATGGGGGCTGACGCCTGCCCAGTGCCGGAAGGTTAAGGAAGTTGGTCAGGGGGTTTCCCTAAAGCTGACGACTGAAGCCCCGGTGAACGGCGGCCGTAACTATAACGGTCCTAAGGTAGCGAAATTCCTTGTCGGGTAAGTTCCGACCCGCACGAAAGGCGTAACGATCTGGATGGTGTCTCAGAGAGAGACTCGGCGAAATAGGAATGTCTGTGAAGATACGGACTACCTGCACCAGGACAGAAAGACCCTATGAAGCTTTACTGTAGTCTGGAATTGGGTCCGGGCTTGGCTTGCGCAGGATAGGTGGGAGGCGTGGAGATACCCCTTGTGGGGGGTATGGAGCCAACGGTGAGATACCACCCCCGCGAAGCTAGGATTCTAACCCACGATTGTGAATCCAATCGGGAGACAGTTTCAGATGGGCAGTTTGACTGGGGCGGTCGCCTCCTAAAAGGTAACGGAGGCGCACAAAGGTTCCCTCAGCACGCTTGGAAACCGTGCGTTGAGTGCAAAGGCAATAAGGGAGCTTGACTGTTAGACCAACAAGTCTCACAGGGTGGAAACACGGTCTTAGTGATCCGACGGCACAGAATGGAATGGCCGTCGCTCAACGGATAAAAGTTACTCTAGGGATAACAGGCTGATCTCCCCCAAGAGTCCACATCGACGGGGAGGTTTGGCACCTCGATGTCGGCTCATCGCAACCTGGGGCGGAAGTACGTCCCAAGGGTTGGGCTGTTCGCCCATTAAAGCGGTACGTGAGCTGGGTTCAGAACGTCGTGAGACAGTTCGGTCCATATCCGGTGCAGGCGCAAGAGCATTGAGAGGAGTCCTCCTTAGTACGAGAGGACCGGGAGGAACGCACCGCTGGTGTACCAGTTATCACGCCCGTGGTAGACGCTGGGTAGCCAAGTGTGGAGCGGATAACCGCTGAAAGCATCTAAGTGGGAAGCCCACCTCAAGATGAGTGCTCTGACTAGTTTAACTAGGTAAGGTCACAGGTAGAACACCTGTTCATAGGCAGTCGGTGTACGTGCAGTAATGTACTTAGCCTAGCTGTCCTAACAGACCGAGGACTTGACCTCTTTTTTTGAAAAAGCTCTGGGCAGGGCGTAGGGAGCAGGGAGAACAAATCCCTGATTTCTTCACCCTTGTTCCTTGCCCATGAGTGAATCGCGTTTCTGTGCAGTCTTCAGGGTTTTGTGAAGCTAAAGTCCGAGTCTTGGGCAAGATGCGAAGGCAAGATGAGGGAACAAGAACAAGAAATTTCCCCCCGCACCCAGCGCCCTGCCCCCTGCTTCAAACCTGGTGTCTATGGCTCGGTGGTCCCACTCTGATTCCATCCCGAACTCAGCTGTGAAACATTGATGCGGCGACGATAGTTGGCGGGTAGCTGCCCGCGAAAATAGCTCGATGCCAGGTTTATAAATAGAACAAAGCCCTCTCCTAAAGAAACATTCGGGAGAGGGCTTTGTTTTGATCGTCTAACCCCCGTCCATTTTGAAACCTAGAGTTTTTCCGAAGGCATATAATCCAGATGTAGCTTCAATATTGCTCGGATAAGAATATTAGTAAGTTGGGTTGAGGAACGAAACCCAACAAACTGGGTAAAATGTTGGGTTTCGTTCCTCAACCCAACCTACCATTTTTATTTTTGTAAGTTTAACCGAACAGTATTGGATGAGGGATTCTAAGATCTATACAGGAGCACTAGCAGTTACAGTCAATATGGCGAATAATTCCGGTATGGTTTCTAAACCCGTTACGCCCGCAGTTTCCAATATGTAGGGTGTTTCTAAACCTGTTACGGTCTTAGCAAGTGTTAACCCTCCTTGTACATTGTTGAATTCCCGATCTGTAAGTTGATCGAGGAACGTTTCAGAGTCTTGGAAAAGCTCAGCACCAGTCTGAGTTAGATCGGAGATATTAATATTAGCTATGTTTCCTCTTTATCCTTTTGCTAATAAAAAGAATGTATGTCTGAGTATTCATTTAGATTTTCAACCAAAAGGCTGATTAATAGACAATTCAAAAGATTTTAATCTGCCGTTAGTGTAACTATTTTGTCTATTGGTGAGTCAGTATAAATAGTATTGAAACCATAGCCTTGAAAAATTATAGCTTTGGGTAAAGAAAGCGTTGTCTTGTTTGCTTTCCAAACATTTTCTTGCTAAAACTTTAAATTCCTCTCCCTTGCAAATAACTTATAAGTATCGCATTCCTGGAGAAACAGCATTCGACTCTAAGACAAAATAGTTACACTAACGTCGAATTAAAATCCCTTAAGTTGTCTGTTAATAACTCTTTTGGCGAAATAATCTAAGTAGCTATGAAATGATTTCTGAAAAGTTTTAAGTACTGTAGGGTGGGCAATGGTTACTGAGTGTCTTATCTAGTGGGATTTTGCCTTACCTACGTATATTTCAAAAATCCGATAGGAACCCAATACTGCAAGGGATCTCGAGTTTTTGTAGTAGGGGTAAACCCGTGTGTGAAACCCAACAAATGCTTGTAAATGTTGGGTTTCGTTCCTCAACCCAACCTACGTAATTTCATTGTTTAAGCTTAACCGACAAGTATTGGATAGGAACCTATCCCTCGCCTCAATGAAGAAACCGAGTTTTTTTACCTTTATGTTAGTACTTGAACTGTTTTAAACTGCATAATTGCACTATAAAAGGCGGTAAAATAAGCAGCATGAAAAAACTATATCCACCTATAGAACCTTACAAAGAAAGCAGTCTAAAGGTTTCTGACTTACATACAATTCATTTTGAGGAGTCAGGAAACCCGCAAGGTAAGCCTATTGTTTTGCTCCATGGAGGACCGGGTGGTGGATGTCCACCCTTCTATCGACAATATTTTAATCCAGAAAAATGGCGGCTTGTTATGTTTGACCAACGGGGTTGCGGTCAAAGCACTCCTCATGCAGAACTACGGGAAAACACGACATGGGATTTGGTCAGTGATATTGAAAAACTACGATCGCATTTAAATATAGAAAAGTGGGTTGTCTTTGGTGGTAGCTGGGGGAGTGCTTTAGCATTAGCCTACAGTCAAACCCATCCTTCTCAGTGTGCGGGGTTGATTCTGCGTGGGATATTCATGCTACGGCAAAAAGAATTGCAATGGTTTTATCAAGAGGGAGCTAGTTATATTTTTCCTGATGCTTGGGAAGAATATTTAAAACCAATTCCACCAGATGAACGTGATGATTTACTCACAGCTTACTACGAACGCTTGACCAGTCCAGATTCTAACACTCGATTGCAAGCGGCACGTGCTTGGTCAATTTGGGAAGCTAGTACAAGCAGATTGTTTCCAGACACAGAACTGATGGCAAAGTTTGGCGAGAATGTTTTCGCAGAGGCGTTTGCGAGAATTGAGTGTCATTACTTTATTAATAAAGGATTTTTTGAAACAGACGATCGCTTGCTTGCAAATGTCCATCACATACGTCATATTCCTACAGTCATCGTTCAGGGTCGATATGATGTTGTGTGTCCAATGATATCAGCTTGGGAATTACATCGTGCGTGGCCAGAAGCAGAATTTATTGTTGTTCCTGATGCTGGACATTCCATGACCGAGCCAGGAATTCTGAGTGCTTTGATCGAAGCAACAGATAATTTTGTAGATTTATAGGGCATGGGGCATAGGGCATAGGGAATGGGGCATGGTAAAAAATCATTTCCTTCCATTGCCCATTGCCCAATTGTGGAACAAATTTGCTACACTTTTTGTCATAACAGTCTAGGGATGCATTGTACTTATTGAAACAATGTGTTCTATTAGTACCGGGTGCCCTATGTAAATGTTACAATCCTATGTTAGGAAGTTGGGATACCTCGATGCGAGTTGCAACTAACTCAATCAAGTTTGGGACAGATGGCTGGCGTGGCGTCATTGCAGATGAGTTCACCTTTGAACGCGTAGCTCTAGTTGCGCCGATAGCTGCAAAAGTATTATTTGATACATATGGGGAAAAAGTAGGTAGCCGTAAAATCGTTGTGGGACATGACCGACGGTTCATGGCAGAAGACTTTGCGCGTAAAGTTGCTGAGGTTGTATCAGCATCTGGATTTGATGTGCTACTGACAGACACTTATGCCCCAACTCCCGCTTTTAGTTGGGCGGCAAAGCAACAAAATGCTTTGGGGGCATTGGTAATTACTGCAAGTCACAATCCTGGAAAATATTTGGGCTTAAAAGTCAAAAGCGCCTTCGGTGGTTCTGTACCTCCTGAAGTGACAAAACAAATAGAAGCACTGTTAACTCAAGAAATACCACCAGCATCAACCCCAGGCAAGATAGAACAGTTTAATCCTTGGCAAAGTTACTGTAAAGCATTAGAAGGCAAAGTTAATATTACTAAAATTCGTGATGCTATCTCTTCAGGTAAACTCACAGTATTTGGTGACGTTATGCACGGTGCCGCCGCAGGTGGGTTGGCAATGTTACTTGGCAATGAAGTAAAAGAGATGAACAGCAATCGCGATCCTCTCTTTGGTGGAGGTGCGCCAGAACCCCTGCCTAAATACCTTTCAAAGTTGTTTGAAGTGATGGGCCATCATCGAGAAACCACTCCCTCTAGCTTAACAGTAGGTTTGGTATTTGATGGAGACAGCGATCGCATTGCGGCAGTAGATGGATTCGGAAATTTCCTCAGTTCGCAAGTATTAGTCCCCATACTTATTGACCATTTAACTTTAAGACGCAGCTTTAAAGGTGAAATCGTCAAAACCGTAAGTGGATCGGATTTGATTCCTCGCTTAGCCGCACTACACAATTTGTCAGTATTTGAAACACCAGTAGGTTATAAATATATTGCTGATAGAATGCTAGAAGCAGAGGTGCTGTTGGGTGGAGAAGAGTCGGGAGGAATTGGTTACGGCAGTCACATTCCCGAACGAGATGCACTGCTTTCAGCATTGTATGTACTAGAAGCCATTGTTGAATCCGGGCTAGATTTGGGTGACTATTACCGTCACCTACAGGAACAAACTCGTTTTACTTCCGCATACGATCGCATCGATTTACCATTGTCCAGTATGGAGGTGCGATCGCGTCTTCTAGAACAACTACAAACCCAACCTCTGACAGAAATCGCCGGAAAATCAGTTATTGATTGCCAAACCATCGATGGTTACAAATTCCGCTTAGCCGATAACAGTTGGTTAATGATTCGTTTTAGCGGAACCGAACCAGTTTTGCGCCTGTATTGCGAAGCCCCAACCCTAGAACAAGTGCATCAAACTCTTGCTTGGGCAAAAGATTGGGCAGAATAAATGATGAATGATGAATGATGAATGATGAATTGTGCTAGTTTTTAATTCATAATTCATAATTTATAATTCATCATTCATGAAATTACTTGTTGTAGCGACAGGAAACCCAGGAAAATTGCGCGAAATGCAAGCTTACCTGGCTCAAGAGTATTGGGAATTAACCCTTAAACCTAAAGAATTAGAAGTAGAAGAAACGGGAGAAACATTTGCAGCCAATGCCTGTTTAAAAGCATCCCAAGTTGCAAAAGCCACAGGAAACTGGGCAATTGCGGATGATTCTGGCTTGCAAGTGGATGCTCTAAACGGTGCGCCTGGAGTATATTCTGCTCGTTATGGTACAACCGATAGCGATCGCATTGCCAGATTATTGAGAGAATTGGGTGATACACCAAATCGGCAAGCCCAATTTGTTTGTGCTGTTGCGATCGCCCGTCCAGATGGTAGTATTGCTTTACAAACAGAAGGCATATGTCACGGCGAAATTCTTTATGAACCTCGTGGAACTGGTGGCTTCGGCTACGATCCAGTTTTTTATGTCCAAGAAGTGCAATTGACCTATGCAGAGATGACGCCAGAGATGAAGCGTTCAATTAGTCATCGAGGTAAAGCCTTTGATACTTTGCTTCAAAAGTTGGGGACAATTGCTATTGGTTAGTTGTTAGTTGTTAGTTGTTAGTTGAATTTCTGACTCGCCACTAACTACTAACCACTAACCCTTAACTAACTAAACTGCCTCTGTATTTTTTTCGCCAGTACGAATTCGCACCACTTGTTCGACTGGTGAGATAAATATTTTACCATCACCAATTTCGCCAGTACGAGCAGCAGCAATAATTTTATCGACAACCATGTCAACCTGGTTATCTTCAACAACAATTTCTACTTTCAGTTTTTGCAAAAACTCTACAGTGTACTCAGAACCGCGATAGCGTTCAGTTTGACCCTTCTGGCGTCCAAAACCTCGTACTTCAGAAACTGTCATGCCAACTATACCAGCATTGACCAAAGCAATTTTCACCTCATCAAGCTTAAAGGGACGAATAATCGCTTCAACTTTCTTCATTTTTCTCTCCTAACTTGTACGTATTCTATCTAAGCAGATTCTCTGACTTTGACGCTCAATTTTTATTTCTTTGTAGCTTATACCATTTTGGATTTTAGATTTTAGATTTTGGATTGAGAAAGCCTTATCTGGATTAATCTCACCCTACTATCTATTACATTCTGGGGTTAAATTGGTATGATTTAACACAACATAGACCTTAATTAGCGTTATGAAAGCATTCTTAACGAGTATGTTGTCCGAGTAAGGGGCGTACAATTAAATAACCAGCGCCAAAACCCATAACAATAATGAACAAGATAGCTACTATAAACCACCAGCTATTCAGTTGCGAAGGTTCTGGTTCATCCTGAAGATAATAACTTGCTTCCTGCTCTTCTACATAAACGGATTGTGGAGTAGGAATATCAATTTCCACTTCATTTGTGACGACAACAGGACGCGGGCGGAAACCTTGCTTCTTGGAAGAAGGTTGCGTCATCTGTCTTTTTGCTTGAGGTGTTGAATCATGAGATGATGGAGGAGGTGCTTGATAATAACTAACTTTGGGCTGAGAATCAACCAGTTTTTGCAAATGCAAGATAGACTCAACAGCTTTAGAAATTTCCTGTCGAAGTAACTCATTCTCTTGCACAAGTTTTTGATTCTGGGCAGAAAGAGAATTCAAATTTGCCCGAACAGAGTGCAGCTCAGTTGCCAAATCCCGGTAAACCGAAAGGGGTACAGAGGGGGAGTAGCTTGGAGTGGTTGCACTTGATGTAGTGTTGTTGACCGAACCTGTGGTTGCACGCATTAGAGGATTCTAATCACAATTTAATGTAATTGAACAATAAGAGACTGCGATCGAAGATACTCAGCCTCAGAAACTAAGCTTTAAGATAATGGAAAAATGCCCTTAAGGAAGAATCTTAATGTACAATTTCGTGACTAAATACACAAGGAGATTGGGGACTGGGATTGGGGACTGGGGACTGGGACTGGGACAAGGAGGACAAGGTAGACAAGGGGGAGTTTCTTGTCTACCTTGTCTACCCCTTCTCCTTGTCCCCAATCCCCAATCCCCTACTTAATTAATAATGGGAAAAAGTGTCCCACAGGACCTTGACCTTTGCCAATAGCTAGAGAGTATGACAGTGCAGTGGTAACATACTCCTTTGCTTGCTTGGTTGCGGTTATCAAGTCCGATCCTCGAGCTAAATTAGCAGCGATCGCAGCTGAAAGGGTACAACCAGTACCGTGAGTATTTTGTGTATCAATGTGTTTAGTCGTCAAAGTTTCCATATGATGCCCATCGAACCAAACATCTACCCCACGCAGACTACCTTGCATACCTCCACCCTTAACCAAAACCGCCTTAACACCTGTGTTGCGGTGAATAATTTGAGATGCAGCCCTCATGTCATCTAGGGAATTAATCGGGAAACCACTTAAAATTTGGGCTTCATAGCGATTTGGTGTTACAAGTACTGCTTTGGGAATTAAAAGATTGCGAAGATTCTTTACAGCATCATCATCTAGTAATTGAGCTCCTGTACGGGATACCATAACTGGATCGACGACTAAATTAGGAATTTGTAAAACTTCCACTTGTTCAGCAACAGCAGCAATAATTTCCTTATTCAGCAACATTCCCGTTTTTGCTGCTTGCACCCCAATATCATCACAAACCGCATTGATTTGCGCGACAACAGCCTGTGGCGGTATTGCCTCCACCCTCATGACACCCAAAGTATTTTGTGCTGTAACACAAGCGATCGCGCTTGTACCGTGAACGCAGTGAAAAGCAAAAGTGCGTAAATCGGCTTGAATACCCGCACCTCCACCGCTATCAGAACCAGCGATTGTTAAAGCCACAGGTATTTTGGATGATATGTCGGTGTTCATAATGAGGGTTAGTGGTTAGTTGTTAGTAGTTAGTAGTTAGTGGTTCGTAGTAACAAGCTACCACTAACCACTAACTACTAACCATTAACCAATGACTGTAAATACTTCCCCCATTCTGCGGCTAGGGGAATCTCTGTAAAGGGAACACGAACCGATTGAGAGCGATCGGGAAAAACAAATTCCAACTCGATAGTACGACCCTTCTCCGGATGATTTTTAAGGTCTACCGATTTGTCATCTACCAAAAGACGGATTTCTTGGACATCCAGCAAAGAAAATGTTTCTAGTTTAACCGGACCTTTTGGAGTGGGTTTGCCCCAAGTGATTTGGGAACCTTTTTGACCTAAAACTGAATAAATATCGTACTTAGCCTTTTCAAATTGCTGCGCCCAAGTACGGTAGGCTTCAATTTTCTGATACTCTTTCGAGCCTTGCCAAGCCAACCAAAAGAATGCAAATAATAGGGGTAACCACAGCAGACCGCGTTCCATCTTAAAAAATTCCTGAGGTTTGCTTAAGGATTTTAATTTTAATGCAAAATTCACCAACAACGGTCTTGTTTGAGTTATGTTAGTGAGCAACCTGGCAAGAAGCGGTAATCGGTTAGATGAGAAAGCTTATAATATTTTGCTTGTTTATCATTGGGTTGAGTGTTGCCCTGTTTGGTTTTCAGGGACTGGCAGCCAATGGTGAATTCGATACAATTTTGTTAAATTTTCGTGAAGATATTCCTCAGGAAGTCTTGCAACAAGATTTGCAAGCACTAGCCCAAGAGTACCACGTCACGCCCCAACTGGATAACAAATTTTCCGCCAAGGAGAATGTGTATATCATTAAGGGCGATAAACAGCGACTTCAACAACTGAGAAAGTCGCGATTCGCCAAAGCGGTGGAATTTATTGAGCCTAATTATATCTATAAAATTCCACAACCTGAGAAAGCTGATTTGACTGGAGACTTATCACTGCTGCAGGCTCCTAGTGGAAAAGCTGTAAGCGGACCTAACGATCCAATGTACAGCAAGCAGTGGAATCTTCACAATATCAATGTAGAAGGTGCGTGGAGTCAAAATAAAGGTAACGGTGTTACCGTCGCAGTGATTGACAGTGGTGTGACTCGCGTGCGTGACTTGGATGAAACAAAATTTGTCCCTGGGTACGATTTTGTTAACGATCGCTCAGAAGCTGATGACGATAACGGACATGGCACCCATGTCGCTGGTACCATCGCTCAAGCGACTAATAATGGTTATGGGGTTGCAGGCATTGCCTACGAAGCGAAACTGATGCCTTTAAAGGTTCTGAGTGGTTATGGTGGCGGAACCGTAGCTGATATAGCTGAAGCGATTAAGTTTGCTGCTGATAACGGTGCAGACGTTATTAACATGAGTTTGGGCGGTGGCGGTGAAAGCCAGTTACTTAAGGATGCGATTGATTACGCCTATAGCAAAGGTGTGGTGATAGTTGCGGCGGCTGGTAATGAAAATGAGAATTCGGCTGCTTATCCAGCACGTTATCCCCATGTTATTGGTGTTTCTGCTCTCGGTGCTGATGGAGAGAAAGCTCCATACTCTAACTACGGTGCTGGAGTAGATATTTCAGCTCCTGGTGGTAGCGATACTGGTAAAATTTTGCAAGAAACAATCGATCCAGAAAATGATGGCGCAGCCGCGTTTATGGGATATCAAGGAACAAGTATGGCAGCCCCTCACGTTGCAGGCGTTGCTGCGTTAATTAAAGCCGCCGGGGTGAAAGAACCAGATCGAGTTGCAGAAGTTCTCCAGCAGTCAGTAAGAACTATTGAAAATGACAGTTTGAACTACTATGGTGCTGGGCAACTCAATGCAGAAGCCGCAGTGAAACTTGCCACCCACGGACAAATTAGTTTCCAAGATTTCTTCCGTTGGTTGCGCGATAACGGCTATCTCAACCCCCGATTCTGGATTGATGGCGGTGCTGTAGCCCTATTACCTAAAGTTTTGATGGTTCTCGGTTCCTATCTCCTAGCTTGGTTTTTGCGGGTTTACTTCCCATTCAACTGGGGCTGGAGTCTCTCATTTGGTTTAATCGCTGGTAGTTCTGGTTTGTTCCCCTTTAAGGGATTTTATATCTTTGACCTTCCTCAATGGCCTTTCCGTTTATTGGGAAGCTCTATCCCTGAGTTAGGCAATAGCCTCCCAGGAACAAATGCTCTTAACCCGTTGTTTGCTAGTGTATTGATTCCCTTGATTCTAATAGCTTTACTGCTAGGACACCGGGACTGGAAGTGGTTTGCCATTGGGACATCAATCGGTGTAGCAGCTTGTTTAGCAGTGAGTGCGGCATTAGAGCCAGCCGTTTGGGGAATGGGTAGTGGTATTGTTGCGCGTCTTTTCCTTACCGTTAACGCCTTGCTATGTTTTGGTTTAGCACGTTTAGCAGTTAAAACTACCTAAGGATAGTGGTTAGTGGATAGTAGTTAGTGGATAGTGGATACCAACCACCAACCACTAACAACTAACAACTAACCACTAACAACTAACAACTAACAACTAACCACCAACCACTAACAACTAACAACTAACCACCAACCAATGAGCATTACAGTTACAGGTAGTATTCAACGTCGCGACATTGGGACTGGCGCTTGGGCGTTAGTTACTAATGAAGGAACCACCTATGAAATCCTCAGAGGTGCTGACAAAAGTTTACTTAAATCGGGACAACACGCAAAAGTGACGGGGGAAATTCGCAAAGATGTGATGACTGCTGCTATGATTGGTCCCGTTCTTGAGGTTAAATCTTTTGAGCTGATTGACTCCTAATTAGAATGACTCGAATCTAGAACTGCTTGCAAACGATTTCTAAATTCTCCCTTGGGATGACCCCCTTTTACCTCTCCAATAATCTGAAATTCCCCTTCCGGTGAATCACAGACAATGTAGGTAGGCCATCCCATTTCTGATTTATCAGGGTACTGAGTTAGCAAAATTTTTCGATACTTGCGGTAAGTCGCTGTATCTTGCATTTTCACGCTAATAAACTCCAGACCTAGCTCTTCAGCAACTTTCTGGTCGTAAAAAGACATCTTGTGACAAATGCCGCAGTCTTCTGATGAAAACTTAATAACAGCTAAACTCATAAGCCCATTACTCTACAATTACTAGGCAAAAGATAAGATTTTTCCCCAAAAAGTACCATACCAGAATATGAAGTCAAGAATTTTAGAAAAAATATTAAGAATTGTAAAAGTATACTGGATAACTGAGAAAACTTTTGTACGCGATACCAGATGAAGAGACGCTTTTATGAAAGCACTTCTTTAAAGATTTGTGGTATTGTAAGTAGTCTAAAGGATAACCAGTATAGTTCTCGATCTATAAGAAATCTAAAAAATTTTTTGCTAGTTGTCAGCTAATTGAGGAATTGAGTTATGATGGTGAATCTAACAAGATTCTATGTTCTTAGCTTAACTAGGAGATTCCGGAAAATTTGCCAAAAATTTATGTAATTTTGCTGTTTTCTGTGTCAAAAATAATATATAAACTGAGAAGCTGATGGCTTACTAGAGGAGTCAGCGATCGAAGTACATCTGCCGTTGGTTGACTGTGTTCTAAGCTTAATCAGGGTTGTTACGTGTTTTTTTAATTAACGGTTCATCTACCATCTATTATGTTCTAGGCTTAACCAGGGTTATCCGGACAAGTCAGAAAAAATTGGGTATTTTTGCATCTCCAAAAAAATCCCTAGTAGCCGAAAGTCCACTAGGGAGTCAGTTATCAGGGTGCATCTACCACTACATTGTTCTTAGATTAACCAGGGCATCCGGATAAGTCGCAAAAAATTGAAGTATTATTTGTCTCATAAAAAAAAGACCCCTAGTAGCTAAAAAGCTATCCAGGGGAGTCAGTTATCAGGGTGCATCTACCACTACATTGTTCTTAGATTAACCAGGGCATCCGGATAAGTCGCAAAAAATTGAAGTATTATTTGTCTCATAAAAAAAAGACCCCTAGTAGCTAAAAAGCTATCCAGGGGAGTCAGTTATCAGGGTGCATCTACCACTACATTGTTCTTAGATTAACCAGGGCATCCGGATAAGTCGCAAAAAATTGAAGTATTATTTGTCTCATAAAAAAAAGACCCCTAGTAGCTAAAAAGCTATCCAGGGGAGTCAGTTATCAGGGTGCATCTACCACTACATTGTTCTTAGATTAACCAGGGCATCCGGATAAGTCGCAAAAAATTGAAGTATTATTTGTCTCATAAAAAAAAGACCCCTAGTAGCTAAAAAGCTATCCAGGGGAGTCAGTTATCAGGGTGCATCTACCACTACATTGTTCTTAGATTAACCAGGGCATCCGGATAAGTCGCAAAAAATTGAAGTATTATTTGTCTCATAAAAAAAAGACCCCTAGTAGCTAAAAAGCTATCCAGGGGAGTCAGTTATCAGGGTGCATCTACCACTACTCTGTTCTATTGGTAACCATTCGATCCGGAACATTTTTTCCAAAACAGGTAAAAATTGTTGACTTGGTTGGAACTAAACGTTACCAATCCTGCTCTCAAATTTCATTTGAGTCGTCTATTACCAATACGGTATTTTCATGTACCGTTAAAGAACAGCCTTAAAAAGCGTTGCAGGTCACTACCACTCTTGTAAAACAGCAGTCACTTTCATGCACTGCGTCAACTGTATCTATACTTTGGAGAATAATATGGTATGCAAAGCACAGAAAAATCCGTAGAGGGTGTCGGTTTGAGTCAGGGGAGTTAATTATTAGGGGAAACTAATTGTTAGGATGTCTCCGGATGCTTTTCCGTAGATTGTAACCTTGCCGTCATCACACTGTTTCGTTGCATCAACCATCGCATCAACCACGAAACTCTTTGGGCAAGGTAGAGGGCAAAGGGCAGAAGGGAAGAAAAATTTTAAGGTATTCCCTTTTGCTTTTTCTGATGAGCATCTTGAATTGGGTAGGGTGTGAAGCGCTGTCCTAATGCTTTCAGACTCGTGCCTTCTTCAAGAAAACACAGAAAAACTCCCAAAAAACTTTGATTAGCTTCATGGGAGCTTGCGATCAAGGTGCATCTACCACTATGAATGTTCTGGGCGGAACTTATAAAATCCGGATAAAGTTAAAAAAGGAGGTAGAATTCACAAACTCAAGAGCTGAAACTACTTAACTTATAGAAATGTAGTCTTAGTCTTGAAGGAGGAATTTTCTCTCCTTGTTACCTTAGATAACATTGCACCTACTCCAAACCTATTTCTTATGTTGCACGGAATACACTATGAATTCTGCTCTAGGAAATATGAGTTTTCGTGGGTTAGATTATGTTAAGCAGAACAACCTGAATCAGAAACATTCAGTGGCGGGATGCATCTAAGGTATCAGAAATAGCGAAACATCGACTTGAAACTTTCGCGTTCCAAACCAGATTTAGGAGGCAAGCAGGAGAAGTTGTGACCCAGGAATTTCACATTTCCGTAACCCCAGTAGGGCAAAATGACTACTTGGTGCGGACGGAACAAGTCGCGCCTGGGGTGCCATTGGCAGAGGAACTGGTGACTTGGCCTGTAGCTGATTGGTTGACGGCTGCAGGTCATTTGATGAACGACCCATTAAAATTAGTGCTCCAAGGAGATGCGATCGCAAGAAACTCCATTAACTTGGTAGCGTTGGGTCAACAACTGTACAACGCACTGTTTCAAGGCACTCTCAGAGATAGCTGGATTACCGCCCAAGGAATCGCTCAGAACCACCAACAGGTACTGCGCTTGCGCTTGGGATTAAAAGATACCAGGTTAGCTCGTCTGCCGTGGGAAGTCATGCACGCAGGCGATCGCCCCATAGCTACTGGTTTATACATAGCATTTTCTCGCTACCAAAGTGCGTCTGGCGGTACTTCTCGTCTGCCTACCACAAGTATGCCAGTACCACCATACGAGGAGAGCGGTATCAAAGTGTTGATGGTGATTGCTTCACCTACAGACTTAGTTCGCCTAGATTTACTCAAGCAAGAAGCTGTCAGACTGCAAGAAGAACTGCATCGCAGTGCCAATGGAGGCATTCCGCGTATTCGATTGAACTTGCTAGAGCAACCGGGGCGAGAGGAGTTGACACAAGCCCTAGAACAAGGGAGATACCACGTTCTACACTACTCCGGTCATAGCAACCCAGGACCGAATGGTGGGGAAATTTACTTAGTCAGTGGTAGAACTGGCTTGAAAGAAACTCTAAGTGGAGATGACCTAGCAGGCTTGCTAGTCAACAATCACATACAAATGGCAGTGTTTAACTCCTGCCTGGGAACATACGCCGCCACCACCGACCCTTCAGGAGATACGGGCGAACGAAATCTTACAGAAAGCTTAGTCAAACGAGGTATAAAAAGTGTTTTGGCAATGTCAGAACGCATACCCGACGATGTAGCGCTTACACTAACACAATTGTTCTACCGCAATCTCTTATTGGGATATCCCGTAGATTTGTGCGTCAGTCGGATGCGCCAAGGGCTAATTGCAGCCTACAGTTCCCATCAAATGTACTGGGCATTACCGATTCTGTATCTTCAGCCACAATTTAACGGCTATCTCAGTCCGGGAATGCATCCAATTCACAACGATGAGTTAATTGACGAGTACAATTCCAGCGCTTTAACGACGACTACAACCTCAATTTATCCAGATACGGCAAATGATGCCGATATGCCATTACCAATTGACGAGATCATACCTCCCCTAGCCAGAGAACCCTCAGATTTGGACTGGTTGGACGATCTTGCCGATGAGATTGAGTATGACGAGCCAAGCTATGAAGAAGACTCTGCCATAGTTTCCGATTTATTCCGCCAAATCGATCGCCAAAGGGCTGAGTCTGAAAACTCCATGACTGCTGAACTCGTGCAAGACTTTGATGACGATCGTTTTGATGAGAGTGAAGTTTCAGGAGAGATAGCATCCCTCGAAAGCGATCTTGGGATGTGGGAAGAAGTAAGAGCCGCCGCCGCATACGGCAAACAACAAGGTGTAGGGCGTCGCGAATTACCCTCCTCTAACGCCGCGTCCTCAGAAACACCTCCAACATTGGAAGGCAATTGGGATCACTTACAACTTCCCCCATCAACTGAAACCGTACCATCACAACAAACTCAGCTAAAACAGCAGAAAAAACGCAACCCGTTGGGTATAATAGGCGTTGCTGCGACAAGTGCTCTTGTAGCGATTGTAGGTTTTAATTTGTTGTCAAAAACTCCGCCATTTCCTACAGCAGTTCCTCCCATACCCCCAACTGCCCCAGAAAGGATCCACAAGGAATCTGTTGAGGTTTTGACTACCTATGCCACTGAGAGGTTAAGCAAAAGTGACTTAAAAGAAGGGCTTAAAGCTGTGGAAGAACTCCTCAATCGTGGCGCACTTCCTGATGCGGAAAAAACCCTCAGTCTCATTCCCCAAGACAAAGTCGATGACTCCTGGGTTAACTTTCTTAAAGGGCGATTGGCATGGCAGTCTCTCCGACGCGGGGACAGGAAGTATAGTTTAAATGATGCTCGGCGTTTCTGGGAAAGTGCCGTTAAAAATGACCCCACATCGCTAACTTATAAAAACGCTTTAGGATTTGCTTACTATGCTGAAGGAAATCTTATTCGTGCTAATGACGCTTGGTTTAAGGCGTTAGATGTAGCAGTTAAAGAACAAAAAACGTCTGTAACTCCTCTTGCAGACAATGATAAGAATGTAAAACCAATCCCTGAAGATGCCTTAACGGCTTATGCTGGGTTAGCCCTTGGATTGTATAAGACAGCATACCAGCAACCTGCGGCAAAACGACAACAGTATCTTAGTGAAGCGATTAAACTGCGTCAAAAAGTTCTCAAAGACGATTCAGCCAATTTCCAACCTCAGGAATTGAGCCAAGATTGGATGTGGACAGATCGAGCCATTCAAGATTGGCAAGCCTTGCTTGAGCTGAGACTAAAGCAGCGCCCTGTTAGAAGAAGTAGTTAACAACCTCTGACAAAAATGATGTATTTATCTCAATAGCTTCAAGGTTTTTACCTTGAAGCTAATTGGTTTTTATATTTGGACTAGTTGTCGTTCTCTCGTTCCCAGGCTGTCTCTCGTTCCCAGGCTGTCTCTCGTTCCCAGGCTCAGCCTGGGAATGCAGAGTGCGAGGCTCCGCCGAGCGTTACAGATCCCGACAGGAGGCGTAGCCCACCCAAAAAAATATCAACTACCAAAATAATACGGGAGCGTGAGAGCCTCCCACTTTTAAGGGGAGGCAGGAAGGAGAGCACGCAGGACTTTAGTCCGCCGTGTCTCTTCTCGTAGACAGAACAAGACTATCAATCCAATCTTCAATTATACTAAAAACGGCTAAGAAGTATAGTTTTCTGTAGCGCCAATAACAAGTATTATAGATGAAAAGCACTCATGGTGTGACCCAGAGGTAAACTCTGATGCTAAAAATAGATTTTACACAAGAAGATGTTGAGAAGCTTCATTATGAAAGATTTCATCATCCCCATCCATTAGTGCAAAAATGGACGAAGCCTTGTCTTAGGTGCTGTTAATGCAGTCACCAAAGAAATAATAACCGTGACTAATGAAACTTATATTAACTCAGAAAGTATTTGTTAATTGTTTTTGAAACTCTCATCGTTAGGTCTGAATGTACCAATAGCAGTCGTACTTGATAATGCTCGAGCCCAAAAGTGCAATTTGGTGCAGGGCTATGCAAAAGAATTGGGTATAGCTCTGTATTATTTACCTTCGTACTCATTACAGTTGAATCTAATAGAACGTTTTGGGAAATTCATTAGAAAAGAATGCTTGTATTCTAAATACTATGAACACTTTTCCGATTTTAAAGCTGCTATATCAAACTGCATTCATACAGCCAATACAGAACAGCAGTCAAAGCTTAATCGCTTGCTAAATCTCAAATTTCAGTCTTTTAAAAAAGTTCAAATCTTCACCTGTTAGAGTATAAAGCAGTAATAGTTTTGTCGTTTTGGCCAATATTTTAAAGAAAGTAGCTATACAACTAGGTTTAAACTTAGTCAAGATAGTTAGGGAAGTTTTGACCCTTCCAAAGCGCTATGACTTGTTCAGGAATCTGAAAAAAAGTTATAGAAAAAGATGTTGTGAAGGGGCACTTTTAGCCCCCGGAACAACAACTGCTTAGAATCCCCTTTCTTCAGATAGGGGAGAGGTCAATGAGATTTGAGCAATTCTTCACCACGGCGATAAAGTTCGCGAGCATAGTCAGTCCAAGTGCCTTGTCCCCAGTAACGAAAACAACTTGTCTGTAACAATAAGTTGTACAGCAATGCTCTTTGATAATCAGGACTTTGAGTCAATGAAGGATGTTGTTGTACGAGTGAGTCGTATTTTTCATGAAATAAAACACTCAACTTCTTCATCGGATCTAAAACATTTTCGTAACCTTGAATCCAACTTAAATGATTCGTCCAAGAGGCACCATCCATATGAAACTGAGAATCTGTTTCTTTAACTAATGAGATCGCATTTTCTACTGCTTCTGGTGTAACATTATCTGGATTGACACGCTGCCAAATTTTGTGTTGCTGTACAGCTTGACAAGTTGGATAATCATCTGGATTAGCACCTGCTGCCTCAATCAATTCTAAATATTCAGTTCCGTTGAGTGCAACTGTCCCTGAGTCATTTCCTCCCGAATCGCGAATTTCGTGATACACCCTAAACACGTCACGGGGGTATTCATTCATCATCACGCCCCCATTTTCCCCATCAGCAATTTGAGTCACTAAAGAAGGAAATGTTCTATTTCCAATTGGTTGCTGATTTCTACCTTTTGCCTCAAAATATGGCTGCATCTGCGCCACTAATTTTGTATCCGAACCTTTCGTTTTAATTAATACAGTAATATCAATCGTCTCGCCGTGAGAATTACGAGCAACCAAACGATTGGGAACATATTTATCATCATGGTTCAGCCCCGAACCATCCAAACGTTCTACGGAATGTTCCTGCACCATCAACCAGCGATATCCGCACTCTTTCAACGCTTTAATATACTCAAACAGCGTGTCTGGATGGTTTGGCAAGTGCATTTCAGGAGGCGAAAAACCTTTCACTCGCGCTAAGGCATCATAGCCAAAAATGGCTGCAAAGTGATGTTGCCATGCTTGAATGTGAAGTTTAATATCGGGAATAGGGGTAGAGGGAACAACAGCATGGCTCCACATTGTTCCAAGCCACTCCACGTAAGGCTGGTATTGGCGATCGCAGGTGATCCGCTTGAGGTTGTTGAGAACATCATCTCTTCCCATTTGTCGCAATCCCCATAACAGATTACCCGAATAGTCAAGCATAATCCTAGGGTTGCAACCTTCCTCAATCAATTGAGGAATAAAATCTCCCATGCGCTTGTAGCACCAAGCAAAAGGTTCTGCATTATGGTTATCTCCTTCATGAGGGTGTTCAAACATATACTGGAGATTGCTAATAAGTTCGCCGTTACTACCTGCAGGGATAGTAGGTTGGTGCATATGAAGGGCGCAAGCAAATCCCGATGCAATATTTTCCAAGCGGATATTTGTAGTCTTTAAAAATACAGGTTCATTCTTTTGAAAAACTGAGCTAATTTCCGACTCCCAACCACAAATATTTGGTAATCCTGCTCTTAATTCTTCCAAAATTGGCAAATTTGCAGATGCAGCTGTTATTGGCATGAGACTGTCCCGTATACTGTGGTTTTTGCAACACTTTCTATTGTGACTCAAAACAAAAACGTTCGCGATTAACTGAAAAAATATTTAATCATGTTAAGCTTATGTGCTTGTTAGTAGTTAGTGGTTAGTTGTGAGTTGTTAGTTGTTATTTGACTACTAACCACTAACCACTAACCACTAACCACTAACTACTAACCTATTAGGAGAGAAATGTGATTCATGATTACTCAACAAAATGGTGGGCAGCGTTTACATGTATTGCTTTTCTTGAAGCAGTCTTGCTCATGATGTTAATTTCCGGGCAAGCTTCTATACAACTGCTCATAGCGATCGTTATTATCGCGATCCTACTCTTTTTAATTCCCCGTCTAGATGAGGTTATTTCGCTCACTTTTGACAGGGGTAAGATAGATGCAAAACTCAGTACACTAACTAAGAAAATTACTACAGCTAAGTCAAGAACTGACAAATTTCTGGTATTATCAATGCCTAAATCAATGTATGAAACTCTAAAAAAGATTGACGCGGGTAAATTTGGTCAGTATAAAATGACCGAGCGTTTAGAAAGAGAACTTTATCACCTGCGGGATATTGGTTATGTAGAGGTAGAAAGAATACGCGATATTCCCTATGAAGGCAACAATCTTTCAGAATTTGTAATGATTACAGATTCTGGAAAACAATTTCTCGATCTGCGTGAAAGTATTGAGAAAGATGGGAATAGTTGATGGAGATAAGAATACTACTATAACAAAGTAACACGCCCTGTAACACAAACTAAAAGAGATCGGAAATTTCCGATCTCTTTTAGTTCAATTATTCGATTTTAAATTAAGCTACTTTTGAGCTGGTGTCTAATGCTTTACTCTCACCAGAGGAAGGCAGTTCTCCCAAGTTAATCTTAACAACCCGATTGCGAACTGCTTCAACTTTAGGCAACGTAAGAGTTAGAATACCATCGCGGTAGTCAGCTTGCACTTTGTCATTCTGTACGGGGAAGGGCAAATTAAGAACTCTTTGGAATTTGCCATACCGGAATTCAGAGTGCAAAGAATTGACGTTATTTCCATTGTGTAAGGGCTTACGTTCTCCACTGAGAGAAATAGCGTCACGTGTTACGTGTACATCTATATCTTGAGCGGAAATACCAGGAAGCAGCGCTCTGAAAATCAGATTATCACCTGCATCAATTAATTCAACAGCTGGATTCCAAGAATTGGTGGAGGGATCGCCAGCTTGTGAACTTAACTCGTCAAATACTTGATCCATTTGACGGCGAAGAGTTTCCAGTTCTTTGAATGGTTGCCAGTAGCGAATCATCATAGACTGTTTACCTCTGTACGTTCCTAACTACCTATGTTTTACAATTTTGTTTGGTGTAATTTAAAGTTGTTTGCAGCCTTTAACTGCTGACACTTTATATATTGCCTAAGGTCTTTCGAGATGAAAATACAGAAAACACTACTTCTGATGTTGTGTTTTTCTCACCTTTATCTATGGTGTTTTTATATAAGCAGGTAAATAAATCATTATAAATTTTTCATGACTCACTTAAGTACGGTTCTCCGTACTATAGCAGGAAAGTTTACCGATATTTATAATAGGTGTTTTTCTCGCTTGTCTAATTACAATTAGACTGTCTTAAGAAAAAAATGAAGCGAGAGCGAGTTTTAGAAATTATTGCCTCCACCTCAGTCACTATTTTTTGATACAGTAGTGCTTTGTCCAGCGCCCAAATCTTTATGTCTGAGGTATTGCTCCCCCAACCGCTCCATTCACACCTACCCCTTACTGCTCTTGCCCCCATGCAGGATGTAACAAACCTCTGGTTTATGAAGGTCATTGCCCACTACGGCAGTCCTGACTACTTCTTCACCGAATATTTCCGCGTGAATGAGACCTCACGGCTCAATCGTAATATTTTGGCAGCAATCACCGAAAATCGGATCGTCTTAACATTTTTATACAAATTCAATTTTGAGATTGACTTATCAGGGTATCCTGCAGATCTGTGTACATTGGACGCTCTGCGAGAAAACTTTAGAGAATCCGTCCTTGAGAATATAATCCGTGTCTTCGAGAAAGTGGCAATTTCGGGTTCGAGATCTTGTGGAAGCGATCGCACATGATGAGCTTAATTCCCATGGTATGGTACAGACTTGCAAATCTTTAATTAACCCACTACCTATATCTAGCACCCAACCATGAACGAGTGGTGCTTTTTGTTCGTGGAGTGCCTTACGCATGATTGAAGTCTGGTACAAATTTTTTATCTGCGCCATCACATTGATTTCCGCTAAACGATTTAGCCGTTCTTCTGTTGTGGATAAAGCATCAATTTCGTCTTGTTTTTGCAAATAGAGTTCTCGTATTGGATTCACCCAATTATCAAGAATTCCTATTGTTCTTCCTTCCAAGGCTGCTTTGATTCCACCACAACCGTAATGACCGCAAACAATAATGTGTTCGACCTCAAGATGGTGTATTGCGTACTCAAGAACAGCTAAAAAGTTAATATCCGTGAGAGAGACTTGATTGGCAATATTACGGTGAACAAATAATTCTCCAGGTTCTGTACGTGTAAAATTCGTTAAAGGCAAACGACTATCAGAACAACCAATGTAGAGATAGGGTGGTTTTTGTCCTAGTGCTAAATCTTCAAAATAAGTAGAGTTTAGAGCTAGCTTTTCGGCAACCCAAGCCTGATTGTTCTTGAGAAGCTCATCAATGCTGTGATACTTCATTAATGTTTAGTATAAGAGGTGAACTACCAGTGTGTAAAGACGCAGCGAACTTGCACCCCTCCGATTATTTCAGGAACTGAATGGTACATTATTGAAATACAATTCCCTTACTACATAGTTTGAAACGAAAAAAAGATTAAAGCCATCTTCATTCATAAAAATTTGTATTTAGATAAATATAGATATAATCAACTTAATTAATCTCTATTTTTTATCAGTGACCAGTGACCAGTGACCAATGACATTAAACTAACATTTCCACAAAGCAATACCAGTTATTATCCATTGTAAAATTCCATAATGATACAGGACGCTGATGAAGGCAGAAAAATGGTCGCTTGTAACAAGTACCTACCATAAAATATTACAAATTTTTCATTTATTAATTAAGTAGGGTTCTCTGTACTGTAATAGTAAAGTTTACAAAAATTTACAATAAGTTCTGGGTCTTTCTCAGTTTTAAATTAAAGATGGTGTGTTTTTCTCGCTTGTATAATTACAACTAGAATATCTTAAAAAATAAAATGAAGCGAGAGCGAGTTTTGGAAATTATTGCCGCACATCGAGAGCAGTTGCAGGCAATGGGTGTGAAATCACTAGATTTATTTGGTTCAGTTGCACGGGATGAAGCCAAGCCTAGTAGTGACATCGATCTACTGGTTGAATTTAATCGTCCTGTAGGATTATTTGAGTTTATTGAAGTGCGACTTTATTTAGAAGATTTATTAGGATATCCTGTAGATATGGGTACATTGGATGCTCTGCGAGAAAATTTTAGAGAACCAGTTCTTGAGGATATAATCCGTGCCTTCTAGACAATGGCAATTTCGGATTCAAGATATTGTGGGAGCGATCGCTGCTATTCAGCAACGTGTTGATGGGATGTCTTTGGAAGATTTTAGGAAGAATGGCTCTTCCGTGCTTAGTGGGCTAAATTTTAGTGAAAATCAGCTTGTAATCCTTACTGGGCTTTCATTACAGTCATGATTGATATCAATTCAGCATTAAGGATAAAATGCTTGACTATAAGCGACTGTAAGCCTTGATTTTAAAGGAAAGTTATCGACTGTAATTGAAAATTAGCCTACTAACCCAAGTTGCGGGTTATGAATTTCCGGGTGCAAGGTATCCGGAGATTCATGCGATATTCATGCGAGCGCTAACAAAAAACTGTGCAGATGCGACACGCACAACCAACATTAATGGCGAACTAAAAATATAAGTATTAAATGAAATTAAAGCATTATATTAGACTGATTCAACAAACGCTTTATTCAAGGTAAATGCAAAAATACATGCTTCTACCTTAAGTAAAAACCCTTTATATGTGACGGCATGAATAGATTTTGGGAAAACGCAAGTGATGCTACTAAATACTGTTTCTATGTAATGTCTAGTGTATTGTTTTATATACTTAATCCACGGCTCATCCTGACGCTTAGAATTCTTTTTCCGCATTACTTCCAACGATATCTGGCTTGATTCTTCTAGATCGTCCTCTGCATTATAATCAGTATACGCAGAATTACCATATACTTCACTACCCGCAGGTAAATTCAATGGCAAAGCATTCAATGCACGCACATCAGAAGCACTACCGGGCATCAATACAAATTCAACAGGAATACCGCTTTTTGTCGTTAATAACTGGACTCTAACCCCATAAAAATAACGTTTTTTAGATGCTATGTAACCTCTGTATTCCTCGGACTTAATTAACTTAACATTAAATATGCGAATATTATCGCACAAGGGTACAGGAAATGAGTCTAAAAGATACTCCGTACAATCATTACTCTCTTTTAGTATCATCCCTATTTGGTGGAATAAATCGTTGAGTAACATTGAAACATTGTGTAATCGTCGATTAAATCGTGATTTTTCTAACATTTTCGGTATCAAGTTATGGTCTTTCATGTAGCTGCAAGCCTTGCTATGATTCCCATGAAAAAATATTGCTGCAACCAAAGCCGTTGTAATAATTTCTGCATCACTCATCTGACACCGAATATCTTCACGGTGTCCAATCGCTTTGAGTAGGTCGTCGGTTGACGCATGAGAGGTAATTATTTCCCCCGCGCATTTTCCCGTAATGATACAGGACACTAATGAACGCAGAAAAAAAGATGATTGTGGGCAAAACTTGAAATGCGAACAAGTGATCTTTATAACTCTCACCAAAAACAAACTTTGCCCCCACGTCCGAAAATCCTAAAAAACTGCTGACAACATCACCTAAAGACTTGAACGCTGCCAAACCACTGGGAGTTTTCAAAATCAAGAGTGCAAATACAAACTCCAACCCTAGCCCCCATGCCACTGTTCTCCACCGTACAGCACGGCGATTGACAGAAAAGGCGTAGGATATTCCAGTAAAAACGAATAGTCCCAAGGCAGAAATTGCGCGTTCCATTATGCCTCCAGAAATGCAGGGCTATTAACCTTGGTCACAGAGTATACACAAAAAGCTGTTTGGTATTTGTATCTTTTTGTAGAATCACCAATTTTTGTAGGGTGGTACTGCTACCGCACCGTTCGATAATGGTGGGCAATGCCTACCCTACTCCCTATTTTCAAGCTAGGTTAGCAAGCAAAAAATCAACCTGTGTAAAGAAACGTAAATTTCTAGATTCCGTTTGTAGTTGCCCTCCAATCACAATTATTTGTGCTAATTTATACTACCCTATAAAAGGGCTACACACATCCCCCTTAGCCCTGCTGATTAAGGGGGATTGGATCTCGCATTTGTCTCAAATTTTTAAAAGATTTGGCTGATTTACCAGAAGAAATACAAGCCCGGATCGAACCAATTGTTTTTCAGGAACTTGAGTCAGAGAATCGTTTTGAACTAGGGTATTTGGAAAAAATGAAGGGATATGCTGACAAGTAGAAAATTGGCGTGGGTGACTGGAGAATAGGTATCAGTATTGACAAAGAGACGCAGACATTAATTTGTCAGCGAGTCGCACATCGTAGAGATATTTATAGAATATTCCCTTGACAATACTGCTCGGTAAGGTTTGGAATTACGCGATCGCCACCTCCAGGAACAAGAAGAACGCAGACAGCAAGAACTAGAAGCTGTACGTGAACTGAACATTGTTGCTGTGATTGCGATCGCATTTGTCAGTACAGCAGCCATTTTTACCTGATTCCAATGGGATAAAGCCCAACTGCAATCCAAAAATCAGGCAATTCAAATTAAGAGCACTCAAGCTAATACTAGGAGTTGCTTTTAGCCCAAATGGACAAATGATTGCTTCTGCAAGTAAAGACAACACGCTAGAAGCTTCGCAGTCGCCATAACGGGATGGGATGTGCTACAACAGGGGGAACCTTCCGTACCACAAGAAATTTTGGGATATTTTTTCTATGGAAGTCCTATATACCAATTCTTTATGAAGCTGCACATTATTTTTACCCCTCCCAGCCTCCCCGATACCTTGGGGAGGTGCCATAGGCGGTGGGGTTCTTTATATGTATCTTCATAGAAAAATGGTATTAGTGCATATTGAATCTATATTTTACAAATTTTTACATAGATTTATCTATATTACGTAAGCTCTGATTTATCCTGAAAGACTGTTCTTGCCTAGGTAAATCTGTAACAGAAATCACGGAAAAAAGAATCAAATGTAACAAAATATGCTTGACTTAGGCAAAACTATTTCAATTTATGGACAAAAAGAGATTTTTATGAATAATCTTTAACAAGACAAGCATATTATAAACATTTTATAAATTTTTCTGTTATATAATATTGTAAAAAAAGTATATATTCCAAGGATATTAAAACTGTGCTTGATGATTTACTAGGATTAGAGATTAGTCGGAAAGAACTACAGAAATTAACTAACTTGCCCGTAAACGATGAACTAATAATTATTAGCCATCCTCTTCAAGCAATAGTCAAGAGATTTATAGAAAACGTCAAAGGTGCTGAAGGAGCGACTGTAGTTTTTATAGGACTGAGCGTATTAGTGGGCAGTTATGTTGCCATTGACCTGATTATCCGATTTTTTGCAACTTGGGTAGCAATACCATCCTGGCTGCTATTAATTATATTGAGCTTTTTGGCTGGTTCTAGCGGACAAATTTTCTTGTACTTTTTTTGGAAGCAAAGGCTGAAGCTGGTTGAAAAAAATATGACTCCTTCCTTGAAAATTCTCTTAAATGATGTGGAAAGATATAACTCTGTTATTAAAGCAATAGATATTAATGACCAAATAGAAGCAGCAGGAAATCCGGGAGTCAGTTTAAAAGAAAGACAAAAGGTTCTTGAAGCACTTGCTCTGACAAGAAGCGATCTTGTTCGTGCCTTAAGAACTGAAAAAATATTAAGAGAGAATAAAAAATTTATTATCAGTAGATCGGAGTTATTTGCCAATAACTTGGCAACATTAACAGCAATGCAAGTCAGCGAACAAGCTAGCGAGCACGGACGGTTGTTAAATGAAGCATTGCAAATTGCTTTAGATGTGCAACACGAGATGAAAAGTTTACAAAGTCAAGGTTAAATAGATGGTTTGGTCATTGGTCATTGGTCATTTGTCATTGGTCATTGGTTATTTGTCATTGGTCATTGGTTATTTGTCATTGGTCATTTGTATAGTTAAGCTCAACTAAATTTTTTCGTCTCTAGTAATTACCAAACATTCGTTTGGAGACGTGGTAAGCATATTATTAAAAGCAGGAGTATGACGACCATTTTCATCCACAATCCTACGAAGTGTATATTCGCCTGCTCGTGAAATTCCTCCAAACCAAAAGTTCTTTCGTTGCCAAGTGTCTCCATTGCTAGAGTCTTTGTCTTGAGACAGTGTGAGCGCTACGATCCACTTTGGAATTGGTAACCCAAATGCAAAGGGTATAATTTGCGCTTGCTGCAAGGTTTCATCATCGAACTGAATTTTGTACTTGAATTGAGATAATTCAGCAGAACGAAGTAATATCCATCCAAAAATCGAGTTATGAAAAGTCCATTGCACTGGACCAAAGACAGGTATAACTAAGGAACGGGTTTGCGTATCCCATTCTAAGTTGTAAAATGTAATGCACTCATCTGGAAGTGGGTTACCATCCATATGGAATATGCCCCTTAAGACTGTTGGTAAGTTAGTCTGTTTGATGGGTATCATCCAAGTTGCAATGTTGTCGAGTTGCTTTTGAGCGATCGCTCCAATCATTATCTGTTTCCTTGTTGTGTAGGTTGGGTTGAGGAACGAAACCCAACATTTAATGAAATTGTTGGGTTACAGCATTTACCGATGAGTAAATCCTTGCAGCACTAAATCATTAGGAGTAACAGCAGTCACTTTTTCAAAATCCCACTTGACTTGTGTAAAGGAGTCCCATTGATATTTTTTGAACAGATACAGACAAAACATTTTGACTATGCCAATGGATAAGGATTTACCGGGACACGCACGTTCATGTCCTTCTCCGTTCCAAGATACGATATCTGAAAAATCTCGTGTAACGTCAAAACTATCTGGATTGGTGTACCTGTTTGCATCCCGATTTGCTGTGAGAATAGATCCGAGCAAACGAGTCCCTCTTTGGAATGGACATCTCCGTCCTCCAATCTCAACTTCACCCCCTTCAGTTGTCAGTTGACTGACAAATCGCACGGGTGGATACATACGAGCTGTTTCCAGAATCACTTTATGAAGAAGTGTTAACTGTTCTAGAGCGTATCCGCTAGGAGTATCGGTTCCATCCCATACAGCATTCACTTCAGACACTACATCATTTCTTAAGGTCTCGTCTAGGCACAGAACACCAATGACAGATCCCAAAAGAGCACTCGTACCTGCAGTTCCAGCAATATGGATCATATCGAAAATACTGTTAGCCACTTGGTGTGCGTTCAACTGATACTGAGCACCTGTTTCCAAGTAGGATTGCCATCTTGCAGATTGTTTGTATCGCTCAATTAAACGCTTTCGATGTTGGATGTTAGGAGCGGTTCTAAATGCAAGCAAGTACTGGCTAATAAAATTTGGCAAAGATGCAAGTACTAGCCCTTTAATGAAATTACGGGATGCAGCAATTTCTGTCTCGGATAATGGCATCTCGAAAACAAGTTGATGCAAAATCTCAAGCAACATCCCTGGCAAATCATTGCCGATATGCACTTGTCCCTGTATGGCAGCTTTTGCTAGGGATCGATCCACCAAATACCCCAAAACTTCTGCGTGTTCTGTTGGTTCTGGTAAAGCTTGCAAAAATACGGCACGCGCTCCTGTATGTTCGTTACCGTTCATTCCCAAGCTAAGTGGATTGTTTAGCAGGTAGCTAGGAGCTAATATTCTAATAATACCTAAATCATTTCCCCTAAGTTGAGGCTCGGTTTGCATCAGTTCCCTCACCTTGGAGTGTGAGGTGTGCATAATCGCGTGGTCTACCGCAAAAAATTTCTCTCCAATGTTGTCCCTACGGATGTAAAGAAAGTCTCTCCATGCATTTAGCAAGAGAAAGGCTTCCATGTAATAAGCGACTAAGCGGAGAAACTTGCCAATGGGAGTGTTATAACCAACTTTGGCGAGAATACCTGAAAGCCAGATTTGGCGCTCGTGAGCTTGGAGAATTTGCTCTTTGTTTGCCATAATGTTCCCTTTGATGCCTAACTAGGCAGTAAAATTTTCAAACTCCTGACCCCCTAACCCCTAACCCCTATGCGCTAAATATTAATGCTCTGAGGAATTTTGGAAGGCAACAGATAATCATAGGTTGGGCGTTTCAGATTGCGCTGATTGATAATCGCTTCAACCTGCTTGAGATTGTTCTGAAAGTCCTGTAATAAAGGTTGTACTTGTGGATCTGTAAAGTATCCTTGCGGATATTCACCTAGCCTGTTATAGTATACAGCACTCAGCAAAGCCAGCAAGTTATATTGCCTTTGTGCCTGATCCAGGGGTGCGAGCAATTTGAGATAATCTTCTTCAGTAACTTCTTTGGTCAGAGTTGAGGCTGGTGCATAACCTGCGAGTGGTACAGCTGGTGCATAACCCATCAAACCTTTTTGGGGAAAGTTAACTGCAGCGTGTTGAGCGCTAGCTGTGAAAATAATCAGCGTAACGGCATCAGCTAAATATTTTCGTGTCTTGATACCTCCATCTTCACCAAAATCGGATACGCGACCACCATCGTAAGATCTGGCTTCGGCTGCCCATGCTTGAAGGGCTGCGTCTTTTTGAATGTCCTCATCTGTAGTGTAGTAAAGGTTTAGGTAACTTGAAACCCATTGATGAATGGCATCCCAAACCAATAATGCATCATCTCGGTAAGGATACACGGGCAACAGATTGGAATCCTCCACGCCGCGCTGCTTAAATTGCTTTGGTAGGATGGCATTGTTGAAACTGTAACTTTGCAACCCGTACACGGCTAAAACGCGAGAGTTATCAATGGTCGCTGAAAGCAATCGATCGACTCCACCACCAGGAGCAATCAAAGCTCGTTGAGCTGCATCGTTAATTGCTAAGGTTCCCTCGAAATGAGGACGCAGCAGTACGCTCAGAGGATGGGTGCCCAGAAGTTGCCGATGGGTTGCAACTACAAAAGCACCAACAAATAGGTGTGTTCTGGCTAGGTGAGTCACCGCTTCGTGGACATTGGCATCTGCTATCTGCACAACGGTTTTGGCAAACAGCCAAGCGTACTTACCGGAGTTAGGGGTTACGATGGGGTAATTTGGACCGGGAGTTTGACCGCATTGAATGGCTATGGGGCGCAGTAGACGAGTGGGGTCAGAACCTTTGGGTAATGCAAACAGTGCTAAGGGAGCGTAGAGATATTTTTGATAGTACGGGAAGGTACCGCCGATCGCACCTTCTAAAATTTCATAGTCTGTTAAGTAGAGCCTTCCTTCCTCTCCGGCTGCTGCTAGGGAATCGTCAGTTCCCATCACCGCCTGATAATGTTCATTTGTAACTGGAAAGCGATCGCCAGGACTGCTGACTCGCTTTATCATGACAGGATTGTACCCAGCGACTCGCGTATAAGCAAACACTTCATCTTCTTGAAACGTTGTTGCGATCGCGGGTACTCCAAGTACTGGGAACAACTTTTCGTAATCCTTCAGACTCGTGGCGCGTCCTGTTGGTTGTCCTTCATATAAAAGCTCAATGACTTTGTTTAGAGAATCTTTAAGAATTGTGATACCGCTGTCTTTCAGGATAGAAAACAACAGATCGTCGAGTTCTCTGAAATCTCGAGATATACCTTGAGCTAAAATCTGAGGGACAATTTGTAAAACTTTAACAATAATGTTGGTTTGGAAAGGTATTGCTCCTTTCAGCAGTACTTCGAGGATAAACAATCTGACATCATCACGGATCGACTCGGAACCACGATTGCCTCGGTTAGTAATTAGAGTATTAACAAACAGACCCCTTACTTGTTGCGCCAACAAAAAGTACCAACCAGTGGCAAAGTCTTCTGCTGGAGGCAGCACATCAACCATAGCCAAAGGTGGGATATGGGTATAGTTATATTGGTATTCTTGCCTAGCTATGTCCAGGTTATCTGGATTTGGGACATTTATCGAAATATCTTGTGATGAAGCAGTCATGGAGACTCCCTAAGTGTGAATTGAAGAGAACTTCAGAACTCAATTTAAAACAGACCTCCTTTACTTTTTCTTAATTAATTCAGTCGTCTAGAAACCTTCACAACTTCAAAATCTTTTCACTTACCCATTCACAGAAATTTTATGTGTTCCGTAAGTTTTCACTCCGGATCTTCTACACCACTGAGTTGTAAAATGGAATACCACCTTGTTTGATTCCTTGTTTATTGTAAATAGGCAAGCGTGGATCGACAAACCCGTGTAACAATATGTAAAAGATAAAAAATTTAGGTAGAGAAAATTTACCGACTTATAATCCAGTATAATTCCGGCAAAATTGCTGTCAAGGAATTGTTGTATATACTGATACTCTCGTCTAAGGGGACAAAAAGATTCTGCAAAAATCTAATAATTAACACCATTATTAACAAAGCTCTTTGCACTTTTGTACAAAGAGCTTTGTTGATTCTTGCAATCTATGTAAGCTTTACAGAAACTACACTATAATTATCTATTGCCTAATCGTATGAATGAAAGATTTGTACTTATGCAGTTATCAAAAATTAGCTTCTCTTAAAATTTATAGTAATGGTTATTTTTGCAGTCAGTCTAGCGAGCATTTGTATCATTATTACAATATTGTTGCTGAATTCTCAGTACCAAACAAAAAAAGCATTATTATGGTGGCACCGAAGGCAATGGATGAGAATGCACCAGGAAGGAGAGGCAATTCGGGATGGATTATTGCAAAAGTCATTTATTATACGTCGTCACCTAGAATTATCTCTGAGCGATCGCGCTGAAAATCAACAGCAGCAAAATCAGTCCTACCTAGAAACTATTGAAAAATTTCATAGTTCTCTCAAGAAACTCAGTGAGTATTTGTCCCCACCATATATAGACGATAACCTGCCACTGGCAATCAGGTCTCTACTAGAATCATGGAAATTGCGTATCTCAGTATTAAATCTGGAATTAGAGCTACCCACAGAACTGGCTCAAGAACGTGAAAAATACAACCACGTTATTTTTATGGCTTTGGAAGAATTACTACAAATCATGTTATCGGACATTCCAAGTTCATCACCTATATCGCTGTTCGTTAGTCTAAGATCTCAAGGAAATCTCTATGAACTCGTGGTTCAAGTCACAAACTGTACGGTCTCAGAAATAACTTATAATTCTCACTTAACAGAGTTCAACTATCTCCGCCATGCTTTTAAATTTTTAACATCTGGAGAATGCTTTCATCATCAAGTAGATCGTACAGACACATGGTACTTTCGTTGGTCACGTTCGCACGTAGCTGCGAGAGAGATAAACAATCCTCTTGATTGCGAGGCGATTGTTCAAAAACCATTATGACTTCTAACTTTAACTTTGGAGCCATATATGTCCCAACCTACCGCACAGCAAAACAAGCAAAAGATTTTGGTAGTTGATGACCAAGAATTGGTACTATTTGCGACTATTAATGTACTGAAAAAACAGTACCCAGAAGCAGATATTGTTCAAGCACAAACTTTACAAGAAGCACTGAGCAAGGCGGCTGGTATCAAACTGGACTTAGTGATGGTTGATTTAGCAATACCAGAAACTAGGGGAAAAACTGCTCAAACTGAGACTGGGATTCAACTACTCAAAACGTTAATGCAGTTATATTCCAATTTGAATATTGTAGTACAAAGTGCCTATCCCCGTTCTTTGGTGCGACTCAAACCTACTATCAGTCTTCATGAAGGTGGTTTTACAGTAGCGGATAAAAGCTTGCCAATGGATGAAATGTTAACCAAAGTTGATTGGGCATTAAAAGGGTTAATTTACACTCCAAGAGAGATGCGTTCCGGGTTAGAAGTCAAACCGGAATGGTTGGAAGTGCTGCGACTGGCGTTTAAAGAAGGTTTGCAGGATACTGCGATCGCTGAGAGGATGAATTTTTCCGAACGAACAGTCAGGTATTATTGGACAAAAATTCAGGATGCTCTGGAAGTGTACCCAGATGCAGGTAAAAATTTACGAATTCAAACAGAAATCCGGGCTAGAGAGGAGGGTTTAATTGATTAGTTGTTAGTTGTTAGTTGTTAGTTGTTAGTTGTTAGTTGTTAGTTGTTAGTTGTTAGTTGTTAGTTGTTAGTT
>NZ_WJFC01000038.1 GCF_009725235.1 Scytonema sp. UIC 10036
CCCCTAACCCCTAACCCCTTAAGGTATTCCATGTTCTGCCCAATGCTCATTGACTGCAAAATTATGACTGGGGTAATTTATAACTGTCCCAATTTGTCAGAATGCTTGCGAAATACTCGCCTTAATCGAATGCAAGCATTGTTGCTTTATTTTTTGAATAAGGGAGTTAAACCTGAAGACATTAAAGTTGATGGCAAACCATTACAAGTTAGTGAAATTTTATCTCAGCACTCTCTACTGAATCCAAGTGATTTTACTTGCAATAGAGATTATCTAACAAGAGATAACATTATCTTTGGCTCTTCTCTACAATGGGAAGAGATATGTGGAGGTGCTAAGAATTTTGACAGACTCACTGTGGAACAGTTGCAACAGTTAGTTGATTTAGGTTTTGCATCACCAATTGAAAAACAAAACTTTTCTCCAGCTATTTGCGAATTTTTGACATTTGGACGCATTCAAAAGAGTAGGGGATTTGTATTTACTTTTGAGGGTTATGTCATTAGTCCTTTTCGTGAAGACTATCGGGTAAGTATTGATGGCATTGTTTTTAATGGGATGGTTTCACAGGAATTAATTGACGATTTTGAAGCATTTATCACCTCGCCGGATGAGCTTGATATTAAACCTAATTACCTGCGTGCTTGGTGGGATTGACAGTGACCAATGTCCTTTGTCATTTGTCAAGTGTCCTTTGTCCTTAGAATGACCAATGACCAATGACCACTAAAAATTGGGGATTTTTTGAACGGTGGCACAATGGTATCCTTCTCCGTTAAACTCTATATAGTTAATAGTAACTTCTACTTTAATAAGCTGACCGTCTTTAGCTTGATGGAGAGTTTCAACGGTTGAACAGCCTTTGTGTTTGCAGTTTTGCCAGTGCGATCGCCAAATATCTAGTGAAAAATTTGGATCTAAATCGGGAACCGTCATGGTTAACAATTGTTCGCGAGTATATCCTAAATGTTGAGTCGCTGCTTCATTAACATAAATCAGTCGGGCATTGGAGTCTACAAAATAGATGGCATCTTTAAATTTGTCTAAATAAAACTGGGAAAGGTAAAGCGCTAACTCTGCTTTTTGGCGATCGCAAATTTCTTGTTGCAGTCGCATATTTTGCTCGGTGAGTTGCTTTTGCAGCCTTCTAATAGTCAAACTATTTTCCACACGAGCAAAAACTTCTTCTTCACTAAATGGTTTAGTGATGTAATCAACACCACCTACAGCGAAAGCTTTTACTTTATCAAGAACCTCATCTAAAGCACTAATAAAAATCACCGGAATCTCACGAGTAATGGGAGATGCTTTGAGGCGCTGGCAAACCTCATAACCATTCATATCCGGCATCATAATGTCAAGTAAAATCAAATCTGGAGGAGCAGCTTGTGCTGTCTTCAAAGCTGTTTGTCCGTTAATCACTCGGCGAACTTCATACCCAAGTTGCGTGAGCATGGCGGATAGAAGTCGCAGATTATCCGGTGTATCATCTACAACTAAAATATTTGCTTTTGGCGGTTGCTCTTGACGGTCGTTCATTTCAAGGGGCTTGTGTTAAATCTATGATTTTATCAATCCGGAAATTTTCAACTAAATCAATTAAGGCATTTGCAAGAGTTGCATATTCTTCTGGGATTTGTTCGATCAGGTTAAAAATTTGCTTCTCATCAGTGCAAAGCGCGGCTTGATGAAGTTGTGTTACCCACTCAGGAGGCATAACTCCCAAGGATGAAGCTTCAAGGGTAAAGGACGAAGGTGTTGTTTCATTCTTTCTACTTTCAACTTCATCCTTGACATCATAGACAAAACGTACCCCTAAAAACTCTGTCATCTTTTCTAGAATGACTTCTTCTCGGAAGGGCTTGCGTACAAAATCATCGCATCCTGCAGACAAAACTACAGTTCTTTCCTCATCAAAAGCGCTTGCTGTCAAAGCAATGATGGTAGTCGCTTGACCCTTTAAATGAGCTTTGATGCGTTTAGTTGCTTCATACCCATCCATAACTGGCATCCGCATATCCATTAAAATTAGATGCGGTTCCCAAGTTTCCCATAAATGTACCCCCTCCAGACCATTTTCTGCTCCCCGTACCTCAAAGCCTAAAGATGTCAGCATTTGGAACAAGAGGTGGCGGTTCTCCCACTTATCCTCAACTATCAAAATGCGGTATTTCGGCTGATTTGGTGCTACACCAAGAACGCGCCGTCGTTTTTGCTGAGTTTGAGTTTCTAGCCTTTCCATTGGGGCAATTTCTACATCAAAGGAAAAAATGGTTCCATGACCCAATGTACTGCTGACAGTAATATCGCCTCCCATAAGATGCACGAATTGTTGGCTGATAGTTAAACCCAAACCTGTCCCTTGCTGGGATTTTCGACCCGTTTCTGTCTGAACAAAAGGTTTAAACAACCTTTCCATCTCAGATGGTGCAATTCCAGAACCAGTATCTTCTACTTCAAAATCAAGTTTACAAGTTTTGGGGACTTTTTGTGGTAAATTTGTACCCGCTTGGGGCGTCAATTGGTTTGTTTGTCCGTTCCCCATTTTCACACGAACCGCCACACCCCCTTCTTCTGTAAATTTAATCGCATTCCCAATCAGGTTAATCAAAACCTGACGCAATTTGCTTTCATCTGTTTGCACATATCTGGGAACTTCAGGGTAGCGATCGCATATCAACTTTAAACCTTTAGATTCTGCTTTTTGTCTGAACATCTCTTCTAAAGAGTCCAGCATAGCGTATAAGTCAAAACTATTTTCATTCAGTGTTGTTCTGCCCGCCTCAATTTTTGCCATGGAGAGCACATCGTTAATTAATGTTAACAAATGCTCGCCACTGCGGCTAATAATTTCAAGTTGTTCGAGTTGGGATGCTTGGAAACATGGATCGCGAGTCAGGAGTTGGGTAAAGCCGAGGATTGTATTGAGGGGAGTCCGGAGTTCGTGGCTCATATTTGCCAGAAATTCACTTTTAGCGCGGTTAGCTGCTTCTGCTTCATGAGCTTTTTGTTCCAATTTGCGACTGTAATTTTCTAACTGCTGTCGGGAGATTTTTAATTGTCGTGTCAGCCAATAAACCCCAATCAAGAGGAAGCCTACCGATACTAGCCCTACTAACACAATTGTTCCTGCTAGTTGACGTGCGGGCAAAAAAGCTTCTTCTTGATGCATTTCTATTATAAGAGCAAGGTCTTGATCGTTCAACCAATGGTACACCCCAATCACTGGTACTTTGGCATAGTTGTTATACAAATCCTCACCACTGATGCCACTCATAGCATCATCTATGCCTTTGCTGCTTACACCCTCAGGATACTCTTGAGTATTGGAATCTTCTTTCGAGATAAAAGTATTTTGTGTGATAAGGGAACCAACCAAATAAGTTTCACCGCTTTTCCCCAAACCTTTTCGTTCTCGAACAATTTGGTCGATTCGTTCTAAATTAAGATGGGCTAGAATGACTCCTTGCCGCGTACCATTTCCATCGCGAAGAGGTGCTGCTAGGGTGACTGATGGTTTATTGGTATCGGCAGAAACATAAAAAATTGGATCGAAAGAACCGCCTGGTTCTACTGTTTCAATATATGTAATACTCGCTAAAATTTCATACTCATTTTCACGTCGTTTTTTGGTAGATAAAATAACTTTATTGGTGCGATCGATAATAAAAATTTCTTTAAAATTTGGTTTGAGTTTAACAACATTTTTTAAATATTCAGATAGAATATTGTGAGAAATTTTATATTTTTGGTCAGTTGTTGGGCCATTTAAGAGTACCTTGACGTTTGCTTGTACATCTGGGAACTGAGTGACAAGCAAAAAATCTCGCTGTTGATCCTCAAACCAACGAGTAATTTCTCCTTCCTTAAGGGTTGCAGTCACGCGCAACTGATTAAAAGCAGCTGTTTTTAGCGCCTCCCTCGCTTTAAAAAAGGCGACGCTTCCCACAACACCGACAGTAAATAAAGATAAAATTAGAAAGGAACTGGCGACTTTGGTGGTTAGGTGCTGATTCCAAAAATTCATAAATATACGGATGCTTTTGTCGATCGTGCTGCCCTAATAAGTAAGTCGGTGTTCATAATTATCATTGGTTTGTAGTTGCGCTTGAGCACGCTCAAGCGCAACTACGAGCAAAACATAGAGATTTTACTTTTCGTTATATAGTTTGGTTTTTTCTTGCCGACCTACTTAAGTAAAAATCAATCCTTATTATAAAAGGTATTTCCAAACCATCGTTCCTGGCACTTGGAAAGAACGATCCCAATAGTTTGCTACAGCATCGATTCAGCGTGGTTAACCTCTGGCTTCCGATCTCTCGACTTGTTCAAGAATCCCCATTAGCAGTGTACGATGCGTCAAGCATTGCGCCAACCGACTTGCTGGCAGGTGATCTTGTATACCGCGATCGCATTGGTGAGACTTATGCAGTTAACCCCTTGCACCTGTTACATAAGCAGCTGTCAGGGGATGTTGGGGAGCATCAAAAATTTGCTCCACCTTTCCTGACTCAATGAGTTGCCCAACGCCATCCTGCACCCAAAACAAGGCAACTCTGTCTGCGATGCGCTTGGCTTGAGCTAAGTTGTGCGTCACAATTATTAAGGTATAGCGCTGACGCAAACTAGTAATTAAATCTTCGACGATCCCACTGGAAATCGGATCGAGGGCGCTACAAGGTTCATCCAAAAGCAGGGCTTCTGGTTGCAAGCCCAAAGCTCTAGCTATACACAAACGCTGTTGCTGTCCGCCCGAAAGTGCTAAAGCAGAAGTATGCAATCGATCTTTGACTTTGTCCCACAGTCCCACATCCAGTAGGCTTGTTTCTATAATCGTATCAATTTCCTCGCGGTTACGGATACCATGTTCTCGCAGTGGTAATTCCATATTTTTCCAAATCGATAAAGGAAAGGGATTGGGTTTTTGAAAAATCATACCGACTTGACGCCGCAGTGCGATCGCGTCAATTTTAGCATTTAGCACCTCTACAGAACCAATCCGAATTGCGCCTTTGACTCGACAGTGTGGAATCATATCTGTCAAACGATTCAAGCAACTAAGAAAACTAGTTTTCCCACAACCTGAAGGACCAACCAATGCCAATATTTCCCCCGCATTTACACTCAAGTTAACATTAGCGAAGGCAGTTTTTTGCCCGTATTGTAGAGTTAAGTTCTCTGTTTGAATGAATGGTTCAGTCATTGTATTGCTGGCATTTACTGTCATCGGCTCAGTGTCATTATTTTTATACAGAAAAAAATCTTTTATGCAACCAACGTTCTGCAATCCATGCTGCTGTGCCATTAATCAATAGCAATAGTAACAGTAACACTAATGCTGAAGCGTAGGCATTAGCATCTCCTCCAGAGATGTTCATTGATAAATCAAAAATATGAATCGAAAGAGCACGCCCAGAATCTAGCAGCGATTCTGGCATCCTATCTACGTATCCACTCGTAAAAATTAAAGCAGCCGTTTCTGCGATCGCTCGACCAATACCAAGCACCAAACCCACAATCAATCCAGGAACCGCCGCTGGTAACAACAATTGAAATAGAGTAGTTGTGCGGGAAAAGCCAAGGGCTGCGGCTCCTAATCTATACTCATTTGGAACAGCGCGAAATCCTTCTTCTGTAGAGCGAATTAAGATTGGTAGCACCATACACGCCAAGGTTAATCCTCCCGACAAAATGGAAAACCCCAGTCCTAAAACTTTGCAAAAGAAGACATTGCCAAACAAGCCAAAGACGATAGAAGGTACCCCAGCCAGTACGTCTAAACTACGCCGCACTATACCACCAAACCAGTTCTGTGTTGGGGTGAACTCTGCTAGCAAAACTGCCGTACCAACACCAATGGGAATGGACACTACCATACAAACTCCCATAATTAGGAGAGTAGAAACAAGAATGCTCGCAATTCCCCCTTCTCTGCCAGCGTTTTCCGGTTCAGTTGTCAGAAATTTCCACGACAAATGTCCCATGCCATACCAAAGAATGTGACTCAGTATCCAAAAAAACAGACCAGTCACTAAGGCAGCAGTTGTCCAAACAATAATTGTAGGCAACCAATCTTTAGAGCTTAAAACGGGTTTAGTCATAAATTTTTCCCTGACTAATAACTTCCGCAACAGCAACCAGTAATACAATCGCACCCATCAGTACCAAACCGCTCACAAACAATGCAGAACGGTGATCCCCAGTAGCATAAGCCATTTCCAAGGCAATATTGGCTGTTAGCGTCCGCATGGGGTCGAATAGACTTTTTGGGACTTGTACGACATTACCGCACACCATGAGAATTGCCATTGTTTCTCCTATCGCACGACCGGTTTCGAGAATTAAGCCCGTGAATAATCCCGATTTGGCAGCTGGAAATACAACTCTGTAGATGGTAGTCCAACGGGTTAATCCCAAGGCTGTAGCTCCTTGAAGGTAAGAGGTTGGGACTTTGGCCAGACTTGCGTCAGCAACAAGTGCGATTGTTGGCAGTATCATGACTGTTAGAATAGTAATACCAGCGATGAGGCTTGGTCCTGGTGGATGTATCCTGCCGATTGCGGGTACTAGCACTACCAATCCCCAGAAACCATAGACTACAGAAGGAATTCCCGCTAACAGTTCAATTAAGCGGCGGTAGAGCTTTGCGACTGCGCTTGGAGCGTAGAATTGGCAAAAAACAGCAGACAAAATACCGATTGGTGTAGCAATTAGCACAGAGCCAATCATTGCCAAGAGTGTACCCAACAGCATGGGTAAGAGATTATATAGCCCTGCGGTTGGGTTCCAAGAGGAGTCGGTAAAAAAGCGGGTTAGTCCTACATGATAGAGGACTGGTAAAGACTCTAAAATCAAAAAGATGATAATTAAAAGTGCGATCGCTCCTGCTATCGCTGTTAGAAAGCGGAGTATCCAGACTAACCATAGGTCATTTGGAAACGACAACAAAGTTTTGCTTTTTAACAATGTCACTTACCTGTTGTGATTGTGCGAAATTAATAAATTCTTTTGCCAGTCCCTGAGGTTCAGTTTTGGTGACCAAGTTAAGCGGGCGGGAAATAGGAAAAGTGCCATTTTGCACATTGGCTGTTGTCGCCGTCACACCAGCTACAGGTAACAGTTTGATCGAGCCTCCATTTGCCACACTATTTTCAGCCGATCCAATTGAAACATAGCCGATCGCATTAGGGTTTCCTGCTACAGTCTTAATTCCCTGCTCGTTATCACCAATGACCACTTGTGCTTTGATGTCGGTATTTTTCAGCTTGAAGTAGTGGGTAAACAATTCTAGGGTAGAACGCCCTTCTGCCTTATTAACAACCGTAATTACCCCATCTTTGCTTCCCACTTGCTTCCAGTTTGTGACTTTTCCAGTGTAAATATTTACAATTTGCGAGTCCGTGAGAGATGACACTGGATTGTCTTTGTGGAGAATCACCGTTACTCCATCACGAGCGATGGAGAATGCTTTTAAATCTTGTTCTTCCGATTTTAAAGCACGGGAAACCATGCCAATATCAGCCACTCCCTGGCGAGTATCAGAAATACCGCGAGAAGACCCCCCTGATTGGATATCAACTCGCATACCAAGATGTTTAGATTCAAAGCGCTTGCCAATTTCTGCTGCTAACGGTGCTACCGTACTTGAGCCAGTCAGTACAAGTTTATCTTGAACCTTATTATTTGCAGCTTTGTTTACTGAAGAACAGCCTTGCAGCCAAACACAGCTTGCCAGCCCAATTCCAAGGGGAACTAAAAATTGTGACCTTTTTATCATGAATAAAATAAAATCGAATTAGAAATTTTGTTGAAAACAGAGAACACAACAACCAAGGTTTAAAGCTTTGCTTGCAGTCACTTCCACTTCTGGAGCAAGGCGGTAAAGAACTGCTTTACCATCACGCTCTTGCACAACAAACTTTGCCTGCCGCAAAACTTGCAAATGATGGGAGAGCAGGCTTTGTTCCAAACCTAAAATTGCGTTCATCTCCCCCACATACCTGGGACTGTTCATAAGGAGTTCTAAGACTGCCAGACGGGTTTCATCTCCCAGTACCTTGAGCTTTTCTACACAGTCAACCTGCTTCTTTGTGCTATTTTTCATATTGTTGCAATGCCTTTGGTTTTTCTTGTTTTCAGCTAACAGAGCAACTATTGCACAGGTATTAGCTAAAAATTATCAATTGCGATCGCAATTCAAGAACTATTCATATGAAATTTCATTCATATTTCCGGTAAAAAATACCACCTTTATTGATTTTCTTTAACCTTTGGGATACCTCAAATTAATAACTACTGACTTTAGCGATCGGTACGACAATTATCCAAAAGTGCGTTCAGTTGTGCTACAACTTTCCATGGATTGCGACCTTTGAGTAAAGCAGCAATTGCCGCTTCATGGGGATTTCTTCCAGTACGTTTCACAGATGCAATTGCCTCTGAGTTGGATAATCCTCGTTTACTCACTAACCAAGCCGCTAAAACTTGTCCCGTTCGTCCAATCCCACCAGAACAGTGGACGACTACCTTCTCCCCAAGCTGGTCTGCTGCTGCTAGGAACGGCAGAATCTTTTGGAGCAAGGTTTCACTATTGACAAGTTGAAAGTCTTCAATCGGTGCCCAACAAACTCGTTCTACCCCAAATACCTGTTGGTAGGTTCCAAGGAGATCTGAGTAACGAGCTAACTGGGAATCGGAAAGCAAGCAGCAAACCCGTTGTATACCTTGACACTTCATATAGTGAATCCAGTCGGATACTTTTTCGGCGGAGTACCCCGGTCTTGAGGCACCAAAAACGATTGGATCGAGCTCGCTTGCAGCAGCAAAGTTGTGTATCCTTTTAACCATTTCCTTGAGAATGACTCCAGATAATACCAACAATGTTTATAGTTTCTGTCTCCTCCTATCTCAGTTAATCAGTGCTTAGCAGTCCGGTCTCTTAAATTAATAATAATTTATATTTAACTTTTACTTAACTTATACTAAAGGACAATCAACTCTCGTTTTCTCAATCTTCTGTCCCTATCCCTCATGAAGCATATGAGCAAGCACGACAACGGGGTTTTTCTCTTCAAGAAATACCAGTGGCGATTGATGGCGTTGCGATAAGCTGGGTACAGCTTGCGCTTCGCGAACGCTGTCAACCCAAGCTTGAACATTAAAGGTTTAACTGTAGCCCAATTTAATGATATTTATGCAGGCAAAATCACCAACTGGAGTCAAGTAGGTGGTCCGGATCTAAAAATTACACCTTACGGCAAGAAAGACCGAGACGCTGGTACCACTATCGTATTTATGCCAACGACAACTGAAGCTTTGCGTCAAGTAGCTGTCAATCCAGGGGGCATTTATTATACCTCTGCGCCCTTGGTGGTATCGCAGTGTCACGTTAAGCCGTTACCAGTCGGTCGTAACTCCAATGAACTTGTTTCTCCTTACAAACAACCCTTTGTTCCCCTGTCTCAGTGTCCCCAACAGCGCAATCAAGTCAATTTGGAAGCTTTTTTAAGCGGTCAGTATCCCTTAAGCCGACGATTATCGGTGGTGATTAAACAGAATAATCAACTCGATCAACAAGCAGGTGAAGCATATGCTCGCTTACTACTAACTGCTCAAGGACAGGAATTAATTACAAAGGCTGGGTTTGTCAGCATTCGCTAGTCGTAACTTTGCGCCGATGTCACCTTTGCAAACTACGGGGATCGAGGGCATCTCTCAGCCCATCGCCCAGTAAGTTGAAAGACAACACTGTCAGAATAATTAAAATTGCTGGAGGCCAAATCAGCCAAGGTTGTAAGACGAGAATAGAAGCGTTTGTTGCCAGAGATAACATATTACCCCAAGAAGGGTCTGGCTGTTGAATTCCCAATCCAATCAGACTGAGTACGGCTTCTGCACCAATGAAACTGGGAATAGCTAGGGTAGCAGAAATGATGATATAGGTTGCGGTTTGTGGCAATACGTGACGAAGGATAATATAAAGCGGTTTGCCTCCCATCGCTTTAGCTGCTTGGACATATTCTCGCTCTTTAATTGAAAGCACTTGTCCGCGAATAACCCGTGCTAAGCCCGCCCAACTGATAAAGGAAGTAATGATGACAATAAGTAAGAAGCGCTGGGTATTGGATATACCTGGTGGTAAGACTGCTCCTAAAGTTACCAAAAGATAAATGCTGGGGAACGTCATCAGCATTTCAGATAAACGCATGATAATACTATCCGTCCAGCTACCAAAATATCCAGAAATTCCACCGATAATTAGTCCCAAGGGAAAGGTGAGGAGGACTCCTATAATACCGATAAACAAGCTAATTCGACCACCAACAAGCAACCGACTCAATTGATCGCGTCCTTGGTCATCCGTACCAACAAGGTTAAACTTCGCCTCACCGTCAGCACCAAATAAATGCCAATTTAAGGGGATACCGGGAATGATATCTACTTCTTCCCATTTAGGTGGAAGGGGTATGCTTAACTGAAATAAACGATAAGTGGAACCTTGTACGAACAGTCGCAAGGGAGAAGGCTTTTTGTAGTTGACAATCAGTTCGCGATCGCCTGTTTCTAAATTTGTTTCGCCCTGAGTTGTGGGATAAATGTGAGGACCGATAAATTGTTTTGATTCTTGAGAAACCCAATAAACACGAGTTGGTGGCAATAGAGAACCATTTGGTTGAGAAGCATAGGGGTCATAAGGGGCGACAAAGTCAGCCGCAATGACTAGCGTGTAAAAAATCAAGAGCACAATTGCCCCAAATTTCGCTAAAGGATTTTTCTTAAGTCTGTGCCACCAATTCATAGGAATTATGAATTATAAATTATGAATTATGAAATTATATAGTAATATTCATAATTCAGCATTCATAATTCATAATTCCTTATGCTCGAAGTTTCTCCATCAGATACAAGTTATCTTCTTGAGATTTTTCGTGTTCTACAACAAATACGTTAGAGTAGAGATTGGCAATGATTTGTTTGCCTTGCTGAGTTAGAGCGAGGTAACGCAGTCCATCGTGAATGTATTGGTAGACGACATTCCAATAAAACTTGGCGTAGTTTTTGCGTAAGTCGGCAGGGTTTTGGTAACCCAATACCTTATTCATACCAGTCTCTTCAAATTCATAGAACAAGGAAGTAATCTTTTTTAAATAACGGGGGTCGCTTAATTGACCGATCAAATCAGCCGCACGCACCAATCCTGCAAAACTATGTGTATCTTGGTGGTCATCTACAGCGGGTACTGGGAAGCGAGTTAATTCAATATTTCTCTTGATTACCTCAGAATCGATTAGTTTATGACCGCCAAAACGTTCATCGATAAAGAGTTTGGCTCTATCAACATGGTGTGGAGTGAGGCTGGCATCAGAAGCACCTGGTGGCAAACTAATCATTTTTCCGTCTTTACCCGTAGCATACAAGCCTTCTTCTTCACGGTCTTGACGGCATACCCCTTTCACATAACCAATGTCATGGCAAAGTAAGGAAATAATAAAATGCAACCAGTCTTCACTGGAAACACCACCTTCACGGATATGTTTCCCTCGCAAAATTTCTTGCCCCACTAAGGTGACTAAGATGGAGTGTTCTACGTTATGATACAAGGCGTCACTGTTGGCAATATTTTCTAGAGCCATGTTACCTGCCCAAGCTATGATATCTTGGTAATCGTGCTTGTAACAGCCGTAAGTGCGAGTGTAGCCTTCACGAATTTGCTCTACAAAGGAATCTATTAAAATCTCAGTTGCGTTAAACATACTAACTACTTAATTTGACTAACTACTCAATTTGATAAGGATTACTTATTGCTTTTTATTAAAATTTCACAATTAGCTGATAGTTTCGGAGTTTACAGGTAATCCATTGAACGCTTTTATGGAACAGATTCGCAAGTGGATTGGCAGACAGCCAACACACTAGTAAATCTTTCTGACTTTAGCACAGCAATAAAACAGTGACCAGTTATTTGTCATTGGTCATTTTTCATTGGTCATTGGTAAACATATGACTTTTGTCATGGGTATATTCCGGGGAATCACACAACCGGAAGCCGAAGAAATACGTCATATTTAATGTACAGCAATCATTTTTAAACTTTCTTAAGCAACACTGCTTATAGTGGTTTGGCAGAAAGCGGAGGCATCAACTGTGGGTGAAGAGAGTTTGTCAAAATTAGAACTGGAAGAACCAGTGGTAGCGGACGACGCTAAATGGGAAGAGAAAACAACGGTGGAAAAGCGGGGGAACCCTTGGTTAGTACCGTTGTTAGTGGGTACGGGATTGGGTGTTGCTATCTCTTTTGGGGGAATGCGCGTTCTTAGCGATCGCTCGGTGAGCCAAAAACCACCAGTTGCAACTAAATCGGTGCCAGCCGCACCAAATATGACTGTCACTGTCGCCTCAGTGGAAACAACTCGTGTTGCCCGTACACTCTACACGACGGGGAGTGTAGCTGCACGCGATTTAACTCCGGTTTTGCCACAAGCAAATGGTTTGCTCATCAAACAAATTCTTGTGAAGGAAGGAGAAAAAGTCAAAGCCGGTCAAGTGATGGCTGTGTTAGATGATTCTCTCCTACAAGAGCAAATTCGGCAAGCACAAGCGGAAGTAGAAGCAAAACAGGCGGATGTGGCTTCCAAGCAGGCAGATTTAATATCGAAACGAGCATCTGTAACATCTAGCGAAGCTGTTGTTGCTTCCAATCAAGCGGTTGTGCAGCAAAAACTGGCTGACTTGGCTCAAGCGAAAGCAAGGTTGAGAGAAACGGAACTAAATTTCAATCGCAATCAAAAACTGGCAAATGAAGGGGCAATTAGCCGCCAACAATTTGATACTGCAACGACAAATTTGGCAACAGCAAGGGAGGCAGTGCGCCTTGCTGAAGCTAATATCAGAAGTGCTCAAGCTAATGTTAAGAGTGCTCAAGCGAACATTGGCGGTGCATTGGCAGGTGTCAACATTGCCCAAGCTAATGTCAACAGTGCCCAAGCTAATGTCAGAAGTGGTGTGGCTAGGGTGGCACAACTCAAAACTCAACTCGGACAAACTGTGGTTCGCGCCCCTGTCTCAGGAGTTGTGGCAGAAAAATTGGCGCGAGTGGGAGATGTGACGGGTGTACCGCCACAAACTCAAGTTGGAACTGTGGTTGGTGGAACACAAAAATTGTTCTCAATTATTCAAGATGGTGAGTTGGAATTGCTTGCACGAGTTCCAGAAGTTCAATTGCCACAAGTCCGAATTGGTGCGTCGGTGCAAGTCACTTCCGATATGGACAGTCGGGTGAAATTGCGTTCGAAAGTGAGAGAAATAGAACCGGTGGTGAATCAGCAAAGGCGTGAAGCAACGGTGAAAATTAATTTGCCTGCAACGCCTTCTTTGAAGCCCGGTATGTTTGCCCGTGCTGCCATTACTACAACAACAACAATAGGTATAGCTGTACCGCAAAAAGCCGTACTACCCCAATCTGATGGAAGTGTAGTTGTATTCATGCTATCGGGTGAAGACACTGTTCGCGCTCACAAAGTAGAACTGGGAGAGGTTCTTACTGGTGGCAGAGTGGAAGTCAAAAGAGGATTGCAACAAGGCGATCGCATCGTCATTCAAGGCGCTGGCTATCTCAAAGATGGCGACAAAGTACGAATAGCTAATGGAAGACTGGCTAATGGAAGACTGGCAATCAACAACTAACCACTAACCACTAACAATTAGCAATTAGCAAAATTATGTCCTTCAACATTTCAGCTTGGTCGATAAAAAAGCCAGTTCCAACAATAGTCTTATTCTTAATTTTGACGATAGTGGGTTGGTTTTCCTTCCAGTCTTTAGGGATTGATACCAATCCAAACATTGATGTTCCAACAGTACAGGTAAAAGTCACACAACCAGGGGCGGGACCTGCGGAATTGGAATTTCAAGTCACAAAGAAAATTGAAGATGCTGTGGCTGGATTGGGTAATATTGACGAACTGCGATCGACAGTTACGGATGGCGTCTCCACAACCACAATCAATTTTGTGTTGGGGACAAATACAGATCGCGCCACAAATGATGTTCGCAATGCTGTCTCTCAAATTCGTCAAAACCTTCCCCAAGATATCAATGACCCCATCGTGCAACGTGTAGACTTTGCTGGGGGTGCCATTCTCACCTACGCAGTCACGTCTGATAAGCGTTCTGTAGAGGAATTAAGCAATCTTGTTGACCAAACCATCAGTCGTGGATTATTAGCGGTTCGAGGGGTAGCACAAGTGAATCGGATTGGTGGGGTAAACCGAGAAATTCGGATTAACTTAGACCCCGCTCGCTTGCAATCTTTAGGTATTACTGCCACTCAAGTCAACGATCAGATCCGGGCTTTTAACATTAACTTACCAGGTGGGCGTGCAGAACTTGGTGGTAGCGAACAAAATATCCGTACTCTCGGTAGTGCTGCTAGCGTACAAGTTTTAAGAAACTACGAAATTGTCTTACCTGAAGGTGGTTCTGTACCCTTGTCTAGCTTGGGAACGGTAGAAGATAGCTACGGTGATGTGCGACAATCTGCACGATTAAACAACAAACCCGTGGTCGCGTTCCAAGTACTGCGAAGTACGGGTAGTGTTATGGTAACAGTGGAAGAAGGAGTCAAAGCAGCCGTTGAAAAACTGCAAAAAACTCTTCCCTCTGATGTAAAGTTGGAATTAATTTTTACCAGAGCTTCTTTTGTTAGGGACTCTTACCAAAGTACAATTGATGAATTAATCCAAGCTTCAATACTCGCAATACTAGTTATTTTAGTATTTATACGAGACTGGCGGGCAACATTAATTACTGCTGTAGCACTGCCACTCTCCATGATTCCGACCTTTGCCGTGCAGTATGCTTTGGGTTATACCCTTAACAATATGACCTTACTGGCACTAGCACTTGCTGTCGGTAACTTGGTAGATGATGCTGTCGTAGAAATTGAAAACATGGAACGCCATATGTCAATGGGTAAGTCAGCAAGGCAAGCTGCATTTGACTCATCTGATGAAGTGGGTTTGGCTGTGATAGCAAGTGCGGCAACAATTATTGCCGTATTTCTACCTGTTGCTTTTATGGGTGGTGTTCCCGGTCAATTTTTCCAACCCTTCGGTGTGACTGTTGCTGTTTCTACCATCTTCTCAACTTTGGTAGCAAGGATGATTACGCCGATGATGGGGGCGTATTTAATGAAGGACAAGCATCCGAAGAGACAAGGAGAAAATGGGACAAGGGGACAAGGGGAAAATGGGAAGTTCTCTCCCTCGTCCCGTCCTCGCTTCCAACCCTACAAATCCCTGCTTAGATTTGCACTGCGTCACAGGTTAACAACAATGGGGATTGCCATAGCATTCTTCATTGCTAGTTTGATGCTTGTTCCTCTCATTCCTAAGGGATTGGTGGATGGTGGTGATATAGGAATTTCTATTATCTCCGCAGAACTCCCTCCTGGTTCTTCTTTGGAAGATACCAAACAGGTGGCAACCCAGATCGCTAACCTTGTCAAGGACAATTCTGATGTTTTGAGCGTGCTGTCTGTAGAAGATATCAATACTGCAACTCTTACGCTTCGGTTGAAGCCTAAAGAAGAAGGGAGAAAACTTTCCCAGATCGAGTTTGAGAAATCCGTGCGTCCTTTGTTAGAACAAGTTCCGGGTGCAAGAATTGGTTTCCAAAGTGCTGGTTCTGTTGGGGGTCGTAAGGATTTAACTCTACTCTTACGCAGTGACAATCCTGAAGCATTAACCCAAGCTGCGGATGCGATCGAAAAACAAATGCGGGGAATACCGGGATTGGTAGAGGTGACTTCCAGTGCAAGTTTGGTGAAACCAGAAATTTTAGTTGTTCCCGATCCGCAACGGGCGGCAGATTTAGGAGTCTCAGTGCAATCTATTGCCCGTACTGCATCTCTTGCTACTATTGGAGATAACGATGCTAGCTTGGCAAAATACAATTTACCCGATCGCCAAATCCCCATCCGCATCCAAATTGACCCCAAAGCCCGTGAGGACATCACGACGCTCAAAAATCTTCAAGTCCCCACTTCAAATGGAAGTGTGGTTCCCTTAGTTGCCGTTGCAGATATCCGTTTTGGCAGTGGACCTGCAAGTATTAACCGTTTCGATCGCACCCGTCAAGTTTCTTTAGAAGCGAACTTAGAAGGAATCTCTTTGGGGGATGGTCTCAAAGCAGTCAATCAACTACCTGCCATGCAAAAGCTGCCACCGGGAGTCATCTTGCAAAACTCTGGAGATGCCAAGATTATGTCTGACATCTTCGGTCGTTTTGGAGGTGCATTGGGACTTGCCTTAATGTGTATCTATGCGATTCTCGTTTTGTTATATAACAACTTCCTTCACCCCATAACCATTATGGCTGCGTTACCCTTTTGTTTGGGTGGGGCGTTGGTAGGTTTGATGGTGGCACAAAAAGCATTGGGAATCTATGCTTTGATTGGTATTGTGTTACTGATGGGAATCGTCACAAAAAATTCCATTTTGTTAGTTGACTACACAATTATCAATATGGAAGAAGGAAAACCCCAACGTCACGCACTAATAGAAGCAGGAGTCTCCCGCCTGCGCCCAATTATGATGACTTCATTGGCAACCATCGCGGGTACTGTTCCCCTGGCATTGGGAATTGGTGCAGGTGCTGAAGTCCGCCAACCGATGGGGGTCGCTATCTTGGGAGGTTTTACCACTTCTACTTTGCTAACCTTAGTCGTCGTACCCGTGCTATTTTCGTATATTGACGATTTCCAAACCTGGATGTTGAATTTATTTAAATACGGTTTTGGGAAGAAAAAACAACGGCAACGTATTACTGAAGAAAAGGATATAGTGAAGGAACTGCCGCCTGTTAACTAAACATCAACAAGTGGAGTGGGGTCAATACTTGTCGGTTAAGGGATGTCCAAGAAATAAATTATCCATCTTGTGGAACGGACGTCCTCGCCCGTTCTTTAGAGACGGAAAAACCTGCGTGACTCAGAACGATCGGAATCGTGGGTAATGCTTCATCGTCAGAAAAGGAGAACTCGATTGTACTAGGCATGAGTGGATGCCTCTTGGTCATCCTGAATCATCTGCATCAGAATATTGGCAGCTTCCGTTGCATCGTAGGGCGACCAAATCGGATACTCTGACGCAGCAAAGATGACTTGTCGTTCAGCGTCTGGGATTTGTGCGGCTAGGAGTTTGAAGAGTGATAATTTGTCTGAGTGGTTCAGATTGTTCACCAATGGAATTAACTCAGCGAGAGACATGGTTATAACTCCCAGACCTACCAGAATACATTAATTATAAGCGATCTGTGAGATACGGTCTAACAATCCCGTTGCACGCTGACCGTATAAGGTTGTGAATTATTGTTCGCAAATGTTATAAATATGAGATAGCTGAGCAAACGTAAATCCATTGTGTCTCCAAGAGTCTGTGGATTTGAATACCTGTCATAACAAACAAAAGATGTTACTTATGACTTGAAAAAGGGAATTCTAAAAAGAGGATATTACTTTTTCAAATTTCTATTTCGGCTGATTATGACAGATTTTTTGAAATTTGCTCAACAAGCAATTCAATCTGCTGCGGAAACAGCAGCTAAGGCAGGTGAAAATATAGGTAATGCGGCATCTCAAGCCGGACAAGCGGTAGTTGAGACTGCTGTAGGTGTAGGTGGTGCAGTTGGTAGTGCGGCATCTCAAGCTGGACAAGCTGTAGTTGGAACTGCTGTAGGTGTAAGCCGCAATGATTTACGCATTGGGATATGCTGCCTGTCGGTTCTACGAAGCTAAGATTAATCCCTTGACTTCTCAAGCAACACTGGCTGCATCTCAAGCAGAGAGTAGTCTATATTTAACGACTGCAATTGAACAAGAAGTCGTTATGGATCGGATTTTAATTCATGTCATTTTAGCAGGTAATCCAGGGAAAACACGGGAACAAATTTTATCTGAATTACAATCTCTAAACCTTCGCCCAGATTCTTTCGCAGCCATTGCTTCAAATATTCAATCCCCAGAACCTTTAGAAAGTCTGCTAGATCGAATTAACAGTGATTTTGCTGTACCGCTCTTAGCTCAATGTCATAAAATTGCTCAAATGGATGGAGTCATAACTCCAGAAGAAGCTGAGGTGATAGCAATTATTACGAAAAAATTTAGCTAGTTCGGAGAGACTTGTTTTACTGATTGCGATCGCTGAGAATAAACGCTCTCGATCGCACTATGTTGTTGATGGAGTGCGCGAAAAATTTAATTCTGTGAATAGTCGCGATCGTCTGCATCTTTTGGCAACTCAGGTGAGATAAGTTTTAGAAACTTGAGACATATCACTTGAATATTGCATCTATTTTACGACGAATATGTTCTGGATTTGGCTCAATCATAGATCGTCCATTTTCACGAGTCATCGCGGGACGAGATTTATCCCATCCCATAATGTTCCAATCAAATGGAATCGATTGGTTATTTACTGCTTCTTCTACTTCATCGCTTACGATTTGAAAACCAAGGTTAATTAATTTGTCTAACATCTTTAATCTTCAATTTTATTTATATATCTAAATTTACATTGCTTTTTCAAAAACATCATGTTTTCCGCTCATCTTCATAGAAAAAATATGTTAAAATAAAATTTGTTATAACTACCTATATAAGAGCAATACCATCAGATGGGAAGTCGTTTGACTAGTTATTAATTACCCATTATTTTCTATTGTGACTATCTGCTTTTTAATTTTTTGAATTACATATTTGATTTGATTAACTATACCAGTTTTTGAGCATTCATTATTTCGCAAGTCATCTTGCTGACGTTCAATATCTTGAAGCTCAGATTCATAAAAATCAGAAATAATCTCGCTTTGAATATTCCTTTCATACTCGCTTCTAATTTCCAAGGCTACTTGCCTAAAACTTCGACGTAAATCTGCTCTCGCTTCACGAAGCTTTTGCTCATATTCTGCTTCATCTTGTTCCTGTTTAGCAGCAAGGAAGATTTCTAGAATTGCACCAACACCTCCAATAATAGGTCCTAAACCTCTGATGAATTTAGCCGCATTCACTGCTCCCCAAGGACGAAATTTAACTCCAAAAAACTTACCGACGTTATAAACTAAGTCTCTAGAAACTACAGATGCAAAACTTCCTATAGCACGCACCGCTTCAGGACTTTTTCTTAAAAAGGATGAAATTTCTGGTGTTCCTTCAACTTCTTCATAATCAACTTGTTTTCTACCTGTTGATGAAACTTGTACTTCTTCCACTAAAGAACGACCCAACCTTGATTGTAATAATTGTTCGAGTTGAATTTGAAGTTTACTTAATTCCTCTTCCAAGCCAAACTGTATTTTTTTCATTGTTTGTTTTGTAATTGAATCTATTTCTTTCTCAGCTTTTTTAATCGTCTGGTTAATATCTTCTTCACTATGTTTCCCATCAACTTTACTAGCAACACCTTCGCCAATCATTAATACTTCATGTTCGAGATTGTTAAATTCAGCTATATAACAATTCCTAAACCTTATTTGAGAAGTTTTAATAAGTAACATCTTGCGATGGAGTAGTTCTAAGAAATCTTTAGTTAATTTATCATCCGTACTCAAAATATTATAAGACCGTTCTAATATATCTAAAGCACGGTTGAGAGGTGTTAACAGTCTTGCATACAATTTATTCTTATCAATTAATTTATGTAATGATAACAAGAAAGTATCAAAACTAGATTCTTCGAGTAAAAATACTTTTTCATCTTTATCTTTTTCAGATTGAGCCTTCAAATAAGAATCGGCATCAATAAAACAAGTGTAAAAATCATTAGGGTGATGAGGCTCTACAACTTCCAAAATGCTTTTAAGCAAAACTTCTGGCTTACCGCGTTCGCGACTCATTTTATTAATTACTAAGAGCATTTGACTAACTCGCTGCATTTTGTTAGCAACTTTTTTGAAAAAAGCTCCACCTTGAGGGTTAAATAACTCGTTGGGAACAACAAATATGAGTAAATCACTTTTTGAAATTTGTTCTAGAGTGATTTGATCGTGCTCTGTTCTACCTGCATAAATACCTGGTGTATCAACTAGGAGAACTTCTTTCCAAGGATATTCAGTAATCCTATCTGTACAAATTTCAGCACTGATTCGGACAGATGTATCACCCGTAAGAGCTTTAATCAAAGTAGATTTACCAGCATTATATTGACCGATGAAGGCAATAGTTAATTGAGATTTTTGCCGATATTCATGAATAAAAATTTCAAAATCTCTAGCAAATACATCTATCTCATTATCAGTAGATGCAGATAGTATCCTCAAAGTTTCAGAATATAAATCTTCTACTTGTTTAGCAATTTGCTTAAATTTTATCTCAGACATTGACTACTACCTCTATTACTTTATAATTGTCTTTTTAATGTAGCTAAAAAAAACTCAAACATTTAGTTATATACTGAACTACTTTATACTGCTCATAAAGAGACAGATGAAAGGATAATAACTACAACAATTCATCAGGTATAACTGACGAATAGCTCTTGAAATTTTTGGAATTTGATAACCTATTGCTTGGTTCTTTAAAGTCTAAGTCTCGCTTCAGTTGTTTTTTGATTTTCTCAAGTTGTGAAATTGCTTTTTCAAGGTTAGCCACAATTATTAGAAGTCCTTTAATATAAATATCTACCTGTTCTAGCACTTCAGTTTTAGCTCTAACAGCAATATTTGTATCTAGTAATTTTTGGTAAGTCTTATAAGTTTCCTGCTCAGATTGCTCCAAGCTCTTCCAAAGAGTTTCTTTAGCTTCTTGTTTAGTTTTTTGCCATGTTTTTTTCTCTCGGTCGCCAACGATTCCACTGAAATATCCAACAACGATAGATGTAACGCCAGCTATCAATCCCACAGGATTCAAAAAACTAGCTGCTGCAAAAGCACCGATAAAAACAGCAACAGCAGAGGCTGTACCTAAACCAACACTTACCAGCTTTAAAATTTTTCCAACTTGCAATTGTTGATAGTTTCCAAAATTAGTAGATTCTAACTTAATAGTTCCCATATCATATTGATATTGCCTTTGAAACTCATTTAAAGAAGCTACTAATTCCTGAACTATCTCTTCAAATAAGTTTTTCATAGTAGTTTCAATTTTTTGTTTCTCTTCATTCATGCGATTCTGATACTCAGACTGAGCAATTTGTTTTCCTAGGTATTGATCGACAAAACTAGGAATCCATTGTTTAATTTTACTAAATGAATCTTTACACGATCTTTGAATTTTAATTTTTCCATTTTTAACACTCTCTTGAAAAAGACTTGTAATTTCTGCTCGTTTATCTTTCAGAAAATCTGCTTGAGACACCAGAGATTTTTTATGCCTTTCTAACATCTCTATAATTAAATCGAGAAAATTTATAACTGCATCAAAAAATGTATTCCAGCGTCTTTGTTTTCCTCTTGTGTAGATTTCTGACGTAATTAAACTATAAATTTCTTCTATTTGGCTTAATTGCCAAAGTTTCTTGGCAATATCACTATGTTGAGGCTGATTACTCAGAAATGCTGCATAGGCATGAATACCAATAATTGCTACTTCTTCTATGTCTAAGCTGTGACTAATATAAGTACGAATATGACGTTTATGTTCATCTAACCTTTGCGAATCAAATATTTTTTCTGGATTTTTAATAAATCTCTCCAGGCGTTTTGGATTATCAATATCATATTTAATATTAAGAATTACAAAAAAGTATTTTTTGATTTCTTGTAGCCAAGCTATAGCATCAAATTCACCCGGTTGAACAGAGTCATCGCTAGTGAGAAAAATAACGATGTCAGATTCATGTACTATTTCTACGGCTTTTTGTTTATCTTCTTCTCCTTGATAAGCTTCAATACCAGGTGTATCTATTAATCGTAAGCCTTTCCATTTATATTCTCTGACATCTTTAGTTGTTCGCTGTGAACCTTTACCAATCGTACTGCCATCACCACAGGTTAAAGCTTCACGAATAGTGCTTTTTCCAGCTTTAGTTCTACCAAATAAAACAACTGTGAAATCTGTTAAATGTTTACTTTTCGCTTCTAAGTATTTTTTTAGTTCTTGAAGCCCTTGATTGGTATGGCTTTCAATTTCATATACTATATTTCTCAAAACTTTAGCAAAATTAAAATTATTAGCATCTTTTTGTTTTAATAGATCGTATTTATTTCGAGCTAAATCAATCTTAAGATTTTGTAAAATAAACGTAATTTCTTTGTAGTAATTAAAAGTTTTTTGATAAGCATTATGAGCAGTTCTTGTTGATTCTTCCAAAGCCTGCTGAAATTCCTCAGCTGATATTTTGTTTGAATTATGATTTTCTGTTTCTACCTCCGGCTCATTTATTATAGCTGGTTCAACCTGAGACTCAACTTCAAATTCTCGACACCAAGCAACATCAAAAGTACTTTTCTGCTTAGCAAGTATTTTAACTTTTTTCAATGATGTTGTTTTTAACTTAGAGATTTCCTCAAAGATAAATGCTGTTATATTTTCTGGCTCTGGAACTTCCGCAGACTCTAAAATAACTTTAAGTAACCTGTTCCTAGAAGTAGCAGTAACAGCTATACCTTGGTTATGAAAAAATTGCTTGAGTATATTTGAGACTACTTCTTCAAGAGTTGATGGAATCATACTGAGTCATAAGAATGGATTAAAAAGCTTTATGACTCAGTATTCCCATTTCTCGCTAGTGACTTACCAGAAAGGTTGAATTTAAATACAAAAATTTACATAATTTTGAGTTGGATTTCTTCTCTTTTTTTGTATAAGTAACCTGCATCACTCAAAGCATTCACTAAAGCGTTAATCAGAAATTGATACAGGTGCTGAAGTCCGCCAACCCATGGGAGTCTCTATCTTAAGAGGTTTTACCACTTCTACCTTACTCACCCTAGTCGTCGTACCCGTGCTATTTTCGTATATTGACAATTTCCAAACCTACATGCTGAATTTATTTAAATGCTGAAAATATTGTTGTCATACTATGTGGAGGCGACAAAAGCACGCAGAATCAGGACATTGAGAACGCAAAAGCTTATTGGAAGGAGTACCATGACCGTGAGAAAATTTAGAACACTCGATGAATTTGAAGAAGAGTACTTCCGCAAGCACCCGGAAGAAATAGACGACTATTTAATCGAGATATTTCAAGAATACGCAGCTATACAATGATACTAGCGCATTACTGGCTTCTTTAGGTATCATTGCTCGTGTACGGGGAGTTAGTGAGATAGCTGAGCAAACAGGTATGACGCGCCGAGGATTGCAAAAAGCCTTATCTAGCAATGGGAACCCGCGTCTTGAAAACGTCAATTCTATTATGAAGGCGATGGGATACTGTCTGATGCCGCAAAGAATCACGCCAAACACAGCAAAATGAATCATAAAACTTCGTGAAAAGTGACGTGTTTTACCGATCGCGAGCGCTGAGAATAAAGACTCTCGATCGCACTATATTGTTGATGGAGATCGCGAAAAATCCAATTTTGTGAATAGGCGCGATCGCCTACATCTTTTGGAAATCTTGCGTTCCTCAGTGCGATACCATTGTCAAATAAAAGCAATTCAGTATAACTTAATATAATGAATCAATTCATCGTTATTCAGGCACTTGTACTAATGCTGCAATTGCCTCTCCCAATCGAATAAAATCTTTTGGATTCAATGTCAAAAGACAATCAACATTTGCCTTCACAGCTGTTCTAGCAATCAATGCATCAAATACTCCACCCCCTGAAAGTTTGAGCGCTGCCATTTGAGCAATTGCCACCTCGTAATCTTTAGCCTGTAGTGGAACTGCTTCAATGTACTTAATTAGATCGGCGATCGCTGAAAGAGCCTCATCTGGAGAAACTCGCAGAGGTTCTGGCAGACGAGTCATTACAGAGTACAATTCAGCCAAAGTATGAGTTGACATATATCCATGAACTTCTTGACGTTGTGCCATCTTAAGTTTAGGAAGTGCAAGACAATGGTTTGGATGATTAACTAATAATGCAACAATTAATACAAACGTATCGTACAGAATTTTCACCAACCCATTTTCCCTATTTGTTCTTGAATTCTTTCCTCTCGCATCTCACCAATAAACGCATTAATGTCAAACTCATTTAATTGCCCAGTTTCAATCACTAAAACACCGTGTTCGCGGTACAATTTTGGGCGAGCGGAAGACGCAGCTATAGCATCGGTTGTTACCGATTCAATTGCATGATTTTTTTTTGCTGTTGCTTAAGCTTAGATAACTTCTCAGACACTGCTTGAACAACAAACTGCTCGGTTGATAGACCCAGGGATTTAGCCCATTGTTCGACCTCTTGCTGAAGTTCAGAAGTAAAATTCATTTTTATTTCTCATTTCGCTACGTTTCACATTATTAAGCCAACTTAGCCATGTGATTTTTGCTATCTTAACATATTTAAAAAATTAGATGCTTGTTTGTGTACGATCGGGAATGGGTTGTGATTATTGAAAACTTGTAAAGAAATTTATTAATCGCTAGCTGAAATTAAAAAACTGTGTTAGGATAAAAGACGAATTAAAAAATGGAACCATTTGCGGGTGTAATTCAGTGGTAGAATGTCACCTTCCCAAGGTGAACGTCGTGGGTTCGAGTCCCATCGCCCGCTTTATATTAGTGTGATAAGAACCTGAAGCTAGGACTATGTGAACGCAAATTCGTACTATCTTTGGGGATTTGACGACGTGCAACCATATTAAAAAATTAGATGCTCGTTGTGCCAATTCTGGTGCAGTGCTCTACGATTAAAACAGCTTAAATTTATACTCTCAAGACTTGTCATATGGATAATAATATGACACGCATAATAATTTTATCTATCAAAAGTATAAAGCGAAAAATTGTAATACCTGTAACATCTAAGTGTGCGAGCGCTACTCTATATCTGTCTTTAGTTCGTAGTTGATTTGAACAAGCCATCAAATGTGTTTTTCTCCACACTCTTGTCAGCAATTTAGCGAAGGTACAATATTTATAGCATTGTGTCTATAGCGATCCGACATCATTCATGCAAAACTTTAAATAATGTAGGTAGGGCTAAAGCTGACTATGTAAGGCTTTTGTACGACAGAGCAACTACCTACGCGTATTTCACAAATCAAATAGGATTGCTATAATTCAATCAAAAGATTGACATAAAATTATAAATGATAGTAATTTTAGGTAAATAAGTATGCACTCCATCTTAAAAGTTGATATTTTTGAACTAAGTGTGTCTGAACGGATTCAGCTAGCAGAGGATTTATGGGATAGTATTCTTTCTGACAGTCATGAAGTTCCTCTCAGCGAAACACAAAAGCAGGAATTAGATAGACGTTTAGAAATCCACAGTCAAAACCCAAAGCAGGGTTCAACTTGGGAAGAAGTTAAACAAAGACTAGGTTTTTCTCAATGACTTATCAGTTAACTATTAGCCCAGAAGCAGAACTTGATATCCAAGATGCTTTTGAGTGGTATGAGCAGCGTAATTCTGGATTAGGTTCGGAATTTGTACGCGCTGTTGATAGCTGTTTCGCATTAATCGGGCGTAATCCTTTAGCTTATCCCATAGTGTATCGGCAAGTAAGACGAGCATTGATACGTCGGTTTCCCTATGGGATAGCGTATGTTGTGGAAGACGATGTGATTACTATCATTGCTTGCTTTCACGCGAAACGTGACCCAAAAAAATGGCAACAAAGGAATATTTGAATTTGGGCAAAACCCAAGCAGTATTGGATCGGATTGGGTGTAAAGTCATAACAAGTACGAGTATTTCGGGAGTAACTTATTTTTCCACCGTAAAATTACTACTTAGAAACGCTCACAAAAACGAACTTAGCAGTGAAACAGATGACTCTTTAGGGATAGGAATTACAAAGTTATTTGTAGAAACTCCCAAAAAAACTCCTGCTTTGGCTAAAAAACTTATAAAACAAGCAAAACAAGAGTTAACTGATGAAAGCTTGAAACAGAAAGTGCTAGCATTTATCCAAACGGTTGTAGTGTACAAGTTACCCAATGTGAGTGCGGAGGAAATAGAAGCGATGCTTAATTTAAGTGACGATATTAAGAACACTGCTTTTTATCAAAGTATCTTAAAAAAAACTAAATTGGAAGTTGTACCGATTTTACTGGAAAGAGGATTAAGCATTCAGGAAGTTGCTGAATCTTTAAAACTAGACGTGGAAGAAGTCAGAAAGGCTGCAGGAGAACTATAGACCTCTTGCATAGATAGACAGTGATGTTAGGTATTATCTCAGAGACTTGGTTTCTTTGAGAAACCAGGTTTCTTGATTCCTGTAGTTACGCGATCGCACGATTATTAAAATAAACACATTATAGGTTATAACTGAAAAATGTTTTACATTATATGACAAGACTATACTCAGATCTCTGTCATGCAGATACTCGTTATTGGCTTGAAGTCTTGGCAGATAAGAGTATTGAACCAAGAAAGTATAAAGAGGCAATGACTGAGGTAGGTAGAAGACTTGGTGATTCTATTCTATCTAAAATTGATGATGTTCAGGGTGATGTATATCTTGCTTGTACTGTAGAAGATGCTGATTTTTTAGCAAAAGGTATGCTTTCAAGTCTAGAAAAGCATCTCTCTAAGATTTCTTTTGCTTGTTTTTGGAATGAACGCTTTTCACCCTTTGAAATTGAAGACTTAAAAGTGGCTCCAATTTTAAAGAAATATCAAGAACCTACTTCCAAAAATATCAAATACTTAATCGTTCTTAAATCTATTATCTCTGGCGCTTGTGTAGTTAGGACTAATTTGGTTAATCTTATCCAAAAAATAGAACCGGAACAAATCTTTATTGCTGCACCTATCATTTATAAACATGCGGAACAAAAATTAAAAGACGAATTTGAAAAGAAAATTTATGATAAATTCCAGTTGTTTTATTTTGCTAAGGATGATGAACGTACTTGTGAAGGTGAGGTGATTCCAGGAATAGGAGGAAACATTTATCTGCGTCTGTGTTTTGAGGGACAATCTCATAAAAATGAATATATTCCTGAAATTGTAATAGCAAGGCGTTCTCAATTCATAAATCGTAATTCATAATGATTACCTTGTGAATAAATTTGGAGGCTGCGGTTTTTTCTCATTCAGACGCGATAGGGAAGAAGATCAGCTATATAGGCGTGGGAATTAATGTTTTCTTGGGTACAACTCTTGTAAAGATGTGCTATAAAGCGTTTTTATGTCTAAGCGCTCGCACAAGCGTTAATGAATGTAGTGGAGATTATGAGTGGAAGATTATGAAGATTGGATATGGGCATGCGCTAAAGCGCTACTACGAACAACTATAAATCATCCCAAGTCTTTCCGTAGTGTCGTACTGGATATTGAATCCAGCAATTACGTAACCAATCTCTTCCGTAGTTTTCTAAATACCAATGAACGCTACTTTCTGACCAATTATAAGGTGATTCTGACCAATTATGTTTGACTGGATTATAATGAATATAGTTCAAAGTGGTGTAGTAATGGCGCTCGGAACGTATTGCGCGATCGCTAAAGGAATACCACACTTTACCTGTGATATTTTCTTCTAGATTGCATTGACGAGCAGTACAACCGTGTATGGAGCGGATGAGTTTGCTTAAGAGCTTAAAATTTACATTGTTTGTTAATACATGATAGTGGTTGGGTAAAACTACCCAAGCCAGTATTTCCATGTTTTCATATGTAAAATGCTCGAATAGATTATTTAGGATTTGCTGACGGCGTTGTTCTGTGTTTATCCGACATTTATGTTCATAACAAGTAGCGGTAATGAGATAAAATTCACTACCTTGGATTGGATGTGATGGTGAGTGGGGAGGATAACCTTTTTCTAATCTTTCTTGTACTATTGCTGCTTTTTGTTCCTGAGTTAGTTTCCGATATTCGTACATAAAGTGCGGTTTGTCTTGGCGGTTTGGGGAACTGGAGGGACATGCGCTAAAGCGCAACTACGAGCCAAATAATAATTTTCTATCTTGGCATAATAAAGTTCTGGCTATAACCGTGAAATTACAGTAATTATGACAGCGATCGCACGGTTGTTCAAAATAAGAAGGTATAGGTTATAACTAAAATGTGATAAAGACTCAGTATATGAAAATTACTATAAAACTCCATGACTTGTTACAGCAGGCTGAAAGCGCAATTACAGCTGCAAGTACATTTCTCAGCCAAAAGCTAGCAATTCTAGATTCTACAGATGTTACTTGTCTGACCCCTGAACAACTAGACCTCATCTTCAGCGCAATACCTCAAGATTGGGACTTTGTATAACTTGCGGAAATCATTGATGGTTCTACCCTTACAGAAACTTTGGCCGAACAACTGACTCAATATATTAACCACCGCTTGGGACGCAGCCAACCCCCAACGACGAATGACCAATTACCAATTACCAATTCTCTTGATATTTTCAACTTCCGCAACGAAGTTATAGGCGACTACCGCCGCTATATTGAAAGCTTCCTCAGGCTAATTGTAAACCGGATTTTGTTTATCATGAGGAAGCGATCGCAATTTTCTGCGATGGTTCTGCTCATGACCATTCAGATAAGCGCTCATTAGATCGAGTTGAGCGAGATAACCTGACCTACAACTTTGGTTACACTGTCATTACCCTACGCCATGATGAGGATTGGCGAGCAAAGTTAAGTATCTTGGCAAGTTTATAACGCAATACAGTTCACTTAAGCAGTTATTTAGAACGGATGTAACGGATGAGTTATCTGTGGCGACGTTCTGTATTATTGCCAGTTGCATAGCAATAGCACAAGCGATCGCCCTTTGTGAGTCGTCCTTGCAGCTGATGGGCGCACCAAACATGACAAGATACAACTCCGCAAGTCCTCCATATGCCGAACTGGAGATTGCGGCATGGGACTGCTTGCGGAATTAGTTGAACTTAATTTGGACAGTCATGTCGTTATAATCCTTGTCACCACCATTAATGAGATCCTCAAAACCAAAAACGTTATCCCCCAACAAACGAACGTGATCTGCCTTGTCAGAGTTAGCGCCCAAGAATGAAAAGTAAACTTGGGGATCGTTATTGGGATTATTATCTAACAGTGCATCGGGGTTGTCATTGATGATGATAAACGGGGCAAACAGCGAACCGCCGTTGAAAGTACTGGTGAAGTTTGCTGTCGCGTTGTTGTTTACCTTCAAGTCAATACCACCAACACGTCCGGCGACGGCAGCTTGTGCGTAACCAGTATCTCCTGGACGCAAGTCAATGATACCATCGCCATTAGTGTCAATACCACCTTTATCATCAGCTATTTTATAGAAGCCAATAAAGTTATCGAAAGTAGCTTCTCTGTTCACAGTAAAGTCAGCTTTGACAGATGTGTTAACTTGTCGCAAGTCGATCAGTTCATTTTGCAGCTTGCCTTGCAAACCAGTTCCTAAGGAAATAGCTTCATCTGTTGCTTTCACGTTGACAACAAAATCATTAAAGTTACTATCTTGAGCCAATGGATCTTTCCAAGCCAGAGAGAATTCTCCATCATCCAAGCTTTCGACTTTGAAATTTGTGCTAGATGGAAAAACAACTTTTGATAAAGAAGTTTTATCAAGAAATACAGTATCGGTAGTGCTATCGCTTACTATGTAGAATCGCAAGTTAGCATTGGAGTCAAAGACTAACTTGCGTGTTAAGTCAGTATTAAATCCATTTGGAACATTGGCAAGAGCAGAAAAAATTACCTGAGATCGATTCAACGCGGCTTCGCTGTAACCCGTAGAGTCAGGTGCAAGCCCGTTGATTCGACCTTGTGCATCATCAACGGTAAATACTCCTAGTTCGTTGACTCGTTGAGAATTGTGTCCTGCAAGTTTAACTGAAATTTTGGCTTGACTGCTGCTACTTTGACCTTTGATAGCGAAAACATCAAAAGCAATTTTAGTTAACTCAGAAGTTGTTGTCGGCTTAGTAGTTGAAGTAGATTCATTTGAGATGTTAGTAGATTGGTTGTTTTGGTTTGGGTCTACGGTAGTCGGATTCTGTGCTGAGTTTACCGGAGGTTCGTTAACATCGTTGACGTTGATAGTCAACTGCTTGTCAAAGTAAAGTCCACCTTTATCGGTCGTCCGGGTTCGAATATTGTAACTTGATTTGCTCTCAAAGTTGGGGGAGCGCTCGATCCGTAGTTTGTTGTTGTTAATCGTGAAGATGCTATTATCAATATCCCCATCCCCTGCTACCAAACTGTAAACGAACTGGTCGTTGGGGTCTGCGTCTGTAGTGGTGAATGTACCAATTTCTGTTCCTACAGGCACATTTTCATCTACGGTGGTAGCACTCAATACTAAATTGTTTGGGGCTTGATTGCTTTTGTTGATAATAGTAACTGTGGCAGTGGTGTTAGATAAACCCAGATTGTAATTTTGTGTATCTACCAGATTTAGGGTGAGACTTTCATCGCTTTCGTCAAAGAGATTATCGTCAATCGGAGCGATCGTAATGTCTACAAAAGATTGATTGACATCAAGAGTTGCTGTACCTGTAAGAGTTGGGTTGAAATCAGTTCCGTTAGTGACGGTACCAGAAATGGTGTAGGTTACTTGAAGTGGTAAACTGGTGTCGCCAGAACGACCGATACGAAAAATACCTACGTCACCCGATTCGGTAGCAGATGCATCAATGGCAGCAATAGCGACAATAGGTAAATTGTCAAAGACAAAGATGTCACGGCTGCCGTTTGTATCTCCTGTTACCAAATTGCTTGCATATGTCTCAAACGCTATGTAATTTCCATTAGCAGATACAGTAGGGTTGTAGGAAAACTCATTCCCCTGATTGCCCTGTGAGTCTACTGTAAGGCGTCTAATAGTACTTGTCTGTGTGTCGTAGACGAAGATATCACCAATGCCGTTAGTATCATTCGCTACTAAGTTACTAGCAGATGAACCAAACGTCACATAGCGTCCATCTGCTGAGATCGCAGGAGAAAAGGAATCGTTATTCCCCTGATTGCCTTGTGAATCTACAGAAACGCGTCGGATGGTACTTGTCTGAGTATCGTAGATAAAGATATCAGCAGTGCCGTTAGTGTCATTCTCTACCAGGTTGCTAGCGTATGACTCAAACGCAACATAGCGTCCTGAAGCTGAAATGACAGGGTTGTAGGAAACGTCATTCCCCTCTACACCCAGTGAACTGACAGAAATGCGGCGGGTGGTATTGTTTTGAGTGTCGTAGACAAAGACATCACGATTGTTATTAGTATCGTTTGCCACTAAATTACTGGCAAGTGAATCAAACGCTACATAAAGTCCATCTGTTGAAATTGCGGGGGCAAAAGATTCGCCGTTCCCTTGATTGCCTGCTGAACTTACAGAAATGCGACGGGTCGTTCCTGTGAGACTATCGTGAACAAAGATGTCGTTTAAACCATTCGTATCATTTGCTACTAAATTATCGGCATAGGACTCAAATGCTACATAGCGTCCATTTGAGGAAATGACGGGAGATGAAGATGCCTCATTCGTGCGATCGCCCTGTGAACTTATGGAAACGAGTTTAGTGCTTCCTGTTAAAGTATCGTAGACAAAAATATCGCTAAAGTTGTTAGCGTCACCTGCTACTAGATTGCTAGCAAAGGACTCAAACGCAACATAATTTCCATCTGCTGAGATACTGGGATTTCCGACAGAGTTATTTCCTTCAATGCCTCCTGTTCCTATGGAAACGCGTTTAGTAGTGCCTGTCTGAGTATCGTAGACAAAAACGTCACTGGAATTATTAGTGTCATTGGATACTAAATTACTAGCATCAGACCGAAAGGCTACATAACGCCCGTCTGCCGAGATACCTGGACTGAAGGAGTTGTCATTCCCCTGATTACCTCCCAAACCTACGGAGATACGGCTGATGTTTAATGCTTTAATATTTGCTACATCAAACTTTTGTGTTTCAGTTGTCTGCATGAGTGTTTGTTATGGAATGTAGGGCAAAGTCAAAACATTTGTCGTTAAAGCGGTGGTGCGGGAAGAGGTTTTGCTTTAGCTGCCGTTGGACTTATACCACCTTGTCCTACTTCAAACTGACTCATCATGTCGAAATCTTCATGAACCATATTGTGGCAATGGTACATAAACTTACCCTGCTGTGGTCCAAATATCCCAATCACTCGCACTATCTCGTCTTCACCAACGTAAAAAACATCTTTCCAGCCCCGCTCATATGGAAGAGGTGGTTGACCGTTGCGATCGAGCATTTGAAGCTTCACTCCGTGCAGATGCATGGGATGAACCCCAGCATTTACGGGATGGCGAAATGTCCAAATTTCCACTTGATTCAATGGTATGTTGGCGTCAATTCGATTAAGGTTCCATCGATTGCCGTTGATGACCCACACTCCATTAATTTGGTCAAGGTCGAAGTCACGGGTTCGCACAGCAGCAGATTCAGGAATAAATTGAATATTGCGTAGTACGTTAGGAATAGAACTATTATCTGTTTCAGCCCGCACTACATCAAAACACATAATTTTATCTGTATTTGAAAAATTAAAATTACTCTGTAGTGGAAGATTTTGTAGTTCTACCCGAGTTCCTATAGGATATCTGGAAAAATCAATAATAAAGTCGTACCGTTCTCCAGGTGCAATACGTAGCTCTGGAGTATTTACTGGTGCAGCCATTAAACCACCATCAGTACCGATCGCAATTAAACTATCTCCTGTACTGAGACTCAATCTATAAGACCGAGAACTTGATGCGTTTAACACTCGAAAACGATATTTGCGATTAGCCAGCTGCATAAAAGGCCAAGGTACCCCATTGACAAGTATCACGTCGCCCATCACAGTGGTCTGATTGTTAGTATTTAGAATGAACGAACCGTCAGGTGCGAATTGTCTATCCTGAATTATCAGAGGTACATCATAATTTCCTTGAGGAAGTTGCAACGCAAGCTCTTCATCATCTTGAACTATATACATTCCTGCTAACCCCATATACACGTTTCGGGTAGTCTGAGTATGCCCGTGGTCGTGATACCAAAAATTAGCAGCAAAGGTGTTGGGATAAAGGTAATCCTTGTAATACCTTGGAGAAATGGAGTCTGTAGCGTAGCCATCGTACTGAGGTGGAGATTCCATTCCGTGTAGGTGAATAGATGTGCTTATATCAAGATTATTGATAAATCGTACAAATGTTCGCCGACCTTTAGATTGTTTAATTAACGGTCCGGGGAATATACCGTTATAGCCCCAAATCTCCGTAGTGCGCCCTGGTAATATCTCTACTTGAGCCTTCCGCATTGTGATTTGGTAATAATCAGTTGTTGAATCTTTACGTACTGGATTTAACACTGGTGGTGTGCGAAAGGGAAGTGTAAATGGCACAATGCTTCCACTTAATTGAGCGTTTCCTCGATTTTGAAGTCCTATGGGAAGCAAAAGGGTACCCCTGCAAGCGCGCAAGTTTCCGCGCTTCACGCATGCTCATTTTGTTCATACCCAAATTTTTCAGTTATATGTAGTATAATTCGGCTATCTTAGAAGCGTCAATTTTTTTTACATTTGTTTTACAGAATAAAATATACAGCAGTTGTTACGTTTTGAAACTAAGATACGAAATTTAGTAGTGTCACATAAGACAAGATCTTTAATAAACAATATATTCCTTGGATTATGAGCACAACTATGGCAACATTATCACATAAATTATAATGGGCGGTCGTAGAAAATTCCTCAAATATGAAGATCATTCCCTAAGGTGCAAAATTTATTATTACATTAAATTATTACACATAGAAAATATACATTTTTCTGAAAAAATTTTAGTTAGGCCGCTAAGTATTGAATTTTAATTATCAAACTATTTTACGGTCCATCGGTGTTTTTACTATCGGGTAGATTATGTACAGATCAAACAACTATGAAGCAATGCGTTCTTTTCTTTAAACTAAGTAAATGAACTGAATTCCCTGTTATCCGATACCAGATCATCTTTTTTTAGTGATACAAATATTCTGGTAAAGGGCGCAATGCAAGAGGCGCCCATACGACCCATATATATGTATCAGCACATCGTGAATTGGTATTAGGCAAGTTTACTCTCATTCTGCAATATCGAGAATTCTTCATAATAGACATCTCCGAATAAGATGTAAGGGCGCTCTTGCGTTGCGACCCTACCAAGATTTTAGGGTAATACGCAATTACTCTCTTCTCATTAAAAAGACCCAAATCTCTTAGCTCTTATGTGTGTTCTGGCCTAGTAACGTTCATTAAATCAGTGATCTTCTGACGCAAAGACAGTCAGAACAGGTTGTATTGGCAAACAGGAACCCCACCTGAAATGTCTAGATCTTTTAGTATTTTTAGGTAGGGACTGCGCGTTCTCATTTCTGTTCAAAATGCGTATCTTTAGTTGTGGGCAGCGTCAATAAACTCTGGCCGGAACTGACTGACAACCTTATCCAATCCTACAGAGTGTGCTGCTTTAAATAGAATTCGATCGCCCTCTTGTACAAATGTCTTTAACCGAGCTACCAAATCTCCATGGGTTGAAAAGCATTCACAGGGTACACCTTCTGCACTCTCGGCTATAGCTTCGGCATCTTTTCCATCAACCAAAACCAACAAAGCGTCCAAGTTTAATTTTCGCACTGTCTCTCCCACTTTTTGGTGAATTTGCTGCGATCGCTCTCCTAATTCTTTCATTGCACCGAGTACAGCTATCCGCCGATGACCTGGTGTTTCCGCTAGTAAATTTAATGCTGCTTGCATTGCCTCTGGTGCAGCATTGTATGTTTCGTCCAATATTACCACATCATTGGACAAAGTAAAACGCTGCGATCGCCCTCCTGGCATATTCACCGTCACACCCGATTCTAAAAATGACCAATCAATATCCAGCACTTGCGCGACTGCTAAAGCTGCTAGAAAGTTGGTTGCATTGTGGCGTCCGGGTAAAGGTAAGGGTAACTGTATCCCAGCAACTTCAATGGTTTCGCTATCAACGAGTCTGCCTTGGATATCACCACCAGACAACCCATAGGTTAAAACTTTTCCCTGCCACACTTTCGCTGCTGTTTCAATCAATAGCGGACAATCATGGTTGAGAATTGCTACACTATTTTTAGGCATTTCTGCTAGCAACTCACATTTTGCTTGAGCGATCGCTTCCTCAGAACCCAAAAGCTCAATGTGTGCCGTGCCGACATTCGTAATCACCCCAATGGTTGGATATGCTATGTGAGTCAGTTCGGCAATTTGCCCTTTTCCGCGCATCGCCATTTCAATAACCGCAAAGTCATGTTCTCTAGTCAGTTGCAGCAAAGTCTTTGGCACACCAATTTCGTTATTGTAATTGCCGTATGTTTTAAGAACTTTTCCTTTTGTCGCTAAAACAGCAGCAATGAGTTCTTTAGTGGTAGTTTTACCTACCGAACCTGTGACCCCAATAACTGGAATTTGAAACCGATCCCGCCACCATCTACCAATTTTCTGATAAGCCAAGAGTGTATCATCGACTTGCAAGATCGGAAATTCAACACTCTCATATTTAAAATCGACAATAGCTGCCAAAGCACCATTGTCTATAGCCGTTTGGATAAATTCATGTCCGTCAAATCTCTCACCACGCAAAGCCACAAATATTTCACCTGGCTTGATAATACGGCTGTCCGTTTGTATACCGTTGCTTAATTGTGCTAGCTCATTTTCAAATAAATTAACGGGTTGAGCAGAAAGAATCTCAACTAACTGGCTTAGAGCGATCGAAAAAGACATAATTTTAAATTTTAATCTTCGTTACTTCACTTAGGGAACACCTCGCCCATATGCAGGACAAGATTCCTTAAATGTTAATACTGTTCCAAGTTATCTGGAACAGCCCGGAAATTTTAACAGTGAACAGTGACTGGTGACCAGGTATCGGCGCTACAATCATGAGAATAGCCCTAGTAATGTGATACCCACCAGTAAAAAAACGCAGAACTCGTGCGAACCCACATAAAAGCATAGCCAAAAGAGCTAAATCTCTTTTGGCAATCCTAATGTATAAGAGTTTATGGAATTGAGTCTATATGAGTTTTGGCTACAGGAGCATAATAAAACAAGCTCTGCTCCAAACGTTCAATATATAACATTTTTCAGAAAAAAGCATTAGCCCCTGTTCTTAATCACCATCACTTCCACAATCTGAGTAGCGATGTCACGAGAAATGTCCAAAGAGTGGCACAAGTCGTTCAAGAAATCCTGCTCTTCTCGAGTCACGATACCGTCTGCCAATACCAAATCCGCAGCGACTGCAAAAGCAGCTTCTTTCAAGTCATAGGGTAAAGATTCTTTTGCTAAGTTAAATAAAGCGTCTAAACCATCCCTTCTTAGAATACCAAGAAGCTTGTCAAACATTCTGTTGATGACATCATTGGAATAACTTCTGAAGAGCTTCATCCGAGACAGTGTAGCAGAAACACTACGAGCCTCCTCATCAGAAAGATATCCGTCTGAGGCAGTTGCAGCCAAGGTGATAGCAGCAAAAGCTTCTGCTGGCGTGAGGATGTCGTAGACTTGGCTTTGTGCGCCAAACACTTTGTCAAATAGACCCATTGTTGTTTACTCCCTAATTGGTGTCTCATCAGCAGTGCGTCTACCCATGCTTAGATCGCTGTCGGTGGATGGTGCATCGCTATGAGACTCTTATGCTTTAGTGTTCCCAAGATTTTTCACAAATGAACACTTCCACTTAATTGTTCTTGACAAAAAGCTAACTTTTCGCTAAAGGGAGTAAAACTTCTCGTACACGTAGATGTTAGTTAGTATCGATTTTAGCGATATAACCCTAGTTTAACCGCTTCGTGTCTATGCGCTCGCCAGATTTTTCTATGGTTTCAATGATTGCCAAACCTATGCCGGAAACAGCAATAAGTAACAAAACCGAAGCCAAGAAGGCGTTTACGAGTATCCGAAGGGCATCATCAAAAAAAATGTAGCTGCTCATTGTCCGATCTTTTGAACTCAATGGTGCTAGTACTGACAAATTTCTTCACACCGCGATAAGCGTTTTTCGGTGATGAAATACTAGCATAAGCATCTTAACAAAACTTTAGCTCTTTCATAACGATGTTTATACTTTTTCTTTTTGAAGCTTGGATAAACTTTTGTTACCGGGAGGAAGCGTCTGAGGCAGAAGCCCGCAAAAAAGAACAATAATCAATTTTATTCGGAAAAGATAAGCAACTAGCTAAAGGTAGTTGTTATTGCTTGTCTCTATAAGTCAAATGATAGATAACGCCTCTTCTACCTTTTGACAGATGTGTCTGGTGTTAGTATGGTTTCACTTTGGCAAACTCCTCTCCCGCAGTTTGGGTACGCAACGAGCCGCGTCGTTGTCTACTTTTACAGCAGCAGATTATGCTTGTGGACTCCAATTATGTTTTCACGCTTGGTGGAAGCTATCTCGCTTTACCATAAAGGACGCCTCTATGGGTTGAACTTTTTCATTTTTCCTGCTGATTTAAATCCTCTGGTTTTCCCAAACAATTTATTTAATGAAGCTAAACTTTCTAGATCGAACAACTTTTTTCCCATACCTCAAAAGCTACATTCTTTGCCAATTCCTGAGAAAAGTTATGTAGAGAAGTGTGATAAGTTTTATCGTGCAGCAGAATATTAGGTTAATTCCTACGGTAGAAGCACGTATTTCCCCGTAATTGTAAAATTCCTGAGTCTATTGGCAGTAAAACCGCGATCGCGCTTTGCAGGAATGACAATTACCCTGAAAAATTCTGAAATTCAACTTTCCATTCGACCCGATCTTGGTGGTCGGATTGACCAACTGCAAGACTTGAAAACAGCACATGAGTGGCTGTGGCATCCTTTAGATTACGATCCACAGCTATCCCGCAAGCTTGAAGTGGGTGCATCGTTTGATGGCAATTGGACTGGTGGTTGGGATGAAATTTTTCCCAATGATGCGGCTGGTGTGTTCCAAAATCGGCAGTTGGTGGATCATGGCGAGTTGTGGTCGCCAGCTTGGGAATTGTTGGAAAAGTCTGAGCTAAGTGTCAAGATGGCACTTACTTGTCAAACAGTACCCGTACAAGTAGAAAAAACTATTGCCCTTGATGAAAACCAAGCAAAAGCAAAAATAGACTATTTGTTTAAAAATCAGTCGGAAGAAACCATTCCGTTTTTATTCAAGCAACATGCAGCTATAGCCATTGAAGAGGGAGATGAAGTTCTCCTTCCAGACTGCACTATTGAGCCAGCAGTTCTGGAATTCAGTAAAATTATTGGTCGTCAGGAGAAAACTCGCTTCCCAAAAGCCTTTGCAGCCGATGGCAGTGAAGTCAACGTGCAGCGTATTCCACCGCGATCGTCACAATTACAGGAATTTTATTATAGTTCTCAATTAGCTGTAGGGCAATGCGGAATCCACAATCAGCGATCGGCTTCCACTTTGCTCATGAGTTTTGATATTGCTGATTTTCCCTATGTTTGGGTGTTTGCTAGTTTTGGCGGATGGCAGAATCATTACGTACTCGTGCTAGAACCTTGTACTAATATTCCTTACGATTTGGAAATTGCTTGTCGTAATGGAACTTCGGCGCTACTACCTCCCCAATCATCACAACTCCGGACTTTAACTGTTGAGTTACAACGTTTGTGAACTTTTATGTACCTTATATTCTGTTTAGCGCGCTAAAGCGCAACTACAAACCAAAAAGCGCCCCTCTTACGAAGGACGCTTTTCTTCTAAATTAATGATTAACCGTTGATAGCAGGAGCACTGATAGCAACAGGTGCAACTTCAGCAGAAGCTAAGTCGAGAGGGAAGTTGTGAGCGTTACGCTCGTGCATCACTTCCATACCGAGGTTGGCACGGTTGAGGATGTCTGCCCAGGTGCCAATCGCACGACCTTGGGAGTCAAGTACGGATTGGTTGAAGTTGAAACCGTTGAGGTTGAACGCCATGGTGCTGATGCCCAGTGCGGTGAACCAGATGCCTACTACTGGCCATGCTGCCAAGAAGAAGTGCAAGGAACGGGAGTTGTTGAAGCTTGCGTATTGGAAGATTAAGCGACCGAAGTAGCCGTGTGCTGCTACGATGTTGTAGGTCTCTTCTTCCTGTCCGAACTTGTAACCGTAGTTCTGAGATTCGGTTTCAGTTGTTTCACGAACCAAGGAAGAAGTTACCAAAGAACCGTGCATTGCACTAAACAAGGAACCACCGAACACACCTGCTACACCTAACTGGTGGAAGGGGTGCATGAGGATGTTGTGCTCAGCTTGGAACACCAACATGAAGTTGAAGGTTCCAGAGATTCCCAAAGGCATACCATCAGAGAAGGAACCTTGACCAATGGGGTAGATTAAGAAGACGGCAGTGGCAGCAGCAACAGGTGCGCTGAATGCTACGCAAATCCAAGGACGCATTCCCAAGCGGTAGGACAATTCCCACTCACGACCTAAGTAGCAGAAGACGCCAATCAGGAAGTGGAAAACTACCAACTGGTAAGGACCACCGTTGTACAACCACTCATCTAGGGAAGCCGCTTCCCAGATGGGGTAGAAGTGAAGACCAATTGCGTTGGAAGAAGGAACAACTGCACCAGAGATGATGTTGTTACCGTAGAGCAAGGAACCTGCAACGGGTTCGCGGATACCATCGATGTCTACTGGAGGAGCAGCGATGAATGCGATGATGAAGCAGATAGCTGCGGAGAGCAAGGTGGGGATCATCAATACGCCGAACCAGCCGACATAGAGGCGGTTTTCGGTAGAGGTGATCCAGTTACAGAACTGCTCCCATACGTTTGCGCTTTCGCGACGCTGTAAGGTTGCTGTCATTGTCTTATGTATTGCGATGAATTTAATAAACTAGGTAATTGCTTACCCTACTGATTAATTTACATTTCTTTACCTAATTTAGCAATATCATTAACTTTAGTAAAGTTTATATTATTTATTACTTCTACTTATTAGTGGAAACTTCACACGACCTCGTTCCCAGGCTACCTCGTTCCCAGGCTACCTCGTTCCCAGGCTCCGCCTGGGAATGCCTTACGGGAGGCTCCGCCTCCTGTGCTCTAACTACCCGCGAGGCAGAGCCTCGCAATCTGCATTCCCAGGTAGAACCTGGGAACGAGAGACTGGAACCTGGGAACGAGAAAGAAAAAATTGTTTCACTTATCAAAACTTATACTTACGTGACAGACTGCGGGATGTGGGTTATACTAATAACACCTGTGTTAAATGTAACTTTGAGGTGCGCTACCCCTATCGACCGACGTGGTGATGAGAAAAGAAGGGGATTGCAATGCAGAATTTTGATACTAATATCATCTTTGCAAATTTTAATCTAGCGGCAAATAAGCCTGGGATAGACATGAGTGTCTATCTTCACAGCCGTATTTTCAAAGCTTTCGTTTCAATATGCAGTCTAAATTCTCAAACTGCACGATTGCGACTTTGTTGGAGAGCAAACCGATAGCTAAAAAATTTGCTTGGGTGGAAATTAAATATGTTAAATACATCTGGTGCTACTTTAGAAAAAGCTCCAACTTATTCGTGTCTCAATTTAATTGAAAGTCCTTCTATCGCAGTAGTTATACCAGCGTTAAATGAGGAAGGGAATCTTGAAAAACTGCTTCTTTATCTAGAAGAAACTTTCCTCAACCTTGGCTTTACTTTACCAGTAGTCATAATTGATGATGGCAGTACAGATAGAAGCCCCGAAATTCTTGCTCGTCTCAGCGAACAATATAAGTTTTTAAAAGTCATTCGCCATCCTCAACGGCGGGGTGTAACGGAAGTTTGGAAAACAGCTTTAACATATGTCAAAACGGATTGGATCTTTTGGGGACAAGCAGATTTAGAGTCCGATCCTCGAACCGATATTCCTTTGCTATTGTTACAAGGATATGTAACTGGGGCAGATGTGGTTGCAGGTTGGCGACAAAAGCGCGGTGATGGCAAAATTTTTGCTTCTAAATTTGCCAACTTTACTTGTCGTTTGTTCTTTGGATTAAAAATTCATGACATGAACTGGATAAAATTAGTCCGCCGCGATCTGTTGTCTAGTTTACCTATCGAAAAGATTACTCACCGCTATTTATTAGCAATACTAGCAGCACAAGGATATTATATCACAGAAGTTCCGACTCCTTGGCATAATCGGTATTCAGGAAAAAGTAAATTTGGCAAAAGGCGTCTAATGACTTCCGCGATTGATTTTGTCAAGTTATGGTGGTGGTTTCAAACTGAAGGTCGTTTCATTAATCAACGTCGTTTTGAAATTCATGAATATTAAAGGTAAGCATATATTAGTAGTCACTTCTGTCTATCCGATGACGGTTGATGGCAATCATGGTGCTTTTATACGGGAAGCAATTTTACGCTTGCAACCAACAGGAGCTAAATTCACAGTCTTTGCTCCCGCCTATGAAGCTTGTCAAAGTTATATATTAGATGGGATTAAAATTTACCGCTTTCGCTACTGTCCAAAACACTTTGAAAATCTTGCCCGTGATGGTGCTCCTACCAAGTTGCAAAGACAACCTCTTTATTTGCTAGTTGCGGCTTTGTATATTTTTTTAGGTACATTGCAATTGTTTTGGGTGTGCTGTAGAGAAAAACCAAACCTACTTCAGATTCATTGGCCTTTTCCTCATGGATTGATGGCTTTCCCTAGCAGCGTTTTACTAGGTATCCCGATGGTGTTTAGTTTTCACGGTGCTGAACTGCTGTTAATGAATAAGTTCAGTTTTGTAGCATATATCCTTCGTTGGTTATTGCCTATTGCTAAAGGTGTTACAGCCAATTCTTCCTTTACTTATGGGTTAATTCGTAAACTTTACAACAACCCTGTTACCATTATTCCCTATGGTCTGACTATCGAAGTTAAACACAATCAAGCGCGATCGCTACAGGAAGTCCCTACACTTTTGTTTGTCGGTAGGCTAGATGAACGCAAAGGCTTGCGCTATTTATTGGAGGCTTTACCTTTAGTGTTGGCTGAAAGATCGGTACGCTTGAGAGTTGTGGGCAAAGGAATTCTCGAACAAGAAATTAAGTCCCAGTGTCACACCTTAGAGTTAGATAATGTAGTTGATTTCTTGGGATTTGTCAGTAAAGAAGAACTCGCTGATGAATATGCAGGATGCGACATCTTTGTATTACCAGCGATAGTGGATAGCAAAGGTGACACGGAAGGTTTGGGAATTGTGGCGATCGAGGCTTTAGCTCACCAAAAACCTGTTATTGCTAGCGCTGTTGGGGGAATTCCAGATGTCATCCAATCCGGTATTACGGGATTGTTAGTACCAGAAAAATCTCCTGAAGCTCTAGCACAAGCCATCCTTACCTTGCTATCAGATCCTGTTAAAGCCATAACAATGGGGCAAAAAGGTTTAGCCGATGTTCAATTCCGTTTTTCCTGGTCTCGGATTATACCAATGTGGCAGCAAGTTTTTGCTACAGCTCTGGATTCCTGTTTCAATGAAAAAACTCCTGAAAGAATTGTATAGTAAACATTTCCTAAAACAGCAAAGCCATCGCTTTCGCACAGCAACTATAGTCTATCAGAGTTGTAGAAAATGACGCAGTCCCATCTATCTGTATCTAATGGAGTTTTAACGACGTTTGTAGCAGCCCCCTTGGGTGTCATGGGGATTCTCTCTGTGACCATTCTTTTACCAACTTTGAACGATCCTCAATCAAGAATTTACTATTCAAGTATAGGTTACCCTGCACTACAACGTGTAGCTGGCAAACCAATTACAGTTCAGACTGTCGCATCAACGACAAAAACTGTAGAGGATAGTCTAGCCGCTCCGGGCGAATCTGTTCCCCTCCAGGAAGTAGATGTTCGCCCTTTGGTATCAGGACAAGTAGAAAAAGTTTACGTAGCTGAAGGGCAGTGGGTACGTCGCAGTCAACCCCTACTTCAATTACAAAAAGCATCTTTTCAAGACAGGGTGAATACAGCTCGGAACAATCTTGCCACTGCTGAAAAGAATCTTCAGGCTTTGCAAAGCTTAGCACCTGAAAGACTGTCAGAATTACACGAAAATGTTAGGCTTGCCCAAGCAAGGCTATATGCAGCTAAAACTAGACTCAAAGCCATCGATACTTTAGCAGAGCAAGAAGTTAAAAACAATGTCGCAGCTGCTCAAGCGAGGCTAAAGACATCTGAAAAAAAAGTGCAACAGCTTCAATTGTTAGTACAGCAGGGAGCTATTGCCAAATTTCAACTATATGATATGCAAGATATTTATGCTACTCGTAAAAGAGAACTACTAGCTGCTCAGCAAGGAGTTGTTGAAACTGAAAATAAGCGATTTATTAACCAAGATTTTTACATTACTCGTGAAAACGATTTTATTTCTGCTCGTAAAGCCCTGGAGCTTGCTCAAAAAACTCTAGATAAAGAACTGGCAGATGCTCGCCTCAGCTTGGAAAACAGAAAAATAGAACTGCAGGAGGCTCTAAGAGATTTAAATAGAACAGTTATTTATGCCAGTACCGATGGTTTGGTAAGTAGAGTCAATATTCATACAGGAGAAATAGTAGATTCTCGTAGTAGCGATTCTCTGCTCACTCTGGCTCAAAATACTGTTTTTAAAGCTTACATCGACCAAGCGCGACTTAACAAAGTTAAGGTAGGTGATAAGGCTACAGTTCGTTTGATAGCTTACCCCGGACGCACTTTCAATGGGCGAGTCATCCAACTCAACCCTACAGTCGAAACCGATGCCACCAAACCCAGCAAAGCAGGTATTGACCGTCAGTATACCTATTCTGTATGGGTTGCTGTAGATAATTTGCAAATGTCTCCTGGGTTGCAAGGTTATGTTGAGTTTGAACGCACTAGCACCCGCTTAGTTGTCCCAGAAAGCTCCGTGAGTCATTTGTCTGCTGGTGAAGGCATGGTGATGGTTGCAGAAGCAGGCAAAGCTGTTATTAAAAAAGTGAAGCTAGGGAGGACATTTGACAACCAACGGGAAGTGCTAGAAGGTTTAAAACCAGGAGAACTCGTAGTCCTATTCCCTGGAGCATTACGTCCTAATGATGCAATTGACAGCCAATTCGGTAAATACCAGACAACAAGCCCAGAAACTGTAACCAATACTACATTTTCTCCACGAACTGACAAAAACCAGTCCGTACAAATACCAGTTGCTAAGAATAGTTAGGAAATTATTGAGCATGAAGAATTTGGCTTATTGGCAAAACTGGTTAAATCGGGAAAAAATTATTCTTCTCATAGGGTCTCTATTTTTACTTTTTGGAGCAACTTTTCCCTGGTACCGATTACCGACTCCAATTTTAGAGGCGTTCGGAACAAATCTTGTTTTTACAAACATTGGCAGGATTGTGGCAGGAATGTTTGCTTTTCTGGGTTTAGCGTTTACTTTCTTATTTAGTATCAGTCACGCTCCTCGATCGCTATTTTGGACTGGGTTGATATCAGTTTTACTCTTTCCTTATTTCATAACAACTTGGAGTCCTAAGGTTGCTTTTATTGCATCTAGCTATTACAAGCAAGTGGAAAGTGTATCATATCATGTAAATAGCAATTTTTCAGAAGTTCAAGCCCAGTGGAAACAGAATATTTTTCTAGATAAACCAGAACCCCCTCCAACAACTTTTGAACTTTCTATTCAAGATAGTCGGTTTTTCCAACTTCCTTCTTGGGATAAAGTTTTGCAAAATGGATTGGGTTATAAAAATAGCTTTTTTAGCTTCATTGGTAAAGGTTGGAGTTACAGTTGGATTGGGTTTGTAATTAGCTTAATAGGATATTATTTGGCAGATGAAAATAAAAATGTACAGTTGTTGATTCGGGATGTTAGTTTGTTCTTTCTCGTTACAGTATTATTATTGACTATTATTTTGATTTCACAGGTAGGAGTTAATATTGTTAATTATCAACTAGAGACTCAATTTGCAAAAGGAGAATATGGCAAAGTTGTTAATATTAGTAAAACTTTGGCATCATGGTATCCTCCTTTACAAGGCGACGAAGCTTTTTTCGAGCGATTGGCAAAGGCAGAGTTTTACGGAGGTGAACCAGAACCAGCTTTGCTTAACTTTGTTAAAGGACTAGAACACTATAAATTAGGTGATTTTCAAGAAGCAGAAAACGACTTTCAAAAATCTTTGTATATCCAACCCAATCTTTTTTTAGCTAGAGGATATCTTGCATCAGCTATCCTCAATCAAGGAGTAAATTATCTGAAAGATTCTAATATTAGAAAGCCAGGTACAGCAGCAGATATTTTTGAGAAAGTTTTGCAAATTTTCCCCAATCATGTCGAGGCTCTTTACGATTTGATGTTGGCAAGAGTTGTGAATGGAGAATTTCAAAAATCAGCAGAGACTGCGAAACAAATCATACAAGGGCAGCAGTACTTTCAAGAACCAAGTATTGGTTTGTTGGGACAAGCTTATTTACACTTAGCTTGGGCTGATTACCATAATGATGATATTAACAAAACTTGGGAACGGTACCGCCAGTCTGTCGATCCCAGAACTTGGAGTAAATTTTCTGGGGAAGAGAAATGAAACAGCTAGTGCAAAAAGAAAGGGGGAAAAGCTTAATTTATAGGATTTTCAAGCGTTTTCAATTAGATAGTTATTTTTGCGAGACTGCAGTAGAGCGTTGGTTGGCATTGGGACTGCTATTAACCTTGGGACTTTTACTAGGAATGTTGGGTTTTTCTATATGGGAAAAAATCCCCTCTCCTGTAGAGCGAGTTATTTGGTCACAACAAGCTCAATGGATTGCTCCTCAAACACCAACTTACCGTTTTTATGCTCGTCATACCTTTTATTTATCCGATAGTGCCAAGGTGGCTTGGGTTGCTGTTAGTGCAGATAATGATTTTACTCTGTACGTCAACGGGCAACAGGTAACAAGAGAAAACAGCCGTTTCAACAACTCTGTTGGTTTGAGTACTGAATTAAAAATGCCGTTTCAAGCTATTAATGATAGCGATCGCTACCGTGTTTCAACTGGACTCAATTATTTACTTGCCAGTTCCAACGATTGGAAATTAACAGCTTATGTAGATATAACTTCATACTTGCGTTTGGGTAAAAATGTCATTGGTTTAGAAATCCAAAAAGGACAAACAAATCCGCGTGTAGTTGTTGAGGGAGTTGTTTATCCTATTGCTGATAACAAGCCAATTATTCTGACAACAGGAGTCGCTTCTTGGCAAGTCGCAAATCTGTCAGAAACCCACCGCTCGCTTCAATGGTTTGACGTAGATTTTCCCGATACAAATTGGTTAGAAGCTAAAGTGCTGGGTTCTGTTAAAGAAGCAACCTACACTCGGTTAAGTAAAAATTTGTTCGCTCGCCCCCTACAGGGAAATTGGGTGACTGGAAACCACAGTTCTTATGGAGAGGTATGGCTAACAGGTGTATGGCAAATGCCAAAAACTCAAATTTCTCATGCCTATATTCGCTTTGCTGGAACAGGGGAATATTCCCTACTACTTAACAGTGCTCTAGTTAGCCATTACAAAATAGAAGATGGCAAACAGTTACATCTTGTGGAAGTGACAAAACTTCTGCAACCGGGTAGTAATATTTTAGCCGTAAGGCTGGCTCATTCTTTAGAGCCAAGATTAACAAATGGCTCTGTAAACTTTTTCTTGGATGGATGGGCGGAAAGAGAAAAAGGTGAGATTATTGGGGCGATCGCAACCGATGAGACTTGGAAGACTTTGGCAGAGCCAGTAGTAGGTTGGGTAAAAGGAGAGGGTTCTGGAAAACCTGCAACCCTTCTAGGTTTACCTCAACGGCATAAGTTTCAACACAGTTTTGAAGGTAATGCCTATCTGCTGAATTACCCGCAATACTTGTGGCGTCAGAGTATTTGGCAATTCCTTGCTGTTGGCTTGACTTTGATTTATGCCTTAATTTTAGGTTTTTGGTTGGGGTACCGGGATAGTTGGTGGCATAGCTTGAATGCAGGAGCAGCAATACTTTCACCAGGAACTCTGTTTTTAATCGGCATTGGTTTACTCAAACACCGCTATGCAGAAGCAGAAATTGGGCTGTTGTTTGCTCAACCAAAAAGCAATTACGTAATATTGCTTGGGTTTGCGAACATTGTGTTGCTAAGTTTGATATTAAGTCAAATGAAAAGTAGATTGGGGACATTACCTCGCGGAAGCTTGTGGTTTTTCTTTGGGGTGGTTACCTTTATTGGTGTGGGCTTGGTAACAGGAGAAAACCTTGTCCTTATTCTGCTTTTTGTTGGTGGAATCATCACCCTAACTAGCAATTCTAGTTTTCCTCTCGTTCCCAGCCTCAGGCTGGGAACGAGGGGGAGAGGGCAAAATTGGTTGACACAAATATGGCGATCGCACGATCGATGGTTGTTGGTATTGATTGTAACTATCGGTTTTGGACTTAGGGTATATCATCTCGGTTTCATGGACTTGGATTCTGATGAAAATACCTCCCTTGATGCAACGAGAGGAATCCTTCGCACAGGCGCTCCCATAGCAACTTCTGGTATTTGGTACACTCGCGGACCTTTCTATCACTACTTACTAGCTCTATGGCTACGGATAATCGGAGATTCTATCGTCCATGCAAGGTTTTTTTCCGTACTTTGGGGTACAGCCACCCTAGTTTTAATTTACATCTTTGCCCGTAAGGTGACTGGAAAAGTTTGGATTGCTCTATTTATCACTGCAGTTTTAGCCCTCAGCCCTTGGGAAATTTGGTATTCACGTAACATCCGATTTTACCAACTTCTACAATTTCTGACTATTTTATCTTTCTGGTTATTTTTCAAAGGTTTCATTGAGCAAGCAAGCAAACGTTATCAATACCTCTTTTTCATTGCTCTCACGTGTACTTTACTCACCCAAGAAATCAGTTTAACGATCCTGCCAACATTTCTCCTTGGTTTTCTTTACTTTTACCGTCCATTTCGATTACTGCGCGATTGGCAGATTGTTTTAGGTAGCATAATGACCTTAATTATTTTTATCTACTGCCTTGGTTTTTCTTCCATCCGACTTTTGACTCCTCTAGCTGCATTATCTGATAGTACAGCGTCCTATCTGAGGCTTCACTTTTCCAATATCACAGAGTTGTCTGCCAATTTCTTTATCGGTCCTGACAGAATGCAAACTGTATATACATTGTTTTTTATGATGGGATTTGTCTACTTCTTCAAACAGAATAACCTTCAAATAATATTCTTTTTTAGTGGTATTATTAGTCAAATAATTATTGTCACAATTCTCAGCTATCAGTCAGAAGAGCGATATGCATATGGTATTTATCCACTGTTTATTTTGCTAACTATTTATAGTACAATCTCTATAACAGAAAGTTTAGGTAATAAGTTTCAGTTAGTATTGAATGGTGCAATACCGCTACGAACAATAACCTTGAGCTTTGCTATTCTCCTATTACTGATCAATACACAGCCTACTAGAATGTTGGCTGGCTATCAAGAAGCTATTAACAGACGCAATACTTCGATATTTGAATATATACGCATTCACAAACAACCAGAAGATGTAGTCATTTCACCAACTCCTTCTTTTGGCTCAATTAGTTTAAATGGTTTAGATTACTTTTTATTAGGAAGCAACTTTTTTGATGGATTGTACTGGAATGAAGGCAGATTGATTGACCGTTGGGCGGGTGGGGTAGTCGTTAGTAACATAGACCAAATGAATCGTATTTTAGAGAAATCGAAGCGCGTGTGGCTTCATATAGACGACATTCGAGAAAGTAGAATTAACACTGAGACTTGGCAGTATATTCAAACCTTGGGTAAACCAGTCATTGATACCTTTGGTACTCGTTTGCGTCTTTGGCAACCAGAAGATGGATTGCCAAGTCGAATACCAAACACAGGTAAAGATTTAGGAGCTTATTAAGAAGAATTTTGGATTTTAGATTTTGGATTTTGGATTTTACAAGTTAGGAGCAAGAAATTATTAATTAATTATCTATTTAATTATGATTAAGTAAAAAAAATTAGATTCAACTATGAAAATAAATTCGCTCGCTCTTCTCAAAACACTCGTCAGTATCAGTCTATTAGCATGGGTATTCACTCGGATAGATTTCAATCTAGCATTGAATCAGTTTAAACATCTCTCTCTGCCCTTTATCATCTTTGCTTTACTTTTCTACACAGGTTGTCAATGGTTGAGTTGCTGGCGCTGGCTGGTAGTTCTGAATTCTAGCGGTCATTCAGCACCAATAAGCAGCCTGCTAAGCAGCTATTTTGCTGGGATGTTTTTAAATATTTTTCTCCCAGGCGCTCTTGGTGGAGATGCTTACCGAGTGTATCGAGTTGCCAAACACGTTCAAGACTCAGAAGTAGCACTCGTATCCGTATTTTTAGAACGATTCACAGGTTTAGTAGCTTTATCTGCTTTGGCTTTAATTGGTCTCCCTCCAGCATTTAAACTAGTGGCACGTTGGGATATTGTTCTACTCTTTCTGATTTGTGTAGGAAGTTTAGTAGGAGCAGTTTTGCTGATATCAAGTCCTCAGTTGTTGATTTGGGCAGAACCTTGGCTTTTAAAGTTTCGCCTGAGCGCAATAGCTGCTCGTTTTGCTAAAATTCAAATCTTGTTACGAAAATTCGCCCAACACCGACAAGCTCTAGCGGTATCAATGAGCCTTTCACTATTACTACAGCTAGCGATAGTTGCTTATCACTATTTCATAGCCCAACAACTTAAAATTCCTATTTCTTATTTACAACTTTTAGTATTTATTCCCATTATTGTGGTAGTGACTTTACTTCCTATATCTTTAGGAGGACTAGGTCTAAAAGAAGGTTTATGGGTGTATCTATTCAGTCGAGTTGGTTTAACTGCCGAACAAGCCCTACTCTTATCTCTAACAATAACCGTTCTCAGTTGGCTGTTAAGTTTGCCTGGGGCTATCGTCTTGCTTCTGGATTTTACGGGATTTCAACTGGTGATACAGGGGAAGCAGGGAAAGTAGGGAGGAATATATGTTAGCTAGTACGGGCGGGGACGCCCGTACCACAAGACAGAAATTTTGCCGCTATTTTACGCTTGTAGCGCGACCTCACTTTCCACAGATGTCGAGGAAAGAACTGTAGGAACTGATTCTATCTCCACTCGCACCCATTCAGAGTATACATCTTCCAAAAATCTACTGCGATCGCTGTTTCCGTTAGAATTCTCTCGCACTTTGAGAGTCGTTATGTAAACTCCTTGTACGACTTCATGCCCGTAACCAACGACTTGACCAATTAGCCCTGTAACTTGATGGCGTGCATAGTCACCAATCTCTAACATTGTCATAACTCCTTGACTAAATAGACGGAACAGTTTGTTTTTTACTTTTGCTACAGAATATTGAAATCTGTTGAACAGTTGTCACTTGAGGCGGTGAAATGATTGCAGCTTCCTTAATAGAGCGATTGAGGAATACTAATTCAAGCGCTCGCACAAGTATCAATTAAGCAACAACCTGAGGTTCTCTCTCTTGTATGGTGACAACTTCCGGTAACAGATGAGTATAAAGATGAGTTAATCTGGAAGCAACACTTTGCCAGCTAAAAGCTATTTCTACACGCTGTCTGCCTGCTTCACCAAGGCGATCCCGCCACTCTGGATTGGTCAGAATGCGGTCAATAGCAAGGGCGAAAGCATCTTCATCCTTGGGAGGAGCAAGCAATCCTGTGACCTCAGGCACCACTGTAAATTGCAAACCACCAACATCACTTGCTACAACTGGAGTTCGGCTAGCCATTGCTTCAATGGCAACTAAACCAAAAGGTTCGTAGTGACTCGGGACTACACACACATCAGCCGCCGCGTAGTAAGAGGGTAGAACAGACTCATCAAGCCGACCTGGAAAGGCTGTGCAATTTTCTAATCCAAGTTCAGACACAATACTGGCAATGCGATCCCGCTCGATTCCATCACTATAACCAGGACGGCTGCCACCCCCAATAATTAATTGTAGGTTAGCTACAGAATGCAAACTCGACTTTGCAAAAGCTCTGACCAGCGTTTCAATTCCCTTACGTTTATCAAAACGACCAACGTAGAGCACTACCTTCGCATCAGGAGCAATACCCAATGCTTGACGTGCTACAGATCGTTCTATCGAGCCAAAGTTATCGATATCCGTACCGCAAGGAATGATTTCTATGCGTCCAAGAGAGGAAACCAGCTTTCGCATGTGTTCCTGTTCTTGGGGGCTAGTAGCAACAACTCTATCTACACTCTCCAGACAATTTTTTTCAACCGCCAGCCGGATACTGGCTATTGCTGGCATGTCAGCAACAGTACGGTACTTCACTGCTCCTAAGGAGTGGTATGTATGCACTTGGATCAATGGCTGGCGCTTTTTCAGTTCCATACCCACCCAGGAAGACAACCAATAGTGAGTGTGAACCAGAGAATACTGAAAACCTTGACTTTGCTGGAATGCTTGAAACTCTGCGATAAATTCAGGTAGATGATCCAGTAGGCTATCCCGACCTATAAACTCCATGGGACCTGCTTTCAGACGAATTGTTCGGCAGTTAGTTCCATGTTGGATAGTGGCTGCTTGCTCAGAACTACTGCGGCGAGTGAACATATCTACCTGCCAACCTTTTTGAGCTAGTGCATAACCTACCTGACGGACGTATACGTTTTGTCCACCAGCCTCTTCTTGTCCTATTTCTGCAGCAGGATCTCCATCCACAGAAATCAAAGCGATGCGATGCTTTTTTGTCAGTAACATAGTTAAAATTCACCACATGGCAATCTTTCCTGCCTCAGATATCTGAGTGGAGGTAGTATGACCCCTTACCCAAAGCTAAGGGCAGGTACAACGAAGCGCACAGATACCAGCCAAGGATACCGACGAGAACAAGGCATTACTTGTTAAGAATGCTGCTCGCTCAGTCTCCTCTCAATGCCGACGAAGTTAGCTGACGGGCTAGGACTGAGAGATGTCCCTCTTTACATAAGGATGAAATGCTCAGTAGGTCAGATGAAGTGTGAAAGGCTAGTTCTCATTTATCCTCGCTACCTGACTCCTTATCCTTTTTAAAGATTAGCCCCAACGGTGGTTCCTCCGCTCCAGGCTTACCTATGGGAACACTGTGTTTAAGGCAAACCGTGAATTAGGCAGACCGATCTATATTGTTAAGAATCTAACTCGTAACCTTCACATAAGTCAACCTTTTTTAAGGAAGACTTCCTTTAGCAACAAACATTGCTACTCTCCAATGCGTTATATTGCAAGTTGTGTAATTCTGGTAACTGTTTGACAAGACAAGCTTGGTGCAACAAGTTATGGATAAACAATGTATTAAGTACGACCTCCATCTAAGATATATCCTTCTTAGAAAGAAATTTCAACATTTTAACATAAGTTAGCATAAATATATTAATTTTCTTTAAAAGGAATTATATGAATTACTTTTTAATCTGTTTTTTTATTGCCAACAATAACATTTTTTATATCTAAAGAGAGATGTAAAAAAGTCTGTTTTGTTGGAAAGATTAACCGATAGGGTGAGGCCTCGTAGGAAAACTCAACAAATGTCTGTAAATGTTGGGTTTCGTTCCTCAACCCAACCTACTGGATGCGAAGCTTACCGAAGAGATTGCTGACGCCAAGCTCCTCTGAGTCTGCAAACTCGAGTATTTGTCCAGTGCAAGTCACTTCCCGATCGTCAACCCGTAGACATTGTGCGCTTCGCGGTGATCCCCGCCCCTACCTTCCATATAATGTTGCGTTACTTTAGGAAGTGAGCGATCGCCCCAAGCAATAAAAGCAGCTGGTTCATTCATATCGTGCCAAAAACCAGCGACACCCACATCCAGCAAATATTGATATTGCCGACTCCACCATCTCCGAACTTTGGGGTTAGTAAAATCTGGAAATACACACCAACCAGGCCAAACAGGTGCGACAACAAGTTTACCATTGGGGCGTTTGCAAAATCCGTCCAGTATTTGACCTTCCAAAAATAAATTACTGTGACGGCTGTACTTAATACCTGGATTGAGAATTGCAATACATCGCACCCCAAGTTCTTTGAGTTCTTGTGTAAAACTTCCTAATTTAGGAAAGCGATCGGGATCGATAGTAAAAGCTCTGTTGCCGACTTGACAATCTATATCTAAATGAATAGCACTTAAAGGCAAATTGCGATCTTGAAATGCTTGGGCTTCTTCTCGGATTTTTTCTTCTGTACGGTATCCCCATTTAGATTGATGATAACCTAAAGCCCAGAGAGGAGGTAAAGGGGCACGCCCAGTTAATTCTGTGTAGCGTTCTAAAAGTTGAGCAGGTACACCATACGTAAAGTAATAACGTAGCGATCCCCTCTCAAAATTAGCAACAGCAGTTTCTCCAAAGGTAAAATAAGCGTCAAAAGAGTTTTCATAAAAAATTCAGATAACTGCCAAAAGAGTGCAAACCCAAATACACGGGAATACATAGATACATCGGATCTGAACCAGGACCATATATACCCGCAGCATCATAGTTCCACATCCGATATGTTTTTGGTTGTTGCTTCTCATTTTTAGCAGGAAATGGCATAAGGAATAGGTGGTACACTGGGTTTCCAATCAACTCGAACAAACTCTTCAGTTAGAAATGTAATTCTGCAAGTTCAAAATAGAAATTAGCACCTCTGTCTGTCAGTTCAGTACGATTAAGTTTTCCAGGCTTATTAAATCCTTTTTCTGTAGAACGCTTGAAAAATTTGCGTTCTATGTTGTCTCGTTTGCAAGAATAAAGAAGTGCATGAGGCGTGTATTTGAAGTAAAAGAGAGAACCCCAAAAAAACTTTAGCTTTAGTTGAATTTCCTTAAGACTATTCATAATATAATTTGAGTTATTAGTCCTTTGTAAGGATATTATGGCGTTGCTGAAGGAGCAAATAATTTATATTCTCATTCAGCAATGCCCAATATAGATTGCCTTTAGGCACAGACTTTCTTCACACTGGCAAGCTGGTTAGCCTTATCCCACCAAGCCCGCAATTTTGGAGTTTGAGCAACGATCTCCTCAAACTCTGGTGCCTGCAAGAGGTAGATAAAAATGGGAATCAGGAAGAAATCGGCAAGAGTGACTTGGCTACCAAGCAAGTATGGGCTGGCAACAGCTAGAGCTTCGATTGCCTCTACAGCCGTTTTTGCAGGTGCAACAGCATTTTTTACCTTATCTTCATCTGTCTTACCACCCTGACTTGGTACGATGAATCGCTGAATCACAATTGTGAGGATTGCAGGAGCATAGAGATAGCTATCAATAATCTGCCAATTGCTTGGCTCACATCCGTGGGTGTTTCGTATTGCTGATTTGGCAAACGCCTCAAAGCCCGAAGAACTCCCTCATCAACGCCTTTTTCCTCAGCGTAAAAAATTAAGTCTTTCTTGCTTACCGGATATTGAACTTCATTCAAGCTTTTCTGTAGCTGTACGTGGTTTACTCTAATCATCATGACAACCTCCTATAAATGGATTGGGACTCACACTAATTTCTCTGGTCGTAAAATAAATGCGTTACGCATTCTAGCGTTAAGCCTCCCGCTTCTAGCGCACTCAGTTCATAGATCCACAATCTACTCTGAAGCGACAAAAAATGATTGTGAAGATACCTACTGTTCATCAGACCAGTTTAATGTTGAGTTTATTCGTTAATTAAGATACAAATTTTTGGACTATTTGAACTTCCTACTACTGGAGGAAAAAAATCAAAAATTTACCTAGATACTTTTTCTAACATCTATCGCAAGAAATAAATTCATGTTTGAATTTCTTATAAGTACAATTGCTTGAAAATATCAAAGCACTTTTTGACTTAATTACTCTTGATTTTGGGGAATTAACAACATCACTTCCCTTAAAATTTCTTCAAAACCACGTATAGACATAGGTTTGACAAAATATAAGCTGATGCCAAAAGCAGCAAACCGCTTGGCGTTATCTGTATCTGTAGAACTGCTCATGACAACAATCGGTAAATCCTTAAAATCATCTTGTTGTCTAATCCACGTCACTAGCTCTAACCCAGATATGCGAGGCATTCTTGTATCTGTTAAAACGACGCTCGGCAATGGGTAAATATTTCTGTCCCCATAGGAACCTTCACCTAGCAAATAGCTGATAGCCTCATCCCCGCTTGTCACGCTTTTTAAGGACATCTGTAAGTTGGTTCTTACAGCAGCACGTTGAATAAAAAGTAAATCATCAGGGCTATCCTCAACCACTAGCACGGTAGGTAACTTGGTATCACTCATCCTAAACCTCTTTGTCATAAGTACAAAACTACATATTAAGTACATAAGTTAACAAAGCATACCCTGGCAAAAGAAAAAGTTAATTTTATAATCGAATTAGAGGTTATACCATTTTACGAAAAGGATAATACAAAGTAGTATGTAGAGACGCAGCAGGGTGCATCTTTACAAATTTGTGTGTATCGCGATGAAAGTGAAATGATATTAATGACTAAAAGCCGATTTTTTGAAAAAGAGAATGTTTTGCTCTGATTCCCAGAGTCGCATAACTTGTATTCAAAATCACTTATGACACCTCATAGAATAAATATAATACTTGTGAAAAATTTATTTCCAGTATTTCCTCTGAACTGCGAGGAATCCAAATGATTGACTTCTGCCCTATTAAATGCTTCGACCACCTTGAGTTTTATGTTGGAAATGCAAGGCAAGCAGCACTGTTCTATTCCAAGTTTTTTGGGTTTACCAATACAGCTTATCGGGGTTTAGAAACTGGCAGCCGTGAAGTAACATCCTATGTGATGCAGCAAGGAGAGACGCGCTTTGTTTTAAGTGCAGCACTCTTTGCCAACCATCCCATCTCGCAAAGCGTGCTGAAGCACGGTGATGGAGTTGCGATCGTCGCTTTTGAAGTGCCAGATGCTACAAGCGCTTATAAAGAAACAACCAGACGGGGTGCTGTAGGAGCGATCGCACCGACTGAAGAAGAAGATGGATATGGTGTGTTGCGTTATGCGGCTGTCCATTCCTACGGTGATGTCTTGATTAAGTTTGTGGAACGGAGCGATTACTCTGGAATCTTTGCTCCTGGCTTTATACCTCGATACCCAGCCAACAGTAATAACTCTGTAGGTTTATGCAATATCGATCACATTGTAGGCAACGTCGAATTAGGTGCGATGAACAAATGGGTACAGTTTTTCACTGATACAATGGGTTTTAACCTCCTAGTGCATTTTGACGATGAGGCAATTTCCACAGAGTACTCAGCCTTAATGTCTAAAGTGATGCAAAACGGTACGGGTAAGATTAAATTACCAATTAACGAACCAGCCAAAGGGAAACGCAAATCTCAGATTGAAGAGTACTTAGAATATAATAACGGCCCAGGAGTACAGCACATTGCCTGCGCGACTCATAACATTATAGAAACAGTCTCTCAATTAAAAAAAGCCGGGTTGGAGTTTCTGCACGTACCGAGAACTTATTACGAAAACTTGAAAGAGCGAGTGGGTGACATTGATGAGCCGATTGAGCAACTAGCAGATTTGGGCATTTTAGTAGATAGGGATGAAGATGGGTATTTACTCCAGATTTTCACTCAGCCCGTGCAAGATCGACCAACGCTTTTCTTTGAAGTGATTCAGCGCCATGGAGCACAAGGTTTTGGTGAAGGCAACTTCAAAGCCCTGTTTGAAGCGATAGAACGCGAACAAGCGATGCGGGGTAATTTATGATGCACCAAATACAGGGAGCTTAGGGGATGAGAGCATGACTTACTACTATAAATTAGGAAATATTCCCCACAAGCGACACATTCAATTTCGACAACCCGATGGTTCTTTATATCATGAAGAATTAATGGGGATGCGAGGTTTTTCAGGCGTTCAATCCTTGCTGTATCATTTACGTCCACCTACACAAATACAGAAAATTTTGTTAGAGAGGACAGTAAACGTGTCCTATGAAGAATCAAGTCCCCTCTGTCACCGCCATCTACGCACGGCAACAGTAGAATCGGGGACAGATGCTGTAGAGGCGCGTGTTCTGTTAATGGCAAATGTAGATGTCTGCATATCAATTGCTCGACCGACATTGCCGATGCCATACTGGTATCGATGTGCTCATGGTGATGAAGTAATATTCATCCATGATGGCACTGGTGTATTAGAGAGCCAGTACGGGATTGTACACTATCAAGTAGGAGATTATTTAGTTATTCCTGCTGGTGTACTGTGGCGAATTATACCAAACGCCAATGTAGAACAGCGAATGCTTGTGATTGAGGCTAGCGGACACATAGAACCACCCGCTAGATATCTCAATCGTTACGGGCAATTTCTCGAACATTCTCCCTATAATGAACGCGATATTCGACCACCAGAGAAGTTAGAGACTCATGACGAGGTAGGTGAATTTGAGGTGCGGGTCAAAACCAGAGATAGAATTATCAGCTATCTCTATCACCATCATCCTCTAGATGTTGTGGGATGGGATGGCCATCTTTATCCCTTTGCGTTTAGCATTGAGAATTTTGAACCCATCACGGGCAGAATTCACCAGCCCCCTCCAGTACATCAAACCTTTGAGGCTCCTGGCTTTGTTATCTGTTCCTTTGTGCCACGCCTTTTTGATTATCACCCTCTGGCAATTCCGGCTCCTTATAACCATTCCAATGTTGATTCCGATGAGGTAATTTACTACGTATCAGGAAACTTTATGTCCCGGAAGGGGATAGAGCGATCGTCAATGACCATTCATCCCAGTGGTATTCCTCACGGCCCCCATCCAGGAATGTACGAAGGTTCCATTGGTAAAGACCGTACTAACGAGCTTGCTGTAATGATTGATACGTTTCGACCATTGCAACTGACAAAACAAGCCCTAGCGTTGGAAGATAAAGACTACACCTATAGTTGGATTTACCCCCCTTAATCCCCCCTTAGAAAGGGGGGAAATTGAATTCCCAGTTCCCTCCCCTTTCCAAGGGGAGGGTTAGGGTGGGGTAATCATACGTAACACAAGTATAAAGATTATGACTAATACACATCTAAATACCACAAACCCTTTAACCATCTCCTCACGCATCGAAAAGCGATCGCACCGAGGCGAATTAACTCAAAAACAAGTAGATAACTTCCAAGATTTCCTCACCAAAATCAACCAAGAATTTTTACAACACCGCATTATCACCAACAACACCTATACTCGTTGGTTTTCTTACGGTACAGCCACAGACAAAGAACTGCGTTATTTCATTCAGCAATTCTCAGTATTCTCCAATCAGTTCCTCATAGCAGCACTGTTAAAAGCTATTAACTCACCCACTATCGAGCAGTCGCGCAAGAGTCGCGAGATATTGCTAAACGAACTAGGCGTAATTTATCGCAAGCCAGATCGATCCATCGACAGCAATCTAAGTCAGACAGAAGAGGACAAAGATCGAGAAGGAGATCCCGAATTAGTCAGTACCGAAGGTACAGTAGACGGTGGTATTTGTCGTTTCCGCGCCGCACATTTTGAATGGCTGGTCAATTTAGCTGAAGGTTTGGGGTTACATTACGAAGAGATTGGCAAACGCAAGCACGGAAGTTCTACAACCTTACACTTCTGCAATGAACTGCAACGTCTTTATGGAAGCGATGACCCACATATAGCTGAAGGTGCTAGTTTTGCAGTAGAAAACTGGGCAGCAGCAGGCTTTTGGCAGGAATTAGAAGAAGGACTCACGCGCATTAAGCAAGCACGATACCCACAACTGCGTTTGGCATTCTTCAGTTGGCACAATCGTGTCGAGATGCAACACGCCGGACACACTCTGGAAGAACTTGAAGCAGTTTATTTTCAAGCTGACTTTGACCAAGCCAAGTTCATGCAGGGAGGACGAGAAATTCTTGATGCCATTGCTGTTTTTGGGATGGTTTGGAGGCGGATCGTCTTGGAATGAAGCGGTGAGGGGGATGAGGGGATGAGGGGGATGAGGGGGATGAGGGGACAAGGGAGACAAGGGAGACAAGGGGACAAGGGGACAAGGGAAATGAGGGCGCAATTGTCACTGGAACAAATTATTGCTTGTGGTGTCGAAGGAAATACTGCGATCGCAATTCTACGGCAAGTTAATGAGTCGCTTGCTTTATTACAACCGGCAGATTGCTGGCAGTACATAGTGCAATATATTCTTGAACCCAATCATCCCTTTGCACTACACGAACTCCTCTACAAAACTACCTTCTCCAAGTGGGATAGCAGCCAAGGACTACCTCCTGCTTGGTTTCCTTCTAAAGAGCAGATACAAGAAACCAATATCGCTGCTTTAATGAAAACCCTGGGGCTAAATTCTTATCCAGAACTTCATGCGTGGTCAGCAAAAAATCGGGCTGAGTTCTGGGAAATAATGATTCAACGATTGGGTATTCACTTCCGAGAAAAGTACAGCCAAATTATCGATTTGAGCAATGGAGTAGAGTCTCCGCAATGGCTGGTAGGTGCTCGATTTAACATCATTGAAAGTTGCTTTTCAGCACCAGGTGATGCACCCGCTATTCTCTTCCAATCGGATCGTGGTTCAATTTCTACCGTGACTTATGGCGAACTCCAATCCCTCACAAATCAAGTTGCTAATGGATTGGTAGAGAGTGGCTTTCTTCCTGGGGATACTATTGCCATCGTGATGCCCATGACAGCCGAATCTGTGGCAATTTACTTGGGAATTATTAAAGCTGGCTGCGTGGTAGTTTCCATAGCTGACAGTTTTGCAGCTTCAGAAATTGCTATGCGGTTGCGCCTATCCAACGCTCAAGCAATCTTTACCCAAAATTATATTTTGCGTGGTGGCAAGCAATTGCCTCTGTATGAGAAAGTGATAGCAGCTAATTCACCTAAAGCAATTGTTATAGAAACTAAAATGGGCAACGAGGATAGGGAAACTGTTTCCTTGTTAGCATCTTTAAAACTGCGCCCTGGGGATATGACTTGGGAAGATTTTCTCAGTTCCAACCATCAATTCGATGCCATCCCTGCCCATCCTGCTACTGCTATCAATATCTTATTTTCCTCCGGTACGACAGGAGAACCCAAAACCATCCCTTGGACGCAAACAACTCCCATCAAATGCGCTGTTGATGGTCACCTGCATCACGATATTCATTCCGGCGATCGAGTCGCTTGGCATACTAACTTAGGATGGATGATGGGACCGTGGTTGATTTACGCTTGCTTGATAAATGGAGCGACTATTGCCCTTTATTATGGAGTACCTACAGAAAGAGAATATGGTTATTTTATACAAAATGCTAAAGTAAATTTACTAGGCATCGTACCCAGTCTTGTCAGTCAGTGGAAAACAACTGCTTGTATGCAAGGGCTGGATTGGAGTGCAATAAAAGCTTTTAGTTCGACAGGCGAGTGTTCCCAACCCCAAGATATGCATTATCTAATGTCCCTGGCTGGATATAAACCCATTATCGAATACTGCGGCGGTACAGAAATTGGTGGCAGCTATATCACTGGAACTCTAGTACAGCCTTGTATACCTTCAACTTTTACTACACCTGCTTTGGGATTGGACTTTGTGATTCTTGATACAGAAGGAAATTCTGCTAACAAAGGCGAGGCGTTTATCATACCTCCATCAATTGGATTGTCAGCGAAGCTGTTGAACAAAGACCACCACCAAGTTTACTTCGCCAATACCCCCGTTTTACCCTCCTCAAATCCTCTGCGGCGTCATGGCGACCAAATAGAACGCTTAACCAACGGCTACTACATTGCTCGCGGTCGCGTTGATGATACCATGAATCTCGGAGGAATCAAAGTCAGTTCGGCTGAGATTGAACAAGTTTTGAATGGTGAGCCAGGAATTTGTGAAACCGTTGCGATCGCAGTTTCTCCTCCACAAGGAGGACCGAGCCGATTGGTAATCTACGCGGTAGTCGAACCAGAGATGCAACAAAATAAAGCAGCGCTGATGACATCCTTACAAGCAGCAATTAAGCAAAATCTCAATCCCCTATTCAAAATTCACGACCTTGTGGTTGTTAATACTTTGCCACGAACCGCTTCTAATAAAGTCATGCGTCGGGTATTACGCGAACAGTATTGTTTAACAGAAAACCATTAAATTGAACTTGACAGTAGCCTTAATTGATTCTGTTCGTAGTTGCGCTTTAGCGCATGTATTGCAACTACAAACAAGTTATTTTAATAAGTCATTAACCAAACATAATATAACCGTAACTTTTACCAATACAAACCTACTTCCTTTCCACCCGAAGATTATTTATTTAAATGAACCGCAAAGACTCAAAGAGCAAGGGAGTAAGAGGAAAAGCGGATTGGTATTTTATGGGAAGGGCGCAATTCTTGTAGGGTAGGTGTCCTCGCCCGCTTGGTAGTCCAAATAACACACAAAGGCAAAAGCTTCTGCCTTTAGCTTGAGGAAATCCATACATTCATAGAGCATAATTGCCATTACCATATCAACCATCCGTTCTCAGGCTGCAACGGTATTTGTACTTAAGCTATGGAGACAGCTCGCATCTCATGCCAAATAGAAGGCTTCATCCATGTTGTTCATTTCATAGTTACCAAGACGCGAAAGGTGTAGCTTAACTTTTGTATGGATGTTGACTCGAAGCTGCATTTGTAATGCTTATGGGATTGGCACAAAGAAAGTCACAACGACATCATTAACGGTTACTCCGGTACCGTTCAGGTGAGTAACAGCACCTTAGTCGGCAACTCGGCATCCAGTGATGGCGGCGGTATCTATAATAGTGGCATCATAACTGTAAGCAATAGCACCCTAGTCGCTAATGAGGCAGGTAGAAGCGGCGATAATATCTATAACGCTAACGGTAGTACTAGTATCTTTTACGACAATCGCTACGGTAACAGACGTGATTGAATAAAAGCATAGCCCCCATCAAACGTTGGTATCATTTTGCAATTCAATCTCTTTAGTTCATCAACGATATCAGGACTGTCGAAATCTTTGGAGTTCCGGTTGAGAAAACAGGCTGCTGCTGGTAAATGTTGACGCAGCTCGGTGATAACAGATGCATAGACTAGGGCATCCTGAGGGCTGAGATCGTAAGGGCTTTCACAAGCAGCTGCCTCAGTAAGAATATCAACAGTTAGCGGGACGACTTGTGCAATTTTTAACAGTCTCTCCCGATACTCCACAAACCGCTTCCGTTCTTCCTCATTACTTTGAACCAATAATAAAGAAATGTCTTGAATACTGCGGATACGCATCGTGTAGGAGGTTGTGCGCGAAAGCTGGCGCAACTCAGCATCAAGGGCTTGTTGAATTTCCTTGCGGTTCCTGGCTTGACGGCTCAGTTTTTCATGTGGTTCAGCCAAACTATAGGCTGGAATAACTAGTTGACTGCGCCCAGCCTCGCAAAGCTGCAAAATTTGTTCGCAACTGGCACACTGTTCCTGCTGAAAAGCTAGTTCCAGGACAAAGTTGGTTTCAACGTAAATTTTCATGCAGCTGCTGTATTCTCGAAATTTCCCCCCGTTATAGCATCATACAGCCCTGATTCTATCAGCCATTGCTGTGATGCATCCATATCCTCAAGGGGTTCCTCTGCATGAATGATTCTCAAGAGCCACGATGCCACAATTAATTCAAAGCTCTGAGCACTGATTTTGTCCTCACTTACCCCAGCCTGTTCAAAATAAGGTTGGAAAATAGGGCGAGCATCTATAACATAGTCTGGTGTGCTCTCCTCTGTAGAACCGTTGGCATCAGTCCATAAGTAAAGCCGATCTGGAAACGCCATAAGGAAATAAGGAGCTTTTGGAAAAGTACCGTGGGCAAGGATATTATGCCGGAGGCGAGCAGCCCATTCCGGTGAAGCGTTGCGTTTTTTCTTCACCTCAACAACAAGAGTCCGTTGACCATTACGGTCATCTACAGACAAATCCCAGTTACTTTTGCCCTTAGAAAACATAAGTAAAATCTACTTTACAGACTTATTATTCATAATACTAGCTCGCAATGTTGATAATCTTGCATTAGAGGACTTGAACGTTAACGCCATGATGCGACTCTGGAAAGAAAAAGTAGAGGAGCAATCGTCATAACCAAAACTGCCGATAATCCTCAACATACTGCCGCACAGTCAGTGGTGGACGAGCAAGCAATTGCTCTACATCTGGTGTAACGTGACTTGCTAATCCCAAACGAGCAGTTGTGTAAATTCCTACCATGACCGTAATAAAATCCATCGGTAGTCCGCGATCGCGCATTTGTTTGATAAAGTTCCAGACAGAGAGATTGGTATAGTGAATTGGTTTACCCAAAACTGCTGTAAAAATGTCTGCAACTTCGTAATAGGTCAAAGCTTCTCCACCAGTGAGCGTATAAGCTTTGTGAGAATGTCCGTCTTCCATTAAAGTCCGCACTGCAACAGCAGCAATATCGCGCACATCAATAAAACTCGTTCTACCATGTCCGGCGGGCAAGACCAATTCACCACGGGTTTTGATCTCCTCTTTGTGGGTGGTGTTGAGGTTTTGCATGAAGAAACTGGCACGTAAAAAGGTGGCTGGAATACCCAACCGATTGATGTAACTCTCAATCTTCGAGTGCGGCAAAATTGGGTTGCGATCGGCTCCTAAAATAGAAAGAAACACCACTTGCTTGACTCCTGCACGTTTGGCTGCCTCTAACGCTGGAGCAATTTGTTTGCGAACATTGGCTAAATTCGGTGGACGTACCAAAAAGAGTTTGTCAACTCCTTGAAAAGCAGTTGCAAAAGTTGCGGGATTGGTAAAGTTAAATGGGACGCGATCGATACTGTGGTCAGAGAAACCTGCTGTAGGGTGAACGCTCAGTATTTCTGTAGCGGTGTCAGGATTTCTAACGGCAGCACGGACTTGGCAATTTTGGTTTAGCAGTAAGCGAATCACCTCTTGACCGACATTCCCAGTTGCACCTGTCACGAGAATTGTTAACATGAGCCATATTTTTTGTAGCATTTCCATGATAAATTAATCATCGAAACTTATACCTCTATGCGAACACAACTATAACTTGGTTGAACTGGGTCTGCGAGGAACTGGTAAATCCTATGCTTATCAAGAACTCAGTCCTTATTCTATTTTGTTGATGGGCCCGACCACAGTTGCCAACCTCTTTTACAACATGGCAACTGGTAGAATGGGATTAATTGGCTTGTGGGATGCGATCGCATTTGATGAAGTAGCTGACCTGCAAAAAATGCCTAAAGAAGTTGTTACCACCCTCAAGACCTACTGTGAGTCTGGAACCTTTGCCAGAGGAAAAGAAGCGCTGTCAGGAAGTGCTTCACTGGCGATGTTTGGCAATACAAATCAACCAGTAGAAGTGATGGTGCGTTCTTCCCATCTTTTTATCCCCATGCCAGATGTTATTCGTGAAGACATGGCTTTCCTTGACCGCATTCATTACTATATACCTGGTTGGGAAATCCCAAAGATGCGGATCGAATTCTTTACCGACCATAGTACAACCGGGATTATTGATTTTAGGTGATCTTAGCATTCAAGGCAATATCAAAGCAGTTCGTTCTCTGTCCGAACCACTGCAACTAGGAATGGATAATGGAGCACGACGGGCTTTAATTCCCATTGAAAATAAGCGTCACTTTCTAGAGGTGTCGGCAGACATTATGGAACGAGTCGATCCAATTTTTTACAGCGATCCTTTAACGGCAGCTATGAAAGCCCTAGGTGTGAACTTATGATGTTATCAATTACTGTCGATACATCCTAAATTCATGCAACTTCAAGCAGCTTACCCACAGCTTCTACTTTCAATCGATTTGATATCACCGTTGTCGAGTTCATTAGTGCCGCTAGCATAAGTTGGGTTAAGCTGTCTGATCGAAGGAGGATACAATCCTAAGACCATTTGCGATTTTGGGATACCGTGATTTGAGAGCGCTTCGCCAATATCAAGATCGCTCTGATTATGTTGAATCCAAACTTTGCCATGAATGATTTCAATGTGAATGACTGGGTAGAAAACCCGTTTTTCTTCCTTCACCCAGCCCTGACACAGGAGTTGATATCGATTCGATTGCCGATCGAACACAGGCACAACCTGTAAGGTGTTGGGAATCAGGTTTGCAGGAATTGATTCTAACAAGGTTTCAATGATGGCTTGTTGGCAAATTTCTATAGGAACCATGTCGTTTGATTGAGTCTGTTGTGTTAAGAAAGAGTCGCATGCCAATCTCGTGCTTGTTTGCGGATGCTTTCTAATTCTTCTTGGGAAATGCGGTCAAGATGTCCCAAAATCAAGCTCATTCGTCCTTGAGATTGTAGTTTATCGCGGTGACGGTCAAGAAAATCCCAGTAAAAGAAATTAAACGGACAGGCTTTTTCTCCAACACGTTCTTTTGGATTGCGATCGCATCCCTTACAATAATCACTCATCTTATTGACATAATTACCAGATGCTGCATATGGTTTTGATGCCAATACTCCGCCATCAGCAAACAATCCCATGCCAATAACATTCGTCTGCATCACCCAGTCGTAAGCATCAATAAAAGTGGCATGAAACCAATTTTCCACTTCTTGTGGTGAAATTCCTGCAATCAAAGCAAAATTACTCAATACCATTAACCTTTGGATATGATGAGCATAGCCAGTCCGTTGTAACTGAGATAAAATTTGACGCAGACAGTTCAAGTTGGTGTCACCCGTCCAGAAAAAATCAGGTAAAGGTTGGGTGTGGTTAAACCAGTTTTTTTCAGGATAATCTGCACTCACGAAGTGATAAATTCCATGCATATACTCCCGCCAACCCAACACCTGACGGATAAAACCTTCAACACTATTTAAAGGCAGTTTGTTTTGGTGATATGCTTTTTCTGCTGCTTGAATCACCTCCAAAGGTTGGAGTAACCCAATATTGAGATACGGAGAAAGCATGGCATGCCACATTGTTTCTTCGCCTGTAACCATGGCATCTTGGTAAGGACCAAAATCGGGTAAGCGGTTGTTGATGAACCAATCTAATACTTCTAACGCTTGAGAACGGGTGACCGCCCAGCGAAAGGGTTCTTGAGTATTTAACCGCTGATGGACGCTGATGGACGCGGATAATTGGTTCTCTTGTGCAGGTGTATCTGGTACAGGCTGCGGTTGCAATATTTCTGTACCGTAGGTTGGAAAGGGTAAAGAGTTGACGTGGGTAATGACTTTTTGCGTTATCTCATCTGGTTCAAACCATTTAGCTGGTGGTGTCTTTAATTTTCCTTTTGGAGGCTGACGATTGTTTTTATCAAAGTTCCATTGTCCTCCGGTTGGTTTATCTCCTTCCATCAGAATTTGAAAACGCCGTCTTCCTTCTCGGTAGAAATCTTCCATCAACAAACGTTTGCGAGGCTTAGCCCAAGTTTTAAATTCTTCCGAATTCCATAAAAAGTGATTGTTGGGAATTAGGGTGAGTTGACAATTTAATGACGAGAGGTAACGCGTTTCTAAATTTTTGATCGCTTTTAGAAAGGGCAGATCGTTGGGGATCATAACCCGTAAGTCAGTGATTTGTTTTTCCTTAATCCAGTGTTGAAGCGGTGTCTCAAAATCTTCTGCAATTTTATAAGTGACTGAATAACCAAGCTGTTGTAATTCTTCGGCAAAATGCCGCATTGCTGACCATACTAAAACTAGCTTTTGCTTGTGATAGGGGCGTTCTCGGACATGACTCAGCGACTCAACCATTATGACATGTAAATTATCCGCCTTGGGACAATTTTGCAAAGCTGCTTGTTCAGACCAAAGTTGATCCCCTAATACCCAAACACCAATCATCATTATATCTATAACTGATTAAAATCTAGCATTAATATAACCCACATTTCAGGAGTGCAGATAACTTACGGGTAGTATTCATACCATACTCTCTGCGGTAGCACGGAAAATTTGTAATAAATAATACACTTTAAGAAAATTTCAAAATTTTGCGTAAAACTCTGAAGTCCAATTGAAGCAATAAGAGAGGACTCAATAAACTCAAAGATTTGAATTAAATACAGACTTCATATTTCATCCTAAAGGTTATATCAATGGTATTCACATCACAAGAATTTGATACCACCAATCTTTTCATTGGTAATGGTACAGGAGAACTCAATTCTTTAAATGCAGTATCCTTAAATTCTAACACTTTATCAGGATTAAATACTCAGTTAGCGCCAGGTAATACAACTCTTCTTGACTCTAGTTTGTTCAAAATAGATCCTCTATTTCCTTCGGAGATTGTAGCCTTTGTTGGAGATCCTGGTAACACTATAGCTAGTGCGAGGAACATAGGTACTCTCAACGGCACTAAAACCTATAACAACTCTGTAGGAAATACTGACACTTATGACTATTTCCGCCTTAACCTAAATACGGCAAATAGCTCTCTCAACGTCTCCTTGACAGGTATGACAGCTGACGCTGATGTTGATGTTCTCAATCATGGTGGTGCCATCATTGCCTCTTCCACTCGTGGTGGAGCTGTAGACGACTCAATTAACCTTTCTGCCTTAGCAGCTGGAGATTATTATGTTAGAGTGCGTCAGTATAGTGGCAATACAAATTATAGTTTGAAGCTATCTAACGCTCAGCCAAACAACCTTTTAACAAAAGACATTGATATTGAAACTCTCAATGGAACTCGCACCTACAGTGACTCTGTAGGCCATAACGACACTTCAGATATGTATCGTTTTAGTCTAAGTTCGGCTGCTAGTGGTTTTAATGTGACTCTGACTGGATTAGGTGCTGATGCTGATGTGCGACTGGTTCGAGATGCTAATAATAATGGCATTGTGGATGCGGGGGAAGAAATTAGTCGTTCCAATAATGGAAGTAGTCATTCAGAATGGATTCAGGCTTCTCTAGCAGCAGGAAATTACTTTGTCCAGGTTTACCAATACAGTGGCAATAGCAATTATGACTTAAGTATTTCTACAGGTGACTGGTATAGCTCCAATCTCTCTGATGGAGGTTTGATTGGTGAAGCACGTTTTGCTACAGCAGATGGGCACATTAGCCGCAATGAAATGATTTCTATTCTGCGAGAAACGAAAGATTACGGTAGCATCGACACTAATGAACTCACTAGCTTGCGTAAATTATTGAGCGGTGCAGGCTATATGATGCCAGAATATGTGCGAAATCTATCGAATAAGGTGATTAACTCCGATCCTGCAAACCCTCGTTCTGGTATCGGTAACCTTTATGTTGGTAGCAGTGACACCCAGATGGAGAAGCTCATTGGTAAGTGGTTTTTAGGAAACGATCGCCCTACAGCCAGTGGTACATACAACTACGCGAGTGGTTCTTTGTTCCAAAATGGCATTAGTCACACAGATGTGGATCAGGGAATTGCAAACAATTGTTACTTTTTAGCAAGTCTGGGTGTAGTTGCTTTACGCACCCCCACCGCCATCTCTAATATGTTCACCGACAATAATGATGGCACTTTTACTGTCCGCTTTTTTAATAACGGTGTAACTGATTACGTAATTGTAGATAGATATTTGCCAACAACTAGTAGTGGTTATTTTGTCTATGCTAACGAAGCTTCTGGCTTAACTTACAATAGTTCTAGCAACGAATTATGGGTGGCTCTAGCAGAGAAGGCTTACGCTCAAATTAATGAATCTGGCTGGATTGGTCAAGATAATACAAACTCTTACTCTGGTACAGATTTTGGTTGGCCCTTCAACGCCATACGTCAGATTACTGGACGCAATACAGATCATAATAATGTTAGCACTCTAAGTAGTATTGTTAACACTTGGAATGCTGGTCAATTAGTTGTTTTAAACTCTAAGGTTTCAACAACTAATGGTGTTGTTGAAAATCACTCTTACGTAATGACAGGTTATAACTCTTTGACACAAAACTTTACTCTTTACAACCCTCATGGAGGTTTTGGTAGTACCATTACCCTAAGTTGGAATCAAGTTCTAAATAATTTCGACACTTGGGATAGAACTACTGCTTAATACCAAATCTGGTTTTCTAACTCCTTAGGGGTCAATACTACGTAGGTTTTGCATAAAAATACGCAGTATTGCCTTAGGGGTCTTAAAGTTACCTTCAATATGCTCATGCTCAAAAATTTCTTTATTGTCACTTTGATTGTGGGTTCACTGACATGGAGCTATATGCTATTAGCTCACGGTCAAACTCAGATTCCATTCACTAAACCTGTTATGTCTACTGTTAACGGAGTTCTGATTAAGAATATTTCTCTTATGGCACGGGAAGAGAAAAAACAGCCTCCTGGAACTCAACAGGTGTCACCAAGAGATATTGGGTTTGCTTCAGTGTTTTTTCACATAGAAAATACCACACAAGCAAATATTAACGTCATCATTGAAGCAATTGAAATTCGTAATTCAGATAACAAAACGATACTCAAGCAGGCAACTCCCGAAGAAATTATCTTGAAACCACTAGAAGACTCAAAAAATAGTTTTCATTTAACTAACAAATTGGGCATCCCAGGTTCAGGTAAGGTAAAAGCTGTCCTGACTTACCGAATCGGCGATCGCACCGAAGTCATCGAATCAGCACTAGTGAATGTAGATCGATTTTAGCAATTGTCATTTTTTTTTCCCAAACTACTAAAAAAATGTAAACAATTTTGAAGACCAAAATCGGTATGCTGTATACTAGCTAACCTAATGCCATACTCCCGCACTAAGTTCACTCTATGTCAGAGCATCTCTCTCTCCCAACAGTTAAACCCAATATTCCCCATTTTTCCTCCGGACCCTGTGCAAAACGCCCTGGTTGGTCGGTGGAAAAACTAGCTAATGCTTGTGTAGGTCGTTCTCATCGTTCCACGGATGGTAAAGCCAAGTTAGCAGAAGTTATCGAACGTTCCAAGAAAATTCTTGGTGTTCCCTCAGACTATCGTTTGGGTATTGTTCCTGCATCCGATACAGGCGCTGTGGAAATGGCAATGTGGTCATTGCTGGGAAAGCTTCCCTTGGATATCTTGGCATGGGAAAGTTTTGGTCAGGAATGGGTGAAAGATGTAGTAGATGAGCTAAAGTTGCCTGATGCTCGCATTATGAAGGCACCCTATGGTACTTTACCCGATCTACACCAAGTAGATTTTAGTCATGATGTGGTGTTTTTGTGGAACGGAACAACATCCGGTGTTAGATGCCCTAATGGTGATTGGATAAAAGACGATCGCCTTGGGCTGACCATTTGTGATGCGACTTCTGCTGTCTTCGCAATGGATATCCCATGGGAAAAGCTGGATGTAGTCACCTATTCTTGGCAAAAGGTTTTGGGTGGAGAAGCACAACACGGAGTTATTGTGCTTTCACCACGCGCAGTGGAACGTTTGGAAAGCTATGAACCCGATAGACCCATACCAAAGATTTTCCGTCTTGCCCAAAAAGGCAAGTTGATTGAAGGTATCTTTAAAGGAGACACCATCAATACCCCATCAATGCTGTGTGTGGAAGATGCACTTGACGGTTTAAGCTGGGCAGAAAGTATTGGTGGGCTTCCAGGGCTAATTCGTCGCAGTGAAGCCAATCTCGCTGCGATCGCCCGTTGGGTTGAGAACAGCAGTTGGGCTGCATTCCTTGCTGAGAATCCTGACATTCGCTCCTGTACTTCTATTTGCCTAAAAATAAAAGATTCTTGGTTTGGGACTTTGAATTCAGAAAAACAAGCAGAATTTGCCAAGAAACTGGCTAAAGTTCTGGAACAAAAAGAGGTTGCTTACGATATTGCATCCTATCGTTCTGCACCTCCCGGAATCAGAATTTGGGGTGGTGCTACGGTAGAAACTTCGGATATCGAAGCTTTATTACTTTGGTTGGATTGGGCTTTTGCTACAGTTAAAGCCGATTTCGAGACAGCTGTAGCAGCGTAAGCGGGCAAAACAAAACTAAGCTATATTACCTAAAAACGTAGGTAGGGCTATGCCGCACATTCAGTATTGTAGGGCATAACCCCACCTACAAAAATTGGTAATTCTAGAGCGCAAAGGGAGTAGGCACAGCTTTCTCAATCCAAAATCCAAAATCTAAAATCTAAAATGGATAGCGTTTTGCTTTTTGAGCCAACAAATGAACGAGATTTATCAGAAACTCTAAGCCGAGTGATAAATTGGAGAGAGAAAGATGCTCAGCTAGGTGAAAGATGCCGCAATCATATTTCATCAAAATTGAGTTTTGAAAAAATGATTGATGGTATTGAAAAAATATTAGTAACTGTTGTATGAAACTCCTATTCCTCTGTGTACTCTGCGTTTGGTGTGGTTCAATAAATTAAATTACTTTTGAACCGTAGAGTACGCAGAGAGGGCAGAGAAAAAAGATGAGAAATTGCCGCCTGAATTAAAATTTTATGAGCCGAACTTAATTGACCGCAATGGGCAAGATGAATTCGAGACCCGTTGGATGTAAACAAGTTCCATTCAAGTTTGCTTTGCTAAAATTAACACTTCTGTCATTCAGATAACTTAGGTCATATATTCCTAATTTCTCAAAATCAGGTGAACCGAATAACTTTGCATGGCTGAGGTTTGCGTGCGTAAGATTGGCGTTCCGGAAATCGGCTCCTCTTAAATCGGCATAGCTGAGATCGGCTCCAAAAAGATTGGCTCCCTTCAAATCGGCTGCACAAAGATCTGCCCCAGAGAGATTTGCTCCATGAAGGTTGGCATCGTTAAGATCCGCAAATCGCAAACTTGCGTGGTGGAGATTTGCATGACTGAGGTTGACTCCACTTAAACTGGCTCGAAAAAAAAGACCGTGATAAATGACACATACCCCAAGATCTGCTCTTGCGAGGTTTGCTCCAGTCAAATTAGCTCCACTAAACTCCACCGACGCTAAAAACAACCCATCACTCAGGTTAGCGTGGCTCAGGTTGGCTCCACTTAAGTCTGCAATGCTAAAATCGACACCGCTTAAGTCCGCATTGTAAAAATTTGCGTTTCGCAGTTCGGCTTCGTAAATTTTGACTCCTTTTAGATTTGCATAACTAAAGTTTATACCATCTAAGATAGTCGAAAGTTCAATATGACTTAGGTCTGGGTTAATTTCAGGGTTTTTGTCCCTCCATTCGTTCCAAGCTTGGACGCCGGACGAAATCAAAGCCAACAATTCGCGACTTACCATTACAAGTTTACGTTAAGCTTCGTTAAAGATAAAATATGAAAAATTGACTCCTTTTTGGTAGAACGCAAAACAAGTCCCTATTTAGCATTAATAGCTTCAAATCCTTCTGCTTTTATTTCGGTTTCAAAGGCTGACTAGTTTAATTTTGTTTTCCTGTCTGCTTCTGGACAACCAGTTGCACTGCTAATGCCAACAACCCTATTGTTACTATGCCAAATACTCCAGTACCTAAAGCAGTTACACCTATAACTAAAGTACGCACGGCAGAAGCAATATTTGCCGCTAATTGGCTGTTTGATGCAATGGGTTTATTGGCATAGGTTGTAACTATACCAACCATCAGAGAGTACAATCCATAGGTTAATGCCCCGGAAATCAAGGCTCCTATTATGCAGCGTAAAGGAGTTGTTGGTACTTGCGCTTGAGGGTCTGTTGGTTGCACGAGCTTTTTGTCTGCCATAATTTATACCATTTTGGATTTTGGATTTTGGATTTTGGATTTTAGATTTTGGATTGAGAAAGCCATACTTAGACTTGATTCTATCTAACTATCTGTTGTATTTTTTCATTGCTATGAGTTATCACTTGTAAATTTAGTCACACTTAACGATTAACCGTGAATTGTACCCCATGTGTAATGCTTTGAGTAACGAATAATTCTAAATCTTTGTCAGGAATGGTTTCTCTAATACGAGTTTTAACTTGTTCCGCGTGCTGTTGAGATTCACAAATCCCAAACACGCTCGGACCGGAACCAGACATCATTGTTCCTAAAACACCAGCCGCCGCAAATGTCTCCCGTAGTTGCAAGACTTGCGGATATTCTGGCAACACTACACGCTCTAAATCGTTGTGGAGCTTTTCGGCAATTTCTTTTGGATCTCTGTTTACTATCGCTTTGACTATCGCTCCGGAATGAACTGCTGCAGCACGAGCTGCCAAGCTTTCGGTATCTCTCAGATAAGTATCCCCAAATTGCTGTCGATAGGTTTTGTATGCCCAAGCGGTAGAAACTTCTAAGCTGCGGTATTTGCCCAATACTATATATATGTTGTCTAAAGAATTAAGCGGTGAAAGCTGCTCACCTCTACCTGTGGCGATCGCAGTCCCACCCCCTATGCAAAATGGTATATCTGAACCTAGTAGAGATGCGAGTTGCTCTAATTCTGTGCGAGTCAAACCTAAATTCCACAGCAAATCTATTCCTACCAATACAGCTGCTGCATTCGCCGAGCCTCCTGCTAACCCAGCGGCGATGGGGATACGCTTGTTAATACTAATGTCTACACCACCATATTTTGCATATGCATCTGGAAATTTTACTGTCATTAATTCAGCTGCACGGTATGCTAAATTACCTCTGTCTGTTGGTAATTCTGGTTTGTTACAGCGAAGGCGAATCGTATCAATACTGCCTGCTTCTAGATGAATTTCATCTGCTAAGTCAATACTCTGGAGTATCATAACTAACTCGTGATACCCATCGGAGCGATCGCCAATAATTTCTAGGTATAAGTTGATTTTGGCAGGGGCTATTAAGGTGTAACTACGCATATGTAAAGTTCAGAGCTAGGAGTTGATCTTCTGCGTTAGTAAATAACACAATAATTATGTCAGGCATTTACATTTTCACATTAAATGCAAATTATTTCTTGACACTGCCTCTGCTTTTGTTCTATTATGGCGACTACCTTAAGATAGAAAAACTTTATCTTTCTATTGGTAGCTGCGATCGCAGTCAAAATTTACAAAATCAAAGCATTATCAATTTGCGATCTTGGAAAATTGATGACTCCTTACTTTTTCAAGCTAGCCCAAGAAAATGAGAATCTCTATAAAAAAGAGCTGCTTAAGTATGGTGTGGAACAGAAGTTAGCAGCCTCAGCCGCAAAGATTCTAGCGTCTGAAAAACCAAATGAACTCCTTAGTTCAGAAGAGTTGCGAGTGCTTACAGAAGCTTGCGAACAGTGGTCAACACAATATTTATGCCTTAATAGAGGTATAGAAAAGAATCGCCGTTTACGTAAGGATTTTTGGTCATAAGTATAGCATTATCAAATGCAGAAACAAGATCGCCAAAAATCCCTGAACTGTAAAGCTTGGAAGAAAAATTTGTCATTATCTTGACATTGGCTCTTATTTATGAATAAGATGCAAAACATTTCCGTAGCGTTTACGTTCAAACCTCCTAGCACTCTAATGAAACTACACTGGTACGTATTAAGCCTCACATCTGTTGTATTATTATCCTCTCCAGTCAAAGCAACCCTATCACAATCTACGTATAATAACCAAACAAGAGCGGTCGGTCAGAGTCAAGACTACCGTAGAATTGCGGGTAACAATTCTTCAAAAGAATTAACTAATTTACCGGGAATTGAATTTATTGCCCCAAAACCGGAAACTCATTCTGTAAATCCAAGCGATCGTGATTCATTTGCCGAAATTGTTCCTCTAGGCAAGGAAATGTCAGCGCTTAATTCTCAAATTCGAGCCTTAATGGATCGTTATAATTTTCTTGTCCCAGGAATGTTTTTCTTGGATTTGCAGACTGGCGATTATTTAAATATTAATGGAGATAAAGCATTTCCAGCAGCTAGCACCATTAAATTCCCAATTTTGATAGCGTTATTTCAGGAAATAGAAGCTGGTAGAGTGAGTCTTGACGAACCTCTAGTGATGCGACGGGACTTAGTTGCAGGTGGTTCTGGAGATATGCAAGATAAATCTGTTGGTAGTCGATTTACCGTCTTGCAAACCGCAACTAAGATGATGACTATCAGTGATAACACCGCCACAAATATGATTATTGACCGTTTGGGTGGTCAGGTTATACTCAATCAGCGTTTTCACAGTTGGGGATTGCAAAATACTGCAATTCGCAATCTTCTAGCAGACGTTAACGGAACTAATACCACTAGTGCAAAAGACTTAGTGAAATTGTCTGCACTAATTACCAACAATAAATTAATCAATAACACCAGCCGTGCTCAAGTTTTGGAGATGATGCGTCATTGTCACAATCAAAGTATGCTGCCATCTGGTTTGGGTTCAGGTGCTATCATTGCTCACAAAACTGGAACATTGAGATTTGTGCTTGGAGATGCAGGGATTATTCAGACACCAACTGGGAAAATATATTTAGCAGGGATTTTGGTTAAGAGACCCAATCATGACTCTAGAGCAACAGCGTTTATTCGTCAAGTTTCCCGATTTGTCTATGATTACGAGAATAATTCACAATTAACGGGTTTTAAACAGTGACCACCCGATCGGTACGTAGATAGGAAGGTAAACCCGAAATTTTAATTTTCGTTAAGTATGGAATTGCCGATCGCTGCTCGCTGCTTATCCGTCACTGATTAAAATCTATATATGGATGGGTGTAAAAACAATACGTACCATGTGAGACAGAAGCAATTATTGGGAAAAATACTACAGTAAGACACACAGCCACAAAGTTAAGCAACTGACACCAGAAATTTAACTTTCTAGTGTATAGCAGCTAAGGATCTTTTCCAGATCGCCTCTAAGGTGAAGCGAAATTAGCTTTGTTGAGCAGGTATCAAACAGAGTAGATGGGAGCAATACTGGAGATAGATTGAATGAAAAAATTTACCTTTTATGTTGTTTTGTTGCATTGCTTATTTTTAGGTATATCATCTGCTAAGGCAACAGATGACAAAACAAATGTAACGCAGGCAACAGATGTGGTAGATAGATTATCTGTAAAAAATTCAGATGTCTCATCTACGACAAAGTATACAGAGAAATCCATTCTTGACACATCCTCTCGCACGGGGCTAAAGCGAGACCAAGTCTGGGTTCTTGACCAAAAAAAACCGCAAGCACAACGCAAACCTTTTACTTGGGTTGTTAATGATACTAAAAAAGTCGGTCAGCAACCTTTTCTACAAGTACAAAAAAATTTAGATAAGTCTGAAGAAACGAGTGAAAAAGTAGGTTCTACTGCAAAACCAGCTCCAAAGGAGGAATTTGAAGCTTTTGATAAAGTTGTTAAAGATACTGAAAAGCTAGAAGGTTTATTCACTTTATACCGAAATAAAGAACAGAATAAGATATATTTAGAAATTAAACAGACTCAATTAAGTAAAAATTACTTGGCTACAGCAACATTGGAATCTGGTATTGGTGAAGCTGGCATATACAGTGGTATGCCCTTACAAGATTTCTTGTTTTACTTTGAACGGATGAATAAAAACATCCAATTTGTAGTTCGTAACGTGAATTTTCGTGCTCGTGAAGGAGATCCCCAACAGCGATCGCTCGCCCGCTCTTTTAGCGATTCAGTCCTTTACTCCATACCAATCAAAAGCATCCATCCACAACGCAAAACCATACTTATAGACTTAGGTGAACTCCTGTTAACAGATTTAGCAGGATTATCTTATAGTTTGGGTATCTCTCCAGGTACGGACAAGTCATATTTTGGGAATGCTAAAGCCTTTCCTTTCAACATGGAAGTTGAGTCAGTTTTAAATTTCTCCAGTGCTGGTAGTAGTGACAACAGTATGTTCCGTTATGCCTCCCTACCAGATAGCCGTGGATTTACCTTGCGGGTTCATTACAGTTTCTCTCAACTTCCAAACAACGGTTACCGCCCACGCTTAGCAGATGAGCGAGTCGGTTATTTCATTAGCGCATACCAAGACTTGTCCGATGACGATCGCAAAGAACCCTTTGTCCGCTATATCAACCGATGGAATCTAGAAAAACAAGATCCCAAAGCAGCTATTTCACCACCTAAAAAACCAATTATTTTCTGGATTGATAACGCGATTCCCCTAGAGTATCGAGATGCTGTGAAAGAAGGCGTCTTAATGTGGAATAAAGCCTTTGAAAAAGCTGGATTCAAAGATGCCATTCAAGTTCGTCAGATGCCAGATGATGCTACTTGGGACCCTGCCGATATACGTTATAACACCATTCGATGGATTAACACGGTGGATGGTTATTTTGCTTTAGGACCTTCTCGTGTCAATCCCATGACTGGAGAAATTTTGGATGCTGATATTCTCGTTGATGCCAGCTTTGTAAGAGCACTGAAGGGTGAATATCGCAAACTCGTCCAACCCAACCAAACACAAGCTCGAACTCCCCTATCAACATTAATGCAGGAACGTCTCCTGTGTAACAATCGCTTAGACGCTAAAAACAATGACACTCCCAATCAGAATCAACCAACAGATGGATTTAGTAACCGCCTGTCACAATTAGCAGGCGCATTCGATCTTTGCTACGGAATGGAAGCAGCCAATCAATTTGCTTTTGGTTCTGTGGCAATGTCACTGTTGCAAGACACACCTCCTAGTAGCGAACAGATAAAAAACTATATTCATCAGTATTTACGTCTTATTATTGCTCATGAAGTCGGACATACTTTAGGGTTAAGGCATAACTTCCGTGGAAGTACTTTGCTTGCGCCCGAACAGATGAACAATACAGAACTCACTCGCAGCAAAGGTCTGATCTCATCAGTGATGGACTACATTCCACCCAATATTGCACCTAAAGGGACCAAGCAAGGTGATTATTTTCCCAGTATGGTAGGAATTTACGATGAGTGGGTAATTCAGTACGGTTACACACCCCTACCAGCTGCATCCACAACTGCTGAAAAGCCATTTTTGGACAAGCTTGCTAGTGAATCTTACAAACCCGAATTAAGTTACTCCACAGACGAAGATGTTTTGGACCTCGACCCAACTTCTAATGCATGGGACAATAGCAGTAACGTTCTGGCATATTCTCAGGGACAGTTAGATAATGCACGGTTAATGTGGGAACGCCTTAACAAGAGTTACCCCAGTGCAGGTGAAAGTTTTAGTGATGTCAAAGAACGATTTGGCACCGTGTTTAGTAACTATGTCCAGAATATTTACTATACTTCAAAATATATCGGCGGTCAGTCTTTCTACAGAGTTCATCCAGACAATCCTCAAGGACAATTACCCTTTCAACCCGTACCTGTTGCACAGCAACGACAAGCATTAGAGATTTTGCAAAAATACGTCTTTGCTGAAGATGCTTTAATTTTTCCTCCAGAACTGCTGAATAAATTAGCTCCTTCTCGCTGGCGTCACTGGGGAAGCGCACCCCGAACCGGACGCTTGGATTATCCAATTCACGATTTGGTGTTATTTATGCAAGGTTCCGTGTTAACAGATTTGCTTTCAGGCGATCGCCTTTCCCGTCTTAAAGACCTTGAACTAAAAAGCGAACCTGAAAAAGCACTGACTTTACCAGAATTATTTGATACTTTACAAACGGGAATTTGGAGTGAAGTCCTCAAACCAAACGGTAAAACTATCAAAATATCTAGCTTGCGTCGGGGTTTACAGAGAGAATATCTCGACCTTTTAATGGGTATGGTGTTGCGGAAGAAAAACGTCCCAGAAGATGCTCGCACGCTCGCTTGGTATAAACTCAGACAGTTAAATGAAAAACTGGATGGGGCAAATTCCAACGATGATTACACCAAGGCTCATTTGCTAGAAACACGTGACAGGATTAACAAAGCTTTAAATGCTCAGTTAGAGGCAAATTGAATGGTTAGTGGTTAGTTGTTAGTGGTTAGTAGGGGCGTAAGGCAATGCGCCCGTACATAGTTATTTAATTCCTTAACGCACGTAAGAAACGTTGCAAACTTTTAAATATATTGGGCTTTTTCGCAACTGGTGTACCTGATGCTGTGGATGCAGAACCTTGTTTAGCCAGGATAAGATCCAATTCATCTCCAGAAGGCTTTTTTGGGAGTTCAGCAATTTTTTGATACTCCCCACGGTTTTCTAACCAAACTTCCCACTGACTGGGATAACAGCGAAAGACTGCAGTTTCATTATCCACAGGGCGAAGATAATAGCAGTTTTCAATTGTACTGATAAAGCGATCGCGTAACTGCCTAGCTGCGTAACCAATACCCACCGCCCCTAAATCTTCCAGGCGCGGATTCAAGATGATGAGCGGGCGATCCCCCACCAGTTGAGCCATCTTTTCGACTTCCCCTACTTCCACTACAGTAGGGGCAATCAGAAAGAAGATTTCGTCTTCCGGCTCGATTTTTTTCTCTAAAGATAATCTGCCAGTGCCTATGTCAAAAATTTTAAATGGCACATCCGTCCACTCCCGACTTGCAAGGGCTGCTCCGCCAGCATCGGGAAAGAAAACCTTAAGTTTTGACCCATACTCTGCAAAAACTGACAGAAATTGTTCTGCCACAAGCATGGGTTTGAGTTCTGGAAACAAAAAGTCAACTTGTATCCGCTTGCATCCATCTGCTAGTGCTGCTTTAGTTGCCTCGCGAGCTTGAGCGATCGCATCTTCTAGACTGTTTGGAAGTTCTGCCATATTAAATAAATTTTTGATTTAAGACTTTCGATCTTACTCCCAAACCGCGCTAAAATTACCGATTTTTGTAGCTAGGGCTAAAGCCCACTATACATACACATTCACTCTTAAGTACTTCTTTGGGAGTATTTTTGTGCAGGCTAAGATAAGATTAAGATAAGGTTATTAAAATCTTCGGAATTTACTTGTATAATTTTTTTCTGTGAGGATTGCTATATTAACCCCAAAATAGGAGACAAGGTGCTGATTTTACATCCAGCATATGTGGCTGGAAAAATAGGGGAGATTTGCGGTCAGGAAGATTTGGGCAATCCAACTTCAGCCGTGAATCCTCAGGCCGATCGCACTAAACAACGGTGGCTTGTGCGAGTTGAAAATGAGAATGCCACAGAAAGTCTAGTGGTATCGCTGTTTCCCAGAGAATTTGAAATTTTCAAGAACGACTTTGAGCCATTTTAGCTTAATCCAAGAGAAGCCTCTCATTCACTCTGTAATCAGAGGAATGATGAGATGAATCTTGGGGCAATGACGA
>NZ_WJFC01000039.1 GCF_009725235.1 Scytonema sp. UIC 10036
TCCAAACAAGGGAGACAAGGAAGACAAGGAGGACAAGGAAGACAAGGAAGAGGTGTTTGTAAATCATTTAGGACTGCTATAGTTGAATGAGAGAAAATAAATCTATATAAGGCTTTTTCAATCCAAAATTCAAAATCTAAAATCCAAAATTTTGTTCAATTTTTCTTCTTTGCTTTCCAGGTTCCTCCATAGACGTAAAAAGGGTTATTTTGACTCACTTGTTCCCAACAATTAGAGCAAACAAAAACCCATTGTCCATCTTCTTCGTACTTGATTCGATAAAGAACCGATGCGGTTAACCCACATCGGCTGCAAAATTTAACCCTAATTCTTGTCATGCGATCGCAGAAGCTTGTGGTTTGGCAAAAATCATCCTTCCTGCAGAAGTTTGCAAAGCACTTGTAACGACGACTCGGATTTCGCCTCCTACATAACCACTCCCTTCTTCAACCACAACCATTGTGCCATCATCAAGATAGCCAATGCCTTGACTTGGTTCTTTCCCCTCTTTCAGTACCTTTATGTCAATATTGTCACCTGGCAAGTAAGTAGGACGAACTGCGTTTACCAAGTCATTAACATTCAGCACCGGAACTTTCTGTACGCTAGCCACTTTTGATAAGTTATAATCATTTGTTAGTAACGTACCGTTAATTTCTTGAGCAAATCGGACTAACTTAGCATCAACAGTTGTAATATCCTCATAGTCAGTGAGGTTAATGACGATCCGCTCTGGGTAAGTTGCTTTGATTCTGTTAAGAATTTCTAGCCCGCGTCTTCCCCTGACTCGCTTTTGGTCTTTACTTGCATCGGCAACTTGCTGCAATTCTTGTAAGACAAACTGGGGTACAAGCAGTTGCCCTTCTAAAAACCCAGTTTCCAGTAGTGATTCAATACGACCGTCTATAATACAGCTAGTATCTAAAACTTTGGTACTGGCAGGTTTGAGAGTCCCTTCCGCGATCATTGTCTCTACGGTATTGGGACTAATCAGGCGCAACAGCCCCCGTCCGTGGGAATCAGCTAAATTCATGCCCGTATATGACAGAACAATACTACCCACAACAGCCACCAAAGGTTTAATAAAGCTAAAATCTGCTGGAATTGGTAGCAAAAACAACGGAGCAAGCATTAAGTTAGCTATCAGTAGCCCAACAACCAAGCCTATAGCACGAGTTAGAATCACATCAAATGGTAATTCCCGGACTTGTGCTTCCAAGCGTCGGTATCCTGTCTGGAACCTTAATCCAACTGCACCGCCAATGATAGCAGTGAAAGCAGCAAAGACCAAGCGTAAAGCTTCTTGGTTGCTAACGTTGGCCAGAGATCCGCTTGGTAAGAGGTCTATACTGTAGTAACCTATGCCCGTTGCTGCCAGGACGAATGAGAAAATAATAATTGCATCAACCATGATTGTGTTGTTTTCCAGAAATTGTGTTAACCAAGCAAATAAGGTATTTTTTATTTCCTCGGTAAGATAGATTTAGACATAAGGATAAACTATGAAGTATAAAGTGAAATCCCTTTATGAATTTATCCAGGAGATTGTCCCCCTTCTGGAATGTGTATAAATTTTTTTCATCCTTTGTCCCTCATTCTTCGTACTTTCTAGGAGTTTTGTCTGACAAGATATGCACTTATTATAACCAAAGAGTTTTATGCTTTATCTTTTTCATCTTTTTGTTGTAAAACGATAAAAAAATCTAACATGACACAGTAATTTTCATTATTTGTAACTCTTCGATTAATAATTTAAATATTTATCAAAATGGTTCATCCAGTCAATATTGTCGGCACTCCTTCCTCCGCTTATGTTCACATCCCCTTCTGCAGGCGACGATGCTTTTACTGCGATTTTCCTGTATCAGTTGTCGGAGATCGCTTGCGGGGTGAAACATCAGGCACTATTTCTCAATACGTTAGCGCCTTGTGTCAAGAAATCACCATGACACCGAATCTCGGTCAACCATTGCAAACAATTTTTTTTGGTGGCGGTACTCCCTCCCTTCTTTCTGTAGAACAGTTACAAACCATATTGACAGCGTTAGATAGGCAGTTTGGCATATCGTCTGAAGCAGAAATTTCCATGGAAATGGACCCAGGCACTTTTGACTTAGCCCATATACAAGGCTACCGTGCAGCAGGCACAAACCGGATCAGTTTGGGCGTGCAAGCTTTTCAGGATGATTTGTTAAAAGTGAGTGGGCGATCGCACACTGTCTCAGACATTTTCGCAGCTGTGGATTTAATTCGACTAGTCGCAGTTCCCGAATTCAGCATAGATTTAATATCGGGATTACCGCATCAAACTTTAGATAGGTGGGAAGAATCTTTAGAAAAAGCGATCTCCCTATCACCTACGCATATATCTATTTATGACTTGACAATTGAGCCACAAACTCCTTTTGGGCGGTATTACAAACCTGGGGATCGCCCTTTACCAACAGATGAAACCACAGTTGAAATGTATAGCTTGGCACAGAAATTTTTAAAAAATGCAGGTTACGAACATTATGAAATTTCTAACTACGCCCAACCGGGACATCAATGCCGCCACAATCGAGTTTACTGGGAGAACCGCCCCTACTACGGCTTTGGCATGGGAGCGGCAAGTTATGTAGGAGGAAAACGCTTCAACCGCCCGCGTACCACTAAGGAATATTACCGATGGGTGGAAAATGGAGCGCTCGTCGATTGTGATGTGACACCAGCAGATGAAGTTTTACTAGAAACTTTAATGTTAGGGCTGCGGTTGGCAGAAGGAGTCAGCTTAGCGGTTTTGGCAGAACAGTTTGGAGAAGACAAGGTAAAAGCGATCGAGCAGTGTTGTGCAACATATTTAAGAAAGGCTGGGTAGAAGTTGTAGGTGGAAGGTTGCGACTAACCGATCCCGAAGGTTTTTTGTTCTCTAATGTGGTGCTAGCAGAGTTGTTAGGGGGTAGGGAGTCGGGGGTAGGGGTAGGGTACCTCGTTCCCAGGCTCCGCCTGGGAATGCCTTCGGTGAGGCTCCGCCTCCTGTTGCTGTATAGCTTGGCTCCGCCTCGCACCCTGTATTCCCAAGCCTTGTCACCGGATCGAGAGACAAGAGCTATGTCACAATGAAAGTGAAACAGTCAAGTCGGAAGGATTGACTCCAAGCAATGGCAGAAGAAACAAATCACAATCAAGCAGGAGAAGTTACTCCCAGCACTGTCGATAAGCAAGCCCCCAGTGTCGCTGAAGAAAACGCTCCCAGCACAGATTCACCTGAAGCGACAAGCATTCCAACTGCCAACGCTCCAGACCCCACAACGGCAAACCCAGAAACTAATCCCAATGCGGCACAAGCCAAAACTGCACCCCCTAAACGGGAAAAGCCAGCAGGTAAAGCCACAGGGGATGGGGACGAAAAACCAGCCGCCGCTGCTAAAGCAGGGTCAAAAAAAGAGAAAGCACCTGGTGTTGAGGATAAGCCATTTGTAGAGTTTATACAGCAAGACTACTTGCCAGCTTTACAAAAAGCGATCGCAAAAGAAGGGGTACAAGATTTACAATTATCTTTTGCCAAGCAGAAGCTTCCCATCGTTGGTTATGAAAAAGCTGAAGACTGTTGGCAAATAGCGGGTAGTTGGCAAAACGGGCTGCGCCAGTTTAACCTGTATTTTCCTGAAGAAGACATTCAAGGGAAAAAAGCATTTTCCTGTAATGAAGGGAAAAAGCCCAGCACTCTTGAGTCATTCCTTATAGATGAGCGCAAAATCACACTAGATCTTTTGGTGTTTGGTATTGTGCAGCGTTTAAACGGTCAAAAGTGGTTGGGAAGAAACTAGCCAAGCTCGTGGAAATGGTAGGTAACGGCTCCTGTAACAGGATCGTTATCTATCGTTACATAACCAGATTTCAGCATTTGCTTGAGTGTTGCTTCCACTTCCGTAAAACTAGCCCCAGTTTCCATGACTCCTTGAGTCACAGTGATTGTGCCACTTCTTTTTTCTGCCACTTTCAGCAGTTGTATCATCAGTTTTTCTTGAGGCGATTTGTAAACCTCAGTTGCTGCAGGAGTTTGATTTAAAGGTACGCCAAAGGGAGACACACCAGCTTTGAGCTTGAGCCTCATTTCTTGTTCATCAACCATATTAGGGATCAAGAATAAATCGACAAACTGCCCAATCCCCAGCAACCCAAAAGTAAACATCCATAGCAAACCCGTCCCTATCTTGCCATTGTACAAGCGGTGCAGCCCACCCGTTACTCCTAAAAAACCAACTATATTTAAAATGTAAGAGACAAGAAGACGATCTTGATGTTCTCTATTAGTATTATTATTCTCTGCATTCATCACGTTCAAACCCCTCTTATTCTCTCTGCACCCTCTGCGCCCTCTGCGCCTCTGCGGTTCATTAAAATTTTTATCATTATCATAAAATTTCCATAAATAATACAAATACGCTTGACACCCTACCTCTAGCATACTTCGGGAAAATAAAATTGTACTTCACCCGATAGGGTTGTTAATTGAAGTATTGTTGCAAGTCTTAACGTTTTAGGCGTCTGTTATTACCCCTAGCCTTGGTAGACTGAACTATACAAATAAAATACTGTCATCTGTCAAAGTTCGTGAACACATACCACATAACTTTGGCAGAAACCACGGAATAATAAGACATTCATGGCAATCAGGACATGGTAGATTCCCTAAAAAAACCAGGCTTTGAAGAAATACGGCCAGGGATTAAAGTCCCAGCCAAGGAAACTCTGCTGACACCCCGATTCTACACAACTGACTTCGATGAGATGGCACTGATGGACATTTCCGTCAACGAAGATGAGTTGCGAGCTATCTTAGAAGAGTTTCGTGCGGACTACAACCGCCATCATTTTGTTCGGGATTCCGAGTTTGAACAATCCTGGGATCGTATTGATGGGGAAACTCGTCGGTTGTTCGTTGAATTTTTGGAGCGTTCCTGTACAGCAGAATTTTCTGGATTTTTGCTTTACAAAGAACTCGGACGTCGTTTAAAGGATAAAAGCCCCGTTTTGGCAGAGTGCTTTAATCTTATGTCGCGGGATGAAGCACGTCACGCAGGCTTCCTCAACAAAGCACTGTCAGATTTTAATCTGTCCCTAGATTTAGGATTTTTAACAAAGAGCCGCAAGTACACTTTCTTTAAACCAAAATTTATCTTCTACGCTACCTATCTTTCAGAAAAGATTGGTTACTGGCGGTACATCACAATTTACCGTCACCTAGAAGCACACCCAGAAGATCGAATTTATCCAATTTTCCGTTGGTTTGAGAACTGGTGTCAGGATGAAAATCGCCACGGTGATTTCTTTGATGCCATTATGAAGTCTCAGCCACAAATGCTGAACGATTGGAAAGCGCGGTTGTGGTGTCGGTTCTTCCTGCTGTCAGTGTTTGCCACTATGTATCTCAATGACGTACAGCGCAAAGATTTTTATGCGTCAATTGGTTTAGATGCACGGGAATATGATAAGTACGTCATTGAAAAAACCAATGAAACAGCAGGGCGTGTCTTCCCCGTCATGCTAGACGTTGAGAAGCCGGAATTCTACGAGCGTTTGGAAGTGTGTGTCAAGAACAACGAGAAGTTGACTGCGATCGCTAACTCCAAAACTGCCAAATTCCTGCAATTCTTCCAGAAGCTACCCTATTACATCTCCAACGCTTGGCAAGTCTTGCGGTTGTACTTCATCAAACCAATTGATGCTGAAGCAACTCGATACGTTGTGCGGTAGATGTAGTCAATAAAATAGAGAGACGTTGTAGTAACGTCTCTCTATTTTATGTGATGCTATCCAATGATTATAGAGAGTTTTTCTGTTTAATTTGAAAACGGAGTCCTATTTTTCTGGTGACGATGCATTTTTCTGGCTTCTGATTTTTCTCTTGCCTTGCTCAAACCAACCGCCACAATATAGGTCATTTCTGCTGCTATTTGATACGCTGAGTGAATATTAGCTTTTTCTTGCTCGCTCATCAGAACCTCGCAAAGAGTACGGAAATCCGGGACGACTAGTCCAGAAACAACGATGACACTTAAAATTTGCAGTCCGAATTCCTTATTAGTCGTTCGTTTGGGTTACAAAATAAGAATATAGTGAAGAGCTAGCGATCGACTTCATCCAATTGGCTCACCCGATCGGGTGATATTGAACACTTATCAAGTATCGGTTACTACTGTAATTCTGTAAGTAGGTAGGGCTAAAGCCCTTAAGGGAAATAGTAGGTTGGGTAAACCCGTGTGCGAAACCCAACAAATGCTGATAAATGTTGGGTTTTGTTCCTCAAACGCCAGTAAAGGTGCGGAGGGAAACCCTCCTATGGCGCATTCGCGCCACGCACACGGTTCAGGGCTGGCTCCCCAACCTACGTAATTTCGTATTTTTATGCAAAACTTACGCAGTATTGGAATCTCGTGATGTTTTTACTTTAAATCATTCGTTAGGCTTTGACAGTAGGATCGTTTTCCTCAGTATTTTTCATTAATTATTAGTGAGTAAGTCGGTTTAAATAATAATTTCTGGTTTGTAGTAGAAACGCATGCGCTAAAGCGCTACTACGAACAAAATACAAACGTATTATATATATAACTCTTGTATTTAAGTCAGTTTTTTAATCAAAAATTGTTTTATTGTTAAGTTTTGTAAAAAAAAAGCGGATTTTACTGAAAATATATGCAACCTACTAAGAGGATTTGTTAAAAGTAACTTTAACTACCAGTAATTAATAAACGTGTAGCAAAATTATTATTCAGTCACTGCTGTTTCTTTGACAAACACAATGTTCAAACAAAGTAAGCATCAACTGTATTTGAGCTTGGTCGCAAAAGTGGGAACAATTGGCTTGTGTACGTACTTATTAGGTACAAATTGTGCTCCTGCTCAAGAACTCAAGCCTGCTCCAGATAACACGTTAGGTGCTGAAAGTTCTACAGTTAGGCAAATCGACTCTCAAACCTATAGAATTGAAGGGGGCGCAACTCGCGGAGCTAATCTATTTCACAGCTTTTCACAATTTCATGTTGGTGAAGGACAACAAGTCTACTTTGCTAACCCATCCGGTATTGAGAACATTTTGAGTCGAGTGACGGGAATTGACCCTTCCAAAATTTTTGGGAAGCTTGGTGTTGAGGGTAATGCTAACTTGTTTCTCATGAACCCCAACGGAATTATTTTTGGTCAAAATGCCAGTTTGGATGTTAGAGGTTCATTTGTAGCAACCACTGCAAATGCCATTAAGTTTGGCGATCGCGGTTTTTGGAGCGCTTCAAATCCCGATACTCCCCCGTTACTCACAGTCAATCCATCAGCTTTTTTATTCAATCAAATAAATCCCGCACCAATAGTCGTCGAGCGCTCGGTCGGACCGACACCAGTCACAAACCTCACTCAACAGGCTTCTGAAGTAAGCCTACCATTTGCAATTCTACCACTATCACCAACAGATCCATTAGATTTTGCTCTAGTAACAATACCATCTGTACTGAAAGAACTCTCACCTGATACAACACCACCCGTTATACCACCAGCTATCGCACCTCCTGTCGCACCACCACCAACCATACCTGAATCGGATTCAACTGGTTTGCGTGTTGGAGATGGTAAGAGTTTGTTATTCGTTGGTGGAAATATCATTCTAGACGGTGGCTCTCTCAGTGCTCCTGGGGGCAGAGTGGAGTTGGGAGGATTGGCAGAAGCAGGGACGGTGGGGTTAAATATGAACGGCGATCTGCTGAGCTTAAGTTTTCCAAAAGGTGTAGCACAAGCTAATGTATTCCTCAGCAATCTCTCTAGTATAGATGTACGTGCCTCCAATGGAGGTAGTATCGCTATCAATGCTCGATCGCTGAAAATATCTGACAGCCGTCTTAATGCTGGTATTGGACAAGGATTGGGGACAAACAACAGCCATGCAGGAGATGTTGTACTCAATGCTACAGATGATATTGAGATATCTAGAAGTTCTATCTCCAATGCGGTGGAATCTGAAGCAGTGGGCAATAGTGGTGGTATTTTTATCAAAGCGAGATCTTTAACTCTGAGCAATGGTACTGAAGTCGTTGCCAGTACATTTGGACAAGGAAATGCAGGAAATATATCTATTTGGGTAGATGACTTTATATCAATTGTTAATCAAACCCCAGAATGGGTCGAGATATTTTCTTCCTATCCTGAAGACGAGACTTCACCATCGACTGAAGCCGCGATCGCAAGACTTGGGGATAGTACAGGTATCTTCAGTACAGTAGAAAAGACCGGTGTTGGTCATGCAGGCGATATTGAAATTTATTCGCGCACTCTTTCTTTGTCTGATGGAGCGGAGATTCAATCCTTAACACGTGGAAATGGGAAAGCAGGAAACATTCGCGTCAATTCTACAGAGTCTGTAAATCTTTTAGGCGTTTCTACAAAAGGGTTCTCCAGTGGGTTCATCAGTTCCACAGAACTTGGTGCAACAGGACTTGGAGGTGATATTACTGTCACGACTGGTGACTTACGCATCTCTAATGGAGCAGTTCTCAGTGCTAGAACGAGGAGTGGCAAAAATGGCGGTAATATCACTGTTAACACCGATACCCTTAAGTTAACAGACGGCGGACAAATTTTAACCAGTAGTTTTAGTAGTGGCAGTGCAGGCAACATAACTCTTAATGCCACCGATAGCGTTTATATTTCTGGAAGCGATCGCACTTTCAAAGCGCGACGCCAAGAATTTGGTGGTGAGACAGTTGATAACGATGGTTCTAACAGTGGTTTGTTTGCCCGTGTTCGAGGTGATGCAACTGCCAATGCAGGCAAAATTGCGGTGAACGCTCGCTTTATCCATCTTGACAATCAAGGCACTATCTCGACAGAAACAACCTCAGGTGAAGGTGGAAATATCATTCTCACAGCCAGAGATATTTTATTACGCAACAGCAGCATAACTGCTACTGCAGGAACTGCTCAAGCTGATGGGAATGGGGGCAACATAGATATTGACACGGAGACATTAGTTTCTTTAGAGAACAGTTATATTACTGCTAATGCAGCTAAAGGAAGGGGAGGTAATATAACAATCGATACTCAGGGACTCTTGCTATCTCCTGGGAGTCACATTACTGCCAGTTCTGAATTTGGTATAGATGGTGTTGTTGAAATTAACACTCCTGAAATTGACCCCAATCGTGGGTTAACCAAATTACCACAAGCACCACCACCGGATACTCAAGTAGCCCAAGCTTGTTTGGATGATGTCGATACGCAGCAGAGTGAATTTATTATGACCGGACGTGGAGGAATTGCACCTAGCCCTTATCAGATGTTGGCATCTGATGATGTGCAGGTAGGGTGGGTGTCACTTTCCAACCAAGAGATAAATGTAGTTTCTAATCAAAAACCAAGAAATACTCATCAATTTAAAATTCAAAGTTCAAAATTCAAAGGTGAAAATGTTTCCCCATCATCCAATCAGATTGTTGAAGCCCAAGGATGGGTTGTGGATAAGAATGGTGAAGTCACTCTCATTGCTCAACCACCCAAGGTAAATCCTCATAGTTCATGGCAAAACACTGCTTTTTGTCACTCTTAGGAGCAGTTTCTTTGCTTCTGTCTTCAGCCCCCACCTTTTTCCGGCGAGGTGGGAATTACCATCTTAAATAGTGTGGGTGTAACAACTCATCTAACCAATTTTCAACTTGTAAGCGCAAGCGGAAGCTTGGTTCTCCCTTATTGGAACCATAAGAAGGTAAGTAAGTTAAAGCACGACGGTAATCAGCGATCGCGCAATTCCAGTCGCCCCAGAGATGATACGTTCTGCCTCTCTCTGCTATGATGTGTCCCTCTAATTCACCAAAAAGTAGAGCCGCCTCAAAATCTTCTACTGCTTCTTCATATTGCCCCAAGTCACGGAAAGTAATACCTCGATTAATCCATGCTCTCACATGACCCGGATTTAAATCCAAAGCGCGATCGTAGTCTTCCAGAGCTTCTTCTAATTTACCACAAGCCGCATAATAATTGGCTCGGTTATTGTAAGCACTTGCCAATTTAGGATTGAGTTCTAGGGCTGTATTGTAATCACAAAGAGCTTTTTCTGTTTCACCACTTTGAAAATAAATTAGTCCTCGGTTGTTGTAATCAACAGCATTGAGGGGATGGCGAGCAATCAATTGATTCAACAACTCAATTGCTGCAATATACTGTCCTTGTTGAGCCATTGTTAGAGCACGAGAGCGCAAATAACCATCTCCTACAGAGGATTCGTCTCTACCGTTAGCCTCTTGCTCTCGTGATGCATTTATATTCAGCGCAAATGGGTGGAGGTGATTTTGCTGGTCACCAGAAGCTAAAAATGAGTGACTGTTCATAGTTTCCTGCCTGAGCCGCTTGCTCTTGTGAGATCAACTTATAGGTTTCATCGTGCTTGTGGTTTTACCCCTGTGTCACTTGTTAAGGTGTCTGTGAGTACTTGGGCGCAAGCACCCAAGCTGGACTTGAGCTGTCCTAACAAGTAAGAATTTATGCTTAGAGGAGCCATATGGCTCTTGGGGTTCTGCACCAAATTGAGGCACCTTACATAATTGATGCTTCAATCTAATAATGGATACTTCATCCCCAAGTTCAATTCCAGATACAGCAGTTATCAATCCCTCAGATTATTCAAGTAGAGGTAGCTGCAACTTGATAAAATGACCAATGGAGTTAGGGGTTAGGGATTAGGGGTTAGTGGTTAGTGGTTAGAAATTATCTACTCCCTACTCCCCACTCCCTACTCCCTAGTTCAGTGCTTTGATAGTACAGAGGTCTGACTTATAAAGAATGAGTAGGATTGCGGAAATTACTAAGACTCATTACTCAGAACTCCGGACTTTCACAGAAATTTGGGTAGTTCCGCACCTAAAAAGCTTGAATTAAACCCTCTTGTAGACTTTGTAAAGTTTTGACAAAATTTGTTATGACAACAGTAATTTCTTATTCCAACGCACCCGACTTAACAGCAGATGACTACATCGTTATCGGTTTAGCAACCTGTTTTGTAAAAGAAGACGGAGAAGTTCATCAAGTCGATATTGTAGAACCAATTCCCTCGGCTTCTCTAGAAACGCTCTTTAAAGGTACTAATACCTCATATAAGCTTGCTTATGCTACCACTTTAGGCAGCTTGGTGGACAGGGACAAGCTCAAAATTCCTTCTGAATTTCCTGAATCTGCCCAACTTGGTCATGATTTTATGGAACGGGCGATCGCAGCTGCTCGTACCTATAAGCGTCGCGAAGTAGCAAAATCTCTGATTCCTCTAGGTACAACCTATACCGATTTCAAATATTCTACTGAACGAAAGAGAGTATTAAATGTGACAAGAAATGTAACTAAAGAAGACAACATCAAACAGCATCCCAACACCCACAAAGTTCTCTAACAGAAGATAGAAATAAGAGGGCAGATGGGACTTATGCACTGTAAAAATTGACCATTATATGGTTTAAAGGATAATGGTCGCCCTAGATTGGTAGTTATCAGTTATCATTATTCACTGTCAACTGATAACTGGTAACTGATAAATGTTAAAACTATATGGTGGCGCAATGAGCCGTGCATCCATTGTTCAGTGGTATCTAGAGGAACTTGAAATCCCCTACGAGTTTGTTAAGCTCGATTTGCAAGCAGGGGAACAACGCAAACCGGAATACTTAACAATTAACCCAGTAGGAAAAGTCCCTGCCATAGTAGATGGTGACTTCACACTATGGGAATCGGGAGCCATTTTGCTTTACCTGCAAGAGAAGTATGGAAAAGTTACACTTTCACTAGAAGAAAACGCCAAAATAGCACAATGGGTATTATTTTCCAATGCCACTTTAGCAACAGGCATTTTTACAGAAGCCAGTCGGGAAAAAGAAACGCCCCGCCTATTAACTCCTCTCAATGAAGTATTTGAACGGCAGCCCTATTTGCTTGGTGATGAATTTACAGTTGCTGATGTTGCCGTAGGCTCGATTCTAGCCTACATTTCCGTTATGTTGAAGCTAGATTTCAGTCCATATCCAGCAGTATTAAATTACATCAAAAAAATCTCTGAGCGTCCAGCATTTCAAAAGAGTATTGGAGCGAGAGGTTAGTTGTTGGTGGTTAGTGGTTAGTTGTTAGTTGTTAGTTGTTGGTTGTTGGTTGTTGGTGTTAGTGCTAATGACTAATGACTAATGACCAATGACCAATGACCAATGACAACTAACAACCAACAACCAACCTACCGATAATTTGTAAATTGCAAAGCAACAGGGAAATCTTCTTGCCGCAACCTTTGGATTACGGCTTGCAAATCATCTTTACTTTTAGCGGTAACACGTACAGCATCTCCTTGAATTGATGCTTGTATTTTTTTGAATTCATCGCGAATAAGCTTGGAAATTTGCTTGGCATTTTCCTGACTGATACCCTTTTTTAGGGTAATTTCTTGACGCACGCGATTACCACTAGCAGAGTCAACTTTGCCAAAATCAAATATTTTTTGCGAGAGATTGCGTTTAGCAACTTTATCCCTCAGTATTCCCTGTACTGCTTCCAATGTAAACTCGCTATCAGTATTAACGGTAATCCTGTCTTCTCCTAATTCAACAGTTGTTTGAGTATCTTTAAGGTCGTAACGACCTTTAATCTCGCGCACAGTTTGATCGACTGCATTGACCAACTCTTGTCGGTCAAAGTCGCTAACAATATCAAAGGAAAAGGTAGAAGCCATAGAAAATTCTTAAATTGCTACTAGTTAATGGTTAGTGTTTAGTCGTTAGTGGTTGGTCGTTAGTTACTCTAATAACAACTAACCACTAACCTACTGACCACTAACCATTATTTGTTAGTTACTTCAATTATACTGAGGGCAATGAGAGTGGCAGAACCAAGAAAGCCAACAGCAAACATCAGGGATCTCAAAATCGGAACATTAAAAATATAAAAAGCTGAGTATAGCAATCTAGCTACAACAAAGGTGACTGCAGCACCTGTAGCTGCGGGAGAATTCACACCTGTTACGTATGCCATTAATGCTGCTGCCGTAAAAATCATAAACGCTTCAAACGAGTTTTGGTGCGCCCAAGTTGCTCGTTGAGCGTAGGGTGGTAGTTTATCAAACATGGCGCGAGGAGCGGATATATCATATCCAACTTGCACGCGACCATAACTTACCACTAAAAATGGCACGTAAATCAGAACGGCAGCAGCCGCAATAGAGTACAAAAAAATAGTCATTTAGTTATCGGTCATGAGTCATTGGTCATTAGCTATGAGTCATGAGTCATTAGTCCAACATAAAGGACAAAAGACAAATGACTCATAACTAATCAAAGTAGAATAGCGTCACCAGTTTTCTTTGCTCTTCTGCTTCCTTACAAGTTTGCAGCAGAGTTCTACTGTCGTGAAATGCAAAGCAGATAAGTTGCTGACAACGGGAGACAATCTCCTTGTTACACAAGTAACTCGCTTCTGCAAGAGACAGATGATTGTTGGTAGGATTTTCAACCAGATGCATCACCTGTTCTAGCTGCTGACGCGATTCTAAGGGTTGGCGTTCTAAGCTTTGAGGTAGAATCACCGTTAGCAAATTGGGGTCAGCCCGCATTGCTCCCTTAATAGCAGCTGAATTAGTACCAGTAGCGCCGGAAGTTATGATCCGATTCCCCGTTAAAACTAAGGCATAGCTCATCATCTCAATAAGATTCTGATGGGTAATCGGGACATGACGAGACCCCAGCAACGCGATTCTTTTGGAACCTGTTTGCTGGATTGTCGCCAGTTCTAGCGCTAATGTATCGACGTTAATAAGGTCTATTGACTGGCTCAAAGATGAACAAATAGTAGATTAAACGACCAAGAATTTTAGCAGACAAGGGATGTTTTCGGATGAATTTCTGGGATAGGGATAGGGTAGGGGTAGGGTTAGGGTTAGGGATTGGGCATAAGTGTGGTACTTCTTGTCTCCCTTGTCCCCCTTGTCTCCAATCCCTACTCCCTACCCCCCTACTGTAGTGCTGCTGCTGGATTGAAATCTAGTAGAGAAAGCAAACGGTCAATGTCAAAATGCTCTGCCATAAAATGGCGAATACACTGAACTTTAATTGGTTCGTGAAGGCGCACATTTCCAAAGGCGCGATTAATAATTTCCACGGTGGTGAGGGTATCCAAGTCAACGGATAAAATTGGGATTTCTAATTCTTCAGCGCGGCTGAGAATGAAGGAGGGAGGTGGTAGCTGCCCGGTGAGAATAAGACAATGGGTGGAAGTTTCTAAAGCAGCTTGTTGAATTTCCACTCGATCGCCTCCTGTAACGACTGCCATATTCCGGCGCATATTAAAATACTTTACGGCGGCATTGACATTCATCGCGCCGATAGCAAGGCTTTCTACCATTAAATCAAGGCGATCGCTACGACACAAAACTTCTGCGTTTAACTGGTTTGCCAGTTCGCCTACACTCACACTGCGTAACAAATCGCTTTTCGGCAACAAACCCAGTACGGGAATCGCTTGTTGTTCTAGAAAAGAGCGCATAGTCGTGTTAGCGGCTGGCAGTTGTTCTGTGGGAATATCGTTAATGACAACACCAATCAAGCGATCGCCCATAAGCTGCTTGGCAGCGATTAATGGCTCAACGGAAAGTAGCGACTTATAACGAGCTACTAACAGGACAGATGCATTTACAACTTCTGCTACTTGTAGCAAGGACAAATTAAACAGAGTCCCTTCTTCCAAATTTCCCGGTCCTTCGAGTAACACCAAGTCGCCGAGTTGCATTTGCGAATATTGCTGTGCCAAAGTTTTTTGATAATCATTTTTATCTAACCCTTGCAGGTACTTTTGCACGGTAATTTCATCTAAGCTCAGCATGGTTGGTGCAATCCGGTTTTCCGGTAAATTAAGGCTAGTTGTAATGAATTGAACATCTTCCTCAACCAAACTGTCCGGGGATTTGTTCCAACAAGTCCCTAATGGTTTACCGTAAGCAATATCAAGCCCTTTTTGCTGAAGTTGATAAGATAAACCGAGAATTGTTGCAGATTTACCGCAGTAAGGCTCTGTAGATCCAATCAACAAATATTTAGTGGACTTTGGCACGTATGCACTCCTAGTTTCAAACGTTAATTAGCTTTCAGCACTCTTGCATATGCGAGTAGCGGGAACTCTACGCAAACAGCAGTCAGCTTAATTTTTGCTAAAAGCAGATGGCTAATTGCTGATGGCTTTTCACAACTTAGCTAGGTCTTTCTAATTTTAGGTCTAAGTTTGCTATCTTTGATAAGTGACACTTTGCTAAAAACCTCGAAAAAAGAAGTGACGGGCTAAAAGTACTTTTTTATATTCTGGCACATTCCCGGAGGAACTGCTTTGAATATAGGGAGCGCAGGTAAGGCTTTCAATCTTCTATACGCAGCAACTTCCGGTAGAAGGTTTGGGAAAAATCTGTCGTGCGGTGGCGTTTATAGTTTTCTAAAAGCTCGATTAAAAAAACAATAAACTCGAAGCTTGCCATCATCACTTCGTAGCTAAGTTCAGCATTACCGTCAAACTGGACTCGACAGCGAGTTAAGTCTGAAGGCAAGGTAGCAACATTCCAAGTTGCAACAAAGGGAATATTGTCACTGCCTTCTATCTTGCGGTAACCTTCCAAAACTCCCTTTTGGTAGAGACCAATCGCAAAAGGCAAGAAATTACGCTTGTTATTACCTTGAATGTAAGGCAGGTACACACTTGCTTGTTGCTGAGCGGCGGGCTGGAGTTGATCGATAGACATACTCTAAATATTCCTAATGTTAAATTGACAATTGGATACATTAACTGCTCTCAATAGTATTCCCAAAAATTAGTGACCAGTCATCACCTAACCAGTGACCGACGTTCTCTCGTTCCCAGGCGGAGCCTGGGAACGAGAGAACGTCGGTGGACAATGCCCAATGCCCATTTTTTGCTAAGAAATGTGACAATGTCAGGTACAATAGGTCTGCACTGGCTTTTATTGAAGCTGGGATACACTCAGGCTTATAAGCTTGTTGTGCGAACCCTATAGCTGTTGAAAAATACCACCAATCTCAAGGTAAGCTCAAAGTACGTAGAGGTTGCACATTCTGGATTTACCTGATTCCCAACTTCTATATGGGTGTAAATAAATACTGTTGCTTAAACTAAGTTACCTATGCCAGCGAATTCCTGGCCCGAAAACGATCCCTATAACGAACTCGATCCGCTTAACTCCTCTGATGATTTGAGCGGAGATTTGAGCTATTCAAACTTCTCCTTACTTACTGACCTATCAGTATCAGAAGAGTCGGCAGAAGAGACATCGCCTTCTATGTCTCTTCCATCAAGGTTTCGAGGTCGCAGACGCAAAGCTGCTCTGGTTTTGACGATAGTCTGGAGTGGTACGATCGCCCTGCATTTAGTTTCTTGGGGTACTTTGTTTGTCTTGGGATTGACGACCATCCTAAGCATTCATACCCTAGTAGCAGTATTTGCTAGACCCAAAAAACGTTTGGAAGAAATGCAAGGGGATTGGCCTGTAGTATCTGTTTTAGTAGCAGCTAAAAATGAAGAAGCGGTCATAGACCGATTAGTCAAAAACCTGTGTAGTTTAGAATACCCAGAAGAACGTTACGAAGTTTGGATTATTGACGATAACAGTACTGACAAAACACCTGACGTACTGGCAGCTTTAGCTCAAGAGTACGACCAACTTAAGGTTCTGCGGCGAGAACCAGATGCAGGTGGAGGTAAATCAGGAGCATTAAATCAGGTTTTACCTCTGACTAAGGGAGAAATTGTGGCGGTGTTTGATGCGGATGCCCAAGTGTCGTCAGACTTACTGGTGCGCGTCATACCTTTATTTGAAAAAGAAAATTTAGGTGCCGTACAGGTCAGAAAAGTTATTGCCAATGCCACAGAGAATTTCTGGACAAAAGGTCAAGCAGCAGAAATGGCACTTGATGCTCACATGCAACAGCAAAGAATTGCTACAGGTGGTATTGGCGAACTGCGCGGAAACGGTCAATTTGTAAGGCGAGAAGCCCTACTGCGTTGTGGTGGTTGGAATGAGGAAACAATCACCGATGATTTAGATTTGACGTTTCGCTTGCATCTTGATGACTGGGATATTGAATGTGTTTTTAACCCAACGGTAGAAGAAGAAGGTGTCACAAATGCGGTCGCACTTTGGCATCAGCGCAATCGGTGGGCAGAAGGTGGATACCAACGGTATTTGGATTACTGGGATCTCATTCTCAGAAACCGTATGGGAACACGTAAAACCTGGGATTTACTGATGTATATGATACTACAGTACATATTACCTACAGCAGCAGTACCAGATATATTGATGGCAATAGTACGTCATCGACCACCAATTTTAAGTCCTGTAACTGGCTTAACAGTAACGATGTCAATAACAGGGATGTTCGTGGGTTTAAGGCGCATACGTAAAGACAAGGAATTTAAAATTTCTACAACTCTTCTACTAATGCTTGAGACCCTACGCGGCACACTGTATATGTTCCATTGGATAGTGGTCATGAGTAGTGCCACTGCCCGCATGTCAGTACGGCCAAAGCGTTTGAAATGGGTGAAAACGGTACATCAAGGGAAGAGTTAGTGGTTAGTTGTTGGTTGTTAGTAGTTAGTAGTTAGTTGCAACCACCAACCACTAACCACCAACCACCAACCACTAACCACTAACCACTAACCACCAACCACCAACCACTCACTAAAAAATGAAAATAACAGACTTAATAGATTGGTTTGAAGAATGGGCAAATCCAGCTTGGCAAGAAAGTTGGGATAATTGTGGTTGGCAAGTTGAGCCTGGGGTGTTGCAGGAAAGCGCACGCGTTCTTGTGTGTTTAACGCCTACTTTAGCAGTCATGCAAGAAGCACTAGCGTTACGCAATGCGGGTATCCCTGTGAATCTGATTTTTTCTCACCATCCCTTGATTTTTAATCCACCTAAGTCCCTACGCACTGGCGATGCTGTCAGTGAAATGATACGGTTAGCATTTACTCATAATATCGGTATCTATAGCGCTCACACCAACTTCGACCAGGTTGAGGATGGGACGGCTGATGTTTTGGCTCAAATTTTAGACCTTCAGCAAGTCTCTCCTGTAGTTCCCACCCAATCCAGTTTGGGATATGGACGCGCAGGCAATCTTAACCCATCCCTCACTTTAAAGAATTTATTGACAACAATCCAATCTAAACTCACACCACCTCATCTATTAATCTCACCCACAGAAGATCTAGAGCAGGAGATTTCAAGAGTCGCTGTTTTAGGTGGTTCGGGTGCTAGTTTTATTTCAGCAGTTCTTAAAACAGGTGCTCAAGCTTACTTAACTTCTGATTGTAAGTTTCATCAATTCCAAGAAAGTCGCGATCGCAATCTCATTTTAATTGATGCTGGACATTACGCAACAGAACGCCCCGCGTGCGATCGCTTAGTCCAAAAGTTACAATTCTTAAACTTAGACTGGGTGCAGTTAAGCCATAAAGATGAGGATTTCCGATTATTTCTGTGATACATACCATATACCAATTTAATATGAAGTTGCACATTATTTTTACCCCTCCTAACCTCCCCTTATAAAGGGGAGGAAAATAAATTTCCTGTTTCCCCCCTGCGCCAGAGCAGCCTCAACCTAACGTTTTAAGGTGGATGTGGTAGTAGGTTGGGTAAACCCGTGTGGAAACCCGATATTTACAGACATTTGTTGTGGCACTCTAGTGACATAAAAACAGCTTTTAACAGTAAAAGCTCATATGGAGTAGTATAAATAAATAATTAAAAAAACAGAAATATTACGGTGTACAAGGGTAGGGTTGGTATTGTTTGTTTATAGCAATCGCAATAAAATGTGGTATTATGAGTATAAAGAAAATATGAAGTTAGTGTGACTAAAGTCACAAAAAAAACTTATAAAAAATCACCAAGATATGTAGATCTGCATCAAACCGAAGGAAATTGAAAAAAGCCACACTGGAGGCAAGAACTCACCAACATCTACTCCAAATCACATGATCCGCACACTCGTTGAATCTGCTTTCCAGACCGGATGCCTCAGCGTTGAATCTGAAGGTCTTCTTTACCAGGTGCTAACAACAAGAAGTTATCAATCAAAAGATTTGATAGCCCTATCAGCCTTGTATGACGCAATTCGCGTTGGTCGGATTAAACGAGAATCATCTTCAAACAAAGCTATGCCGTTAGAGTTTCTCTTGTATAATGCAATCGGCTAACATTGCCTGAAAGATGAGTTGGTGCAGAATTGTTGAGAATAGGAAACATAATTAGATTGGGAAGCAAGTAAAAAAAAAGAACTCTTCAAGGTGTTGTTTCTAAAAAGGCGTGAAGGTCACGAGAGAATAAGCTAAGATCAAGTGTATAGGGGTAAAAGTAAAGCAAAGTCCCTAGAGTTACTAAGGATGCCAATGACTACAAGTAGGCAACTAAAGCAACCGCAATTACCTTTTGTTGTGGAGTATATTTTATTACATAATGGTAAACAGGGCTCGCCGGAGTCTTTTAACCTGTTCGAGGTATATCCGGAATTATGCGACTTCACTTGAAGTAAGCATTCTTTGAATCACCCCGACCAGGATTGAGTTTAGCTGGTACAGTCACAGCAAACTTTATGACCCAGAAAGCCCACATAGCTAAAAAACTACAAATCATTCTTTGGCTGGGGTCAGGACAGGCACCTCAATTGGGAACGTTGTACGAACCTAAACAAGGTGTCACATACTCGGGAAAACCCAAATGTTGACAGATTTAACTAGATTTAAAAAGGCAGAAGCAATAGATGCTACACCGCAAGATTTATCAGCTTTGTTGCGATGGGCGGGAGGTATGCGTGTTCTTGCGGGACCAGCAACGCTGGATTGAACGCGCCCGTATCATCGATATTGAGGGAGATTTAGTCACTCTTCGTTACGAAACAGAAGAAGAAGACGAGATCTGCTCTTGGGAAGAAATGGTTCGCCTTGAAAGCATTGGTGCTGTAACTCAAAAACTAGCATCAGTTCCCCGTGGCAATGTCGAACCTCTTCTAACAGAAGATTGTCCAGAAGCAGAACGCATCCGCAATCGCTTTACTGATTCAAATCCAGAATAGCTAATGGCTAATAGCTAATGGCTAATGGTTAATGGGTTCTTAACAATTAGCAATTAGCAATTAGCAATTAGCAATTAACTATCATTATTTCTTTCAAAGGCAGGGCAGTAACCTTCAAGAGTTACCTTGAAGTTGTATAACGGGGACGAGGGGTTCCAACACCTCTGTCCCCTTTGATGTCGGCACGTACCGCAGCAGTTTACATCAGACCATGCAGGACGATCGCTGTTTTGATTGAGAAGTTCTCTTTGTGTTAGCCCTCGCAACACAAGTTCTTCTCCTTGCCAACGGGCTTCGATTAAACCCGTATCGGCAAATTGTCGCCAACGGGGATCGGCGGCGATCGCATCGGGAAGGGTTATGGTAACTACAGATGCTAATTCGGATAGTTCGCCTTCATAATTGGTTTCTGGCGGTGCTGGCTGTAAAAAAGTTTCGCCAATCGGTAGTTCTACTAAAATCCTGGCGTTCGGCGAATGGAGATGGTATCGATTTTGCAACTCTTCTAAACTGGTCAAATCGGCTAGGTATGCTGAGGAACCGTGGATAAAAATAACGTGCTGGGGTCGCAAATTGTGAATGAGTTGGGTAGTTCCCGGACCGTCACTGTGTTGGGCAAGGAGGTAAGTTTCTATATTGGTGATTTCGGCGAATCTGTTATCGATTTTTATATTTGTTTTTTCAGGAAATAAAGTTAACCAAGGACCAGTTCCAGGAAGGCAGTATTCATTTAAATCGGCATCAGCGTCAGTCAGGATAATACAGGGCGAGTGACTGATATGAGAACGCTGTTCTAAGTGCAAGCGCCGCACGCGAGGACGTATTCGTTCATCCCAAAAGAGGGGTTGATGGCGAGCAAAGTTTTGGACTGAGGTGGGAAAATGGGGTAGAAGTTCCAGGTAAGCATCACATCCAAGCGCAACAGTTCCATCAACCCAAATATCTAAATCCCGTCCTGTAAAATGGTGATGGCTCCGTAAAAGCATGAGTAATTCTTGACCTAAGCCCAAAGTAGATGTAGGTAAAATCACGGAATGACGATCTGCGATCGCTCGATTGATTCTTTCCGCTAGCTGGTTCTCTTGACTGCGGCGGTGAGGATGGCGGGAGGTACCGTAACTTCCCTCAACAATCAGAACATCCAATTCTAAGCCCCGCAATTCCTCCAAACGCAAACCTTCCACCAATCGGGAGTTAGATAGGAAAAAATCTCCCGTGTACAGTAGTTTGTAGGAGCGCTCTGCACTCGTGTACGTAAGCAAAATTGCTACAGCCCCAGGAAGATGACCGGCGGGAAACAATTCTGCGACCAAACCATCTTTAAATTCCACTGGTGAGCGTAGGGGTAATGCCTGACAAAAAGATGGGGTATCCTCAAAATCTTGATCTAGCCAACTTAGGGGTAGTAATTTACTGGTGACTTCGCTAGCGTATATCGGTAAAAGTGGAAATGCTTTATGAAGTGCCAACAACCCTCTAGTATGATCTGGATGGGCGTGACTGACGAGAACTAAATCTGCTGGTAGAGGCGTACTACCCCGACGTGCTGACTTTTTCAACGATTTTGCTAGGGGAGAGATATCCGTCAAGCCACAATCTAGCAGAATGCGGTGGGGTCCCATTCGCACCAACAAGCAAACCCCTTCATTATCATGATGGACGCCATAAGATAAACATTCTAACTCACTAGCAGTACCCTTTGTATCAACCCCAGAGGATAGTGATAGGCGATCGCTCATTTTTGCCTCCCCTCTAATTTCATGTTTTTAGCCAATCGCCAAAAGCCAACTTTGTAGGGGAAGACACTTGCATACTTTAATAACCAGAGTTTGGTAGAGTATTCGTCCGAGACAGAAACTGTGGAAGGTAAACCCATCCACAGAGAGTCCCTTGCAAGCTCAGTTAGACATCCCCATTCCATTGAAATCATGGCTTTTACTCGCCTATAGAGTCTATACCAAACTTGCCCTGGGTTCAAAAAAAGTCGGTAATGAAACTTAATCAAATTTTAAGCTTATGACGGTGGGCGATAAGCTGCGCTTAACGGCTTAAGCCGTATCGCATCAAGACGATTCAAGGATTAATGAGCAGAACCATTGCCATGATAGTTATCTGAGTCATAGAATCCGTTCTTCGTGCCAAAAATCAAGCACGAAATTGTGAAAACGACTGTTAAAGCAACTAAAATCAGCTTGACATCCATATGTTTGTTAACCTCTACTCTAAAGACTTTCTGATTTTAATAGTAGCGATTCCCGCTTTTAGAGAAATCCCCTGAAAGTCTTTACTATGTTAGGGAAAATTCAGCAATAAGTAAATCTACTCCCCAGCTTGTTCCCAGGCTCTGTCTGGGAATGCCTGACACGAGGTTCCGCCTCCCGTACACAATATACCATGCAAAGCCATCGCACTCATTTGGAAGCCAGACCCCTTGCATCTGACAACTGGGTTAAATTTGGTAATACATCAGGTTACAGTTGATATTACTAATGTAGTTGAAATTACTCACAATACAAATTTTCATAAGCAAGATAATCTTGAATGCTTTGCATCATACTATCTACTTTTTTTTCTCCGTACCAATAGATTAGTAAAGATAGTCCAAATGCAACAGTGATAATAAGTGCTGTCTTACTCGTTTGACTTTCGGCTTTTTCTAGAACTGCTGCTAAAACAAGTAAGACAAAAGATAAAAAGAATATCAAGCTAAAGATTGTAGCCATATGCTCACCCTGTAAGCTTCAAAACTATGGGAAAATTATTCTAAGGTAAGCTACTAAAGCTATTTTTAGGTAAATAGACTAATTCCACAGACATAATTGTGATGGAGGTGTCATGCGAGGAGCGCTGTAGCGATAGAAACCACTCACATTTAATGAGGCTTTGGGGAACAAAACCCAATGAATAGTACCGTCTATACCTTCTTCAGTACGAATAATGTTTCCTTTGCCAAGTGTTAAGCGCTCCTCGGAGTCCCATTCAATTTTGGACTTTGATATGTTGGAAGCGGGATTAACAGCCCATAATATTTCTAAAGCTTCGCCTTGAATTAAGCTGTCGTTAACTTCACCCCTAATGCAAACAAAACGATCTGAGTGGGGATAACCATAGTATCCACTAACGCGATCGCCAGCTTTACTAAAGTTAAAACACACTCCTGCTCCATCTTGCCAATCTCTAGGAGCGGGTTGGCTGCAAAACTGGTATTTGCCGTTTGCTAGAGTGGCAATTCTGGTTTTATCTGGAGCATTTTTGTGGATTGATAAAATTGCTGATGGGGCTGTAACATCTATCAACGTAGCTATGAACAGGGCTGCAATCACCACACTCAACCTCAAAAGATTCTGTTTTCGCACCCTCTGATTTTTCGTATTTTTATTCTCCCTCAAAACTGGGAGTGCAAGATATTCGGTACAGTAAAGGTAATGTTTTTTAGAATTTTTCTTATACGAATAGTTAACTATGTCAGGAGAAAAATCCGCGTCACAGGGGAGAACAACACGACTGCAACCCGGTATGTTATGGAAACGTGTCAAAGAACAGACTGAGGACGCTCTTGCAAAGCAATCGTTGCTATCAATTCCTACAGAGTTTGAATTTGTTGAACAGGATGGCGTTCGCTTCCTAGTTCGGGTCTTATCTAATCTAGCTCGTAAGGATGCAGCTAAAAAAGAGCAACTCAAACAAATAACTCGTCCTGGGAAAGAATTTAATCCTTTTCTTCCTTATGAAGAGGATTTGTTTGTAGCCAATCTTTCAGAAACTCATGTATGTATTTTGAACAAATATAATGTAGTTGATTATCACTTACTGATTATTACTCGTGCTTTTGAAGAACAAGAAAGTTTACTGACACTGGAAGATTTTGCTGCCGTGCAGGCTTGCTTGGATGAAATTGATGGTTTGGTATTTTACAACGGTGGTAAAGTTGCTGGCGCGAGTCAGAGACACAAGCACTTGCAATTAGTTCCACTTCCATTTATCCCAAGTGGTTCTCAGATACCAATAGAACCTCTATTAGCATCTGCTCAGTTTCATAGCTCCATAGCGACCATACCGCAACTGCCTTTTATAAATGCATATGCACGGTTAGATGTCAAGGATATACAGTCACCATTAGCAACTGCCGCAGTAACCTTCGAGTGCTACCGTACCCTTCTCAAAAATCTAGGTATAGAAAACGCTCCAGGAAGCCAAAACAAGCAATCTGCTCCTTACAATCTGCTAGCTACGCGACAATGGATGTTAATTGTGCCGCGATCGCAAGAGAGTTTTGAGTCTATCTCCGTCAACTCTTTAGGATTTGCCGGTTCTTTGTTTGTGAAAAACGAGCAACAGATGCAACTTCTCAAAGACATTGGACCAATGACTCTTCTGAAGAATGTTGCTCTAAACCAGTAACAACTAACAACTAACCACTAACCACTAACCACTAACAACTAACAACTAACAACTAACCACTAACCTTCCCCCGTTTAACTTTTGACTTTGTTTGGTGATTGGCGGCTTGAGTTAACAAAGATTCTGCAAAAGCGATCGCTTCTTGTGCGGACTTCCCACCTGCAAGTTGTGCGAGTTCTTCTCGCCGCTTGCTCAAGTTGTCCAATGCGGTGACTCGTACAACAGTGCGCTGTTCTGAGTGTCCGTTGGTTGCTTTTTGACCTTTATCTGTATTAATCACTTGTTTGGCTACTCGAAAATGCCGATCTGCCATTGCGGCTACAAGAGGCTGGTGTGTGACACACAAAACTTGATGGAATTGACCGAGTTGGTGTAACTTTTCCGCAATAGCTTGGGCTACCCTTCCGGAAACTCCAACATCAATTTCATCAAACACTAATGTTGCTACCGCATCAGCCTGGGAAAAACAAGCTTTCAGTGCTAGCAAAAAGCGACTCATTTCACCACCAGAGGCAATTTCTGTTAAAGGTTGTAGCGGTTCTCCTGGGTTGGGGCTAAATAAAAAGGTAATTTTATCTGCTCCTGCTACTGTTGGCGGAACCGGAACAATTTCCACTTGGAACTTTACCTTATCCATTGCCAAAGGCTTTAATTCCCTTATAAGTTCTGCTTGTAGCGCATCTGCCACAGTCCGCCTCAATTGAGTTAATTCCTGACAAGCTTCAGTGAGTTTTGACAGGCATTCTGTTTCTTGCTTTTCAAGACTTTCTATAGATTGTTCGCTATTATTAAGCTGAGATAATTCTTCATGAATGCGTTGGTAAAAAGCGATGGCTTCTGCTAGCGTGGGACCGTACTTTCGGCAAACTTGCTTTAACTCTCGAATTCGCTCTTCTACTTCTTCCAAGCGTTGGGGGTCGGCTTCTAATCCTTCCCCATAGGCATTTACTTGCCGTGCAACTTCTGCTAAAGTCGCTTGAGCATCTCTAACCATGTCTAAGAGTGGTTGCAGTTGAGTATCATATTCAACCATGTTGGTTAATATCATCTCACTGTCTCCCAAAAGGTCTCCTGCTGCCGGGGCTTCATTATCATTTTGGTACAAAGCTTGATAGACTTTGTAACTCATTTGCTGCAGTTCAACTACATGGCTGAGGCGTTCCCGCTCTTGTAAAAGCTTATCGAATTCGTCAGGATCGCTTAAGTTTGCTGCTTTTAATTCTTGTATTTGATACGTTAACAAGTCTAACTGTTGTAACCGTTCTCGTTCTGATGTCCGGCGTTTTTCCAGTATTAGGTGCGCTTGTTGATATGCACCGAAAGCAGCTGCAACAACTTGGCGCTGCTGTATTAAGGAGTTACCGCCATAAACATCCAACCAATCCCGAACTTGAGCAGATTGTCCTACTTGTACAGTTTGACCTTGAGCCGTGATTTCCACAAGGCGAGCGCGCAGCCCTGTCATGACTTGCCGATTCACCAACACTCCATTAACCCGCGAACGACTGCGGATATTACTGGTGGTTTCAGTAATTTCTCGACTAAGAATGATGGAGTGTTCGTCAATTAAATCTATTTCCTGTTCGCTCAGCCAAGCGGCTAATGCAGAGTTAGCGGTAAAAGTCGCTTCTACCATTGACCGATTTGTGCCAGTACGAATGACACGGCTGGAGACTTTGCCACCGAGGACGGCATCAATCGCATCTAGGATGATGGATTTGCCTGCGCCAGTTTCACCTGTCAACACGTTGAGTCCTGCGCCAAATTCCAATTCCAGTTGGTCAATGAGAGCAAAGTTTTCTATTCGCAGAGAGAGCAACATCTAGTTAAATTCTCCGTGAGGACAGACGCCGGATATTTCCAATTCAAGAGACACTGAGAATGACCTGTAAGCGATCGGCTATACCCAATACCATTGAATAAAAACCCCTTGAGTGTACCTAACCTAGTTTAATTTGACTTTCACAAAGATTGGTGGTTGAAGATAGACTTTTTTTATCAGTGACCAGTGACCAGTAGCCAGTGACCAGTAACTGGTAAATGAAAACTGACTTATTGCGTAACATATTGTTACAATAATTAACAAATTAATTCCATGCAGTGGTAACCTCATGAATGCCAAGACAGTTTCCTACAATTCCCAACCAAACAAAGACCCTTCTAAAACTATTTCGGTGATAGAAGTGTCTGTTAACGACAACCATGCAGGCAAAATTAGCCAAAATGAATATTCTGCTACACAACCAGGTTTGAAAAATGCTGCGGTAGCTAGAGGAGACAGCTTACCGTATAGAAGCGATCGCGTGCTTTTAGGTAGGAAACGTGAATCTAAACAAATACGTTACGATGCTAGGGAGATTGCCCTAAACTATGAGCAAACACCCTTACAAGTTTTGCGTCGTGTATTTGCAGTTTTAGTACCAACTGTGTCATTTGTTTTTGGATTGTGGTGGGATAGCAAACGAGGAGTTGTTGTCAAAAATGACCGAAGACAAGCAATTAAGTTGCGAAAACTGCTGACAAAGCTAGGGCCAGCATACATTAAAATTGGACAGGCTTTATCCACCAGACCAGATTTAGTGCCTGCTGTATATTTAGAAGAACTTGCTCAATTACAAGATAAGCTACCACCTTTTCCCAATGAAATAGCTTATCAATTTATTGAAGAAGAACTCGGTTTACCGCCAGCAGAAATTTATCCCGTTCTTTCAAAAGATCCCATAGCAGCAGCTTCTTTAGGTCAAGTTTATAAAGGTAGACTCAATACGGGTGAAGAGGTTGCTGTTAAAGTTCAACGTCCAGACTTACGAGAAAACATAACTATTGACTTATATATTCTACGAAAACTTGCTGTATGGGCGCAGAAAAAAGTTAAACGGGTACGGAGCGATCTTGCAGGTATTCTTGATGAATTAGGCACTCGCATTTTTGAGGAGATGGACTACATTCATGAAGGAGAAAATGCGGAGAGGTTTTTTGAACTCTACGGTCATCTAAAAGACGTTTATGTTCCCAAGATATATTGGGAGTACACAAATCGTCGTGTTTTAACCATGGAGTGGATTAATGGTGTTAAATTAACTCAAACAGAAGAAATCCGCTCGCTAGGAATCGACGCTCGTTATTTAATAGAAGTAGGCGTACAATGTTCTTTGCGCCAGTTACTCGAACATGGATTTTTCCACGCCGATCCGCATCCTGGAAATTTACTAGCAACTCTAGATGGCAAATTGGCTTATCTAGATTTTGGGATGATGAGTGAAATTCAGCCCAAGCAACGCTATGGTTTGCTAGAAGCGATCGTTCACGTTGTCAATCGCGATTTTGAAGCGTTGGCACAAGATTACGTCAAGTTAGATTTTTTGTCACCGGATACAGATTTAACACCAATTGTTCCAGCTTTTGCAAAAGTGTTTGCTGAAGCTCAAGGTGCTAGTGTAGCTCAGTTAAACATTAAGAGTATCACCGATGACCTTTCAAATTTGATGTATGAATATCCCTTCCGCGTCCCACCATACTATGCTTTAATTATTCGTTCTTTGGTGACTTTAGAAGGAATTGCTATCTATATAGATCCTAACTTCAAAGTTCTGAGTGAAGCATATCCCTATGTTGCTAAACGTTTATTAACAGATCCAGCGCCTGAATTAAGAGCATCTTTGCGAGATTTGTTATTTAAAGAAGGTAGATTTCGTTGGAATCGTTTAGAAAATTTATTACGCAATGCTCGCAATAATGAGGATTATGATTTCAACTTAGTTCTCAATCAGGGAATAGACTTTTTATCTTCCGAACGGGGAGCTTTTATTCGCGATAAGTTAGTTGATGAAATTCTCAAAGGGGTGAATGCAGCAACTACAAATGTTTTGCATAACTTTACATATTTACTGCGAGAAAGAGTTGGAATTGCAGCAATTAATGAAACCCCTAGTGCGACAATCGAGCAACAACAAACCTTGGATCATATCAAACGGATCTTAAATATTCTGCAAGAAACTCGCGGATTTGATGCCACACAACTTGCACCCCAACTTGCTGAGTTGCTATTTAATCCCGGAGTGCAGCGTTTGGGACAACAAATAGCCAACCAGATAGCACAAAAAGCGATCGCACGACTCATTCGGCAATTGTTAGCATCGGAAGTACCAACAGAAGTTGATACTCGTGAAGATACTGTTGTGATTCAACCAAATCGATTGTCTTTACCACCTGCTAACTAAAACATTAAAATGGTGCGTTACGCGGAAGCTAACGCACCCTGATGGCAAAGGAATGGAAGCTGAAATTATGCCGGATAAATCCGCAGACGCCGATTTGGTTCTTCGCCAAAACTGTCGGACTTGAGGCGATAGTGTTCTACTAACTCATGTTGCATTTTGCGTACTGAGGCAGAACGGGGTAACAATTCGACTGGTTGCCCTTTGGGGATCACAATTTGTTCGACAGCAAGTCTTGCTTCCTCTAGGGCGTCAATCTCATCATCACTGGCGCTGTGCAGAAAGAGTTGCATTTCTCTTTCGTCGCCAATTTCGGGATCGTCAAGATTGAGCAAGCGTCGCAAACCTCTGGTAATCTGCGGCATGGTGCTGGCTTTAATCATGTGGATTGGGACTTGGCGGGCTTTCGCCAATTGCCTCAATTTGGCATGATTTTTGACGTGCGATCGCAATGCCAATATCGCATCAGCACTATCGATATCTTTTGTCAAGACTATGGGCAAAGAAAGAACCTGAATGACCTGATCTAATTGGCTGCGGCTGACACCATAGGGATATATGTGCAGTGGCAAATCCTCGCCATTAGGTCCCGGATATCTATATTCAGTATCCAAGCCATCAAATTCACTTAAAGATTCATCCAACAAACGGTCAAACTCGCTTTTCCCCGACCCGTTTTGTGTTTCACTTCCTATTGAAGGTAGGGGTAGCATTTGACCGGTTGTACGCCAACCGTTGGAATGTCTGGCTGAAGTTGCAAAACTGTCCTCGCTAACTGTTGCGTGCGTGCGACTCGAAAGGGGAATGACTTGGCGGGAAACCACCACCTTGCCCTTCTCATCAACAGTTCTGACTTGCGGGTTGGGTTGACGTCCTCGAAGAAGAGTATCTACTGTATCCGATACACTTTCGTGTACCACCCAGCGCTCTCGTTCCAACATTTCTACAGCAATTTCAAAAGTCGGAGGGGCTTTTCGTTCCAAAACAGTTTTTTGAGTCCCCCGCCGCCTAGCTTCATCGTCTCCCAGCGTCACAGCCTGGATACCACCCACTAAATCTGAAAGCGTTGGGTTTTTTATCAAATTTTCAATCTGGTTGCCATGGGCGGTTCCCACCAATTGAACACCTCGTTCGGCTATGGTACGGGCGGCTAGGGCTTCCAATTCTGTACCAATTTCATCAATCACGATGACTTCTGGCATATGGTTCTCCACCGCTTCAATCATCACTTGATGTTGTAGTTCTGGATGAGCCACTTGCATCCGTCGCGATCGCCCAATGGCGGGGTGAGCAACGTCACCATCACCTGCTATTTCATTAGAGGTATCGATAATCACTACTCGTTTGTTCAGTTCATCAGCCAGAACGCGGGCAATTTCCCGCAAGGCTGTTGTTTTGCCCACACCTGGGCGTCCTAGCATGAGAATCGATTTTCCAGTTTCTACTAAATCGCGAATCATGCCAATTGTACCGAATATCGCCCGACCAACTCGACAGGTTAGACCTATAATCTTTCCACTGCGGTTGCGGATGGCACTGATCCGATGCAGGGTTTGCTCAATTCCTGCCCGATTATCTCCACCAAAAGTTCCCACTCTTTGAATACAATCATCTATCTGCTCTTGAGTAACGGGGACTTCACTCAGATACTCAGCTGCTGACGGAAACCGAGCTTCTGGGCGACGACCTAAATCCAAGACTACTTCAACTAAGCTATCTCGTTGTGGATGCTTTTCTAGAGTTTGCCGCAGGTCTTGGGGCAATATATCTAATAATTTTTGGAGATCGTCTGTAATCGTCATGCTTTCTATGGTGACGTTTTTTAGAGATAGCGAGGACATTTCCATACTGGAGTTTTCCATCTTGAAAAATGTCCCAAAGGCGGTTTTCAGGACTGACAGCCCTTATTGCCGCGACTTGAGCTGGGAAACGAGGGAATCTGCAAGCTTAACTGCTTGCCAGAGCAATGAAGGTTCTTCTTCTAGGCGCATGCTTATTTTGACATTGGCTTGATTCACCTCCCTCTGTTCTAACTCTTCTAAAATCGGTGACAGCAAAACTCGGGCGTAGCTACCGTATGCGATTCCGGCAATTTTGGATTTTGGATTTTGGATTTTGGATTTTGGATTTTGGATTTTGGATTTTGGATTACAGTCTTCTAATCCAAAATCTAAAATCGGCAATCTAAAATCGTTCAAAAGCCCCATTGCCCGTAACTTAGCAACGGTGTAGCTGTTGGTTCCTCCTGCCAACTGCACATATCCCGGTAATTTTGCTGCCAAAACTTTTTGCCCTAACTTGACGGCTGCTAATGTCGTACCATCGCCAATGTCTCCACTCATGGGACGACCATCTGTTTGCCAAACTAGGACGCAAGGTAGGGGGCTAATGACCTCATAGAGAGTGTGAAGATAGTCAATCAAACCGTTCCCATCGGGACAGCTAATTGCTACTAACTTCAACCGCTCAACCCACGGTGCTATGGCTTGCCACAATCTTTTGAATTCTGCCAAACGCCCAACATTTGTATGAATTTCTACGGCATCTACCCCAGTTGACAATATCAATGGCGCGATCGCTCCCGGTGTTGATACATATGACTTTGTATAAATTATATCATATGGACATATAGGAATGCAACGACCGCAGCCGTAGCACTTTTGAGATAAGACTCCCGAAAAGTTGCTATTTACGCCATCGAAAACAATTGCTTGGGCCGGACAAATTTTTTCACAGGGGCGAGTACAGTTTGTGGGGCATTGCGTGACATTAAATTCGGCTTTCCGAAAATGCGGGTCTTCGCCATCATTAAGGCTGACCATCAAGAGCGGTTTTTTTTCATACCGGCCAAATCCTTGCTGTCCGACTGACCTACCCAACTCTGATGCAATTTGCAGCCCCTCCTTAGCTGCAGCAATCACAGACGGATCGGCGGCAACATCTATGCAGTCAGCCCCTGCCAATGTGTAGGCTAATGTTAAGCTTCTGACTGCTGGCAGATGTTGGAAGCTGGCTCCGCATATGAGCTTGAACCAGTGACCTTCCTCAAGCGAACGTAAAGGGTCTAACAAATGAGTCACAATTCTATTATGCAATGCAATAGAAAAATGTAGAACATTAATTCAAAAACTTATGACCTGCTAAAGAATAAGTTGCTAAGCAAGAGACAGCATTCAGGGCAATTCAGTTTTATGATGAAGATTCTTATCTTTCTCTTCATACTTAGCAATAGTACTTTTCAAGCCACAAGTCCTTAGTTTTCGGTGTGCGATGCTGTTTCTGGTTGCTCAATTGGTATTTCAATGATAAACTCTGCTCCTTTCCCAACCGAGGAGTGACAGTGGATGTTTCCTTGATGTTTGTTTACCACAATTTGATGGCTAATAGATAATCCCAGTCCACTCCCTTTTCCCACAGGCTTTGTTGTAAAGAACGGATCGAATAAGTGCGTTCGCACTGACTCATCCATCCCAGGACCATTATCAGCAATGCTAACTCTAACTGTGTTGTTGCTTGTCAGTTGAGTTTGAATGTGAATTGTAGGGCAGTGGGAAACGGGCAATGGGCTATGGGCATCGGAAGTTATTTCCATGCCCCATGCCCCATGCCCCATGCCCCGATCTAAAGCATCAATCGCATTACTTATGATGTGCATAAACACCTGATTGAGATCGCTAGGATAACAATTCACTAAAGGCAAACTACTGTATTCTCTTGTAACATTAATACCGGGACGATGCTCTGTTTCTTTCAGTCGATGCTGTAACATGATAATGGTACTGTCTATACCTTCATGGATATTGACTGGCTTCATCTCAGCTTCATCAAGTCTGGAAAAGTTTTGTAGCGCCAGTACTATTTGACGGATGCGATCGGCACCCCTATACAGAGCACCCATCAACTTTTGCACATCATTCATCAAGAAATTTAAGTCTATATCCTGAACTGTTTGCTGAATTTTTGGTGTATGATTTGGATACTCTTCATGATAAACTTCCACCACATTAATTAATTGTTGCACGTACTGCCTAACATACTCAATATTTCCATAAATTAAACTGATGGGATTGTTAACTTCGTGGGCAATTCCAGCAACCATCTGTCCCAATGCTGCCATTTTCTCATTTTGGATCTGCTGAACTTGAGCAACTTTTAATTCGTCAAGGGTTTTTTGTAACAATAAATTTTGTTCTTTCAGTTTATGCTGGAGAAAACGTAAATTGATTTGATTTTCAATCCGCAATAACACTTCTGCTCCATGGAAAGGTTTAGTGATGTAGTCTACACCTCCAACGTCAAAAGCTTTTACCTTATCCAATACATCATCCAAAGCACTAATGAAAATCACTGGAATATCATACGTTCTTTCATCAACTTTGAGTTGCTTGCAAACTTCATAACCATCCATTCCGGGCATATTAATATCAAGCAGAATAACATCCGGCAAAACCATCTGACAGGCAGTTAATGCCATTTTACCATTCAAAGCTTTACGAACTTCATAACCTTGTGCTGTTAGCATTGCAGATAACAGACGTAGGTTATCCGGTGTATCATCAACAACTAAAATATTGGCTTTGTATTCTTGATTTAAATGCATTTTTTAAAATTAGACTTTTAACGATTGGAGGAGCTAAAACTGTTTTCCACGCAACTAGCTTGAAACAGGGAGTAGGGAATAGGGAGTAGGGAGTGGCAAATACGTAATTTTACCTTATAGTTCCTCCTTTTTACTACTCTTCACTCAAAGAACCTTCCTCCTCAAAGATATACTGTTTATTCCAACATTTAATTTCTCCTGCGATCGAAAGATTTCCGGAGCAATTTTTCCGGGCAACAGGTACACAAGCACAATATCCGTTACGTCCCTGTAGTTTCGCTTGGTAAAGGGCCTTATCACTAGCGGCAATAAGGGTTTCCGGTAAAGACGGATTCACGGGAACTTTAGTTGCTATACCCATACTTAAGGTAATATAATTTTTCACAAAAGACGAAGAATGTGGAATTTTTAGTTCTTTTACCCGTAGCCTAACATTTTCCGCCACGCGTACTGCTCCATGAAAATTTGTATTGGGTAAAACAACAGCAAACTCTTCTCCTCCATAACGAGCTACCAAATCAGCAGGACGCCTGACTGCATAGTGAATAGCCCGAGCCACTTTCCTCAAACAATCATCACCTGCTACGTGACCGTAAGTATCGTTGTAAGATTTAAAACAGTCTATATCGCACAAAATAAAAGAAAGGGGTAGCTGCTCTCGTGCTGATCTCTGCCATTCTCGTTGCAAGTAATCGTCTAGAAAACGGCGGTTGGAAACTTGTGTTAAACTGTCTACCCAAACCAACTCTCGCAGTTTGTCGTTAGCTGTTTGTAAGGCAGATTCAACTTGAACGCGTTTTTCTATTTCTGATAACAACAAAGCATTTTGCTCTGAAAGCTTTTGGTTGGTTTCTCGAAGTTCCCTCTGTAATCTTTGAATAGTCAGTTGATTGTGTACCCGTGCAATGACCTCTTCAAACTGAAATGGTTTGGTAATGTAGTCTGCACCACCAACTTTAATTCCTTTAACTTTATCTAAGACATCATCTAAAATACTGATAAAAATCACAGGTATATTGCAGTTGAGTGGATCGGCTTTTAATCTTTCGCACACCTCATAGCCATCCATTTCAGGCATATTAATATCTAGCAAAATAAGATCTGGTGGCAAGGTCTTGACGGCAGTTAAAGCCATTTGACCGTTCAGGGCTTTACGAACATGATACCCCTCTTTTGCTAAAATAGTCGATAATACGCGCAAGTTATCAAGCTGGTCATCAACTATTAGAATACTGCCATAATTAGATGTTGATGGATCTTGATTCATATGTTGTCCTTTTATTTACCATTGAGGTACTGCGGCAATCAGATCTAGAGCTAACTCTGGGTCTACTGCTTTAGAAAATAGATAACCTTGAGCAAGATCGCAGTTCATGCTTCGTAGCTGGGCTAATTGTTCGGGAGTTTCTACACCTTCTGCGATCGCATTCATTCCCATAGAATGGGCAATACCAATCGTTGCGGGTACAAGTCCCATGTTCTGTTGATTCTCCTGCATTCGGCGGACAAAGGATTTGTCAATCTTAAGGGCATGAAAAGGAAAGCTGTGTAAATAACTCAATGAGGAGTACCCAGTCCCAAAATCATCCATAATTAACCTAATCTTCCTGTCTTTTAACTGCTGAAGAATTATTTTTAGTGTCTCAGTATTTTCCATGATGACACTTTCTGTAATTTCTAGCTGCAAACAGGCAGGATTGACTTGAGTTTCATCAAGAATTTTGTCAACCGCTGTTACAATATCAAGATGGGAAAACAAACCTGCTGACAAATTCACGCTCATTGTGAGAGAAGTCTCTGTTTTCGGGTGATTTTGCCAAATGCGTAATTGATAGCAAGCCGATTGTAAAACCCAAGTGTCAATAGCCCCAATCAAACCCGTCTCTTCTGCTATGGGTACAAACACAGTAGGAGGAATTAGCCCACGAACGGGATGCTGCCAGCGTACAAGGGCTTCAAACCCAGAAATTCTACCGGTTTTTAGGGAAACGATAGGTTGATATTGAACAAAAAACTCTTTTCGTTCTACTCCTATTCTCAGATCGTGTTCGAGTTGCAAAAGCTGCATTGCTTCTTGATGCATTGCGGGATCAAAAACGTGATATCTCCCTTTTCCTAAAGCCTTTGCACGATACATTGCCGTATCAGCATCCCTTAACAGATATTCTGGCTGTTCGTAGTGGCTCTCTCCCCAAATAATACCAATACTGGCATTAATAAAGACTTCATGTCTGGATAACTGAAAAGCCACTGATAATTGCTGTAAAACAGCATTAGCAGCATTAATAGCCATGCGAATATCTGTTATCTTTTCTAAAAGAATCGCAAACTCATCACCACCAAATCGTGCTAATGTATCTTTGGGATTGAGGGATGCTTGCAAGCGACGGGCGATCGCAATTAGCAATTCATCCCCGACAAAATGACCGAGAGAATCATTGACAATTTTAAAGCGATCGCAATCCAAAAAAAGTACGGCAAACCCATAATCAGACTCAAGTTTTGCACGTTGAAGTGCTTTCTCTAACTTTTTAATAAACAGAGTGCGATTGGGTAACTTAGTCAAAGGATCGTGCAATGCCATCTCCAGGAGTTTGCTTTGCAGGTGTTTGCGTCTCTTCATTTCCTGCTGTAGCTTGTTTACAGATGTTTCCAGCTCGCTTGTGCGCTCTTTAACTTTGTGTTCCAACTTGGTATTCAGGTTCAAAATTTCTTGTTGCGCCGTTCTCAAAGCCAGTTGACTTTGTACCCGCACAACAAGTTCTTCCAATTCAAAGGGTTTGGTAATATAGTCCACACCACCAACACCAAAAGCTTTTACTTTATCAAACACATCCCCCAAAGCACTCATAAAAATCACTGGAATATCAGCAGTGATGTCTAAAGTTTTCAATCTCTGACAAACTTCATATCCATCCACCTCTGGCATCATAATGTCGAGTAAAATTAAATCGGGTAACACAGTTTTACAAGCCATTAAAGCCATTTGCCAGTTCAGTGCTTTGCGAACACTATATCCTTGCTTGGTAAGAATTGATGACAAAACACGCAGGTTATCTGCTGTATCATCAATAATTAAGATATCTTTTTGATTGGTAACCTTATTCAAAACTAATTTTTCGTAACTCATGGGATTTTCACTCTAGCCTGTTACTTAATTCTCTCAAGTCATCATAATTTACCCAATCCCAGAAAACCCCGAAGTCGATATGAAGAGAACAAGAAAGACAAAGGTAGCTACATCATAAAAAAACCCAAGCTTGAAAACAGAAGCTTGGGTAAAATTTTGAACTGTTAGTTGGGGGGCAATTTTCAGATTATGTAGTCTGGGTAATACTGCAAGAGCTGAGAATTTTAGCTTTGTTGGGTTGAGCACGAGCGAAACCCAACAAATGCTCTAGATGTTGGGTTTCGTTCCTCAACCCAACCTACGTGTTTTGGAATTTATGTCTTAACCAAGTAGTATTGGTAGTCTGGGGAATGTACTGGCTAGGAGGCCAATAACACAAGTAACACAAGTAACACAAGAGTGTAATGTGGTTCTATACCTTAAAAGCTGTCAGGCGTTCTACCATTAACCACTAACCTCTAACCACTAACAACTAATTGTTATATAACTCTTTTTTATCTATTCCCCCAATTTGATTGAGAGGCCAGAAGCGAAGTACCGCACGACCAATAATATTTTCACGGGGAACAACACCCCAGCAACGACTATCGTAACTGCTGTTACGGTTATCTCCTAATACTAAGTATGAATCATTTGGTATCGTAACGGGTTGGGATAAGAAAGGAGGTTGTTGACCGGATGTACAAACGTCAACAACAGTACGCTGACCATCTGTCACGTACTGTTGCTCTGGTAAAGGCTTACCATTGATATACACTTTACCGCTCTTGAGTTCTACCTTTTCTCCAGGTAGGGCAATTACACGCTTGATAAAAGCGTCTTGATATTGTTCTTTTTGCAGTTCTTTTGTAGGAGAAAATACTACAATATCGCCTCGCTTCGGCTCAGAAAATTTGTAGCCTAATTTATCCACAATAATTTTGTCTGCTTCCCACTGATTTGGGGAACCGTGTAAAGTCGGTTCCATAGAACCAGAGGGAATCCAACGAGCTTCAGCAACAAAGGTACGAATTCCCAAGGCGAGAACAACGCTTAAAACTATTGTCCTACCTAGTTCTGCGATCCAAGAATTATTGGGCTGTTGATGGCTAGAGTTGTTATCAGACACTTGATTTTGCATGAAAGTACTAGAGTGATAGCTTATAAAAAGCAGAGGAGCTATTGATCCGAGCTGGGATGTTGTATTGGTTTATCTTAACTTTACAAAAAGGGAGAGGGTAGAAAGAAACAAATTCATACACTAACTCATAGTTTAAGAAATATTAACTTTTTTGTAACGAAGAACACAATACTCCCGCTCGTAGTTCAACCAAGTTTAACCTATATGGATGGTGATCTGTCACGCTTAGCTCTCGTTATAACCCAGCTGACCGCTTCTAGAAAGTTACAAACCCATGCCATTGACCGCAAGTAGTTTGCTAATTCGTCGTGCTCGCATCGTTCTACCTACTGGTGAATTGCTAGTGGGTGATGTGTTGACGAGCGATCGCACAATAGTTGAGGTGGCTCCAGAGATTACAAAGGCAACCCCTACCAGAGAAATTGACGCAGAAGGGTTAACTTTGTTGCCAGGAGTCATCGATCCACAAGTACATTTTCGGGAACCGGGACTTGAATATAAGGAAGACTTATTTACAGCAAGTTGTGCTTGTGCTAAAGGGGGAGTGACTTCATTTTTAGAAATGCCAAATACACGCCCGCCAACAATTAGCCAGTATGCACTAGATGACAAGTTACAGCGAGCATCCCAAAAGAGCCTGGTGAATTATGGATTTTTTATAGGAGCAACAGCAGACAATCTTCCAGATTTACTATTAGCAAAGCCGACACCAGGAATCAAAATTTTCATGGGGTCGATGCACGGTTCATTACTGGTTGACCAAGACGCTGCACTAGAGGCAATTTTTGCCAAAGGAGACCGATTAATTGCTGTTCATGCAGAAGACCAAGCCAGAATACAACAGCGAAGAGCAGAATTTGCTGGTATTCATGACCCCGCAATTCATTCTCAAATCCAAGATAACCAAGCAGCATTACTAGCAACCCAGCAAGCATTAAAGCTTTCTAAAAAATATCAACGTCGCCTGCATATTCTGCATATGTCAACAGCAGAAGAAGCAGAGTTGTTGCGTCAAGACAAACCCAGTTGGGTAACAGCAGAAGTCACGCCGCAGCACTTATTGTTGAATACAGATGCTTACGCCAAGGTAGGAACAAGAGCACAAATGAACCCGCCTTTGCGATCGCATCACGATAACGAAGTTCTTTGGCAAGCCTTACGCGATGGTATTATCGATTTCATTGCCACAGACCACGCGCCACATACTTTAGAAGAAAAAGCGCAAGAATACCCGAAGACTCCCTCTGGAATGCCCGGAGTAGAAACCTCCCTTCCTTTAATGCTAACAGCCGCAGTAGACGGGAAATGTACTGTTGCCCAAGTGGCAAACTGGATGTCTCAAGCTGTAGCTAAAGCATATTCTATTCCCAACAAAGGAGTGATCGCACCCGGTTACGACGCCGATTTAGTCCTAGTAGATTTAAACACATACCATCCAGTACGCCCAGAAGAACTATTAACTAAGTGCGGTTGGAGTCCCTTTGAAGGTTGGAATCTAACAGGATGGCCCGTTGTGACAATTGTAGGTGGTCAAACTGTTTATGAAAAAGGCAAGTTGTACACAGAAGTCCGAGGTCAAGCATTAACGTTTAATCAATAGTTATTTGTTAGTGGTTAGTGGTTAGTGGTTAGTGGTTAGTGGTCATTGGTCATTGGTTACTGGTCACTGGTCACTGACCTATCAGTAAATCCTTTAATAAACTGTTCGCAGTTAACATTTTCTGATACGTAAGTGTATTTTATACAGACTTCATGAAATCTTGATAAAAAACTACTGAGTCTTTGTTTACATAAGTAGAGGAACCAGTCAGTAACATGACTGGTGAAATATCTACCTACGGAGAATATTTGTAAACAATACTTGGTAAAAACAATGACAATGCTAGCTAATTACGACGAACGTGGAAGTGGCAGAATTGACCAGCATACATATGCAGGCAATAGTATGACGGAAAACCAGCGCCTTGCTTGGATTTTCATACCCACAGCTAAAAAGGCTGGCGTTGCTTGGTTTGAGTCTTTCTCTGGATATTAAGTAAGAGTTAGGTACAACAACATAGTTAACTTGTAACTCGAGGTCTTTAGTAAAATACTCGCTAAATTCCATCGCGAATTACAAATTAGCTCCCAATAGTTCCTTCGACACAATACAATTGTGTGTTGCGATCGCGGCTTGACGACTGCCGTCATTTTCATAAGTCAGATTAACTATTATATAACTATCTGGCTTATATGGCAATCGTTCAGCCCACTCAATTGCCACAATTCCTGGTGTGACCTCAACACCTTCCCAATAAGTTTCCAGATTTAAAGCAGCCACTTCCTTTGGTTCTAAACGATATAGATCGAGGTGATACAGAGGGATACGTCCTTCCGTGTATTCATTAATCAGGGTGAAAGTAGGGCTAACAATAGGTTCGGGAATACCCAAACCTTCACCTAGACCTTGTACTAGGGTTGTTTTACCTGCACCTAAATCACCCTGTAGTAAAATAATGCTTCCAGCATCTAAAGATTGACCGAGTGCAATACCGAGTTTGCGTGTTGCCGTAGTATTTGACAAAGAAATTTTCATAAATGGCTAATGGCTAATGGCTAATGGCTAATGGCTAATGGCTAATGGCTAATGGCTTCTAAACAATTAGCAATTAGCAATTAGCAATTAGCAACTATCCAATACCTATTTCCCTTGATGTGCTCCACTGTACCAACGCCATAACACTTTTGCCAGTCGTTGGGGATTGTGGCGCACGCAACCTGTTTCATCTTCATGCATGACATTTGCCAGAACTATTCGCCGCCCTAACATTGTGACTTCTTCTCGGTCAAGAAAAACGGGATGGGAGTTTTGTTGGGCATAACGGACAAGTGCGCGAGGAGTGGGAGATTTTTTATGTACGAGTACGGCGTTAAATAGGGGTTTTCCACATGCAGCATCAATGGCTCGAATGTGATCGGCAACAGTGTAATCTTGAGTTTCCCCCGGTTGAGTCATGATGTTACAAACATAAATACGGGGTGCTTCAGAAGCTGCGATCGCATCAGCAATTTCTGGGACTAGCAGATTGGGAATTACGCTAGTGAAAAGACTGCCGGGACCCATAATAATATAGTCAGCTTCTTTGATTGCCTTAATAGCGGCTGGTAAAGCTGGGGGATGGGCGGGGGTACAGCCAATTTTGACAATATGACCTCCGGCGGCGGTGATATTAGATTCACCCTCAATTCGACGACCATCAGACAATTCTGCCCAAAGGCGAACATCACTGAGAGTTGCTGGCAAAACTTGTCCTCGGATAGCTAAGACTTTAGAACTAGCTGCGATCGCCCGTTCGAGATCGCCAGTAATATCACTGAGTGCTGTTAAGAACAGATTCCCAAAACTGTGACCTGTCAATCCATCCCCTGCTTTAAAACGATATTGAAACAGTTCAGTTAACAACTTTTCTTCATCAGCGAGTGCAGCCAAGCAGTTACGAATATCACCTGGTGGTAGAACACCAATTTCCCGACGCAACCGCCCCGAAGAACCGCCATCGTCTGCAACAGTCACAATAGCGGTGATGTTAGCGCTGTAAACCTTAAGTCCTCGAAGTAATGTAGAAAGACCGGTACCACCGCCAATTGTGACAATTTTTGGGCCTCGGTACAATCGACGATGTGCCAGCAAGACATCAATAAGTTCTTCATCGCCTTCTGGTCTGAGGACTTCAGTAATTGAACCTACTGTCCGGCTTTGTCCCCATAAAAGCAAGAGCAAGCCGCACAACAAAACCAAAGGACCGCTGATGTAGTACGGTACAATATTGGTGATTGCTCCCAGAAAGCTCCGAATCAACTCAATTGCCCAAAAAATTGGCGTTAGTCTAACCCAAATAGCAAGACCCAAACTTGCTAGCAGTACGCCCCCAACGCTGATGAGCAACCATCGTTTGATCGATAATCCAGGGGACAACCACTTGAACCACTGATTAACCCGATGGGAAGTGCGACGGCGCGACTGCTTTTGCAGGGCGTTGAGGGCTTGTCTGAGAAAACCAATTGACATACCACAAAAAGGAGCAGTGCTACTAACAACAATGAATAACAGAAAATGTACACCACCTGGTTTTTTCCCGAATGTGGAATTGTGACATTTTGCCATCCCATTAGACCAAAACAGAGTAGTCAAAGTTGCCAGTGTGCCGACTTATTTTCCTCTGGTTATAGAGAAACAACAAGTGAATGGAACAGCGAATTTTAGGGCTAGATCCCGGACTGGCAAGTTTGGGATTCGGCGCGATTATATGCCAAAAAAATCAAACTAAGGGGCAACAAGAATCAGTAAATTTACTAGATTTTGGTGTTATCAGTACCCCAGCGAGTATGGAGTTAGGACAACGACTATGTATGATATACGACGATCTGCACACCCTGATTGGGGAATATAAACCAGAATTAGTGGCTATTGAGAAGTTCTTCTTCTATCGTATGGCAAATACGATCCTCGTGGCACAAGCACGGGGTGTTGTGTTGTTAGTTCTTGCACAGCATAAGTTACCGATTGTGGAGTTTACACCCGCTCAAATTAAACAAGCGCTTACTGGGTATGGGAATGCAGAGAAACAAGAGGTTCAAGCAGCCGTGGCGCACGAGTTGAACTTGGATTATGTTCCCCGCCCCGATGATGCTGCAGATGCGTTGGCTGTGGCGTTGACTGGGTGGTTTCAGATTTAGATTGAGTGATTAGAAATCACGGCTATACAAACGAAGTCCGCCTGCGCGGACTAAATTATCAAGAGGGCTGCGAACCTCATGCTCGTTTAACAATTTTATAAACTCTTTGAAATCCTGGTTCAGCATGATACTTCCATTGATGAAATTCGCGACGGATGGTTTCTAAAGCAGCAAGCCTCACAGCGTAGGGTTGGCTTCGCCAATAAGCCACGTCTGACGTTGAAGATTTTAAGTTGGTTTTATTGACAACGATTGAACGCTTTTCAAATCTAGTAGGTTCCGAAGTAACCATGTGATAGTTGATAGTCTGCTACACATATCTTTTACTTTTGAAATGCACGAAATTTAGTCTTAACCCAAGTTAAGAGTTATCGTAATCCGAGTGCATATCAATCCAGAAATTAGTACACTCGCCCATGTTCTGTTTGATAAACTCAGTATTTGACAAGTAAACCAAATCTATATAAGGCTGTTTTATAATAATACTAAATCAATTTTTCTGGTTCTTCAGTACTTGTTATGCAAAACTAACAAGTACTGAAGAGGGAACAGGGAACAGGGAACAGGGAACAGTGAAGAAAGGAAAAAGGGAAAAAGGGAGGAGAGAGCATTATTCTAGCTTCTTAATAAGAGCAATAATCATGCGACTTTCTTCTCGTAGCAAAAAAATAATCGGTTCTATCTCTTCATGTTTAGATAGTCCGACCCGGTGAGATAGAATAACGTGTGTTTCTAATTCATTAACCGAGCCTTGAGCAATATTAAGAAATCTAATGTATTCAGTTGTTGACCTTCTTCCATATCCTTCGGCTATATTAGCTGGAATAGATACAGCGGATTTCCTAATTTGTTGTACCATGCCATATAACTCGTCTTTAGGGAAAGATTTAGTCAAAAAATAGCATTTTTCGGCTATATCCATACCTTTTTGCCAAATTTTTAAATCTTGAAAATCATGGATTTCAGACATTGACAACTCTCTATTGTTCAAAAACTAATGAAAACTAAACTAACAATTAAACGACCAATTTAATAAGCACCGAACCCGGAAGTTATCAAAGTTTCTAAATCCAGTCCTCTGCACGTTTAATTAGCTTAAGTTTGTTATTAATGCCTTCAACAGCACCACTAGTCGTCCTGTTATCAAAGTAGGCAATTATTTCATCAAACCAGCGAAGGATTGTATTATAACTATTAGGAAAATGTTTTTTTGCCTTTGATAACCACATCCCTAGTTTAAATAATCCGTCATACCAATTATTTGTCGTTTCAAAAATTTGTCGAATTTCCTCTTTTAATTCATGCATGATTTTTAGACTAGGAGACACTTGTTTTACTTCAATTAATTTATCTTGTTGGACTTGACTTAGCTCTTTTTCATTTTTAAGTAAGACATATTTACTTTTTATAAGTCCTTGTAGTATTTTTTCACTGTCTACTTTATCTTGGGGATATTTGGCTTGTTTAATAACTGACTCTATCTGATTCTTTTCTTTCTTCCTTTGTGTATCTATTTCCTTATTTATCTGTATCATTACATGAAATCTATCAGCTACTAATTGCGCGTTAGGCATTAATTCTTTCACTAAGTTTTTGTATCCTTGCCATAAATCTATACTCACTTCTTCAATTTTATCTAAAACCTCCGAACCCCACTCAATTAAGATTTTTTTCACGACTTCTTGTGTCCGTCCACGTAACATCGCTATGAGTTTAGATGTATCCAAATCTATTAAAACCGCACAGTAATTTCCATGACCTTTCACCAGAGCTATTTCATCGATTCCAAGTCTTTTTAACCCTAAAGGTTTTGATGAAGATATTTCAGTAGATGCATCTTTCAGCATTCTTTCTATTTCTTCTGTCGTCACAATCCCTTTAGATGCGACACTGTGTATGTCATTTTCTAAAACGTCTTGTATTATTTTCTGGGCTAATCTTTTTGTATAAGTTCTTTTTCGATTCACGAAATTTAAGTCTTCACTAAAAGGTTTTTTACATGAATCACATTTGAATTGTCTTCTGTTTATTTCTAAAAAGACTGGTTTTTCTCCAAAGGGCAAGTCTTTCACTATGTATCGATGATTTTGATGTAATCTATGACTTGAGTTTCCACAACGTGGACAAATACTATATGATGACGTTGGTTCCGTCTGGAGTATCAGTCCAATCCCATCATGAAGCCGATGCGATATGACTTTTACCCCTTCTATACCCAGAATCTCTGTCAGAGCTTTAATGCCTTTTTTCCTTACCATGACCATCACACTTCCAACAGTATCATCAGACAAAGCAAGCAGAAAACTTCGTTCCTTTCCTCACTGTTCCCTGTTCCCTGTTCCCTGTTCCCTCTTCAGTACTTGTTATTTTAGCATAACAAGTACTGAAGAACCAGAAATATACTCTATCGGTAATTTATCTCCCTTAAAACCGGATGGTTCTTCATCAAGATGACGTTGGATTGTTGGGAGTTTTGACACGGCTCTCCATTGCATTTGGGTGATAGGATACTTGCCCATAAAGAAAGGAGTAACAGTGACTATATGTTGGGGACGTTCATCTTCTTGGGATGCTTCTTCATCTTGTGATGCTCCCATTTGAAACTTACCCTCTGGGATGGAAACCATCTCTAGAACAACACCACCACCCAAATTTTCTATAAAATACTCAGCCTGTTTACGGGAACGCTTATTTTCTCTTCCATCTACATCTACAGTCACCACTTCAAACTCAAAAGTTGCGAGCGCTGGTTTAGCTGTAGATGGAAGTAGTTGCGTTTCTGAATTGGGTGTCGTGACAACGTTTTTATCTGTAGTCTGAGATGATAAATTAGACGGGAGAAATATTTGAGAATTTTGCTGAGGTAATTTTTCTATACCAATAGTGCGAACTAACTCCGGTAATAGTTCTCGAAAAACAGCCTTAATTGTTTCAGCATCTGCACCTTGGTACAGATCGCCAAAGTGAACTTCGCCCCCAGTTATTTGTCCAATATTAGTGTTGAACTTGCCATCCTGAGAAACGTATTGCAAGGTACTACCGCTAATTTTCAGCGATCGCCTGAGCAGGGTAATTTCCTCTTCATCTCGAATACCTGCAAGAATGCGGTCAAGAATTGCAACTAATTCATCAGGGGTGGTAGTCATATCTCACCCATTTTTTGCTTGTTATATTTTAAGAGATGTTCTGTGTGGTGGAAACTTAAAAGATGCTTTAAAAGCCGATTACCCACTTTCTCAACAGTTATTATCACACCATTCATCTCTATCTCTGTCAGCAAATGCCTAAACCTGATGAATTGATTGTAATTTTTGATCGTATCCTCACAGGTAATTACTCCCAAGAGGATGCAGCGACACTACGACAGTGGCTTAGAGTTAGTAGTCTGCAATTTGTTTCTCAGGATGGCAAATTTAACACCATTATTGGACAAGTGCAGGGAGGGGATATTCACATTGGCGCTCGCCACTACCAAGGAACCGATGCCGAGTCTATCCGAGCCATACTGCAAGAGGTACTCTCTCCGCAAACCTGCCCAATAGAAATTGACTGGCATAATATCAGTCGAGTGATAATGAAAGAGCAGCTGGAGCTGGATCTTACCACCAACATACTAACCCGTGACGGAGGCATCACCTACAGTACGAAGCAAGTGTATGTGCCCCTAGGACTGGTGGAGCGGAAAAAGCAGACCAGGCGAGGGGAGGATGTTTTGCCAGACCAAGGTTCAGCCTTGTATGAAGAGATAGAAATTACTAAATGTTTTGAACACAAGCAGTTTCTCGACCAAGTCCTGGGGCAAGGGAAAAGCCCTAAAAGTTGGGGTAAGCGTATTGCCATCATTGGTGAACCGGGAGCAGGAAAGACGACACTGTTACAGCAGATTGCCCAATGGGTGACCCAGCAGATAGAGGGAGCAATTGCCATTTGGGTGTCGCTAGCAGATTTGCGGGGACAAGAACTAGAGCCGTATTTGTTAGAACGATGGCTGCAAAAGGTTGCCCGACAGTTGGGACAAGCGGAAGCCTCTGGACGAGTTCAGGATGCCTTCGTTTCCCAGTTTCAGCAGAAGCGAGTGTGGCTGTTGCTGGATGGGGCGGATGAAATGCAGGTGTCATCCGGCAATCCCTTGGGAGAGATTTCGCGGCAGCTTAGGATGGGAGGCTTACTCTCACAGGCGCGAATTGTACTTACCAGTCGGTTGAATCTGTGGGATAGCAATCGCAATGCACTACATACGTTTGATACCTATCGCACGCTCGAGTTTTGCTATCCACAACAAGTAGAGCAGTTTATTGGGCAGTGGTTTAGTTTAATACCAGAGCCGCAGATAGAACAGGGGAGGCGATTATGTGCAGCACTCAAGGCACCAGGAAAGGGGCGGATTCGGGATTTGGTGAAGAACCCACTGCGACTGAGCCTGCTGTGTTTTAACTGGTATTTAAGGGAAGGGAAGTTACCAGAAACTAAGACAGAACTTTATCATCAGTTTGTTGAGGATTTTTATGATTGGAAGCGGGAGCAGTTTCATACAAAGCCCGAACAGAGCAGACAATTAAACACAAAGTTGGGAGAGTTGGCACGGGAGGCAATTGATAGGGAATCAATACGCTTTCGGTTACGGCATGACTTTGTTTGTGAGTTTTTGGGTACTCCAGATGAGCCAGAATCATTCTTTCAGTTGGCGTTGGAGTTAGGATGGCTGAATAAAGTTGGAGTTGATGTCGAGAATCCCCGAAAGCCAGTTTATGCGTTCTTGCATCCCACTTTTCAGGAATATTTTGCGGCATTAGCAATTGATGATTGGCACTTTTTACTCAATCATTTTCCAAAAAATCCCGCTCACCCTGATGCCAGTTATCGAATTTTTGAACCGTATTGGAAAGAAGTTTTTTTGCTTTGGATAGGACAAAAAAATATTAATGAAAATCAAAAAAAATCCTTGATTGAAGCTTTAGTTGATTTTGACGATATGTGTGAAAACTTTTATGGATATCGCGCCTATTTTCTAGCATCTGTTGGTATTACAGAATTTAAGAAATCTAATAAAGCTGATGAAATTATCAATAAGGTAATTCAATTAACTCTAGAGGAATCTTCAGTGATTTCACAAGAGGCGAAAATAGCACTGTTAGAAACAGATCGTGAACGGGTAGTCAATGCTTTTTCTTGTCTGCTAGATAATGTTGTTCTACCCCAGGTTAAGCGTAAAGTGGCTATGGAGTTAGGCAGAGTTGAGCCAGGTCATCCCAAAGCAGTTGCAACTTTGTCTTCTCTTTTAGATGAAAATGACCTACATTATTTTGAACGTAGCGATCTCGCTCAAGATTTAGGTGAAGTTGATCCAGGAAATCCGAAAGCAATTGCAGCTTTAATTCAAATGTTATATATCGAGCAGGATGAGGATTGGTGGACATGTAATGGTAGAGGTGAAGTTGGTGATGGCAGCCAAGTAGATTTTGCATTTTCTATCATGTTCGCTGCGGCTGGCTTGGAAAGAATTGGCAATGATAATAAGCAGGTTATTAAGGCTCTACTTGATGTTTTGACAAAAAGCAAAATTTTAGATATTAATTATCGAGTCATCCAGAGCCTTGGAAAATTAGATTTATCACTTGCTTTAATGATATTAAATCCAGCATTGGCACAGAGCAAAAGTGAACAAGATGATTTAAGGATTTCTGAAGTATTAGGAAAAATCGATCCTGATAGTTGGAAAGTGATTAGAGTACTTCTAAGATTGTTGCTAAGTGAGGATGAGGACATAAGAATAGAGGCTCTCAGGAGCCTAGGGGAAGTTGGTAGAAATATGCCAGAAGCAGTTGCCTGCCATAAAGCTATTGCTACTGTAATTAGTCTGTTTGAGAGTGAGAAGTGGAAATATTTTCACAATGAGATTGCACTATGTCTGGGGAAAATTGGTAATGGTCCGGTTGTAATTAAAACTTTGGCATCCTTGTTAAAGGACAGTCAAGATGAACTAACACGTTTTCAAGCAGCAGTTGCTTTAAAGCAAGTTGATTCCGAACATGAGGAGGCTACAAATTTTTTGATTGACTTAATTTTTAGTTATAAAAATCAAAATTTTTCTGGGGAGCTTCAAATGGTTGTTGAAAGCCTAAAACAAACTCGCCAAAGTGCAAAACTTGCGAAAATAGTTACTAATTTACACAAACTTATAGATAGCAATTCTGGTAGAGAAAACTCAGAAATTTACGCGGTGTGCTTTGAGATTATTTGGTACTGTGCTCAAAAATTATCCTATCCAGTATTTTATCGAGCTTGGAACTATTAACTTATACCTTACTAGAAGAAAAAGGGGCATGGATACCATACAAAATCATCCTTGCTCACCCGATTTTATTTGCTCATTGGTAGATAGCATTTGGCACGTTACATATAATTACCAATTGCGCTCTCTGAGTTTTTCCTCACCCTCCTCACGTTCAATAGCTTCTTGAAGTGATTGAATTATCACCTCACGCAACTGAGATAAAAGATGAAAGCGGTGAGCATCATCTACAACAATGACATACTGATGATTGTGCTCTAGTGATGCCAATTCTGGTTCTATCGACTCGGCTTCATTGCGAATGAACCACAACGATCGCCCTGGAGGAATAATTTCTGGTAATGACAATAACAGACGTGTTTTGCCTAGACCTCCAGAGCCATGTAAAATTATGACCCGATAGGTTCCACTTAGAAAATTTTTCAATTCTTGGCAAAGAACTTCCCGTCCAATTAACAGCCCTTGGTGATTTGTTAGAGCAACTTGCTCTACTCTGGCAGCAAATTCATTATGTGTGAGCAAGCTACGTATGCGGCGAGCATCAAGAACTTCCTGAAATACCCGTCGTATCGTTTCGGCACGTGCGCCTTTGTAGATGCGATCGCCAATTTGAATGTTTTGCCCCTGTCCAATATTGACACTATATTTACCCAACTGCATTAGGTATTGGTTCTTGCCTATTGCTAAAATTTGGCGCAGCAGTAGCAAGTCAGCTTCAGTGTGTTTCCCAGCAACAATGCGATCGACAATGGCAAGCGGTTCATCAATTGCGTGCCCAGTTGCCACTTTAAAGCGATTTAATAAACGAAGCAAAGGTTTGAGCATCTGTCAATTTTTGGCTAAATATGCTCAGCATTATAACTGTTGTCAAAAGATAGCAATTTCCGAATGGCTTGATAGCTTGTTTCATCGCTAACCTGACAGTCACAATAGCTCAATAGCTAATGAGTACTTATACTTGTGTGACAGTTAATAACTTTATTGTTTGTAACTACACTTGTACCATAGTTAATATGCTTCTTGGGTTAGTCCAACGGAACCAAAACCAAATGCCGTGAGAACATCCATTAGCTGTTTAGCATTATTCAGTTCCATTTCAACCCAAATGTCTAAATCCTTAGTGTAGCGTGGATGTCCGTGTAAGGCAACGGCATATCCACCAATCACCAAGTAGCGAACCTCATGCTCGTTTAACAATTTTATAAACTCTTTGAAATCCTGGTTCAGCATGGTACTTCCATTGATGAAATTCGCGACGAATAGTTTCTAAAGCAGCAAGCCTAACAGTGTAGGGCTGACTTCGCCAATAAGCCGCGTCCGACGTTGAAGAGTTTAAGTTGGTTTTATTGACAACGATTGCACGTTTTTCAAACATAGTGATTTCCGATGTAGTCATTTAACAGTTGGCAGTCTTATACTCTATATCTTTTACTTTTGAAATGGATGAAATTCAGTCTTCAATAGCTTTCAGACGCCGCCAACTTCCCAGTCATTATCAATAATTATAACAGCACGATGATGTGTTTTTTGATAAATACGGAGAAATTCACGAGCGCGGGTGAAAACTCCGGGAGCGTTACTGCTTTCATCTACTATTAAATCTTCATTAGAGTCAAATTTAAACTGGCCGATTCCTAAACTTAAATGAAACTTTTCTCTCGTCAATGCAATTAAGCAGCATTTAGAGGATGTTTTAAAAGTGGTTGGCTGTGATTTATTACCCCCTTAGTCCCCCTTATAAAGGGGGGAAATAAGAAAAATCTAGTTCCCTCCCCTTTACAAGGGGAGGGTTAGGGTGGGGTAATAAATATTTGATACATCAATCTGACTTTTAAAACATCCTCTTATAACTTCATCGTCTGAAGCTTTAACTTGAGGTAGTAAAGAAGGGGTGGGTTACATCATACGTTCAGCACAACTTGAGTTACCATTCACAAGATTTATCCCAAATTTTCAAACCTTTTAGTACCATCTTCTTCGATATATAGAACACGATTTAACATATCACGTCCAACTTTCAATTCATCATTTATTGCATTTACGGCTTCTTGTACAACAGTAATTTGCTCGTTTCGAGATAAATCTCCCTGGCAAATAAATACAATGCCAGCATGGATTTCGGTAGTACGAGCAAACTTTTCAAAATCACGAACATTTGCTGTTATGATTATACGCTCTTCATTAAAAGCGTATTCTAAAACTTGATAGTCTTTTGCACCAAGCAAACCCCGATCTCTAACAGCAATTGCATCAATAAAATGTTCGGTACACAAATAACGTGCAACAGCTGGTGAAAGATCCTCATCAATTAGGAATTTAATTCTTTTTAGGTCGTCCAACACTTGGGTAAGCTTTCACGTAGATTTGAGCAAATTTTATATCTTCTGCAGTCAAATAAGGATAATCTTCACGAATAACTTCCAATGATTCGCCTCTATCAAGCATGGAACCAATACGACGAACCGTAAGCCGAGAATTCGGAAACACTATTTCTCCGCTCATTATGTTCGGATCGGAAACTAAGTTTTCTTTCCATGCATTAAACTGTTTGATAAAATCTAACATTTCTTTTGCAATGAGATCGACTTCTAGTTTGATAAATCTTGCTACTTCAATGGTTGGTAACTTTTGCTCCAAAGCTTTAACTAAGCTTTGATAAAGAAATGAGCGAGAATCAACAGTAATAAAGTCGATCTCTTTAGTTATACGTAGATACACTAAGGCTGCAAAATTTAGTCTTGGAGGATGCGATTCAGGAATAATTTTATGTTCTACTTCCTTATAAATTTTCTTTGTTGGAAGTTCTAGAAATGCAGCAGCTTCAGTAGGAGTAAAAGTTTCTATATACACAAGTATTACCTCCAAGCCTTAAACTATACAACCACTTAGAATAATCTGCCTACAGTTTTTTACTTTTGAAACTGTTTTTGACAGAGATTTTGATTATACAAATGTATTTTTATAAACTATTCTCTTTCTAGGAAATAGTTTAGCATATTTTCAAAAATTTTGACAACGGTGGTTAGGCGGAAGTTGTCTTGCATACGGAAATTGTGCTGGCTAGTATCAAGGGAATAGTTTTGAAATAAAACCTGGCTAAAGGCGTTATCTTCATCGCCCGTAAAAGATTGATTGTAGTTTATTTATTTGGGAGTCCCTAACACCATTTATAAAAACATGATTGATGAAGGCGATCGCTATCTATTGCCCCAGTAAGTTGGTAATTTTCATCCTTGTTGCTCCTCAATAGGAAACCACTGCTGCATTGTATTACAAAGCTTCTGAAAAGCTGGATCTTGACACCCTTTCACAGAAATTCGATTAGTGATTTGACGATAAATTGCTGAAGAACGGGGAATTTTTGAAATCTTCAAAGTCTCTTCAACGGCTTTTTTAGGATCGTTAGGTTTAGCTGATGAAGATTGCCAGAGACCTTTTTTTTCTAACCATTGCCGTAGGGGAACATCTTGTTTATATTTAAATGCTGTCGCTACAATAGGAGAATTTTGCAATATCCAGGCTTCTAGTTCTGGACTGATAACAATAACCGCAAAATTATTGTCCTTCCATCCACTCTTAAGCATATTACGGCTGATGCGATCTTCAATACCTTTGACATCTGGTGAACCTTCCCAGTCATTATCAAGAACTATAACAGCATGATGATGTGTTCTCTGATAAAGACGGAGAAATTCATGAGCACGGGTGAAAACTCCTGGATCGCTACCACTTTCGTCTACTATTAAATCTTCACTGGGGTCGAATTGAAATTGGCGAATTCCTAAACTTAAATGAAACTTTTCTCTCGTTAAAAAACCTAGAAATGTAGCCTCCATATTTTTGTCAGCTAGTAGGAAGATACAATCTCTCATCCAAGTACTCCCGCAGCAAACAGGGAACCAAGGTCAATGCTCCCCTGCCAGTCTTGAAAACGCGGATGCTTATCCCCTGGTATTGCTGTTGCACCATTTTCCTGACTTTCTTTCATTACAATGACTGATTTTAGATCGGTATGTGCTAAAACTACCGGAGAATAAGTAGACATAAAAATTTGAGAATCATACAAAGAACTTAAAGATTGTAGGACTATCTCTATTAATCTAGGATGGATACCGTGAACTGGCTCTTCTACAAGAATTACACCTGGTATTTGAGGTAAATAAGGTAGAATTGTCAATGCCAAAATATTTAGCGTTCCATAGGAGAGTTCAGAAGATGTAACAATATGTTCTCCAGAATATTTTAATTGTAGATAAGCGTAGTTATTTTCCTCCGATTGCACAGCTTGAATTGTCTGCAAATTAGGAAAACCCATTTTAATATGTTCGACCCAATAATCAAATAAATTTGGTTGCTCTTTTTGCAAATTTAGAACTAACCAAGGTAAATTTGCAGCATCATAACGCAAAGTTTTTTGTTGACTTGGTGGAAAAGCTTTTCTTAACATTGATTTGCTTGGCTCATAGCACATTATCTCTTTTTCTAAAAAATTTTTCAACCAAAGTGTAGCTGGATTAGGAAAATCTTGTGGAAAATTTGCTAAAACTAATTCTTGCGGTTCTAGTTCAAATTCGATGCGATCGCCAATGTTATTTTCTGGTATGACAATCGCTTGATTTCCGAAGTCTCGCTTAACAATCGCTTGCTTATGAAAAAATTCTTTTATTCCTGCTTTTCCATCTACTCCTGACTCAAAATTTTTATAATTAATAATATATAAATATTCATGATTGACATGAATCTCCAGAGCGCTAACTATTTTCAAGTTAATCTCATAACGCACAGACTGAGGATGTAAATTCCTAGTTGTTACGGCACTGAGCGCTTCAGGTTTCAGTAACTGACTAATAACCTCTTGTGGTAAATGAGCTTCTATAGCAAAACCAAAATTATCGCCTTGTTGCTTGTAAAGCAAATGCCGCAATCTTTCCACTCTGCGACCTCCTGGAATAGACGGAGATTCCAAAAATGCAGGTACTAATCCCTTTGATAAAATTTCGCTAAGTAATAGAGGTATGTCAATCAGCGTACTTTTACCTGTTCCATTTAGACCAACTAATACATTATATTGACCTACCTGAATATCAAGTTTGTCAAAGCAACGATATTTATATGCTTCTATTCGAGAAATCATGTGTTATGTACAACTTGAGTTATCGTTGAATTATACTCATTACTGTTTGGAGCGGAAACTAAATTTTCTTTCCAAACGTTAAAACCTAGGACTTACGTATTGACAGGAAACGTCAGATATGTATTAGCTATTTGTAGCGCCTCAACGTTTGATTTGTTAATGAACGCGAACCATCATCACCTAGCGTAGGGGCGCAAGGCATTGCGCCCCTACAAGTCTGAAAGGTTAACATGGGTATTACCCAAAAAGTGGCAACAACATTGCGAGCAATTTAATAAAATGTCAAAATGACACGCACTATTCCTACAAAAGAATCTCTCACCGTAGAATTTAAAAGCGATCGCTCGCGCCTTTCCGACCGAGAACTCATTGAAACAGTTGTATGTCTTGCCAACACTGATGGTGGAGAACTTTACCTTGGTGTTGAAGATGATGGTCGAGTGACTGGTTTGCACCCCCAACATCAAAATCTCTCTACTTTATCTGCTATGATTGCCAACCGCACCAACCCACCAATTAGCGTGCGCGTTACAGCAATTCAGGAAGAAGGGAAAACTATTGCTCTGATAGAAGTACCCAAATCCACTCGCTTGGTAGCAACTTCCGATGGTTTATTACAACGCCGTCGCCTTCAAGCTGATGGTACTCCTCAATGCATACCCTTCTATCCTTACGAATTTTCTAGCCGTCAATCCGATTTAGGTGTTCTCGATTATTCATCATTACCAGTAGCAGGGTCTACTGTAGCTGACTTAGATCCCCTAGAACGGGAACGGTTGCGCCAACTGATAGAACGATATGGAGGCGATCGCAAACTTTTATCGTTGAGCGATGAAGAACTAGATGGTGCTTTGGGGTTTGTGCGTTCTCGTGATGGCGATCGCATTCCCACAATTACAGGATTATTAATCTTGGGTCGAGAAGCAGCAATCCGCGAACATATACCGACTCATGAAGTAGCATTTCAACTATTAGAAGGTACGCAAGTGCGAGTCAACGATTTTTACCGTACCCCTATGTTGAAATTGTTTGAGCGAGTTATTGAGCAATTTGAAGTGCGTGTCGAAGAAGACGAAATGCAGGTAGGTTTATTTCGCGTACCCGTTCCTAATTACGACCGACGAACATTTCGTGAAGCGTTTGTCAATGCTCTTATTCATAGGGATTATACCCGATTGGGAGCCGTTCATGTTCGTTGGGAAGACTATGGTATTGTTATCAGCAACCCTGGGGGATTTGTTGAAGGTGTCACTTTAGATAACTTGTTGGTTGTAGAACCTAGACCAAGAAACCCCTTCTTAGCTGATGCTATCAAACGCATTGGACTTGCTGAACGCACGGGGCGGGGTGTAGATTTAATCTACCAGGGCTTACTGCGCTACGGGCGACCTGCGCCTGACTACCGACGCAGCGATGCCTACTCAGTCATTGTCAGACTTCCTGGTGGAGAAGCTGACTTACCTCTTTTACGGGTTGTTATTGAAGAAGAAAATCGCAGACAAAGCCAACTCCCAGTTGAATCTCTCATCGCCTTGGCTCAATTGCGTCATGAAAGACGTATAGATACCACCATTCTTGCCCAAGCTATTCAAAGAGACGAAGCGATCGCTCGTAGTGTTTTAGAAAGATTAGTAGAAGCGGGTTTAGTAGAAGCGCATGGAGTCAAAAAAGGACGTACCTACACTTTAAGCTCTCAAGTATACCGAGAATTGGGACAGTCAGCCGATTATGTTCGACAAGCGGGCTTTGATTCCATACAGCAAGAGCAAATGGTTCTCAGTTACGTGAAAACTCACGGTAGAATCACTCGACAAGAAGCAATAGAACTGTGTCGTATTAGTCAAGATCGAGCAACGCGCTTGCTGCGGAAGTTAACAGACGCTCAGCAATTAAAATTAGTTGGTCAACGCCGGGGCGCATATTACGTCATTCCATAGCTGAAAAATACGCGCCGCGCTTTTCTAAATACGCGCCGCGCTTTTTTTAGTCTGTTCTGGGTAAGAAAACTCATGTGGTGGCGATCGCGCGCAAGATGACCTTTTCCTCAAACATCTCCTCAGCCTTTAACAATGTCTCATACCAATTTGAACAAAGAATGCGACAGATAGTTGACCCAAATCCAGTCTAGACATGACTTTCCCAATCCAAAATCTAAAATCCAAAATGGTATTACATACGATCCCCCCATCTCCCCTTAACAAGGGGGGCTTAGGGGGGATCGCATTTGTCTCAAAGAGTTAAGGAATTGGTATAAGAACAAGCAAAGCTCTACCTATGGGATCTATCTATCGGACAGTAAAACAAGTTTATCTAACCTTATTTTTCTGACTTTGGCTAGAAGAAATGATTGCAGAAAATGTTTATTCTAGCTATAGAATTGTCCAATTAATCAACACTTGTCTGCTTAATCTATGGCTCATAAGTAGAAAATTTGAAGAAATTAAAGAACCTGCAAAAGGATTTCTTTATTTTTTTAAATTTTTTGCCTAACAAATGTAAAATTTCATTTTTTGAAAAAATATTAATTGAACCATGAATCTAGGTAACAAAAGTCCGTCTAACGTGGATGTAAGTAACAAAAGTCAGGTTAACACAAAAGCTATGTCTAGCACTAAGGATCTCTTTGAAAACATTTGGAATGCCAAGGTAGTCATAGCTACAGCAGTATTAGCCATGTTTGTTCGATTTGGATATGGTACTGATGCAGCTTCACCTCCGGGGATTGCGAGTACTTATGATATAACCACCAACACGGATGATTATATCGGTAAAACCGTGACGATTATCAGCAAGCCTTTTAAAAAAGTGGGTTCAAGCTCTTTTACAGTCAGTGATAGCAGATTTATGAGCGGTGAGCCTTTTGTTGTCGTAAACACTACGGGCGTACCTTTTGATTTACCCAAAAATAAAGATGTAAAAGTTCAAGTTACTGGTCAAGTTCGTAATTTAGACATTCCCCAAATCGAGCGTGACTATAATTTGGATTTGCAGGATGAATACTTTAAAGATTATGTCAATAAACCTGTAATTATTGCTCAAAACATAATACAAGCACCCACACCAGGTCAAATCACGAGCAATGCCAAAAGATTCTATGGTGGAACGCTTGCGGTTAGGGGGGAAGTCGATAACATTCAAAGCCCGGTTTTATTTACTATGGATGAAAATTATTTATTAGGTGCACAGGATTTGCTAGTTTTTCTCAAGCCTGCGCCAAAAGAGGAGATTCGGAAGGGTCAGACTGTGATGGTTATGGGAGAACTGCGTCCGTTTAATGTGAATGAGATTGAGCAAGCGTATAACGTTAGGTGGGATGAAAGAGTGAAAGCCCAGTTAGAGGCTGATTATAGAAATAAGCCTGTATTTATTGCTAGCGCTATCTATCCTTAAAGTCAGTGAGCAGTGACCATTGGTAGAGAACTGGGCGACTAGTGACTTATAAAATTATTGGTTCGTAGTTGCGCTTCAGCGCGCTAAAGCGCAACTACGAACCTTATGTAAGTGTTTAGCCGAACTTGATGTAACTCCTTAAAGATACGCGCAATACGGTTGAGTTAGAGCTAAAAACCTGATTTTGTGTAGGTTGGAGAGCCACAAAAAGTGCTCTGGTTGACACCAGTAGAGTGAAGTGGGGTTTGAGGAACGAAATCCAATATTCTCGCGGCGTTTGTTGGGTTTCGTTCCTCAACCCAACCTACTAGGGTAGACAATGTTGTAATATTTTTTAATAACAATGAATCAAGAAAAAGTCATTATTGTGGAGCAGACTCTTGGTGAGTCACCTCAAGAGTCTGCGTCAAAAACAGAGTTGGTGATTCCCAGTGAAAGTGTCTTTCTAATTCCTCTATTCTTTTTACTCGTTTTTTCAATCGCTTTTTTAAAGCAAACTAATTTCACACAGGCTTTATATCAAAGAATAGTTAGTTCAAAACTTTATTCTCGAATTCCATGTTTTAAATGCCAATTTTTTAAACAAAATCAATACTTGCAATGTGCTGTTCAGCCTTGTTTAGTGATGACAAAATCAGCTAGTGAATGTCCTGATTACGTAGCTATAAGAAGTAAGAAATAGTTTAATTTATAGGAATTTAGCCAGTAAAATCACGGTAAAAGTTGAAAGCAAGTTGCAATCAATGAGGAGGTTTGATGCAAGACCAGTGGTATAAAAACGCGATCGCATACTCTCTGGATGTCGAAACGTTTATGGACTCGGATGGCGATGGTGTGGGTGACTTTCAAGGGCTAACTCATTGCTTGGACCATCTTGCGGGACTGGGTATTACTTGTTTGTGGCTCCTACCTTTTTATCCTTCTCCGAATCGAGATAATGGCTATGACGTGATGGACTACTATAATGTAGACCCTCGATTGGGAACATTGGGCGATTTTGTGGAGTTCATGTACCAAGCACGAGAGCGAGGGATTCGAGTTCTGGTGGATTTGGTGGTGAATCACACCTCCGATCGACATCCCTGGTTCCAAGCAGCACGAGCCGATAAAAACTCTAAGTACCGGGATTATTACGTATGGACAGATAAGCCACCCGAACACCAAGTAGAACCTGTTTTTCCTGATACTGAACACAGCGTTTGGGAGTATGACGAAACTTCCCAAGCCTATTACCTGCACCACTTCTACAAAGAACAACCAGATTTGAACATTGCTAACCCCGCAGTGCAAGCAGAAATTTATAAAATTATGGGTTTCTGGTTGGAACTGGGGGTTTCTGGTTTTCGGATAGATGCTGCTCCTTTCTTGATAACGGGACTTGGTATTGAAGGTGCAGACGAAAAATGCCTGCAAAATTTCCTGTCCAATATGCGAGAATTTGTTTCGTCTCGCAGTCTTGATGCAATTTTGCTTGCAGAAGCAAATGTCACACCAGACCAGTTCTCCGTGTACTTTGGAGAAGGCGATCGCATGCACATGCTATTCAACTTTTTGTTGAATCGCCATATGTTTCTTGCTCTTGCTCGTCAGGAAGCAGCGCCTTTGATTAATGGGTTAAAGTCAATACCCAAAATTCCTCAAATTGGACAATGGCTTAACTTTGTGCGAAATCACGATGAACTTGACCTTTCTGGGCTTTCTTCAGAAGAACTAGAAGAGGTTTTTGCGGCTTTCGCCCCTGAAGAAAATATGCGGAGTTTCGGACGGGGTATTCGTCGCCGACTACCACCTATGCTAAGAGGCAATTGTCATCGTATAGAGATGACTTACAGTTTGATGTTTAGCTTACCCGGTACTCCCATGCTGCGTTACGGTGATGAAATTGGTATGGGTGAGGACTTGTCTCTAGAAGGTCGCGAAAGTGTTCGTACTGTGATGCAGTGGTCGGAAGAACCCAACGGTGGTTTTTCTACTGCCCCTGAAAAAACTCTAGCCAAACCAAGCATTTCAGAAGGCGACTACGGATACAAACACGTTAACGTTGCTACCGAACAACGCGACCCAGCTTCCTTAATGAATTGGATGGAACGACTTATCCGCATTCGCAAGCAATGCCCGGAATTTGGTCGCGGAGAATGGCAAATTCTAGAAACCAATGAACCCTGCGTCTTCGCTCACTGCTGTGAGTGGCAAGGTAGAACTGCGATCGCAATTCACAATCTTGCAGATAAAGAGTGTATTGCCACTATTAAAACAAACAAGTACAAGCACTTGATTGAGTTGTTTTGCGATCGGCAATACGAACCCATTCAAGGCGAGTTGCTTTCCATTCCTTTATCAGCATACGGTTACCGTTGGTTCCGAGTAAATACGATGTGTTAGGCTAATGGCTAATAGTTAATAGAACAATTAGCCATTAGCCATTAGCAATTAGCAATTAGCAATATTATGGTAAAAATTGGCACTCAGGCTTCCCACGAACAATTTAAACCCAGCGAACTGCTTAAGTACGTCCAAATGGCAGAACAAGCTGGCTTTACTCATGTCCTATCTTCAGACCACTTCCATCCCTGGAGCGAACAACAAGGGCAAAGCGGTTTTGCCTGGTCTTGGCTGGGTGCTGCAATGCAAGCGACTCCCACACTTTCCTATCGAGTGGTTTGTGCTCCAGGGCAGAGGTATCACCCAGCGATCGTTGCTCAAGCTGTAGCGACTTTATCAGAAATGTTTCCCAATCGCTTTATATTAACGGTTGGTAGCGGTCAAGCACTCAACGAACAAATTACTGGAGACGTTTGGCCTACCAAGTCTCAACGAAACGCTCGTCTCAAAGAGTGTGTTGATGTTATGCGTGCTCTTTGGGCAGGAGAAACAGTCACTCATCATGGTTTAGTTTGTGTCGAAGAGGCAAAACTATACACCCGTCCTGAAACACCACCCCCAGTGATTGGAGCTGCTATCACCTCTAAAACCGCAGAGTGGTTTGGCAGTTGGGCTGATGGGCTGATTACTATTTCTCACCCAATTCCCAAACTGAAAGAAGTCGTTGAAGCTTTTCGTCGTGGTGGTGGTGAAGGCAAACCCATGATTTTGAAAGTGCAGCTTTCTTACGATCGCGATGAGGAAGCAGCACGGCACAAAGCACACCAGCAATGGCGCAACAATATTTTTGAGAATATTTTGATGACTGAATTGCGAACTCCAAAGCAATTTGATGCTGCCGGATCGTTTGTTCAACCCCATGAGTTAGATTCATTTGTCCGAATTTCTTCAGATCCACAACAGCATGTTGAGTGGCTTCAGGAGTACGTTGAACTCGGATTTGATGAACTTATCCTGCACAATGTCAATCGGGAACAGGAGCAGTTTATTGAAGTTTTTGGGGAAAAAGTATTGCCAATACTGGCTCGTAATTAATTCCTAGTTGAAAAAATAATGAGAGGTCTTCCTCAATCCAAAATCTAAAATCTAAAATCCAAAATGGTTTAGTTTTCAGACCAAATGGGCAATTGATTCACTTTCTGCACGGTTAACTCTACGTAAGACGTTTTCTTTCCTTCCACAGGTGCTGTTCCAAAATACCCTTCTGGTCCATCATGAGCGTGAGGACCGCTACTGACGACGGTATAACGTCCTTGTTGCCGTGCCTGATTAAAGGGAGAAGCAACGGTTATCGGCCACCGTGATGCAAACAAAAAACGAGCTACATCCTCAACCCAATCTCGATCGCCTTGAAGGTGGTACACGTGGTCAACGGTTTCAAAGCCAGTGTTTCCATCAAAGCTACCCCCAACGGAGACAACGATTAACTTGGCATTCAACCAATTCTCTAGATAGGAGACGGCACCAAGAGACACTTGTGCTCCTCCACTCGTACCAATGAGGATAAGTTTCAGGGGTGGCTGCGATCGCGAAATCGGATATGCGGCGTTCATGCGATCGACAACTGCTGTGGCAATTCCCTGGTTGTAAACAGAACCGTAACGTTCGTCTGCGGAAATGGCAAACCGCCAGAGATTGCGAATTTTAATTAAAACATCGGCATTTTTTAGCCAACCGTCTGCTTCATTCACAGCACGCCAGAGAGGACTGAGAAACCTTTGTCCTCCCAAACTCTCGTTTGCAGCTGAATAAGGAAAAACGTTTCGAACTGTCACACAATTAGAATGAAGTTGCTCCAATCGATCTAAAAAGAATTCTTCACCTGGAGTTAACTGGTTTGCTGAAAAATCTCCCACTCCTGGCAAGAAGACAATGTAGCAGTTAATTTTTGCAGACCGAGTATCACCACTTGATGGATTAACATCTGGAGTTAATTTCTTTGTCTGGTCTGGATTTTTTAAACCCAAAATTTCCGCACCTTCTTGCAACCACCAGATCAAAGTTCCTACAGGCGCTAAAGTTCCCCAAGCTAGAAGCAAAACTCCTGCCAAGATAAGTAGCTTTAAGGTGTCACCTTGTACCCTTAGCAATATTTGCTGAATAAATCTAAGCATTTTATGGTTAGTGGTTGGTTGTTAGTAGGGGCGCAACGCCTTGCGCCCTTACAATTGTTAGTGGTTAGTGGTAAAATACTTATATTATCAGCATTTTAATCACCTATTACCGCAAGTGCTGAGGAAATTGTAGGTTGGGTAAACCCGTGGGAAAATCCAACAAATGTCTGTAAATGTTGGGTTTCGTTCCTCAACCCAACCTACGTGTTTTCGGATTTTTCCGCAAAACCCGACAAGTATTGAATATTAACTCTCAACAACTATCCACTAACAACCAACCACTAACCAACCAAAAATGAGAGCTCAAAACAAAAAATCAAATCAGGGGTTTTGGAAAACTCTTAAATATGCTCTCTTGTTAAATTCTAGCCTTTATGAAAATGCTCATAACACTCCAAAAACTCGTCAGTTAGCTTTATCTATTGTGATTTTCTCTGCTCTTTCTCATGCTTTGGGCAGTAGTGTTATCTTGATAATCAACCTTGTACCCTTAGCCCTCGCGCTCGCATTGCTTTTACTTGATTTACTCTCAATAATAGCAGGCTACTATTTTTGGGTTTTCACTATCTGGAAAATTGGACAGTGGTTAAAGCCGATAGATCCAACTTTTGGTGACTTATTGAATCCCATCGGATTTGCTTATGCACCACAAGTCCTCAATTTTTTAACCTTGATACCTTTACTAGGACGACCAATTGAGTTGATATTAGCAGTATGGAGTTTGCTAGCAGTGATTATAGCTGTTCGTCAAGGATTAGATATTAGCACTAATCAAGCAGCTTTAATATGTTTGGTTGGTTGGCCTTTGATTCAAATTGCGATTGGCGTGTTGCAAGTTACAGAGCAACATATTATAAGATTTTTATGATTCTGAAGGTAGCATCTCTATGCGATCGTCGCTTGAAAGTAAAATTTCTTGCCTTTTTGTTAAACTCATGGCAATTCCCTTTTCATAGTACGCAGCTTCATTGATAAATATTGGATAAACAGTTGACTTTCCTACATAAGGAATCTCTTTACCATCAAAAGTAAGAAACATTGGATCGCCAGGATGAAGTGGTTGGTAATCTCTAAACTGAAGCTGAGGATGAATCATTGCTTGAATCTCTCCCCGCTCATTTCTAGGATAATCTACATCACTGATAGTTAAATACACCGTGACTGCACTGGGAGATTGTGGTGCTGTTCCTTGGTTGCTAGCATCTAAATAATTCAAGATACTATATACGAGTTCTTCGGTTTTTTGAAACCATTCTGCAATCAAGATACTTTGTGCAATTGGACCAACCTCAATAACAAAGCCTAATTCGCAAAGAGAACGGAGAAAACTACTTTCTCTATCGGAATTAGGACAGCAAACTTTTACCAATGGATTAATTGAACTTAAGTAAGCCCCTAACTTAAGTAAAAAAGGATGCTGGTTTTGCAAAATAATGCTGAGTCCCATGTTTGTAGTTGTCGAGTGTAAATCCATAATGACATCTACTTGGGAGTTCCCTTTTGGTACTAAAATTTGTTGTATATTTTTTGCGCGAGTGTCTTCGTAACTAGATAAAGTTGTATCCTGTAAGTCTTTCTTGAAAAAACAACGATTTAAGTCTTTGTCAATATACCGCCTATTTTCTTCAAAAGCTCTGGGATTTCCCAGCAATGTGAAGGTTTCAAAGCTATGACACTGAATTAAAGCAGGATCTTTTTCAAATTTTTTAATTAAATAGACTCCTGTAAATTCATTTCCATGGGTTCCGCCTACTATTGCAACCCGTTTAATTTTAGTCATATTATCATCCCTTCCCGTCAAAAGATTACCTAAACACGTAGCACTGCCCATTGTCCGCTATTGTAGGGCATAGCCTAGGGTGTTGACTCTGAGGTGTCACCTCCCATTGACCTGCTGTATCCGCAGAAGTTTTCAATGGCTGTAATCCAATTTTTGCTAAAATAGGCTCGCCTAATAGGTTATAAATGAAAAAACTCCGCTACTTAGAGAAAAAGTGAGCAAGGTTAGCCTGCGATCGCGATTACTGTTCTCCCACGTTATTGTTATGTTATCTGGGTTGAGTACCCTAGTGATGGTAGGCAAGTTCTTCTCACCCCACTTGTTTGGATTGCATTTAAAGTCTCTAGAGGGAAGGGGATTTGACCTAAGTGAAATTCGCCACGAATTAGTTGAGGAGTTTGAAACAGCTTGGAACAGAGGAGCTTGGTGCTCTATATTAATAGGCGCAACCGTAGCAGGTGGCTTAAGTTATTTAGTTGCCCGACGAATTGTACAACCTCTCAATCAAATGGAGAAAATTACCCGGCAATTCGCACAGGGGGATTTAAAAGCACGAATACCTGAAAATGAGATTGCAGAGTTAAACCGTCTTGCCATCAGTTTCAATCGAATGGCAGCCAATCTTGAAGGGGTGGAGCAGCGCCGTCGAGAACTTATAGGAGACTTAACCCATGAACTCCGTACCCCACTAACAATTATAGAAGGTTACTTGGAGGGTTTAGCAGATGGTACAATTGAATCCTCAGCAGAAGTTTTTCAGCGATTGGCTAGGGAAACAACGCGATTACATCGGTTAGTTGATGATACACAAGAACTTTCTAAAGCTGAGGCAGGATATCTACCCATCAACATACAACCTGTTAATTTACACCCACTGTTTCTGTCCCTGATTCAGCGCTTTTCGGATCAACTTTTAGAAAAAGGCCCTGTTTTACGTTTGGATTGTCCGCTCAATCCTCCCCTAGTCTTTGCCGATCCCGAACGAGTCGAGCAAATTTTGGTAAACCTGCTTGGCAATGCAATACGTTACACTTTGGAAGGTTCCATCACAATAAGAGTTCGGAGCGAACCTCCTAAATTATGGATTGCAGTTATTGATACAGGGTATGGCATTAGTTCAGAGGATCTACCCTTTGTCTTTGACCGCTTTTGGCGATCGGATCGTTCTCGTGTTCGCAGCCCTGGAGGTACCGGAATTGGTTTGGCTATCTCGCGCCGTCTTGTCGAGTTACAAGGAGGCGAGCTCCAAGTACACAGTAAGATAGACGAGGGAAGCACATTCCAATTCTCGTTGCCATTGGTTTGAAAACAGGGAATAGGGAATAGGGGTTAGGGGCTAGGAATGATTGAAATCTAAAGTAATAGCCCTAAGTAGTTCAATGTAAATGGCTTTGAATAACATCATCAATCATGGCTTCTACATCCAGCTCGTAGAGATCTGATTCTGTCAAATAAAAACGTGCATAACGCTCATCAATATCAAGCGCTTCATCCAACCAACCTTTAAAGCCACGTGCCCGTTTGTCAATCTCCATTAAAACTTCTAATTCATGGGGGCTTAAGTTAAAAATAATTTCCAATTCATCTAAGGGACTGCTGTAGTTTCCTGTAGGACGAAACTCGAACTCTTGCACAAAGGGATAAGCCCCGCCAAAATGATGAGCATACTGACAATCTACTCTATGCAAATGAAAACCCAGTTTCTCTACGGCTTCCAGAACTCTATGCATTAAAGGGTGAGGTCTAACTTCTAAAGCATCCTTGTCTTTAGGGTTGATAGCAGTTTTAATATCTAATCCCGTCCTTACGTAAACAGGAGTACCCCCTAACGTGAGTGGCATTTCATAGGGAAGTTGGAGTGAAAATGGTACGACTAATTCCTCTTTTGCTTGAATGCTCAATCGCTCCAATAAACGATAGTTAACCATTACGCATTCTTCATGATAAGTGGAGTCTTCTGTTTCACGCTTGTACTCAGTCGCCAATTTCAAGTAAATGTCATCAATATCCTGCGCGACATCTCCACCAACAATATGGACTTCACCCTCTAGGAGATCGCCAGGGACAACAGAATCGTTGAACAACCGTGTATCAACTTTTGCAGCACCAATCCCTACACTTGCTAAAAACTTTTTAAACATAAACTGGAAGAATTATGAAGGATGAATTATGAAGGATGAAATGTCTTGTAATCGAATTTAATCTAGCTTAACTGACTAATTTGTGAATTGTCTGTAATTACATTGTTAAGAAATTATGAGATAAATATAATCTTATTCCTTGCCCAATACTGCAAGGGCTGAGAGTTTTTGTAGGTTGGTTTTACCGTGTGTGAAAACCAACAAATGCTTGTAAATGTTGGGTTTCGTTCCTCAACCCAACCTACGTATTTTCGTATTTTTAAGCTTAACCAAGCAGTATTGATTCCTAGCCCTTTTTCTTCAAAAAGAGCACAGAAGTTCTATTGTTTCATAATTCATAATTAATAATTCATAATTCAAAAAAAAGCCCCTGCTTTGAAGCAGAAGCTTTAACCCGATTATCAGTGATGAAAGAATCTATTAATCAAGATCTCCCATGAACAATACAGGCTCAGTTTCACGGTCAATTCCCTTCTCGAAACCACCAGCTGCCGCACGAGCGCGGCCAGCATGCCACAGGTGACCTACTAAGAAGAAGAATGCCAATACAAAGTGAGAAGTCGCCAACCAAGCACGAGGAGATACGTAGTTGAAGGAGTTAATCTCTGTTGCTACGCCACCTACAGAGTTCAAAGAACCCAAAGGAGCGTGAGTCATGTACTCAGCAGCACGACGAGCTTGCCATGGTTGAATGTCGTTCTTGATTTTGTCTAAGTCAAGACCGTTGGGTCCTCTTAAAGGTTCTAACCAAGGACCGCGAAAATCCCAGAAGCGCATGGTTTCACCACCAAAGATGATTTCACCTGTAGGAGAGCGCATCAGATATTTACCAAGACCTGTTGGACCTTGAGCGGAACCGACGTTAGCACCCAAACGCTGGTCGCGGATGAGGAAGGTTAAAGCTTGAGCTTGAGACGCTTCAGGACCGGTAGGACCGTAGAATTCACTTGGGTAAACGGTGTTATTGAACCAAACCATACAGGAGGCAATAAAGCCCATTAAGGACAAAGCGCCCAAGCTGTAGGAGAGGTAAGCTTCACCAGACCAAATTGAAGCGCGGCGTGACCAGCCAAAAGGTTTGGTGAGAATGTGGAAGATACCACCTACAATGCAGATGAAACCAACCCAAATGTGACCGCCAACAACGTCTTCTAGGTTGTTAACGCTAACAATCCAACCTTCGCCACCGAAGGGTGATTTCAGTATGTAACCGAAGATAACAGCAGGATTCAGTGTTGGGTTAGTAATAACACGAACGTCACCACCACCGGGTGCCCAAGTGTCATACAAACCACCAAAGAACATTGCTTTCAATACCAACAGCAGAGCGCCACATCCCAAGATAATGAGATGGAAACCAATGATGTTGGTCATCTTGTTCTTATCTTTCCAGTCGTAACCGAAGAAAGAAGAGTATTCTTCTAAGGTTTCTGGACCTCTGATTGCGTGATAGATACCACCAAAACCAAGTACTGCAGAAGAAATGAGGTGCAGTACACCTACTACAAAGTAAGGGAAGGTATCAATAACTTCACCACCAGGACCGACACCCCAACCGAGAGTTGCTAGGTGAGGTAGCAGGATTAAACCCTGCTCGTACATGGGCTTTTCAGGAATGAAGTGAGCAACCTCAAACAAGGTCATTGCTCCAGCCCAGAACACAATCAAGCCAGCGTGGGCAACGTGAGCACCCAAGAGTTTACCGGAGAGGTTAATGAGACGGGCGTTACCAGCCCACCAAGCAAAACCAGTGGAGTCTTGGTCACGTCCTGCGCCCATCACTGCAGGTCTATTAGAGAGCGTTACCACGGGGCAGTACCTCTTCAGGGAATACAAATTTTTCGTGAGGCTGATCTTGAGGAGCCATCCAAGCGCGGATACCCTCGTTTAGCAAAATGTTTTTGGTATAGAAGGTTTCAAATTCTGGGTCTTCTGCCGCACGCAATTCTTGCGACACGAAGTCATATGCCCGCAGGTTGAGTGCCAAACCGACAATGCCTACGGCGCTCATCCACAGACCGGTGACTGGTACAAACAACATGAAGAAGTGCAACCAGCGCTTGTTGGAGAACGCAATCCCGAATATCTGTGACCAGAAACGGTTTGCGGTCACCATTGAGTAGGTTTCTTCTGCTTGGGTGGGGTTGAAGGCACGGAAGGTGTTGGAACCTTCTCCGTCTTCAAACAGGGTGTTTTCTACTGTTGCACCATGAATGGCACACAGCAGCGCTCCTCCCAGTACACCCGCCACTCCCATCATGTGGAAGGGGTTGAGTGTCCAGTTATGGAACCCTTGCAAGAACAGCAAGAAGCGGAAGATGGCTGCGACTCCAAAGCTGGGTGCAAAGAACCAGGATGATTGTCCCAAGGGGTACATCAAAAATACGCTCACGAACACCGCGATTGGTGCGGAAAATGCGATCGCATTGTATGGACGTATCCCTACGAGTCTAGCGATTTCAAACTGTCTGAGCATGAACCCAATCAGACCAAAGGCTCCGTGTAGCGCTACGAAAGGCCACAACCCACCTAGTTGGAACCAACGGGTGAAGTCTCCTTGTGCTTCTGGTCCCCAGAGCAGCAACAAGGAATGTCCCATACTGTCTGCTGGTGTGGATACTGCTACTGTCAGGAAGTTACACCCTTCCAAGTAGGAGGACGCCAAGCCGTGTGTGTACCAGCTTGTTACGAATGTTGTCCCGGTCAGCCAACCGCCGAGGGCGAGGAAAGCACAGGGAAACAACAGTATCCCCGACCAACCTACAAATACGAAGCGATCGCGCTTCAACCAGTCATCTAGAACGTCAAACCACCCTCTTGTACTGGGGGCGCGTCCAACTGCTATGGTCATTGGACTAAAATCCTCTTTTTTACTAAAATTGCAACTTTTTGAGGAATTAAGGCTTTGTTTATGACACTTAACAGTTGCCTAAAAACAACTGACCACTTTGAGAAACTGCTACCTTAAGTAATTTCAGTTTCTCATAAAACCTCATAGAGGTCACTTACACTAGTGTCACAACAGTTTCCACCAGTTGGTAATCCAGCTTGCAGAAACTTAATGATTTTTAACTTATCACATTATTCCGGCTTTGTGCTCGATTAACACTCAAAAATCAGGTGTACAGCACAAACCCACTACTTATGATTAATATCAGAATTTTTACAATCTGACACAACTTTTCTCAGAAATCTCACAAAACTTGCAATACACGCGCTCCAGTGGCAAACTGAGTAGAGAGTATCTATCAGTGCTAAGGTAGTTCAGTTCAAATGACGGCATCAACAACCATCAACAAAGGCGAGTTTCCGTCAGAGGGCAACTCTGCCTCAAACGTTCTCCACCAAAAGGTTCTCGGTTCCCGTCGGTTCAGTAACTACTGGTGGGCAACTATAGTCTCAATGGGGTCTACAGGCTTTTTGCTAGCTGGAATTTCGAGTTATCTAAGAGTTAATCTACTCTTAGTGACTGACCCAACGCAACTGGTGTTCTATCCTCAAGGATTAGTCATGGGGTTGTACGGTTCTGCCGGTTTACTTTTAGCCCTGTACCTGTGGTTAACGGTTCTCTGGGATATAGGCGGCGGGTACAATGATTTCAATCGGGAAACTGGAAAAGTGAAAATCTTTCGCTGGGGATTTCCCGGTAAAAACCGTCGTATAGAAATCGATAGCAGCATACAAGATGTGCAGTCCGTTCGAGTAGAAATTAGAGAGGGCATTAATCCCCGTCGCGCACTTTACCTACGTGTTAAAGGTCGCCGAGACATTCCTTTATCGCCAGTGGGTCAACCTATGCCATTGCAAGAGCTGGAAACTCAAGGCGCTCAATTAGCACGCTTTTTGGAAGTACCTTTGGAAGGACTATAGTAGCTAATGGCTAATGGCTAATGGCTAATGGCTAGTTGTCAAGAGCTGTCTTAACAATTAGCAATTAGCAATTAGCCATTAGCAATTGTTAAGATACATTGGTCGCTTCTGTACTTGGTAATGCGGTTTAACATTTCCAAATTCGCAGTTGCTTTAGTGAGTGTTGGTATCTTTTGGCTTAGCAGTTGTTTCACACAGCAAGCTGTTGCCAGTTCTCTACCAACTTTCAAACTGACTCAAGCAACTACCCAATTAACTCTCGGAACTTTAACCCAACAAGGAACCCTTGTATCCCAACTCACAAACAAAAGTACTCCCAGAATGAATGACTTACCACGGCTCGAAGGCAAGGCGACTGTAGTGATGACTGTTGATGGATCGCCTATCACTATTGAAGTGGATGGTACAAATGCCCCTATCACTGCAGGTAATTTTGTAGATTTAGTTCAAAAAGGCGTGTACGATGGCTTAGTTTTTCATAGAGTTGTACGCCAGCCCCAACCGTTTGTGGTTCAAGGAGGCGATCCTCAAAGTAAAGACTCAAAAGTACCAGCAAGCCGCTTGGGAACAGGCGGTTTTGTCGATCCAAAAACTGGTAAAGAACGTCGCATTCCTCTAGAGATTAAGCCCCAAGGCGCAGAGGAGCCAGTTTACGGCAAAACTCTTGAAATGGCTCGCATTAATAAACCACCTGTACTTCAGCACAAACTAGGGGCAGTGGCAATGGCGCGATCGCAAATGCCTGACTCTGCATCCTCCCAGTTTTATTTTGCTCTAGACAACCTCAGTTTCTTAGACGGCAGCTATGCTGTTTTTGGTTACGTCACTAATGGCATGGAAGTTGTTAACAAAATTCAACAAGGCGATCGCATTGACTCAGCGAAAGTGACTCAAGGAGCAGAAAACTTGAAAGGCTAATAGCTAATAGTTGATGGCTAATGGCTGTTGAACAATTAGCCACTAGCCATTAGCCATTAGCAAATGAGGTTAAGATACACTGATTGTGTTTGTATTAAGCAATGCGGTTAAATTGTTCTAAATTTTTATTCGTTTTCATTTTCAGTGCGTTTTTGTTTGCCAGCTGTTCAACATCACCGATAGCTTCCAATTCCTCTCCAACATCTACTGCTACTCAAACAAGTTCTGAGTTATCAACTGAGACAGGTACTGAGACGGTAAACTCAGAAGCAACGCCCGTATCGGACAATCTCAGCGCGAGCATTCCCGGATTTAAAGAATTACCACGGCTTGAAGGCAAAGCAACTGTAGTGATGACAGTCAAAGGTTTACCCATCACTATCGAAGTGGATGGTACCAATGCTCCCATCAGTGCAGGGAATTTTGTAGATTTGGTTCAGCGAGGTGCCTACAACGGGCTAATGTTTCATAGAGTTGAGCGAGATCCAAGTCCTTTTGTAGTGCAAGGCGGAGATCCTCAAAGTAAAGATCCAAAAGTACCAGCCACCGATCTAGGCACGGGTAGTTTTATCGATCCGAAAACAAATAAAATTCGTTATATACCGTTAGAAATTAAGCCGCTAGGTTCAGACAAACCGCTATATAGTAAAACTTTTAAAGATGCAGCAGTTTCTCAACAACCAGTACTAAGGCATAAACGCGGTGCGGTGGCAATGGCGCGATCGCAAATGCCTGACTCTGCATCCTCTCAGTTTTACTTTGCTTTGTCCGATTTGCCCCCCTTAGATGGTAGTTATGCTGTGTTTGGCTATGTCCGAGAAGGAATGGACGTAGTTGATAAAATTCAGCAAGGGGATCGAATTGATTCAGCTAAAGTCACTCAAGGTGCAGAAAATTTGAAATAGGGCTAATGGCTAATAGCTAATGGCTAATGGTTAATGGCTAATGGAAAAAACAATTAGCAATTAGCCATTAGCAATGAGCAATGAGCAATGAGCAAAAAAGTTGTTGTTACTGGTATTGGTCTTGTTTCCGCTTTAGGTAAAAGTTTAGAGGAAAGCTGGCAACAGTTGATTGCAGGTCAATCTGGAATTAAGCTGCACCAACCGTTTCCAGAATTAAATGCCTATCCTCTAGGTATGATTCAGAAAGAACCAGTGAGATTAAGAACACTCACTCAGTTAGTTGTTTCTCTGGCGTTGCAGGATGCCGATCTACTCCCACCTTTGGTTGATTGTGGAGTAGTGATTGGTTCGAGCCGCAGCAATCAAGGTTTGTGGGAGCAGATGGCAAGGGAGAAGTGGGAACAATGGGACGAAGATTGGTTAGAAACTTTGCCCCATATGAACGCTATCACTGTCGCACGGCAAATTGGCTCTTGTGGAATAGTGTTAGCTCCCATGGCTGCTTGTTCTACAGGAATTTGGGCGCTCGCACAAGCAGTTAATCTGATTCAAACTGGACAATGTCAGCGAGCGATCGCAGGTGCAGTAGAAGCCCCGATAACACCCCTCACCTTAACTGGGTTTCAACAAATGGGGGCTTTAGCAAAAACAGGAGTTTATCCTTTTGATTTAAACCGAGAAGGTTTGGCGTTAGCAGAAGGCGGTGCTGTCTTTATCTTAGAGTCAGAGGAATTAGCAAAACAGCGTCAAGCTAAAATTTACAGTCAAATTCTCGGTTTTGGCTTGACAGCAGATGCATATCATGCAAGTGCTCCAGAACCAGAAGGAAGGGGTGCAAAACTAGCGATCGCACAATGTATAGACCGCGCCCGCTTGACCTTCAATGATATTGACTACATTCACGCCCACGGTACAGCAACGCAAATGAACGATCGCATAGAGAGCAAAATTATACAGCAGTTGTTTCCTCAGGGCATAGCAGTCAGTTCAACTAAAGGAGCTACAGGTCACACCTTAGGTGCATCAGGAGCCTTAAGTATTGCCTTTTCTCTCATGGCATTACAGCATCAAATTATACTACCCTGTGTGGGATTGAGCCATCCTGAATTTGATTTAGATTTGGTAAAAGAAGCACATTCAAGCAAAATTCACAACGTGCTTTGTTTGAGTTTTGGCTTTGGCGGGCAAAATGCAGTCGTAGCTTTGGCAAAAAACCACTAATCTTAATATTTTGTTAAGCAAATAATTTGCTCCATACCCATAGACCATTACGCTGAACCGTACTTGAGAAGGTTGAGCATCTCCACACGTTCTTCACAAAAAATAGATATGATATATAAAAGTCGATAAATCTTAAAAATTATTTATCAATGCTGGTTTCTTCCTCTGGCTTGTCCAAGGTCAAAGACTCAGTAAGGGAAAAGGTTTTTTTCGGTAACGAGCCGACTACCGAGCTAGTCGCCATTCTTACCGTCTACTTTGTTCAAGGCATTTTAGGATTAGCACGTCTTGCCGTTAGCTTCTTCCTTAAGGATGAATTGGGTTTAACCCCAGCTCAAGTTTCGGCAATGTTAGGCATAGTTGCCCTTCCCTGGATTATCAAGCCGCTATTTGGTTTTATTTCTGACGGGTTGCCCATATTTGGCTACCGCCGACGTCCTTATCTAGTTTTGTCAGGAATACTGGGAGCAACATCTTGGGTTAGTCTTGCCACAATCGTTCATACACCGATAGCTGCTACACTGGCGATCGCACTGGGTTCCCTTTCAGTTGCTGTCAGTGATGTTATTGTTGACTCATTGGTAGTCGAAAGAGCAAGGAAGGAATCCCAAGCAGAAGCAGGTTCTCTGCAGTCTTTGACTTGGGGTACATCCGCTTTAGGAAGTTTGATTACAGCATACTTTAGCGGTTTGTTGCTACAGCACTTCACCACCCGCACCGTCTTTTGGATCACGGCAACATTCCCGCTGATAGTCTCCGCCGTGGCTTGGTTGATTGCTGAATCATCTATTACTAGAGACGAAAGTAACAGCGATAAGCCGGGTACGGCTTGCGCCAGGGGCGAACGCACAAATTTTGTTAACATCAAGCACCAAGTCGGACAACTGCGTAAAGCCATCACTCAGAAAGCAATTTGGCTACCGACATTATTTCTTTTCCTTTGGCAAGCCACACCAACTGCAGACTCAGCTTTCTTCTTCTTTACCACCAACGAACTACACTTTGAACCAGAATTTTTAGGGCGAGTGCGCTTGGTAACAAGTGTTGCATCCTTGATTGGGATTTGGATTTTTCAGCGTTTCCTCAAAACTGTTCCCTACAGAGTCATTTTTGGTTGGAGTACAGTCCTCTCAGCAATGTTAGGAATGACAATGCTGCTGCTAGTCACTCATACCAACCGCGCTTTAGGTATAGATGACCACTGGTTTAGTTTAGGTGACAGTCTCATTTTAACTGTCATGGGGCAAATTGCTTATATGCCCGTTTTAGTACTAGCAGCAAGGCTTTGTCCTGCGGGTGTAGAAGCAACATTATTTGCTCTGTTAATGTCCGTAACAAACTTAGCGGGATTGGTTTCCTACGAACTAGGGGCGGGATTGATGCACTTGATGGGCATCACCGAATCAAATTTTGATTCTTTATGGTTGTTAGTTCTGATTACAAACTTCAGTACATTGCTACCATTGCCATTCCTAAAATGGCTGCCATCCTCTGACTCGCAAAACGAAACAACAGAAACACAAAAATTACAACCAGCATCCACACAAGTTCTACAATCAGTTCCAACCAAAGACGGAGAACAACCCTTTGTACCTGAATTACTCTCTGAGGAATCAAATTGGTAGGTTGGGTTGAGGAACGAAACCCAACAAAGAATCAAATTGGGAGAGGAACATATGTTCGGTAGTCTCATAGCAAGTAATGTTTCTTGATAAATCATCCCTTAGAGATTGTTTAAAAAGTGGTTGGCTGTGATTTTAGGCAATTATCGATCCCCCCTAGCCCCCCTTAAAAAGGGGGGAAATACTCTTAAAGACCCCCAAATTATTAGGAGATTTAGGGGAACTCGAATATTTTGCTATTGATAACAGGACTTTTCAAACATCCTCATAGGGATTGGGGACAAGAAGTATTAGAAAACAATCCAAAATCCAAAATCCAAAATTGAAAATATGCAATCTTTTCAACTCTACGAACGAGCCTCTACAGTTCCAGAAAAATCATACACCCGTGCTAGTTGGCAAGCAGGATATCAGTCTCTCAAAGAAGAGTTTGATTATTGGATTAGCGATATAGAAGGGGAAATTCCCCCAGAACTTCACGGTACTTTATTTAGAAATGGACCTGGATTGCTAGACATTAATGGTCAGCACATTCATCATCCCTTCGATGGAGATGGCATGATTTCTCGTGTTACCTTTATTGATGGACGTGCTCATTTCAGCAATCGCCATATCCGTACCACAGCCTACTTAGAAGAACAAAAAGCTGGCAAAATTCTCTATCGCGGCGTATTCGGTACGCAAAAACCCGGAGGAGTGTTAGCAAATGCCTTCGATTTCAGGCTCAAAAATATCGCCAACACGAACGTAATTTATTGGGGTGGAAAATTGCTGGCTCTATGGGAAGCAGCTGACCCCCACCGCCTCGATCCTTATACATTGGAGACGTTAGGGACAGAACACTTTAATGGTGTTTTATCAGAAGGTGAGGCTTTCTCTGCCCATCCTCGTTTTGACCCCAGTTACGGTGATAGTGGGATGCCAAGACTGGTTAACTTTTCTATCAAGCCGGGACTCTCCACAACAATTACTATTTTTGAGCTAAACGATAAAGGCGAAGTCGTTAGCAAGCACCCTCACAGCGTACCTGGTTTTGCCTTTATCCACGATTTTGCTATCACTCCAAATTACTGCATTTTCTTTCAAAATCCCGTAACCTTCAACCCCTTACCTTTTGTGTTGGGAATGCGTGGTGCTGGAGAGTGTATTAAATTTCAGCCACATCAACCGACTCGCATCATCATTATTTCTCGCAACCCGAAACAGAAAGAAGTTCAGATTATAGAAACTCAATCTGGCTTTGTGTTCCACCATGCCAACGCTTTTGAGATGGGGGATGAAGTTGTGGTTGACTCTATTTGCTACGAATCACTACCAGAAGTGGAACCGGAAAGCGATTTTCGGGAAGTTGATTTTGATGCGCTTCAACCGGGACAATTGTGGCGCTTCAATCTCAATCTCCAACAGAAAACCGTGCAACGAAAGTTATTGGAAAGTCAGTGCTGTGAGTTTCCCACCATGCATCCCCAAAAAGTTGGGCGTCCATACCGTTATTTGTATATGGGTGCTGCACACGCGAGTCTTGGAAATGCACCATTACAGGCATTTTTGAAAGTTGATTTAGAATCTGGTAAACGCCAACTTTGGAGTGCTGCACCTCATGGTTTTGCTAGCGAACCCATTTTTGTACCCTGTCCGGGTTCTGAAAGAGAAGATGACGGTTGGATAGTGGGTTTGGTGTACAATTCTACCCATCATCGTTCGGATGTCGTTATTTTAGACGCTAAAGATTTTGAACGGGGTGCGATCGCAAAATTGCATCTCAAGCACCATGTGCCTTATGGTTTACACGGTAACTTTGTCTCTGAATGTTTTCTTTAACATCTCTCGTATCTCTCGTTCCCAGTCTCTGGCTGGGAACGCAGACTGCGAGGCTCTGCCTCGTGTAGCAGATCGCACAGGAGGCGGAGCCTCTAGGAAGGCATTCCCAGGCTCCGCCTGGGAACGAGGGGGCGGAGCCTGGGAACGAGGAGGTGCTAGATGAAATTCGCTGCGATCGCAACTCCTGTTGGTATTAGAATATTGTCAAGTTCTTTAGGACTGCAGGCTTCTATAAGAGTAGCTAGTAATGCTAGTAGAAAAATTCTTGTAAAATTAACTTGATTAGGTATAATAAGCCAAACAAAAAAGACACTAGCAATGAAGGCAAAAATCAACATTGAAAGGCTGCCTTCTAGTGTTTTGGAACTTAAAATTGTGTACTTTATTCTGCCAACTCGACAACCAATGATTGGTGCAATGCCATCACCCCAACCCAGGCTTGCCATCGCCACAATTCCAGCAAAATTTTTATAAAGGAACGTGCCGCAAATGGTGGCAATAATAACAAAAAAAAGAGGTCCTTTAAGAAGTTCGCGCCTGTCTCCCGTGCGTGTCATGGTGATAACAGCTTCATCATTTGGGTTGGCAAACAAACCTTTATGCACGAGAAGAACAATCCACACTACAAAAACGGATACATTAAGGTATTTAGACCAGTGTAGATTGTTGTAAAGAGCTAAAAAGCCAATAGTAGAGCCTGCGCCAATATGAACAATTTTACGACTAATATCTTGTGGTAATTTAAAGTTTAAAACACAAAAATTTAAGATGGCTAGTAATCCGAATACATAAACAAATGTTAGCAATGTAGCTATCAGGTTTCCTAACAATGGGCTAATATTGAAGGCTTGAGATAACATCTTAAATATCTCCTCCTTTACGGAAAAATTGCTGCAAAATTTCTCCTGGGTTTCGATCCCAAGTGTCGATATGTTCGTAAATTAAAGTATTTTGGTTGAGTTTATAAGTTGAGTAACCATTAAAATAAACTTTAGCTTTCCAAGGAACGCGCAAAATACCGCGAACAGTCCATTTTGCTAAAATGGTGTCCTTATCTGACTGAGACACTTCATGCAAATCAAAGAAAATTTTAGTAAAAAAGAGTTGTGCGTGGAATCGCAAAGTCCAAAAAATGATACGATAGCTAAATTTACCTTTAAACTTATTAACCGGGTCTTGAAAAGATATATCTTGTGTGTAAATTTCGTAAGATATATCTTTTTCAAACAATGTTGGTAAATCTTGTTTGAGAGTCTTTATGACTCGTTCTACTTGAAAGTCATACTCCACACCATCACTCCCCAAATCCTAGAAAAGATTCTTCAGAAAACCTAACAGCTTTTGAAAAACAGAAAATGAAGGTTTCTTGATTACTCTACCTCGATTTAAGTCCGATAGGGAAGGAAATGCGGCACATTGAGAGTAGGGACTTTGTCGCAATACTTGGGCTAGAGCATTATTGTTTTCTCGCAAACCTTCATAGAAAAAAAAGATTTCCCCTAAAATACCAAGAGTACGGTTGTACTGAATACTTTGTAACAAGTACTCCTGGCTCATGCGGTAAGAACCTACTTTCATGAGAATCCCTGGTGCTAATCTTGGCAGTGTAGCGTCCGTGAACTGCTCGGTGACTAGTGTATCAACAATTCCTTTGTATGCAGCAAAATCTCGTCGATAAATTTGCGGATGAATAATATCTACTAACCCCTTTTCCATCCACGTAGGAGAGTCCTGTAGGTATTCTTTATACGCCCAGTCATAAATATTAGGAGCAATAGATACTACTAGGTTGGGATTGACAGCTTTTACTTCTTGATACAGCTGAGTTAGAAATGCCGTCAGAATATCAGCACGCCAGCGCAGCCATTGTTTGTCCTTGGGGTTTTGTGGAGGTTCTTCCCCAAACTGCTGACGGTACATATATCTAGTATTAAGGTCGTAACCACCTTCACTAGGCAAAGCAGGAAAGCGATCGTCACCTTGGATACCGTCTACTGCATAATTTTTAACGATTTCCAACACTAAGCTTAACATAAAACCTTGAACTTCCGGGTCAAGAGCGTTTAGCCACTCAAAACCGTTTTTTTTCAGTAAATTGCCTTCACTGTCAATCGCCGCCCATTCAGGTTTTTTTGCTAAGAGTAGTCCACCATTCAAATTGTAGGAACTAGCAAACCCATATTCTAACCAAGGAATCACCTTTAGCCCTACTCGTTGCGCCTCAACAATTAATTCTGCCAAAGGATCGCGCTCAGTAAAAAGCGGGTGAATGTCTGTACCAAAGGTTTGTTGCATGACTTGACTCGGATATATTGTTGTTCCCCTAGTCCAAACTACGGGAAAAACAACATTAAATCCTGTCTCAGCAAGAAATTGCATCGCTTCTGCAATGTTTTGCTGTGAATCAAGAACTTTGCTATCAGTAGTGGTAAGCCAAACGCCTCGTATTTCTACACTTGTCATTTATTAGTTGTTAGTTGTTAGTTGTTAGTTGTTAGTTGTTAGTTGTTAGTTGTTAGTTGTTAGTTGTTAGTTGTTAGTT
>NZ_WJFC01000040.1 GCF_009725235.1 Scytonema sp. UIC 10036
GGGTTAGGGTGGGGTAAAAAATATTTGATACATCAATCATGACTTTTAAAACATCCTCTTATATGTGAAGGGATGACAACTGTTCTTTTTTGGAATGATTACATAGGATTTGTAGGAGTACCCCTGCAACTTTTGACAATAGATGCAAGTGTCATTTAGTTTGATGGTTTCCCATGTCGAGAAGACGGAATCAGTATTTCTGTATCCGTTTTAACATGGAAATCAAAATTGAATTCACTAACCTTTGTGAACAAAAAAACAACTTTGAGAGCGAAAAGAAAGACTATGAAAGTAGAAAGTTCTAACGATGTTTTGGTAAAGCAAACAAATAAGGGAAGAAGTGTCTTTGCTGCCCGAAATTTTAGAAAAGGAGAGACAGTGGTAGTTGGACGCCGAATCAAGGTATTGTCTCTGAGGACAATTCACTCTCTCCAAATGGACTTTAATCTCCATGTGGAACTTGATGAGCCAGCGCGATTAATCAATCACTCTTGTAGTCCGAACACTGGAGTTCAAAATAATCAGTTCGGAGGATACGACTTCGTTGCACTTTTCGATATCCTTGAAGAAGATGAAATTACTTTCGACTACGAGACAACGGAGTACTTTTCTATTGCCGTTCCAAAATGCTTGTGTGGTTCCTGGAACTGCCGAGGACAAACGCGTGGGTTCCATTTTCTCCCCCTTCAAATCCGAAAACAGTACGGTAAGTTCATTAGCGATTACCTGAAACAACTACCTGAACTTAGAACTGTCTAGATGTAGCCAGATGAAATACTGAATAGATACTGAACAATAACAACCATTGGACAATTTCTAAAATTTTTTGTGTAATGTCTTTTCTAAGGATGAAACGGCGGCAATTTTTTCAAAACTCTGGATATTTCTTAACAGGGTTGGGACTATCGGGTTGTGATTTGGCAGTTAGTTTTTCAAAGGAGAATTGGTTTTGTCAATGGCATACTCAGGTGATGCTCTAGCTGTGAGCAATCAGTACCCCAACCTGAAGTACGCGATCCCTGAAAGTGGAACCTCTTTGTGGAACAGCACTATGGTCAATACTACTCGGTTAAGACATAAATTCCAAAACACGTAGGTTGGGTTGAGGAACGAAACCCAACATTTAGAGCATTTGTTGGGTTGAGCGACAGCGAAACCCAACAAAGCTAAAATTCTTAACCGAGCAGTATTGGCACTATGGTCTCTGTGCAGGCTTTGCATAAGTCCTTGCCTTGCGGTGAGTCCAGCGCGGCAGAAAGGTTTCCTTTCGTAGGAGACTGGCGTATAGCCCTATGCCGAATGGCACGCTACGCGAACGGGCATAGCCTGAGGTATTTGACGTTCTTTCGCGTCAGAATATAGCTTTTTGTTTAATTACTATATCACTCTAAATATAAATTTCCTAAACAATATATATACTCTGATATCAAACAGGTATAAATATATAATTCAAAGTATAAACTTTAGGAAAAACACTAAATAACCATTGAATTTTAATCACGTTTTAGATTATTATCATATAGGGAAAATCTGAAACCAATCTGCGGTCAAAAACTGGAGACCTAATTCTTCATGTAAGACAAAGAAGTAAACTTGGTTTTAGAAGTTGGTTAAATCGTCTATAAGACCCTTAAAAAGATTTAAAGTCCCTGAGCTTATCTCCTGTTGGTGAAGATAGGTTAAGTCACTGAGATGACTTGTCCTGCGCTCAAAATCTTCTTCAAAGAAATACTAATTCCACAAAATATCAATCCGATTGAGGAAAACTTATGGGCGGGCAAAACTGTGTATCCGCTGCTGCTCGTTTGCAAGAAAAACTGCCACCACCGCTACATTTGTTAGTAAATTTAGCTTTCAACTTCTGGTGGAGTTGGTCTCCTGAAGTCTCATCTCTATTTCGTGTCATCGATCCTAAGAAATGGGAAGAATATGACCATAATCCAGTAAAATTGCTTAATAGAGTTTCTTTTGAAAGGCTTACCCAGTTGTCTACCGAGCCGTATTACTGCTCGCGTATCCTTGTAATAGCTGCCCAATTGGAGCAATACAAGCAAAAGATCAATACTTGGGGGAGTCAGTTTGTTCCTCAATTTAACCAACGCCAACCCATAGTTTACTTTTCTATGGAGTTTGGGCTTCATGAGTGCTTGCCGACTTACTCAAGTGGTTTGGGTATTCTAGCAGCCGATTATCTGAAGTCAGCTTCTGATTTGGGCTTACCAATAGTGGGTGTAAGCCTCATTTATCATCAAAGTTATTCTCAACAGCTTGATGCTTCTAGCTTACAAAAAGAAATAATCTGTAAGCATCAGTTAGATGAATTACCCTTAGAGTTGTGCAAAAAGCCGAACGGAGAATGCCTGACAGTGACAGTTCCAATTAGCGATCGCATTGTCAAAGCACAAGTCTGGCTAGCGCGGGTAGGGCGTGTTAATCTTTACTTGTTAGACACAAATCGCCAGGATAATGACCCAATCGATCGTAAATTAACAAACCAACTTTATGGTGGCAGTCGAGGGACTCGGATTGCTCAAGAATGTCTTTTAGGCATTGGAGGGGTGAAATTATTACAGCGTTTGCGGCTAGAGCCGCAGGTTTACCATCTCAACGAAAGTCATGCCGCGTTTGCACTTCTGGAACTTGCTCGTTGGGAAATGGAACGCACGGGTCAGTCTTTTGAAGAAGTGAAAGCTTCTGTGCGATCGCGTTGTGTTTTTACAACCCACACTCCAGTCCCCGCAGGTCACGATACCTTCTCAGTGAAGCAGATGGATCGCTACTTTAGTCACTACTGGTTTCAACTGGGTCTCGATCGCAGAGAGTTTCTGAATCTGGGGAATCATTCACCAGAAAAGTTTGGGCTGCCTTTTAATATGACGGTCTTAGCATTACGACTGTGTGGAACCGCCAACGGAGTCAGCAAGTTGAACGGGCAAGTTTGTCGTGAAATGTGGTCAATCTTGTACCGCGATCGTCCTGTAGAGAAGGTTCCTATCGGTCACGTCACTAATGGTGTTCATGTTCGTACCTGGACAGCACCATTAATGGCTAATTTATATGCCCAATACTTATCTGAGGATTGGATGAACCATGTAACGGATGCTCAAATGTGGGCACGGATAGATGAGATTCCTGACCGAGAATTTTGGTGGCGTCATCAGCGCCTCAAAGAACATCTGATTGCTTTTACCCGTTCCCATGTGAGACAAGTAAGGGAAAGACGAAGCGAATCGTCTGAAGTCATTGCACAAGCTGATAGCTTGTTAGATCCCAAAGCGTTGACTATCGGCTTTGCCCGTTGTTTTAGCACTTATAAGCGCGGAGATTTGATCCTTCATGACCCAGAAAAGGTAAGGGCGATTTTAACCAATGCCTCTCGACCAGTACAAATGATTATTGCAGGTAAGGCTCATCCAGCAGATGAAGAGAGCAAGCGCATTATTCAACGGTTAATTTCATTTTGCCATCATTCAGATCTCCAAAATCGGCTGCTCTTCATTGAGGACTATAATATGCAGGTTGCTAAAAAGTTAGTTCAAGGGGTAGATGTTTGGTTACACAATCCAGAACGACCCCAAGAAGCTTCTGGTACTAGCGGTCAAAAAGTCATTCTAAATGGCGGTATTAATTGCAGCGTTTTAGATGGTTGGTGGTATGAAGTTTATCAAGCTTCGCCTGATGGCAAAGGAATCAATGGTTGGGCAATTGGGAAAGCTAACAGCACTGATTCAAGGGAAGAGCAAAACCAAGAAGATGTTGAAGCCCTCTACAAGCTGTTAGAAGAAGAAATTATTCCTTGCTACTATGAGCAGGATGATGAAGGAATACCCCGTCGCTGGATTGAAATGATGAAGGCTTCGATTAAAACCATCGCTCCTTATTTCAATACCGACCGCATGGTAGCGGAGTACGTCCAAAAGATGTATTTGTCCCAGTATAAAGCTGGAGTTGAACTAGCAATATCTAAAACAATTACCCACTAACAACTAACAAATAACACTTATTAGTCTTATGGCTCACTCAACAGATCCAACGATTATTCTGGGCGGTGGTTTTACCGGGTTGTTTACAGCTCTCCACCTTAGCAAACACAACTACTCGCAGCCAACACTCCTCATTGACCAGCAAGAACGCTTTAGCTTCAATCCCTTACTTTATGAATTCCTCAGTGGTGAAATGCAAGACAACCAAGTCTGGCCATATTACAAAGAGATTCTTAAAAACCACGATGTGAAGTTTCTTCAAGATACAGTCACCAGAATTGATTTGGATCGACGACAGGTCAAACTTGCTTCCGGATTACGCTACACTTACAAATATTTGGTGTTAGCTCTAGGTAGCACCCTCAACTATTTTGGTGTTGAGGGCGCAAAAGAACATTCCTTTGCCTTCCGCAATGGCAAACACGCCGTGACCCTAGCCGAACATTTACGGAACTGTTTTTGTCGTGTCACCCAAACACCAGATCCAGAGAAACGCCGTGCATTGACTACGGTAGTAATTGTTGGTGGCGGTTCTTCTGGTGTTGAACTGGCAGCGACGCTTGCGGATATACTCCCCTACTGGTACAGTGTACTGGGTGGCGATCCCCAAGAGATTCGGGTGGTTATTCTCGAACGGGATACTAAAATTCTTGGTAGTAGAGAAAATAATCAGAACAGCCTACAAGACACGGCTCAAAAAGCTCTTGCCGAGCGGAACGTGCCAGTAGAGTTACTTTTAGGGGCAAAAGTGTATTCTGTTGACCCCAAACGAATTGAGTTTCAGTACCAGGGGCAATTTGAATCCATTTCAACAGCTACCGTCATATGGACTGCTGGTGTCACCACCTTGCCAATCATCAAAGAGCTACCAATTCCAGATGACAAGCGCGATCGCCAAGGTCGCCTTCATGTCACTTCAACTTTGCAACTGCCTGACTTCCCGAAAGTTTTTGCTGGTGGGGATTGTGCAGCCATGGCAGAAAATCCCTTGCCTCCCACAGCCCAGGTAGCCTATCAACAAGGGTATGCGATCGCTCGCAATCTTAAAGCGCTTTCTGAAGGTAAAGAACCCAGCCCTGCTAATGTGAAACTACGAGGAACACTAATGAAGTTGGGATTGGATGAAAGTGCCGCTTATCTTCAAGACCGCTATTACTTTAAAGGAAGAGTCGGTCACTTCATCCGCCAAACCAGTTATCTAGAGCTACTACCAACGCCCATGTACTATAATTTAAAATCGACTGCAGAATGGCTGGTTGAGGCAATTTTCCAACAATACAGCACAGAAAATAACCTTACAGGAGTCGGTGCGATGTCAAGGCATTAATATCGGTGTAAGAACATCGAACGTCAGAAAAGTCTTAATATCCAGTTGGAACATACAGAAGTTTTCAAGGTTTAGAACCATCGATGTGACAAGCGCATCAGTTCTGATGTGAACTGAGCAAAATTATGCTCGTTCCTACCAGGCAAACCGAAACACCTAGCAAGTCCCATTTATCTGGTTTGACACCTTCAACCAACCATAACCAAAACAAGGATGAGAGGACGTAAATACCACCATAAGCTGCGTAAATTCTTCCAGCATTTGAGGCATCTACTCTAGTCAAAATTGAAGCAAAAATCATTAAGGCGATCGTCCCTGGAATTAGCCAAAGTATGCTCTTACCCAACCGCAGCCACGCCCAGAAGGCATAGCATCCAGCAATTTCTCCTAAAGCCGCAATGAAGAAAAAGACGAACGATAGCATTTAGTCCTCTAAAAAAAGATTTACAGCGAGTAAATTAGACAGGAAAGTCATGACTCAAAAATCAGCCGTTATATTGTTAGGTTCACCGGGAAGCGGTAAAACAGCGATCGCCAATAGGCTCGCATCTGGTAACGGTGTACAGACGATGGAGATACGACGCTTGGTACACTCAGAAGTGGTTGCTGGAACCAAAATAGGTGAAAAACTGAAACCATTTCTGAATGAGAGCAAATTGGTTCCCACTGAAATAGTAGCCGAAGTTGTGCAAAAGCGTATTCAACAACTAGATACGAGCGTCATCCTATTTGATGGTTTCCCACATCAAGAAGACGAAATCAGTGCTTTTTTTGACCTATTTCAAGAAGGTAAGTTTGACAGGTTTGCAGTTATCGTGTTGGAGGTACCGCGAGAACTTGCTGTCTATAGAATGCTTAATCGCCGCTCTAAGCGTCCAGAAGATAAGCCTGACACTGTGAATGAGCGACTGGATATCTACGAGCGGGACACAGTTCCAGTCATTAACTACTTTCAAACCAATTATCCTGAACGGACTTACTTTGAATCTGTAGATAAACCGATTAAGCAGACTGTGGGTTCAATAGTATCAAATTTGCATCAGGTAGGGATAGATATCTATTTGACATTATCTGAAATGATTATTAAGTTATCACCAAGTAAATAAGCCTTTTCTGCTAAAAAGACTTCATTGAGAGAAATTAGAAAATAGGAGGAATTTCAATATGTTGAATAATGAAATTCAACGATTAAATGGAGTAGACGATATTTTTCGTATAGACAATCAAATATTTACTGCTTTTCAGATTATTAATCAAGTCAGTAAATATTTTGAAGCCAAAGAAAATAATTTTTATTTTTCATGCCAAGATTCAATTATTAAAAAATATTTTTATCAAACAAAAGTTCAAGGAATATTTAGTCAAGTAGAATGGCGGTTTTTACTCAGGCCAGAATTTCAATGTGAAAAGGTAAAAACAAAACAAAAAGGTCTACTTGAACTTAGGGTAAAAATAAAATTTTTGCCATCAAGAAGAACGGTGAATTGTATGTTTGAAGATAGTCAATGCGATTCTTTATCAAACGATAATAGTAAAACATTAGAAAATTTGGAGATAAAAGTTTCGTTAGATTTTAACCCTGATGAGTCTGAATTTGAAGATAATTATGTTAACGATCGCCTTCAAAGGTACAGAGAAAAAATGAACTATCTTTACTCTATTGTTCAATAAATCCTCTAGTACATAAAAGCAGAAGTACACGCAAGGTCAGAGAGCAGAAGGCGCAATAGCTTTTATTTTAAGCTTTGATTCTATCAGTTTTTGAGCGTTAGCTTGCTCTCTGACAACATTCACTGCTTCGTAAAAGTTTCGTTGTAGTATTATATAAAGTATGTTATATATCCCTAAATATAGAGAGTTTATTCAAAAAACTAAAAATTTATATTATTTTTTATGTAATCATATATATAATGCAAAAATATATCTTTAGATAAAATTCGTGTTTTCAAAAATCATTGATAATAGCATTAGAGTTCAAGGAAACACTTACTAGTACAAAAAGACTAACATCTGAAGGATAAAGGGTACAAGTAACACACTTATATTATCAGCTTGATACCGCTTTGCCATAATAGCCTCATTTCAGCGTTCTGTATGCCCAACCAACATATATTTTAAAAATCGAATACGGCTCTTCTAGTACTACAAATATGGATTTGATGAGACTAAAACTTTTTAATCTTTTCAGTACTTCTGTAACGACTTTAGGAGTGTTAGCATCTCCTGTAAGCGCTTTTAGCTACGAGCCAGAAGTTCAGACAGATACAATACAAATAATGATTCAAGAGGGTACTACAAAAAGCATTAGGGAAAATGATATACAGAAAATTCACCAGCAAGAAACTGTTGAAAGTATACAGCCTTTTTCAGTTGCAATTTATCCACGGACAACTCAGCCTAGTCAAGCAAATACAACAAGCCAAATTGACTGGAGCGCCGTTTTTATTAATTTAATTCCTATTACCTCCGTGATTGTCAGTATTGTTTTAATAGACCTTTGGTATAGAAGGTACCAAAAGCAGCATGACCAGCGTGCTGCTGAGATTGAACAGATTTTTTCAGAGAGAAAAAAGCAAATAGAAATCTTAGAAAGGATATGGAGAATGAAGCCTTAACGTCAGATTGCTTAAATACGTTCTTGTTGCCTATCTTCTAAATTTTATGAACCTTAAGACCAATATAGCTAAGAACTTTAGTCAAATACCTTTCTTTGCCTTAGAACTAGTTTTTCTCCAACAAAACAAGTTAAAAAATCTTTGTGTGGTACTATCTCATGTTCGTCTTGATGTAATTACAGTTACTTTTGTGTTGGTCTTAGTCGCCCTGAGTGAACCCAGTTTCCATTTAAGTCGAGGTAGAGGCAAGTTAGGTTCAAACCCTGTGGCGCGAACAGAGCTTCGGAAGTCTAGGCAGATTATGTCGGCTGACTCTCCCCCAAACTTAAATGAGGCAGAGAGTTTTAATTATGTTACTGATTGGGGCAGTAATCAGAGCATTATATTCCGACTTATCGACTAAGAGATGTAGCGGAAAGTGTTGAAAAGTACAACGAAAATTTCTGGGTCAACGGGCATGGTCCAACAATCGTTATCCTCCCAGAATTATTTGCTAATATATGGAGGCTGACGGTAGCATTAGTGTCATCACTTATGACTCAAAAACCAGTCCTATGTCTAAGTAACAAGGGGAATAATCTCTCTTGGTGGAAGCAGTTTGTAAACAAAGTAATTATCTTGAAGAACTATGGATGAGTTTGATGGAGCAAAATAAGTGAATTCTTTACGCAAAGTCTTTTCAGTCGGCTTCTCAATTATTACTCTCTTGTTTGTCTTAAGTTCATTTATATTAATTGTGTTCGCTGTCCTCGAATTATGGAGCGGAATCAATCCCTTACAAACGACTGACTTGAGAGCGCGTTTCAATTCTATAATGGAGAGCGTCGGTCTACTAACAATTGCTGTTGCATCGCTGGAACTGGGGCAAACCATTCTTGATGAAGAGGTGCTACGTAGCAGTGAGATGAGCTTCCCAACCAGGGTACGCCGTTTCTTATCGCGATTTCTGATTGTCATTATCGTTTCTCTATCGATTGAATTCCTGGTTGTAGTATTTGAACTCATTCATGATGACCCGTTGCACCTACCACAAGCATCTGCTGTAGGACTAGCAACTGCTGCGTTACTTGCGGCTTGGGGGATATTCATCCGATTAAATAAGTCCGCCGAAGAGTTAGAACCAGAGGCAATGCAAGAAGTCAAGGGCGAAGACATTAAAATTAAGGGCGATGAAGTTAACAGCTAAGGGCGGAAGTAAGTAGGTTCTAGAGAACTAGCAGTTACGATTCGATATAGTTCCATTAGGTAGTACTGTTTGGCAAAGAGTAACAGAACGGTTCTCTTGAATATTGTCACCTTTTACAGCTTGAGCAAAATTCGTGCGGCTGAGGTTAGCATTCCTGAAATCAGCCCTTTCTAGGTACGACTCTTCCAAATTTGCTTCCTGTAAATTACTATCAACTAACAAAGTACTTTTAAGAATGGCTCCAGTGAGATCTGCTCCAGTGAGATTTGCCGAGCGAAGATCTACCCATTCCAAATTTGCATAGCGGAGATTCGCATTTTTGAGATTGGCTCCTTGAAGGTCACTTGCTCGCAGGTCAACTTTTTCTAGATTTGCCCCCGACAAATTTACTTGTGATAGATTACAGCTAAAACATTTCTTTGTTTCTTGAATTTGTTGAATTGCTTGCTCTTTAAAAAAGCTATTTCCTTGACTAATTAATGGAGGAGTAAGAGCAAAGGTCACAGGTAAGACTAGCCGTAGTAGGGAGAACATAAGTCTTTCAAAAATCTTTTATTAAAAAACAGTTGTTAGCTAAAAATCACACGTTTTGATTGGATAAAAACTAAATTTTTACTGTGAAAATCAAGCCTTTTTGATACTTAAAGGTTGCTCGTCAAGCGAACAAGTATTCAACGAATAATAAACAGGATGAGTTCTTTTAAGAGTCGCTTTAAGACAAGGAGCCATCATAGAATGAATTGCGATCGCTAGAATCCTATCTCCAGCGTAAATAACAGGATTTTCCGTAGCTAAAATCACTTTACCTTCTCTTAAAATGCCTAACATAAAACATTTTTCTGGTAATTTTATCTCAGATAAATTTGTGCCACAAAAATTACTATTGGGTTGAATCCAAACACAGACTTGAGTTGGCTCGATAAAGTCTTTTTCTTCTAACAGAAACTCTAACATAAGAACAACTCTCTACAATCTTTAATCTTATTGTGCCATTACTTTTTCACCAATAGAATGGATAAAAAGGTATATTTTACTTGTATTTATACGAATAGATATAGAATTATATAAGTGTTTATTTTTGAAATCAATTTCCTATATTTTAAGATATATAGCAATCCTATTTGATTTGTGAACATTCAGTTGCCCAAGAACCCCGACTTCTTTGAGAAGTCGGGGTTCTAAGTGTTTGCAAAGTAGGTAGGGCTATGCTGTACAAGGTTTTTGATGGGCAAAGTCCAATAAAGTTCAGTTAAGACTCGATCCTCCCCAGCCCCTTTTAAAAAATTTTCTGAAGACAAAACCCTCTAACTCCGATTTTTTTGTTTTTTCCTTGGGGGTGAGAGGGTATTGAAACTGCGAGAATGCACTGACCGTATTGCTCAAGAGAACAGCGATCGCGTACTCCCAACCTGTCATGTCTGCTCTGTTTCAACACTATATAGTTGGTAGATAAAATGCTCTATTGGCTCCATCACAGGGTCTAAAAAGATTCTTTTTGCTATGAAAATTTGAGCTAAATATCCACCTATAACAGGAGTTAGCAATACTACTATCAGTAGCATTAAACTAATTTGAAGCAACCCTTGTAACATCATTATTGTCGTTTCAATTTAAAAGTTTTCTGGAAAATCTTTAATTTTTTTACTTTGGCAGTATTCTTACTTGATTGAGATGGAATCAGTAAAACAAAATAAATTATTACAAAAAGCGATACAGAGGTAGTTCCTAGTAATTTTAAGACTTGCCAAACAATTCTATTTATCAGAGACTTAATTCTCTCTAAAATATTTAGAACTATCCTCTTGTAAAAGGTAGTGACAATTGCTATGGTTGTAAGACCCGGACTTAAGAACATAACTATTTTGAGGGTAATATCTGTAGCTTCATCCGAGAGATTTAAGAATACGGTAGCGTTTATTTAACAGCAAATTTGAGTCTTCAATAAAGCATTTAGTAGGTTGGATGAAGGGTAAAGTATGAAATCAGCAATTTTTATCCTTCATCCTTATCCTTTATGCTTTCATCGCATCCAAAGCAAGATTTAGCTTCAACACATTCACTCCAGGTTCGCCAAAAATACCCAAAAAGCGACCATCAGTGTTTTGAGAAATCAGGGTTTCTAATTGGTTGGGCGGAAGTCCTCTTGTTTTCGCCACTCTCGGTATTTGTGCTCTAGCAGCTTCGGGAGTAATATGAGGGTCAAGGCTAGAACCAGAAGTGTATACTAGATCGGCGGTTGGTTGTATGCCCGCATTTTTCAAACGATTAAAATCACCTTCAACTCGTTTGCTGGGATCGGGGTCAACTTTCCCTGCAATCCGCTCAATTAATGCTGGATTGCTTGGGGCTAAGTTACTAGCGCCTGATACTCCTGTTTTCAAAACTTGGGCTTCGTCTTTTTTGGGATCTGCAGTACTATAACTAGTGGTACTGGGGCGACTGTTGAAATAGCGATCGCTTGTAAAGGGTTGACCGATCAAAGCAGAACCAATAACATTACCCTCAGCATTTTTTATCAAACTACCATTAGCTTGATAGGGCAGCATAATTTGTCCAAACGCGATCGCAGCCAAAGGATAGATAATAGCTGTAATCACCCAAAGCACTATAGTAGAACGAATGGCTCTACCAGCATCACGTACAAAACTCATAAAACCTCGTGAGAATTGTGGAAACCACGTGGCTTTAGCCCGTGGAGGAAACAAGAGGAAAGTCCCGTTAGGGACAGTCTAATTTTGGAAACCCTCCGGGTCAGCAGTTGCTTCAAGCCGGGGAACCCGTCCAACGCACTGCTGACTAGTTGCACAGATTGTTCGTCCTTTGTTATAATCGGAAGATTTTTAATGGTTCTCAAATGCAAACAATATCTGTAAAATGCAAGATTGAAGTCCCTGTGGAGTTGCGACAAAAAATTGATGCAACTTTGCAGGGCTTTGCTGATGCTTGCAACCAGATATTGGAAGTTGCAAAACGTGAAAAGTGCTGGAATACCACAAAGTTGCATCACCTGGTTTACAAGCCAGTTCGTGAAGCTACCGGGTTGAAGGCAAACCACGTCTGTCAAGCGATTCGTCGCGTGATTGGGAACGCTAAGGCAGTTAAACAGGTTCACGCATTCAGACCAACGTCTATCAATTTGGATCTTCGGACTTTTCAATACATTGAAGAGTCTCAAACTGTTAGCGTGACTTTGATAAGTGGTCGTAAGAAGTTTAAGTTGAGTATCGGCAACTATCAGTTGGGATTGCTGAAAGGACAGTCTCCCACATCTGCTACGCTCAGCAAAACCAAGCGTGGTGACTACTACATCAACATCTGTATTGATGTCCCGACTCAGCCACCCGGTAAGACACCCAAGGTAATTGGTGTCGATTTGGGGAGACGCGATATCGCTACCACTTCCACAGGAAAATCTTGGAGTGGTGAGAAGATTCAGGCTACTCGTGACCGCTACAGCAGGGTCAGAGCCAATGTTCAACGCAAACGCACTCGAAGTTCTAGACGACTTCTGAGACGGCTCTCTGGCAGAGAACAACGCTTTCAAAAGTGGCTGAATCACAATATTTCCAAAGAAATTGTCGATGAGGCTAAGCAAAACAATGCTGCTATTGCCTTTGAAGATTTGACAAACATCAGAGAATCGCTCAACAAGAAACCGCGCTCCAAGACGGAACGACGCAGAACAAACAATTGGGCATTTTACCAGTTGCGGTTGTTTACAGAATACAAAGCGATTATTGCTGGAGTGCCAGTTGTTCTGGTTCCTCCAGCGTATACGTCTCAAACTTGCTCGCGGTGTCACCACGTGCATCCTGTTGAGGGCAAGTCTTTTCGTTCTGGTAAGTCGTTTCATTGTGGGCATTGTTCCTTTGAGGCTGATAGTGACTGGAACGCCAGTCTAAATATTGCAGTTTTGGGGTTGTCCGTAATCCAGCCCGAAAGTCCGGGGATGAGTTGTTTGTTGGAGGGTCAGCTTAGCCTGTTTCCGACAAATACTTTGAACTGGGCTAAAGCCCCGTCTCTTTAGAGCGGGGTAGCTTACTAGAATCTCTCCGGTACAAACATGACGAAAAACAAATAGATAGAAAGTCCTACCGTCACCAGCCCCAACAAACCCAAAGCCCAAGCTTGACTTCGGGAAAACGTTTGGTCGGTAGCAGCATAAACCATAGGTGCAAGCACAAGGTTAAAGCACATCGCCAGGAATAGATACCATGGCCACTTCTGCTTGCGCCATTCAGACAAAATTTCGGTTACTGTCTCTATTGCCTGAGCTTTTTGAATAAGTTTCATAGTGTTTGGTTAGTTGTTGGTTGTTAGTTGTTAGTTGTTAGTTGTTAGTTGTTAGTTGTTAGTTGTTAGTTGTTAGTTGTTTTCTCCTTGTCTCCCTTGTCTCCCTTGTCTCCCTTGTCTCCCTTGCTCCCTTGTCTCCCTTGTCTTCCTTGTCCCCCTACCCCTACCCCCTACCCCTACCCCCCTAGTTTTAGACAATGGCAAGATAATGTCTATCAATTTAATAGCAATGAAAGGAGCAATGATGCCACCCAATCCATAAATAAAAATGTTGCGCCTTAGCAACTGATCTGCCTTCAAAGGACGGAACTTCACACCCTTTAAAGCAAGGGGTATCAGTACTGGGATAATCAGAGCATTGTAAATCAGTGCCGAAACGATCGCAGATTGGGCGCTCTTCAAACCCATAATGTTTAATGCGCCAATTCCTGCGGCTGCAAAGATGGTGGGAATAATTGCAAAATACTTTGCAATATCGTTGGCAATGGAGAAAGTTGTCAACGCACCACGAGTAATCAGCAACTGTTTACCAATTGTAACTAGGTCAATCAATTTGGTGGGGTCAGAGTCTAAGTCCACCATATTGGCGGCTTCTTTGGCTGCTTGCGTACCGGAGTTCATTGCTAAACCTACGTTTGCTTGAGCAAGTGCTGGTGCATCATTGGTACCATCTCCAGTCATAGCAACCAGTTTGCCTTGAGATTGTTCGGTGCGAATGACTTCTATTTTGTCTTCTGGGGTTGCTTCAGCAATGAAATCATCGACTCCTGCTTCTTTGGCAATAACTGATGCTGTAATTCGGTTATCACCTGTAAGCATAATGGTCTTGACTCCCATCCTACGGAGTTGGTCGAATCGTTCTCGCAAGCCCGGTTTGACAATATCTTTAAGGTAAATAACGCCATAGATATCGTTATCCTGACACACAGCTAATGGTGTACCTCCCAATCGAGAAACTCGCTCGTAGGCTGCATCTAATTCATCAGGAACGTTACCGCTACGAGAACGGACAAACCCTTTAATGGCATCTACCGCCCCTTTACGGACTTGTTTGCCATCAGGCAAATTGGTGCCACTCATGCGGGTTTTGGCAGAAAATTCTACACCTTCAGCCTTACTGGTATCAAAATCTCTTCCTGCTCGAAGTTTTTCTGCCAGTCCTACAATAGATTTACCTTCTGGTGTATCATCAAATATACTTGCAGCAAGTGAAACTTTTGCTACTTCTTCTACTGTATGTCCGTTGATAGGCATAAATTCATCAGCCATACGGTTACCCAAGGTGATAGTACCTGTTTTATCTAGCACTAGTGTGTTAATATCACCGCAAGCCTCCACAGCACGACCGGATGTTGCAATTACGTTGAACTGGGCGACTCTATCCATCCCGGCGATTCCAATGGCACTTAACAATCCACCAATTGTGGTGGGAATTAATGCAACTAGTAGAGATATCAAGATGGCTATGCTAGCACCCGCACGCAAGCTGTTCCCTGCTTCAGCACCATAGACAGTACTTACAAAATTAGCAATGTAACCAGCAAAGGGAGGAACTGTTGCTACTACTATTAAAAAGACTTGAGTGAGTACGGCGAGGAGTACTGTAAGAGCGATTTCGTTGGGAGTTTTTGACCTTTCTGCTCCTTCTACCAGAGAAATCATGCGATCGATAAAGCCTTGACCGGGATCGGCTGTGATGCGAACGGTCAATTCGTCTGATAACAGGCGCGTACCTCCTGTCACGGAACTGGCTATATCTGTACCTGGTTGTTTTAATACGGGTGCTGATTCCCCAGTAATTGCAGATTCGTCAACCGAGCCAAGACCCTTAATCACTTCCCCATCAGCAGGAATCATATCTCCTGCTACGACCTTAACAATATCACCCCGCCGCAGTTCTGTAGAATTAACTTCCTGTACGTTGCCATCTGGTAAAATTTTACGCGCAACGGTATCGGTTCTTGTCGATCGCAAAGAATCTGCTTGTGCTTTTCCACGTCCTTCTGCAACAGCTTCTGCAAAGTTAGCAAACAGGACTGTGAAAAATAAAATCAAGGTAATCAACCCATTTAATAAGCGTTGTTGGTTTGCATCTGCTTGTATGGTACCAAATAGATTTGGGTCAAGAGTGACTAAAAAAGTGACAATTGTGCCTACCCAGACGACAAACATGACTGGGTTTTTAATAGCAATTCGAGGATTGAGCTTGACAAATGACTCTTTAACTGCTCTTTGATAGAGTCCCCGCATATCCGCTTTCGGAGTATGTCGGCGGGATTCACGGCTTCCTTGAGGAGTACGAGGCGGACGAGAAGATGATGATGGTTCAGTAGAGGTTTGCATATGTTTTGGATAGTGGATAGTGGTTAGTGGATAGTGGATAGTGGATAGTGGTTAGTGGATAGTGGTTAGTAGTTAGTAGTTAGTGGTTAATGGTTATTATTAGCTACTAACAACTAACAACTAACTACCATCTACTAACAACTAACCACTATCCACCAACAACTAACAACTAACAACTAACCACCAACCCCTTTAGTAATAAAAAACGCTTCCCCAATTGGTCCGAAGGCTAACACTGGGAAAAAGGTTAGTGCGCCTAAGATTAAAATGACACCTGCTGTGACGCCTGTAAATAATCCGGTGTCAGTTCGCAATGTACCGGATGTGAAGGGAACAAGCTGTTTGCGGGACATACTATCTGCTAAGAACAGCAAGCCAATGATAGGTACATACCGTCCTGCTAGCAGGCTGAAGCTAGTACTGAGATTCCACCATAAGGCGGTTGCAGTGGTTTCTGCACCTGCTGCGATCGCAATCGGTGATGGTTGTGAATCACCTAAACCTTCAAATCCAGAACCGTTGTTAGCAGCAGCTGAAGCGTATTCATAGATGACTTGAGCAAAACCGTGGAAGCCTGGATTGCTAATTCCTGCTAGTTGGTCAGGGAATGCTAGAGTAATTCCGGCTGGTATTAAAATGGCGATTGGGTGAACTAAGAGAATTAAGAAACTTGCTAGCACGACTTCTCGCTTTTCTATTTTGCGTCCTAAAAATTCTGGTGTCCGCCCTACCATTAAACCTGTCACAAAGACTGCCAAAATGAGGTATGCAAAAAGGTAAGCCGTTCCCGTACCTTGTCCTCCAAAAACAATTTGAAGGAACATATTAGAGAGAGTTACGAATCCACCATTAGGCATAAACGAGTCATGCAAGCTATTGACAGCACCACACATACTTGCAGTGGTAATTGCTGCATATAAAGCGGATTGCGCCCAACCAAATCTGACTTCTTTACCTTCTAGGTTTGGTTGCGAACTGCCTAAGAGCGCGTTGACAGCAGGATTCCCGTTGAATTCCCCAATGGCTGTAACAATGACAAAGCCTATAAGAATTGCAAGCGGAATACTGTAAACTAACCAAGCTTGCTTAATATTATTGGCAAAGATACCGTAAGCGTAAATCAGTGAAGCGGGTATTGAAAGAATTGCCACAAGCTGGATGAGGTTGGTGAAGCCATTGGGATTTTCAAATGGGTGTGCTGAGTTAATAGCAAAAAAGCCTCCACCATTTTCACCGAGTTCTTTGATGATTTCAAAATGAGCAACGGGACCGCGTGCGATCGCTTGACTGATGGTAGGATTTTCTAAGGTAGAAACCACAGCAGGACCAGCGAGAGTTTCTGGAACACCAGCCGCAATAAGAACAATAGTGCCCACAATGCTAATAGGGAGTAAAATCCGCGTAATTGCCCGAATTAAGTCTACATAAAAGTTACCCAACGGTCTACCTGTTAACCCTCGAATAAAAGCAATACCTACTGCCAATCCTGTTGCAGCTGAGGTAAACATATGATAACCCAATCCCCACATTTGGCTGGCATAGCTCAAGTAGGTTTCCCCAGAGTAGTGCTGCTGGTTGGTATTGGTGATAAAAGAAATAGTGGTATGCAATGCAGTATCCCAAGTAGGCGCACCTACACCCGTTGGGTTGAAGGGCAGCCATCCCTGATTCAGAATAATAAAAAATATGAGCAATGCCATCGCTATATTGCTATATACAATTGCTCGCGCATATTGCCAGCCCGTCATGTCTTCTTTGGCTCTAACCCCAACCAAAGAATAAAGGACTCGCTCAACTGGGTTCAAAATTGGATCGAGAAACGTGCGTTGCTCCTGAAAGACACGCGCTATGTAACGTCCAAAAAAGGGTGTAATCGCTACCACAATCAGTAGCGTTAATGCAATTTGAATCCATCCCTGTAACATGAGTTTAATTAAACTCCAATATGAGTAACTCTGTTGTTCTAAATCTCAAAAAAGTCTCTTGCAGTTGAAAACTTAACAACTCACATAAAAAAATTACATGCTTTAATTTCATGATGGAGCTTTAGGACACAAATGACAAGATATAAATTTATATTTATTACTTGGTTATGCATTAGGATATACTTCTTTACCCAGAAACCGTTTAGTTCCACTAAACACATATATATCTGCAAGTATAGATAATGTAAAATGGATTTTGCATTGTTAACTAAAAAGTGATATAGTTTATAGAATTTGTTAGCTTTAATAAATAGTTTTCAATTTAATCTATTGATTGCTTTCACGATAAGTTAGAACCCCGACTTCTTAAAGGATACAGCTAGTGAATGGGGGGTGACACCCCTCATTCACTATTCTCTCGTCTCTCGTTCCCAGGCGGAGCCTGGGAATGCATTACCAGAGGCTCTGCCTCCTTTGTCAATCTGTTAAGCAAGTCTCTGCAGAGCGATCGCTAGTTGCACACTGGAGGCGGAGCCTCCCAATCAGGCATTCCCAGGCTCCGCCTGGGAACGAGGTGGGGGTTCAACGCACCATAATAGGAATCTTATAAATGGCACCTTTTAAATTTGCTATTCATGTCACAGACCCTCTTTGGAGCACATTCTGTCTCATTGTTGCATTATTCGCTGTTGTTGGACTGCTGGAGTTTGTGACTCCGCCAGACTACGTATTCGGTTACCTATATATTGCGCCGATTCTATTAGCAAATCCTCGTTTCAATCGAATGGCAACAATACAAGTCACTCTAGCAGCTTGTTTTCTAACGATGGTCAACGTTTGGATTCCGGGAAATGACGTTGTGAGCTTCTCCACAATTGCTAGCAGACTCATTGCTATCGTAGCACTTGTGGTAACCAGTATTCTTAGCGATCGCAACCGAGTTTATCAAAAAGTTCTCTTGCAACAACAGGCAAAACTGCAAGCTCAAGAGAAACTAGCTAGCGTGCGAGAAGACTTTGCTTCTACCTTAACCCACGACCTAAAAACGCCCTTACTTGGAGCAATTGAAACCTTACAAGCATTTGAGCGAGAAAATTTTGGTCCTGTGGTTTCCGCACAAAAGAAAGTCATTGCTACCATGATTCGCAGCCATCAAACCAGTTTACAAATGGTAGAAACGCTTTTAGATGTCTACCGTAACGATCTTGAGGGGTTAAAGTTAGAGTTAGCACCTGTTAATTTAGTTGTTATTGCGGAGGAAGTTGCTACAACTTTGATCGATCTGGCTTCCAGTCGTCGAGTTTATATAACATTTAACTATGGGGAATCAGACTTTCGCAAGTACCTCTGGGTTGAAGGAGATGCTTTCCAATTGCAACGAGTTTTCACCAATCTTCTCACCAATGCCATTAACCACACTCCTAGAGGTGGCAAAGTAGAAGTCGTGCTGGAGCCTGGTTCCTCTTATCAAACTGCTAAAGTCATGGATACTGGAGCGGGAATTACCCCAGAAGAACTACCACACCTATTTGAACGATTTTACCAAGGACATAGCGATCGTCATGCAAAAGGTTCGGGGCTGGGGTTGTATTTAACTCGTCAGATAATTGAAGCCCATGGAGGTACAATCTGGGTAGAAAATCGCAGTCCTCACGGTGCAATCTTTGCATTTCGCCTACCCGTTTTGCCATTTCACAATGCTTGAACGCACCGCAACTAAATTCCCAAGCGTTCTCAGGTGGGCAATGCTAGCCCTGTCAAGGTGACTCACAAAATTATGATTCAAGTGACAATTCCTCATCTTCGCTCTCTGCGTCCTCTGCGTCTCGGCGGTTAAATAAATTACTTTTGAACCGCAGAGTACGCAGAGGACGCAGAGGTAAGAGAAAAATTGATTTCCTGAAGTTTTTATCCACCTTGATAGAGCTATGCCAGATGCATATTATACCATCTTGTGGGACGAGCATCCTTGCCGTTTAATTTGGAAACCTTTAACCTAGTTGAGCACTATAAGCACTAAAGCCGTAAGCAAGAGTTTCTTTCATAGCAGCCGATGAAGGTTTGAGACGAGTGTTGATGGCTTGGGCGAAAGGAACTTTAACACCTTTAACAACTGTCGGTACAACAGCGTACTCTTGTGTTGGCTCCACAATATACTGCGAACACTTCGCTTTCATCCCAGAAGCGTCTAACATCGCTGTAATTTCATCTGCGGTGTATTGTTTGAGATACACTGAGTTCTTTACAGGGCTTAAGATTCTCACAAGATTGTGGATTTTATGAGATGGACAGGCTTTATTGTGGAAAGAATGATTGAAAACAAAAGTTCCTCCGGGCTTCAAGACGCGAGACATTTCTACCATAAGGGTTCTGAGTTGTGCCTCTGGTATATGCATAAATACGCAATTAGAGATGATTAAGTCTACAGAGTTATCTTCTAGAGGTAACAGTTCAGCCGACGCACAAATAATATAAAATTCTGCTCCAGGGAAAAAATCATATTCCTGCTTGCACTTTAGCAAACGGCGCAGCAGAGGTTCTGAAATATCAATACCGTAATATTTCTGACAACGCAAGTTCTTGTCTTTCGATAGAAACAATGGAATTCGTCCGTAACCGCTACCAATTTCAAGAATAGAACCAACTGACTTATTGAGCGGAAACTTAGTCCAAACCCCTCCAGGTCTTCCGGTAAGGAGAGTGTAATCTTGTTTCAACTGCGATGTCTCTTCAGCTTGTTCAATTTTTTGAGACCCGTAGTAAGTTTTTCCAATTCTGTCCCACCTTTGTTTTTGTTCTGTCTTGTTCAAATCTTCATAATCTTTGGGAAAATAGATACCGTTCTTCATCTGAAAATTACTCAGATTGATTTTGCTAATAACGGATGAACTCATTCGTATTGCTCCTCGTAAAGCTGAAATATATTTGTTTTTGACTATATTCCGCAGTCAGTAACCCACGTCCGTATTTTCAACTAAGTGCTTTTAGTTGACCTCTAGATTATAAGTATATTCAACTAGAAAAAACAATTATGCTCTAATTAAGTTGAAAATTTTATATACAATCGTAGGAGAAAAAACGGAGGCTAGTATGACAGAAGTGTCGCGTGGTAAACGGGTAGTAGTTGTTGGTGCGGGGTGGGCTGGTTTAGGAGCAACCTACCACTTAGCAAAACAAGGGTATGATGTGACACTTTTGGAGGCTGGTTCTTATCCGGGTGGCTTGGTAGCAGGTTGGAAAACAGCAGCAGGACGTTCCGTAGAAGCAGGTATTCATGGCTTTTGGTATCCATACAGGAACATCTTTGCCCTCATAGATGAGTTGGAAATTAATCCTTTTACCACTTGGACTCGTTCGTCTCAATACTCACCTTCGGGATTGGAAGTTGAATCACCAATTTTTCAGAATTTACCGCGACTCCCAACACCCTTAGGAACTTTTCTCTATACTCAGTTTAAGCGCTTGCCACTTATCGATCGCATGAGCGCCCTGCCTTTACTCTACGCCGTGATTGATTTCGACAATTCCCATGAAGCATGGCGGCGTTATGACTTTGTAACAGCCCGCGAATTATTCAAAGATTTTGGTGTTTCTGCAAGGCTTTACCGCGAATCTTTTGAACCCATGTTACTGGTGGGCTTGTTTGCACCTGGGGAACAATGTTCGGCTGCAGCGAGTATAGGAATGCTTTACTATTTCATCCTGGCACATCAACCAGATTTTGACGTTGTTTGGTGTCGGGGAACCGTAGGAGAAAAAATCTTTCGCCCTTGGGTAGAACGCATTGAAAAAGCTGGAGCAAAGGTGCTAGCAAACCGTCGCGTTACCGATATAATTGTTGATAGCGAGAATCGAGCCACAGGAGTTGTTTGTGGAAATGAAGTCTTTGATACCGATGCGGTGATTTTTGCTGTTGGTATCACGGCTATGAAAAAGATTCTTGCCAACAGTCCCAGCTTTCAAAGTCGAGAAGAATTCCGCAATGTGGGCAATCTAGGAGCAATTGATGTTCTGGCAACTCGGCTGTGGTTTGACCGCAAAATTGATATTCAGCGTCCTTCCAATGCTTGCTTTGGATTTGATGCAACCACAGGCTGGACATTTTTTGATTTGAATGCATTGCATGACGAGTACCGCAACGAACCGGGTACTGTGGTTGAAGTTGATTTTTATCACGCCAATCAATTTTTGTCTTTGGAGAATGAGGAGATTGTACAGATAGTCAAGCGTTATTTAACAAGTTGTGTACCAGCATTTGGGGAAGCAAAAGTTAGCGATCGCAGTGTCATTCGGTTACCACAGGCAGTTTCTCACTTTGCGCCTGGTAGTTATCGCTATATGTTACCAGCAAGGACAAGTTTTAAAAACGTGTTTATGAGCGGTGACTGGATTGTTAACCGTCATGGTTCATGGTCCCAGGAAAAGGCTTACGTGACAGGATTGGAAGCAGCAAATTTGGTTGTTTCCTATTTGGGAGAAGGTACGCTAGCACAAATTATACCCGTGGAAGTAGACGAGCCTCACATCCAACTGGCAAGAATTGCCAACAGAACCGCACGTCAAATTGGTAAATCGATCTTGCCAGAGTTTTGGTTACCTTAACAGTTATAACTTACACACTGTACAAATTGACCATCATATGCATCAACAGATAATAGTCGTTATAGACTTGTAAGGGCGCAAGGCCGCCGCGCCTCTACGACTGTTGATAATTGTTGGAAAGTTTAGTTCTAAACCGTTTTCGGTATAACAAAATTTACTTTTCCTTTTTGACAAAGCGAAATGCTTGGATTGTTTGAGCGATCTCCTCAAACTGTTCCACACTGGTTTGTTCTAAGCTGTCAGCAAAAGCTGCAACTACATCTGGATGACCTACCGCTAAAAATTGCTGCAACTGCTCATAAGCCTGAAGTATCTGCGCCTCTTGTTGTGATACTAGTGCAAGCCATCTGTAATTGCGACTCTCTTTATAGCGAGTGAGCCAACCTTTTTTAGTTAACCGTTTGAGGATAGTTGTTACTGAAGCATAGGCTAGCTGTCGCTTAGGGATAGCCGAAATGCGTTCATGCACATCTTTGGCAGTGACGCTATTGAGTTCCCAAATGATGTGTAAAATTTCTTTCTCCAAAACCCCCATGGACTTGTCGCCGATAGCAACTCGAATTGCAGTAGCTAATTTTTTCAGCAAGCCCTAGGTAAGCAACGTCAGAAATCTTCTTAAGTTTGACAGCTTGTCGTTTGACTTAGAGAACTACATTGTAGATGATAGTAGTTGCTTTTGGTGCAACTCGAAAGAGGAGTTACCCGCTCGATCTCATCCAGTATTTCCGAAATTGGACGATAAACATCTTGAGGACGAATCTTAAAATAACGTCTTACACTGTGATAACAACTCGACTCATTAGCTATGGATTTCAGGTCATCTGGCAAACATTGATACACCTGAGACATATTAATAAAGTAAGTGCCACGATCCTGACTAGGAAGGATCTGAGGGTATACCATTGAAAATGCAAATGGCTTCGGCATAAACGCATAATCGGCATGCCAAAACTTCCCTGTCTTCGGAACTCCAATCTGCTGACCATTCTGGGAAACATTGGAGGAAACAAAAATCTCTTCCCTTTCTGGATGGTGATACATCGGCTGATAGTATTTTTCTAGCTCCCCAAGACGATACCCAAAATCGCAATGCTGATGGGGCGATAAATCTTGCTCCTTGATTACAACAATTTTATGCTCATATATAAGTTCCTTAAGATCCTGAATATCTCGATCTGAGGCAGTTTTGTTATTAAAGTCATAAACGAAGACCCCCATTCGCTTATTATGTGGATATTGAACTTTCACAGTTTTCTCCTTTGTTATAAGATTTACAGAAAGTGTTTCTTTAAAAAAATCTAGTTGTGTGCGATCGCATTGCTGGTCATAAAGCGCATAGTCAATTAATCTCGCGTACTGATGAATTTGCTGCCAACAAAATACTCGTAGTCAGCATGATGCTACCCGCAACAGTGAAAAGAATTGTCAGATTTAAATTAACTAACACACCAGCCACAGCATAGGACAAAGGAGCAACACCAAAGGAAGAAAACATTCCCAAACTCATAACTCTTCCTAATATTTCAGGTGGGGTTTGTTTCTGAATCCAGATAATTCCTACCACAGTGAAAAGACCACTGCAAAGCCCCAATATAGCAATTGTTATACTAGCTAGTGCAATATTTGGTATAAAACTCAGTAGAAATAGACCAAAGCCTTGTATACTAGCAATACTCAGCAGTAAAACTCCAATTTTTGGAAGATTTTGGATAAATTGAGGTGTAAGTGTTCCTAATAACCCACCACCACCCCAAGCTGATTGCATTATCCCTAAAGCGACTGCACCGCCAGGAAAGCGACTATGAGCTAGTGAAGTTATGCCAACTTGTAATGGACCTATAAAAAGAAAATTTAGGATGACTAATACCAGTAGAATGACTCTGAGAGCATGATTATGCCATACGTAGTAGAGTCCTTCACCCATACCGGCTATTAAATTAATACTTTTTTTAGTGGGAGTAAAATTTTGATTTGATTCCCCATTCAACACTGTTGCTTTTGGTTTTATCTTCATCAGCAAAAGTGTTATGGTTGTAATCGCGAAAGTGACGCCATCAATTGCAAATGCTGTCTCAATACCGCTAACTGCAATCAGCAAACCACCTAAAGCCGGTCCAATCAGTAAAATCAGTTGGGAAGTTCCTTGGCTCAAGGTATTACTTGCTACTAACTGTTCTTTTGGTACAAGACTGGGTATGATAGATTTAGATGCAGGTATAAAAAGGCCATCTAAAATTCCGAAGCTAGCAGCAAATATATAAAGATGCCATAGTTGTGTTATTTTAAGTGCAACTACTGTTGCAAATAAAACCACCAGCAAACCACGTAAAGCATTGGAAACAAACATAACTAATCTTGGTGAGAAGCGATCGCTAAAAACACCACCAAAGAGCAGTAAAACTGCACGGGGAATTGCTGCTGTCATCAACACCGTACCTAAGGTAATACCAGAGTTAGTTAACTGTATTGTTAACCAAGGCAATGCTATTAAGTAAAACTGATCGCCCAGAAGTGAAACAGTTTCACCAATGTATAAGAGTAGGAAATTGCGTATAGTGAGTGGTTTCCAAAGAGGAACCCGATTCTGACTCGAAATTTTTGATTTTTCCATAGAGATTATGCCTTATCAGAAATCCTTAAGTAGAAACGTAGTATACTATGTCTCTACTCAATTTCCTACAGATGTTTAATTGACACGACGTTGATAGCCTTGCCAATATTTTTCCCGAATCTTGCCTTTTTGCAATTTACCACTTGGTGTTCTTGGTAAGGATTCAGTAAACTCAACACTTCTAGGTAACTTAAAATCGGCAATTTTACCCCGGACAAAATTAATAATATCTAGTGCAGTTGCTTTCATCCCTGCTTTTAAAACAACAATTGCTTTTATAGCTTCTCCAAAATCTTCATCTGGAACACCAATGACTGCTACTTCACTCACTGCTGGATGTTCGTATAAAATATTTTCAATTTCTACTGGATAGACATTTTCACCACCATAAACAATCATATCTTTAAAGCGATCACAAATGTAAATGTAACCTTCTTCGTCAAAATAACCAGCATCACCAGTATGAATCCAGCCATCTACTAAGGTTTTTGCTGTAGCTTCCGGTAATTTCCAATAACCAATCATATTTGCAGGAGATTTGATACAAATTTCACCCACTTGAGAGTAAGATACTTCTTTCCCCTCACGATCTAAGATGGCTATCGATACACCGGGAAAGGGTTTACCCGCAGCTTTGAGTCTGTCTTTATTTGTAGATGTATGGGCTTCTGCTGGTAAAGAGACAGCACAATTTCCAGTTTCCGTCATCCCATATATGGGATGCTCCCGTGGACAGTACCTGACAGTATGGTAGACAGTACAGTGGACGCGCTGATTGTCTCTTAAACTTTACAACGTGTCCCAAAATGCACGGATCTCGGCAGGCATCCTATTGGGAAAAACCAGATTTTAGAAGCTGATATGCATCTTCCCAAGCCCAATATGCATTAATCAGACTGCGATGGGCGATCGCAACTCCTTTTGATGTACCTGTAGAGCCTGATGTGTAGACTACATAGGCTAGATTTTCTGATGTTACACTATTGACTAAATTTGTTTCACTTTCTTGGCTAATAACTTCCCAATCTTGATCTAAACAAATTATGGATGTATTCTGCTGAGGAAGAATTTTTACCAGTTTTTGTTGAGTTAATAGTACCGATACTTGTGAATCACCAACCATGAAATTTAAGCGCTCTTGAGGTAATTGCGGATCTAACGGTAGATAAGCTCCACCTGCTTTGAGAATTCCTAGTAATCCTACAACCATCTCTAGGGAACGCTCGACACAAATTCCCACTAGCACTTCTGGTTTTACTCCCAAAGATCGCAAGTAGCGTGCAAGTTGATTAGCACGTTCGTTTAACTCTTGGTATGTTAGTTGTTGCTCTTTAAACGATACTGCTACTGCATTTGGTGTCTTGTTCACTTGAACTTCAAACAACTGATATATGCACCAATCCTGGGGATAGTCTACTTGATTGTTATTCCACTCCCCAAGCAAGCGATCTTGTTCGACTTCACTTAGCAAAGGTAACGAAGCAATCTCCTGCTCTGGGTTGGTGACAATTCCTTCAAGCAAAGTCTGGAAATTGTTCGCCATTCGGCTGATTGTTGTCTCATAAAATAAGTCTGTGCTGTACCTGAATATACCAACCAGGGATTCTCTTGTTTCAACAATCTCCAAAACTAAATCGTTTTGACCTTCTTGTTGTGGTATTATAAAAGGCTCTAATCTTAAACCTCCCCAATCTTCTCTAGCTGTTGTTTGAGTAGATACAGATAATTCATATTCCGGTGCCATTTCCTGAAATTGCAACAGATTGAACGAAGCACGGAAAAGTCCCAGAAGACTGGGATCGCGGTTTAACTGTAATCGCTCGATTAATAAAGGAGAAGGATAGTCTTGATGGGTGAGCGCTGTTAATACCGTTTGACGTACTTGAGACAAAACTGTTTCTGCCAATATGCCCATAGATTATCCCCCGCAGGACTTTTGAGCATTTTATGTTGCCATTGCACAAAGTCCTTATACTTCCATTCCACAGGAGCTAGAGATATTGCTCTACCTGTATTTTCCGCCTCGTAGAGCAAACGCAATTCATCTAGAATAATCCCAAATGAAAAACCATCTACAGCAATGTGATGTATTGCCAGTAACAACACATAGTCTTGTGAAGAGCGAGTTAATAGATTTACCCGCATGACACCTCGTTCTAAATTGAAGGGACGCTTATATGCAGCGATCGCCCCCTTTGTCAATTCATCTTCATCCCAAGTGGAAGCGTCAATCGTTTCAATGTAGACTTCCCGGTCTTCATGAACTTCTTGAAAAGGTTCAGCATCTCGTTGACCAAATGTAGTACGTAGAGTGGGATGACGAGCTATCAATGTCTGTAAAGCCCGTTGCAAAGCTGAAATATTTAAATGACAACGGATGCGAGCTGTAAAAGCAATATTGTAAGCTGCGCTCTGGGGTGCAAGTACTTCAGTAAAAATATTTATACATTAAATTACGATGCTTGAATATCAAAAGAATTGCCTACCAATTTAAGCCGAGACAGTATATAAACTTCGCACTTAGGACTTCTGAGATTTTTGGCGCTGTTTGGGAAGGGGTAAGTTATCCATACGATCGACAAAATATTTCTATGACAACGTGTCGTTTGACAACGGTGATTTTTCGTATTAAGAGTATAACTTGATTTAACTATTGCTGCATTTGGTGCTAGAGTTCTGATTCTTTGGTGTGAGAATAATTTTCGTGTAGTGTGGGAGGATACTTTGAAATTGAAACAATTTTCATACGCAGGCATTGCTGGCGTATTTTGTTTGGTGTTTGCTCAACCAGGTTTTGCACAACAGAAGCAGACACAGACAGAAATTAGCAAAAAAGATATATCGTCCTCAGGTGCAGAAAAAGCTCTGACATCAATTTCAAAGATTCCCCAACTTAGCGAAATACAGTTCCCAAAAACGAGTGCTTCTGATTTGCTGGCTCAGGAAAATACAACTCCTGAAGTTATTAAAATCACTGGGATTAAACTGCAAGAAACGGAAAGTGGTTTGGAAATCGTTTTAGAAACTCTCCAAGGGGAATTGTCACAACCAACAACTACAGTTGATGGTAAGACCTTAATTGCAGAAATCCAAAATGCAGTATTGGCGCTAGCGGAGGGTCAAGAGTTTCAATCGCAAACACCTGCTCAAGGAATTGCTTCTGTAACAGTTACACAGTTAGATAACAACAAAGTTCAAGTGCGCGTGACTGGGGTAGAAGATGCGCCGATCGCGCGGGTGAAGACGAGTAGCGATCGCGGTTTAATCCTCAGTTTAGATTCCACCAAGCAAGCAGATATAGAACTCACTGTGACTGCACAGAAACGACCGGAAGACGTGCAGGATGTACCCCTCAGTGTTACGGTCATACCCCGACAGGATATCGAGGACGCTCAAATCACTTCTTTTATTGATATCGCAAATAACACGCCTAACTTTAGCTTTTTCCCCACATCTTCCGGCGGTACTGAGTTTAGCTACTACAGTTTACGGGGTTTGAACAACCAAAATTTCCTCACAAGTCAGGATAGCGTAGCCTTTTACATCGATGATATTCCATTTGACTATGCTGGCTTTCTAGACATCGCCTTGCTCGATCTAGATTTAGAACGAATAGAAGTGCTACGAGGTTCCCAAAGTACGCTCTACGGTCGAAATAGTTCTAGTGGAGCCGTCAATATCATTTCTCGCCAAGCAACTCAAAAACCAGAAACACAAGTTGCTGCAAGTTACGGTAGATATAACAGCCGCGAACTCCAATTCTCTCACAGCAATGCTTTAGTTTCCGATCGGCTAGCATTTCGGATTGCTGGAGCTTATAGAGCACAAGATGGATTTATTGAAAACCTTGCTACGGGAGAAAAAATAGGCGAACGTTCGCGGCTAGCTGCACGAGCGCAACTCTTGTGGACACCAACGCCAGAATGGAATGTATCTTTTAATAGTTACAACAGCTTTACAGACGACGGTAATCCCACTTATAATCTACGTAATGCTCCCGACCCCTATGAAGTTAATCTACAAACTGAGGGTTTTAACAACCTCGACACAAATACCCAAGCTTTGAGAGTTAACTACAATGGTGACAGCTTCCGAGCTACATCCATCACTGCACGCCGCTTTACCCGCCAAGAAAATATTGTTCCAGGAACCGCAGGGGTACAGATTATTGATGACATTAACTCCACAGTATGGACGCAGGAATTACGTTTGCAGTCTCCGGAAGCTGCTGACCGTTTTCAATGGTTATTAGGTGGTTACTACGAGTCTCTCGATTTTAATGTTAATGATGCTGTATCTGATTTTGTTGCATTTGGACGCTTTCGACGTTTCGGAGACAATTATCGCCAAACATATGCAGTATTCGGACAAGTAGATTATAGAGTTATCGAGCCATTAACTTTATTTGCTGGTTTACGTTACGAATCTAATAATGTATCTTTAGATAGTAGCTATGAGTCAGTAAATGCTGATGGTAGTTTAACTCCACTCCGTCCGTCCGTTCGAGATGCAAAACTTGATGACAATGAGTTGATTCCCCGTTTTGGGTTAAAATATCGATTCAGCCCCAATTTAATGGCGTACACTACCATTGCTAAAGGTTATAGACCGGGCGGATTGAACTACCGTGGAGATACTGAAAGTACCCTCAGATTTGGAGAAGAAAGAACTTGGAGTTATGAAGTAGGTTTAAAATCTTCTTGGCTGGACGATCTTTTGATTGCTAACATAGCATTCTTCCATAACGATGTTAATGACTACCAAGTGTTGCAGTTTGACGAAAGTGGATTTTTCGGAAGTGTCTCCAACATCGATCTCAAAGCTACCGGAGTGGAATTTGAACTGAAAGCAAAACCAACAAGAGGACTGGATTTAATTGCATCAATTGGTTATGTAAACAGTAGATACAAAAATTATTTAAATACTGAAACAGGAGTAGATTTAAGCGATAATCGAGTTCCTCTGGTCCCGCAAGTTACCTATAATTTAGCGGTTCAATATCGCAGTGTCGGAGGCTTATTTGCCCGTGCAGAACTGCGTGGTTATGGTATTACTTATTTTGACGATGGGAACGAAATTAAACAAGATCCCTTCGCCCTCGTAAATCTCCGCATCGGTTACGAAGCTGAAAAATATGGAATTTATCTATACGCAAACAACTTGTTTGATACTCGCTATATAACCTCTGGATTCTTCTTCCCACCACCAATCGCAACCGTGGGATTTGGCGATCCAGTAACATATGGTATCCGATTTAAAGCTAATTTCTAATTTCCTGTGCGCTGCCATGCTTGCAAAACTAATTCTTCTTGCTGCGCTTTACACTTCTCAATTCATTCCTACCACATTTTTTATCCAAACAGTACCCGTTTTCATGCGACAGCAAAATATGTCCCTGGATGCGATTGGATTTTTAGGTTTTCTCATTCTCCCGTCAGCGTTGAAATTCCTTTGGGCACCTTTTATTGACCGCTACCGCATCCGTGGTTTGGGACATTATCGCGGTTGGATTATCTGTTTTCAAGTTTTGTTAGTACTTGTTACATTTGGATGTGCATTTATTAATATTCGAGAGAATTTTAATATTTTGATTATCTGTATGTTCCTTGCCTTTTTGTTCTCCTCTATTCAAGACATTGCCACGGATGCATTAGCAGTAAATTTGCTGGAACCACAAGAACGTGGATTAGGAAATGCCATTCAATCCGGGGGAAATATTTTTGGGGCGATCGTTGGCGGTGGTGGAGTACTCATTTTACTGGATAGAGTTGGATGGCGGTATAGTTTAATATCTATGTCATTGGTAATGTTACTGACTTTAGTGCCAGTGCTGCTGTATCAAGAACAAGTGAGTACGAAATCAAAAAAAACCAACTTTTTCCGGTCTTATTTCCAACCTTTCGTCAACTTTCTCTCCCGTCCGAAAATCTTACCGTGGCTTTTCGTTTTGTTACTGTATATGTCTGGCGAAATGATGTCAAGTACAATGATTCGTCCGCTTTTGAGCGATCGAGGCTTGTCGCTCTCAGATATTGGTTTGATGTTGGGTATTGTCAGCTATAGTGCCCGTATTGTAAGTGCTTTAATTGCGGGGATAATAATTACCCAGTTGGGACGAGTACGTTGCTTGATTTTATTTGGATTAATCGCAGCCGTTACGACACTTTTATATATTGTGCCTGCAGTCGGTGTTAGCAGTTTGCCCGTTCTATATGCTGTGAGTATAGCAGTGAATGCGACTCAAAGCATGGCATATACTGCTCTCCTCAGTGCTATGATGGACAAAAGTAACCCGGAAACTGCCGCGATTGACTATACGCTTCAAGTTTCAATAATGTATATAGGTGGAATTGCTGCCACAGTTGCAAGTGGAGCGATCGCAAGTACTACGGGGTATGCATTTACGTTTATCATTAGTGCCGCATTGAGTTTGTTGAGTATATTACTGATAAAGATGTCCAGTATCCCGCAAACTCAGCACAGCTAGTTTTTCTTGCTTATCTCCCCTCAAACTGTTCCACACTGTTTTGTTCTAAACTGTCAGCAAAAGCTGCAACTACATCTGGATGACCTACCGCTAAAAGAAGCATAGGCTAGCTGTCGCTTAGGGATAGCCGAAATGCGTTCATGCACATCTTTGGCAGTGACGCTATTGAGTTCCCAAATGATGTGTAAAATTTCTTTCTCCAATGGACCTAGGGAGAGTTGCTGAGGACGATAATTGGGTAAAGGAGACATAAGGATGAAACGAATGGTATCTCTATCACCATTGTGAGATCGCTCGCATGGGTCTAGAAGAAAAGTGACAGCAGACTTAGAGAAGAGCAATCTCTGACATAGATGAAAGTTGTTGCTCTAAATTTTTAATTAAAGCTAAAGTTTTTTCATATGACGCAATTTCTCCAAAGGAAGCAAAGTACTGAGCAGCATAATGTAAGTCGGCAATTGCAGCTTGTTCATAGCCAATTTGATGGTAGGCTATACCCCTATTAAAATAAGCATGGGCGTTGGCTGGGTGCAGCTTCAGTGACTCAGTAAAATCACGAATTGCACTCAAGTTATCCCCACTTCTGCCGTAAACACAACCCCGGTTGAAGTAAACTCTATAGTCTTTGGGATTGAGACGAATTGCTACAGAAAAGTCGCGCTTTGCTGCCAGTAAATCCTGCAACTCTAAATGCGCTATGCCGCGATCGTTGTAAATATCTGCTAGTGGGGCACTAGGGTATGGAGGAATTTGACTTAAGGCTAAATTATAGTCTGCTATTGCCTGCACGTGATTTCCTAAAACGGCATTTGCTACCCCTCTGTTATAGTAAGCTCGAAAATCATAGGGTTTCAGTGTCAGTGCAGTATTGTTGTCGGCAATAGCAGATGGATAATCCCCTAGTCTGTAGTGGGCAAGTCCCTGATTCACATAAGCCTCAGCCAAGTGAGGTGCATTCTTGATTGCGCGATCGCAATCTGCTATTGCATTGTGATAATCGAATATTTGAATATTTGCAAGACATCGATTGCTATAAGCTGCTACAAAGTCTTTCTTTTGCCCAATTGCCTGAGTAAAATCTTCAACAGCCGCTTGGTAGTTGCCGTGCTGCATTTTTTCTACACCCAACCTGAAAAAATCGCTGGCTGTGATTTGGGCATTGAGCACAGGTGATGAATGTGTGGGTGAAGTCAGAAAAAAACAGGCGAGTGCAACGGTCATACTGAAACCAAGAATGAATCTACTGAAGCGATTCATAAGCAATATCTCATCTAAGTTGCAAAAATATGTTTCAGCAGGTAAGGTGCCTACCCTACCTACTATTTATAAAACAAGAACCTGATTAAGCTTTACTTCCACTCCTTATTATTAGCTTCATCTAGCACATATGCTGCGACATCTTCAATTTGTTCGGGTTTTAAACGACCTTTGAAGGCGGGCATTGCATTTTTCCCATTTGTGACTTGGGCAATGATGGCTTCTGGTGAGTTCATCCCGTACTTTTCCAAAGCGTCCTTCTTCAGGTTTTTATTAGCTTGCACTAAGTTTTTGCCACCTGCATGACAAGAAGCGCAATTTGCACTAAAGACTTTGGCTCCCTTAACAGCATCTGCTGCCAAAGCTGGGCGATTGAAGGCAAATGTGACAACTGCTATGCATAGCAACAATACTGAAAGAATCTTTTTCATTCCGTGTTCTCTCTACAAAAAGGCGTATTTGGCCAAATTTCTACAATTATCCTGTTTATGACTTCTAGCGTCAAAAGACAAGCTGTCAAACTTCGTGTGCTCATTCAAAAGATTTTGCGTTCAGTTAGATGAGCAAGGATATTCTGGCGTTGACGTTAAACCTGCCGCAACTGTTTGCAGAGCAAATAACTTTAATTGATCCCCAATGTGCTCAGAACCTGGTTGAGTTGCATTGCCGTCCAATCGCTGCATATGCTACCAAAACTCGCCTTGACTACGTATCCGTTTACGTATCCGGCAGTTGCGCCTCTAGCATCCGTAGAGGTGGGTATAGATAGCCCACAATTGTTGCTCTATATTGGACAAGACAGTTGTCGTGGTTAGTGCGATCGCTGGCTGTGCATCCGCCACAACAGCTTGGAGTCTGGACAGGGATTGGTTCGGTCGGGGCGGATAAGCGGGGACAGCAACGACTCCAGCGTACAGGCACCCGAAAAATGCAGCAATGAATTCCAACCCAGACGGGTAGAGCAGTAAAGCACGCTCTCCACTTATGACTCCGTAACTTTGAAGCACGGCACCAATGACCCGAGCTTGATAATCTAGTTCCCCATAAGTTAAATCAAATCCTTCTACCTCTCCATCAAGCAAAAAAGAATAGGCTTTCTGTTTAGGCTGGTGGAGTGCTCTCCAACGGAGAAGTTCGACTAACGTGGAAAACTCCACCGATAACTCGGAAAGGTTTTTGCCCATTTGTATAACTCCATTTTTACAACTTTTTATGTTTATTTGGAGTAAAGGTCATTCTTTAACTAAGGCTCTTTAGTTGCGATTTTAAGAAATAGTTAGGAAATTTATTTTCACCTCTTTATAAAGCTTTCGAGCAGAAACTAAATTCTGGAGCTTGTACCACTTTACACTTGGTCACTGGTCACTGGTCACTGATTTTAAATCCACATTACCACCAGTAATAATTACACCCACCTTAGCCCCTGGTGCTTTCACAACACCTTCTAGCAAAGCGGCGGCGGCTAGGACTCCTGTGGGTTCAACGACAATTTTGAGGCGTTCCCATAAAAAGAACATGGTGCGAATAATGGCTTCTTCAGATACGGTGACCATATCATCAACGTAATGCAATACTAGCGGGAAAGTAATTTTACCTAGATAGGGAGTCCGCGCACCATCAGCAATGGTATCGGGATTGTCTACTGTTTGCAAAGTTTTGGTGTGAAACGAACGTGTTGCATCGTCAGCAAGGGCTGGTTCTACTCCAATGACCCGACAGTTGGGTAAAGCGGCTTTGGCTGCAATGGCAGAACCTGAGAGTATACCACCACCACCACAACACACTAAGAGTAAATCTAGTGTACCCACTTCTTCTATAAGTTCTTTGGCTGCTGTACCTTGTCCCGCTACGATATGAGGATGGTCGTAAGGAGGAATCAGTGTCAGCGCTTTTTCTTTTAATAAATTGTAGGCTAATTCTTCTCTGTTGGTTTGCTTGCGGTTGTACAAAATGACTTCAGCACCATAACCGCGAGTTGCTGCTAATTTAACAGATGGGACGTCATCTGGCATGGCAACTGTGGTAGGAATTTTGAGGAGTTGTCCGGCGAGTGCTATTCCTTGAGCGTGATTTCCAGATGAAAAAGTGAGTACGCCTTTTTCTTTCTGTTCTTCTGATAGTTGTGAGAGGGCGTTGTAAGCACCTCTAAACTTAAATGACCCCGTGCGTTGAAAGTTTTCGCATTTAAAGAATACCTGAGAGTGAGTGCGATCGCTAACTGTTCTTGAGGTCAGAACAGGAGTGCGGTGAGCAACACCAGCCAACCGTTTGGCTGCGGCTTCTACATCAGCTATAGTGACGGCAAGATGTTGTGACATTATAATAACCCAGTCAGCAATCCTCACACATTATAAGCACAAACCTGCTACATCTTGCCACAAAGCATCACCGTTCGTCTTCAATATCGCGTTACAATGAAGGCGTATGTGCTTCGAGAATGGCGATGCCTGCTAAAGATATTTATCATAATGCTGTCAAATTTGCGTTGGTCAAGGATGGCTGGGATATTTTAACAGAAGATTATAATCTGGAGTATGGAGGCGATCGATTATACGTAAATATTGCAGCAGAAAAATCGCGCTTCGGCAGAAAAGCAAGGTCGAAAAATTCTTGTAGAAGTCAAAAGCTTCTTGGGTCGATCATTTGTTAATGACTTAGAGCAAGCTGTAGGTCAGTATGTCATTTATCTGATTTTGGGTAGGTTGGGTTGAGGAACGAAACCCAACATTATCGAGGCTTCCTTGGGTAACGCTATCGCTCTACCCAACCTACAATTATCCTTAACCGAACCGTATTGACCTATAAAAGTTATTTTCGGCGCAAGTTATCCCAAATGATTATCAATCGCAATCAGGTGAAGTTATTAATTGTGGATTCGGAAAACGAGGTGATTGTGCAATGGATAGATTAAAGCGTCATCGAGAAATCGTCCAGAAAATTCTCACAGAGTATCATCAGCTCAATGAAAAATCTAGCTCTACAACTGAAAGTGCCTTAGCCTTTGATGAGGTACACGATCGGTACCTTATACTATTGATGGGTTGGCACAAAGATGAGTGGATTAAAAGTGTCATGATTCATATCCGTTTGCAAGATAACAAGATTTGGATTGAGGAGGATTGGACAGAGGATGGCGTGGCGACAGATTTGTTACGGAATGGTATCGCACGAGAGGAAATTGTTTTAGCGTTTCATCCACCTCATGTTAGACAGTATAGTGAGTTTGCGAGCGCTTGATTTGTGCGCTCTAGACAAATTTCTGAATAAACTCATACATTAAATCGACTCTACCCTTTCGTAACATGGCTGGGTCTAGTCTTTCTGTTGTATTGCAGGTCATAAGAATAACTAACTGCTGTTGTATTTGAATGCCTGAATCTTCAATCACACTTTGATATAAAGTGCCATCTAACAAACTCAAAATGTGTTCTGTTTTGTTACTGTACTGAGCAACTTCACTTGCACGGTCTTGCGCTAAATTATCAGCTTCATTAATGATAATACAAATTTTTTCTAAGTAGGTTGGAGGGACAAAGTTGGCGATCGCATCATGATCCAAAATAAAAATCACATACCCTAAAGGCATCAAAATTTCTTTTGCCACTGCTTGCGTCCAAGCTGTTTTCCCCGTTCCCGGTTCTCCATGTACCAAAACAGCTAGCTGATTTTGGTTCAGAATTGCTTGCTGTACTGTATCGGTAAAGCTTTGAATATCTGGTGGAAAACTGCGAATGGGAAACTGGCTGTGAACCTTACCAACACGGCTTTGATAACCACTCAGCATCACTGCTAAATCATAAGTTGCTTTATTAATCAGTGGTGCTAAATTTTTTGCCATGATAGTATATTGCCGCCTGCCGCGATCGTAAGCATCGATTTGCAACCAAACATCATGCTTGCTCCAGTATGCATAAACTGTGTTAACAACATCCAATCGTTCCCAATTGACAAACTTTTCTGTAGGAAAATAAAAGTCTCGTTCTAAATAATGCTGCGTAATAATATCCGGACATTTTAATAAATCTAAAACCCGCAATACAGTAATTTCTTGAAGCCGATTCAAAACGTAATCAATAGGTATGCTGTTGCGACTGACAAAATGAACAATAGGTGTTTCCGTACTGAGGACATCTTTATAGCGATGATCTGGTGTGAGGGGGTCGGGTGTGATATAGTTCCAAAATTTTTCTACTTCATAATGTGTATTGTCAGAAACAACATTTAATAAGTTAGCCCACCAAGTATAATTATTTCTTCCTAAAATCTCAGCCACGCTACTTGCCAGATTCAAACTTTTTTGAGTCAGTTCTTTCGTATCGTTATGTAATAAATGCAAAACAAACTCCCAGTCCAACTCTCGGTGAAAGGGACGCCACCCACTTTCCAGTAAACTTTGACGATTGCTATTAATGGGAGTGCCTTCACGGTGTCTGTAGTAATCAAAATCCATGATTTTTAATGATGCAGCAGTGTTAATATTACGTCTTTTTTTATGTAAGAGATTGGTAGAAGCGATCGTTATGGATGTTTGGCTTTTTGTATACAAACTTGCATGGCGTTATTTCTACCTCAGAACCTTGTAACATTGTATCTATATTTAACACTACTTGCACCAGCAATACTTAAGATTTAAGTAAATTTTATTGAATAAGATGACGTAGGTTGGGTTGAGGAACGAAACCCAACACAATAATATATTTGTTGGTTTTGCTGTTACGTCGAAATAATGATATGCGTAATTTTTACTGAAAAACCTAACCGAATGGAATCTTTGTTGGGTTTCGCTGTCGCTCAACCCAACCTACCATTCCTCTTCATACTTTATCCTGATTAATGTAATTCTGTTCCTTCATTGCGAAGTAAATATCTGTCACTAATCAATTTCAGCACAACCCTACCTATTTCAGGATGGTGTCTTTCAACAGTAGGTTGCACAACAACACCTTCCATTATACAGTCTGGGCTGAGTGTACTATTGGCATTGTTAAATTGTGACACCACCTCCCAACTGTAAGCACCCGTATAAAGCACAGGGACTCTTGGTAAAGAAAATTCTTCACAAAAAGCAACAAAATCGCTGTAATTGAGAAACTGCTTGTCCTGACACACAGCAAATAAAGCTAGCCCTATTTTGCCATTTGGTAAACCGTATTTAATATCTTGCACACCATAGATTTCTCCAAAAACTTGAGTTAGAGGTGGAAGTTTGTGTAAAGCAAGATTCTCGTAGTAAGCACGAATATAAACGAGATTTTTATTAACCTCATGATTTTTCCAAAAGTAGTTATGGCTACCAATACGAGTATTGCCATCAGCATCTACTAATACTGTGAAGTTAGTTCCGTGTAGCTTTTCCGTGACGACTACTTCCTCGCCTTCAATCAATATGTCTTTGTAGCGCTTGAGATGTTCTGGGCTGGGAAATTTATAATGCCCGATATGACTCTCCATTTCCCCACGCATTCCTTGAGGAATTGGGTATTCATATTTAGTAACACCGAAATGTTCGGTATAATCATCCCCAGTATTGCCTGTAAAATTCTCCCCTACAGGAATGAGCAAGCCTTCAGAAAAAATGCCCCTTAGTTTAGCTGCACGAAGTTTTTTGGAGTAGTAAGGACGAATTCCAAATTTATCAAGATGTTCTTCTGGTATAACACTATCAATAGGGAAGTAAAAGGCAAAATCTCTAGGTTTAAAGTTTCCTTTTGCGCTAATAACTTGATATGCCATTGCTTCCAAAGTTATAATATCAAGTCTATCAGCGTTGGGGTGAGGAGTCACACTCTTGATTTCAACAACTTCAACTTTAAATATGCTCATAACTTACCTCTTTACATAAGCATCATATTTTGAAATAGTTTTTTATATGGCACAATGAAATATCACTGGGAATTATCCACAGCTTTAAATAAGGATGAAGGATAAAGGATTAAGGATACAAAATCGCCTCAAAGACGCGCATGAGGGTGGCTTACCTACGTAATATTTCAAAGATTAAATAGGAATCCAAAACTTTAGTTAAGCGAGCGTAAAGTGGTACAATACCTCGTTCGCATAGCGGATTTGATATGATGCAGTACAATATTTTTATAATACACATACTACATGAATGTCAAGCAGCACTTTTTTTCACCATACAAAAGTATCTTCTCTCTTAAGTGGAGCGATCGGGTGCGACAGTTCGCCAAATAATTCAGCATTCTTCAGGATGCATGGGAAATTTCTGGAATCCAAAAAAGATGGCGTGTATAATAGAAATACCTACATATCCATAGTGGATGACCAGAGCGATCATCTGTTATCGAATGTTGGTTCCGACAAACAGGCATCGACTAACTGTCGATTACAGGGCAAGCTACGGCAAACAATGATACCTTGTAGGTCAGATGACCCCTCAGATCCGTCAAAAACCTTGCGCTATCAGTTCTCCTGTCCTTAAGGGCGTAAATCCCTAAGTTTGCCCAGGTTTTGAGTAGCGCATCTTAAAATTAACGTGAGTTCGACGAAGCCAAAACAGACCTCACCCCAAACCCCTCTCCTCCTAGGAGAGGGAGGTCTATCGAACTCACGTTAAAATTAAGGACAGTAAAACATAGCAATCCTATCTAATTTGTGAAAAAATCTCAGTACTGTAGGGTGGGCTGTAGCCCTACCTACGTGTATTTCAAAAATCAAATAGGAGTGTTATGGAATAGTTTTAGTTATAAAAGTAGTCAAAAGCCCCATGCGGTATCTCGTTAAATTGCTTAAAACTGAAGAAGGATACGCTGTTTGGTGTCCAGCCTTGCGTGGATGTTGTTCTCAAGGTGAAACGGAGGCAGAGGCTTTAGAAAATATTAAGATTGCAATTCAAGAGTACTTGGAAGTTGTTGAGGAACTGAACCAGGAAGGAGAATCATATTACGTGGATCTGGAGGTTGGCGTTGCCTAAACTACCTGGTATTGCACATCAAAGAGCAGTCAAAGCTTTTGAGAAAGCCGGTTTCCAAGTAGTGAGACAAAGTAAACACATAATCATGAGTAATGGTGAAACGGTAATTGTTATTCCCAGACATGACCCCATTAATGCTTATACAATGGGCATTATTGTTCGAGATGCGGGTCTGACAATTGAACAATTTGTCGAGTTACTGTAACGTGAGTATCCGGTGACACAGGCGCTTCAGCAAAGGATTATCGTGACTGATAACTAAAATACCAATACCAATTTGACGTGCGTAGTCAATAACTGCACGCCAAATCAGTGCTTGGGTATTTGCATCTAGCATAGCAGTCATTTCGTCAGCAATCAGGTAGCGAGTTCGCAATCCTAAAGAACGAGCAACGGCTACTCGCTGGAGTTCACCGCCACTTAATTCATGGGGAAAACGATTGAGCCAACTAGGGTGAATGCTGAGTGCTTGGAGCAATTCTGGTGATGGAGCCTGTCCTTCTTGAAGAATCTTTCCAATCCGCCACCGGGGATTCATAGCCAGTTCAGGATTTTGGAAAATCAGTTGCACGGGAAAGTAGCCTCTGCGAGGTAAAGGCTGCTCCTCTACAGTGACATGACCCTTTGTAGGTTGGATATACCCTGCTAGAATCTTACCCAAAGTTGTTTTGCCAAGACCACTTGCTCCACTTAAACCCAAAATTTCACCAGAAGAGACTTCTATACTAAAGTCCCGAAATATCCAAGGCTTGTTTCGTTCATAGCGAAACGATAACTGTTCACCCTTCAGCATGGATACACCTCACAAAAGCATATTGTATTTGACGAAGTTGAGGTCTTGCTTTGAGACAATCATCTGTTACACGGGAGCAGCGATCGCCAAACAAACACCCTGTTGGAAGTGCGTCGGGGTTTGGCTGTGCGCCCGGTACTGGAATGAAATCATTTTGTGGAAGACTTCGCCACAGAGCCTGAGTGTAAGGATGATGCAGGTTGCCTTGAGTAAAATTATCTCTATAAGTAATTTCCACAGTAGTGCCTGCATAAAAAACTGCTATCTTATTAGCAATTTGTAAAGCGGCTTCCAAGTCGTGGGTAATCAAAATAACGCCTTTTCCTGCTGTTGCTAGTTCCCGCAAATGGTTAAGCGTCTCTGCAATGAGTTCGGGGTTAAGACTGGAGGTTGGTTCATCAGCAATGACTAAATCGGCTTTTCCTATCGCTGCTGTTGCTACCAAAACTCGCCTTGCCATTCCTCCTGAGATTTGAAATGGGTAGCGGTGTTTGACTTCAGAGTCAAGCCCGTAGCGAGAGAACACGCGCTCGACAGACCGTCACACCATTAGCTGTAGATACCCCACTTAATTGAGCAGCTCTAAGCACTTGGGTGCCTACTGACATTAAGGGGTCAAGGTAACTGACAGACTGCGGAATCAAAGCAATTTCCTTTCCACGCAGCGTTGCTTGACGTTCCAGTGTGAGTGGTTCACCTTTGAATAACATTGTGCCGCTTACCCGTGCATTATGAGGCAAAACTCCCAAGACAGCATGAGCTAGCAAACTTTTTCCAGAACCACTAGAGCCTACCACTGCTACAACTTCACCTGCATTGACCTCTAAATCGAGATCGACTATCGTAGTGAGTTGCTTTTGAGCCAAGCCCACTTCATACATGGTAAAGGTAACGCTTAAGTTTTGAACTGATAACATTCGCTTTCACATCGACAATGGTGTACAAGCGCTTTTCTGAGCTGACGTCATCCACTGGATGATTATACACTTCTTAAAAGCGATAAAACCAGGAAGATAATTCTTCCCAATTTACAATACCTTTGTCAATTTTGAAGAGAGGTAGTGGTAGTAAAGAGAGGTTAACTCTCAAGAAACACATCCGATAAAGTCTATGTAGCGAGGGTTGCCAGAAATTGTATGGGTGTAATCTATTCGGCTTTGGCATTGGCTGAGAGTTGTTGGTTAAGCTTTGTGCAAGTGTGAAAAGGAGGCAATTGTCGTGTTGTGGGTGAGTAGGGTGAGTGAATTGAGTGAGTTTTATGTATTTAGCGATAGCAGGATTTGTGTAAATGTGGTGCGTGTTATACAGGCGATCGCTTTGGCACAGAGAGTAAGGTAGTACTGAATAAACTTTAACTTACTTAGTACTAGATGGTCATTTTGGTAACAATAATGCCTTGCAAATGACTCGCTCTGTTAATTTGCACCTAATTTCCAAGCTACGCCACGATTCGGCATTATACATCCCCTATCAGAAAACTGACTCCAACAAGCGTTCTCGTCGTAAATACGGTGAGAAAATTGATTACCGTCATCTTCCTCAACAATATTTGCGTCAAAGTCGTGTTGAGTCAGGTCTTCAAACGGATATTTATCAAGCGAATTTACTTCATAAAGAATTTGCCCAATATCTCAATGTAGTTATTTTAGTAAAAACTAATCTCACAACCCATGCTCGTAGCCATGTCATTCTATTTTCTAGTCACTTAGAATTGGATTATAACAAAATCATAGACTACTACAGTCTCCGTTTTCAAATAGAATTTAATTTCCGAGACGCTAAGCAGTTTTGGGGCTTGGAGGATTTTATGAACCTAAACCAAATTCCGGTGACTAATGCTGCTAACATGAGCCTTATTTATGGTCAACTTATCTTATGGTCTCCTAACTCAATTTCGTTCCAGTCATCCCGGCTCTGGGATTGTTGACCTTAAGGCTTTCTATCGTGGTTTTCAATATGTCCAGGCAATGTTAAAAATGCTGACTGTTAAACCAGAGCCTATTTTATTAACCCAGATTTTTGCCAAGCTTACCTCCTTGGGTCGCATTCATCCGCTTTCTACAGAAGTTCAACCCTCGTAAATTGGCGAAGGTATTGATTATGCCCAGTAAAAAGATTTACGTTCGAGAATATAAAGTCAGAGCGCATAAACGCATTATTCATACCAGGATTTACAACTTTATTTGTCAAGCCTGTCGTGCTGCAGTGCAAAGAGAAACTTACTGTACTGGTTGTCCAAAGTATGGAAACATATGCAATGGCGTAGAAAGTAAATGTTTGCGTACTAAGGATTAGTGCTCACCGGAGTGCAAAAGCTGGGAGAAGTGATTAATCCTGAGAATATCAATCTTCTCCCCTTGTCTTCAGTTCCTCTCAAGGAGCGATCGCTCTAAACACGTAAAATCAGGTAATCACCTCATCGGAAGGATTGCTAGCTAGAGCAACAAATTTTCCGCTATCATAGTAACGATTGTCATTATACTGTAGATATGGTCAGTTCCTTAACCCAGTCCCAGGACAACTTAAGCCAGCACGACAGCGAAAAACTCGTGCGGATTCGTCACACATGCGCTCATATCATGGCAATGGCAGTGCAAAAGCTATTTCCAGGGACTAAACTAGCAACTGGTCCGGTCACAGAAAATGGGTTTTACTACGACTTTGATTGTCCAGTCAGCATCACTACAGACGACTTGGACAAAATTGAGAACCAAATGTGGTGGATAATCAAAGCGAACTTGCCTATCATCCGCGAGGAGGTACAACGAGAGGAAATTCGTACCGAAATTGCCGAGTTGAACGAACCATTAAAATTAGAAATATTAGAACATATTCCACCAAAGGAGACAATCACCCGCTATTTTATTGGCAGTCCCGATACTGGTAAACCGGAATCTTCATTGTTCGTCACAGATATTCAACCAGCAAGTGACTATTGGTGGGACTTGTGCGCGGGACCACACGTTAACTTTACTGGAGAAATCCAACCTGATGCCTTTAAATTGTTGAATGTTGCTGGTGCTTATTGGCAAGGAGATGAAACCAAACCCCAACTGCAACGCATTTATGGCACAGCATGGGAAACAAAAGAAGAACTACTTGCTTACCTGAAACAGAGAGAAGAAGCCTTACGCCGCGACCACAGAAAGTTAGGGCAAGAACTCAACTTGTTCAGCATTCAAGAAGATGCTGGAGGTGGGTTAGTATTTTGGCATCCGAAAGGAGCAAGCATTCGCTATATTATTGAAGATTATTGGCGTCAAGCGCATCTAGAATCTGGTTATCAATTACTCTACACACCTCACATCGCAAACCTCGAATTATGGAAAACATCAGGTCATTTTGACTTTTATCAAGAGAATATGTTTGACTCAATGGAGGTGGAAAATCAGGCTTATCAAATCAAGCCGATGAATTGTCCATTTCATGTATTAACATACAAGCATCAACTACATTCCTATCGAGAATTCCCCTTGAGATGGGCAGAATTAGGAACAGTTTATCGTTTTGAACGTTCTGGGGCGCTACATGGTTTGATGAGAGTCAGAGGATTTACCCAAGATGACGCTCACATCTTCTGTTTACCCAACCAAATTGCAGATGAAATCTTAGGAGTTTTAAATCTCACAGAGCAGATTTTGTCAGATTTTGGCTTTAAAAATTATGAAGTAAATCTTTCTACCCGTCCTGGTAAATCAGTAGGGAGTGATGAAGTATGGGAGTTAGCAACTTCAGCATTAAGTCAAGCTTTGAATGCAAAAGGTTGGAATTATATTGTCGATGAAGGTGGTGGTGCTTTCTATGGTCCCAAAATTGACATCAAAATTCAAGATGCTATTGGTCGTCTCTGGCAATGTTCCACTATTCAAGTAGATTTTAATTTACCAGAACGGTTTGATATGGAATATATTGCCCCTGATGGGAGTCGCCAGCGCCCAATTATGATTCATCGAGCTATTTTTGGCTCTTTGGAACGCTTTTTTGGGATTTTGATTGAGAATTATGCTGGTAATTTTCCCTTATGGTTAGCACCAGTGCAACTGCGCCTATTACCTGTAAGCGATGAATTTCGGGAGTATGCAGAATCAGTGGCAATTTCTTTAAAAAAAGCTGGTATTAAGGTAGAAGTAGATAGTAGCGGTGAGCGTTTGGGCAAGCAAATTCGCACAGCCGAGTTAGAAAAAGTTCCAGTTGTTGCTGTCGTGGGTAAAAAAGAGGTGGAGAATCAAAATTTAAGTGTGAGAACTAGACAGTCCGGCGATTTAGGCGTCCTAAAGCTCGATGAACTTCTGCATCAGTTACAAGCAGCTATAGACTCCAAAACAGTCATTTAAACACAATCACAGACAAAAACAAAAATTTATTACTACGTCTAGTAGGGATTCTAACACGGATTCCACCCCCACCCTATGGAGATGGGGAGATAAAAAGTGGTTAGTGGCTAAAAACAACTACTAACCACTAACCACTAACCACTAACCACTAACAATTTTGAAATTTCTAGAAGTGTGAATTGATTATGGCTCAACTAACAGCATCAACTTCAAACTCAAGTCTCGATCTTCCCAAACTAGGAATGCCTGTTACCATTATCACTGGATTTTTAGGAAGTGGGAAAACTACACTGCTCAATCAAATTCTCAAAAATAAACAAGATTTAAAAGTCGCCGTACTTGTGAATGAGTTTGGTGATATTAATATCGATAGCCAATTGTTAATTTCTCTAGAGCAAGATATGGTAGAACTCAGCAATGGCTGTATATGCTGCACAATAAATGATAGTCTAGTTGATGCAGTTTATCGGGTTTTAGAACGAGAAGAACCCATTGATTATCTGGTAATTGAAACGACTGGTGTTGCCGATACCCTACCGATTATTTTAACGTTTCTTGGCACAGAACTAAAGTATTTAACAAACCTCGACTCTATTATCACAGTGGTAGACTCAGAGGGATTTGACTCGAATCATTTCGATAGTGAAGCTGCTTTAAAACAAATTATTTATGGAGATATTATTCTTTTAAATAAAACAGACCTCGTAACTCCAGAAAAACTAGAAGAAGTAGAAAATTTTATCAATGATGTAAAATTTGGGGCGAAAATTCTGCACACCAAATATGGGGAGGTAGCATTACCATTAATTCTAGGTGTAGGGTTAACTCCAACAGATGAGTATACTGCCAATATTGCTGAAGATACTCACGAGCACGAACACCATCATGACCATGACCACGAGCATCATCACGAACATGAGCATCACGAACATCACTCCCATCATTTAGAAAATGATGGATTTATTTCAATATCTTTCCAAGCTGATAGACCATTTGATGTTCATAAATTTGAAAGTTTTCTCACCGAAGAAATGCCACAAGAGGTCTTTCGAGCTAAGGGGATTTTGTGGTTTAGTGATAGTGACTTACGTCATAATATTTTTCAAATGAGCGGTCTTCGTTACAACTTACACGCTGATGGATGGCTTACTCCACCTAAAAATCAAGTAGTTTTTATTGGAAGAAAGTTAGATATCGGTCAAATTTACTTGCAGCTTAACAAATGTTTGGTATGATTAAGTAGTGTTAAGCGATCGCTCAACTGAGTTAATAGTTATAATTCATTATTCTCCAATTGAATTATAGCTCTTGACTATTAACTAAATCATAATTTCCTCCAATTGAACCAAGAAAATGACTCTATCGATTCGTCCCGATACAAATTCTGCTGCTCAGATGTTGCCATCTCTATCTACTCAGCAGTTGCCAACTGTAACAGAAGCCGAAATGATGCAGGCTGTGCGTACTTTGCTTATTGGATTAGGAGAAAATCCAGATAGAGAAGGATTGAAAGATACTCCCAAACGAGTTGTCAAAGCTTTACAATTTTTGACAAAAGGATATTATGAATCTTTAGACGATCTGCTAAATGGAGCAGTCTTTACAGAAGATGCCAATGAAATGGTGTTAGTCAGGGATATCGATATTTTTAGTTCCTGCGAGCATCATATTCTGCCAATTATTGGTCGCGCTCATGTTGCTTACATTCCAAATGGTAAGGTGATAGGATTATCAAAAATTGCCCGCATTTGTGAAATGTATGCCCGACGGTTGCAAGTGCAAGAACGTCTCACTCTACAAATTGCTGATGCGCTGCAAGGTTTACTCAAACCCCAAGGGGTTGCAGTGGTCATAGAAGCAACTCATATGTGTATGGTGATGCGAGGCGTGCAAAAACCAGGTTCTTGGACTGTCACTAGTGCAATGCGCGGTGTGTTTGCAGAAGACGCACGAACTCGTGAGGAGTTTATGAACTTGATCCGGCACAACGCTAAGTTTTAGTAACTTTATCAAACCTGGGCAATGGTAGCAAGAGTTGTCATTGCCTTGCACTACCTTCAAGATAAAAGGCAATTTCAATATGAATAAAGAGCAGAGCCGCTTTGATTTTGACTCAAATCCAACATTCCAAACGATAGATTATGCCGTAGCAGCACGTAGTTTTGTGCCCGGTTATGAGTCGATATTCAATATGGCAGTTGCGCTCTTGGATGCAAGTGTGCCAGAGCAGGCTCATCTACTAATTGTGGCAGCTGGCGGCGGTATGGAACTCATAACTTTTGGTCAAGCGCGATCGCACTGGCTTTTTACAGGCGTTGACCCTTGGGCAAAAATGCTGGCAACCGCCCAAGAAAAAGTAGCCAAACAAGGGTTAACAAACCGGGTCAAGCTCCACCAGGGGTTAACCCATGAACTGCCTCTCACTCCCCTGTATGATGCAGCAACTTGCATTCTTGCTATGCACTTTCTCCCTGATGACGGAGCAAAACTGTCACTACTTCAAAGTATTTCGCAACGTCTCAAACCAGGAGCTAAATTTATTCTGGTTGATTTGTGTGAGGAGAAAGGCTCAGAAAGGTTTAACGATTTCCTAAAAGCTTACAAATATCACGCACGTAACTTAGGAATGTCGCCAGAAATAGTAGAGGAAACAGCAAGCAAAGTCGTACATCTCGATTGTATCTCTGAGGAAAGAACGATTGAACTATTACAAGAAGCAAATTTTAGCAAGATTAATCGATTTTTCACAGCCCTCTGGTTCAGAGGTTGGATAGCAACAAAAAATACTTAATGTTCCAGAAGTTTAATTATCTGTAGTAAACGCTAATGAATCAAAATTTATTGTGGGTTGAAAAACTTAAGTTTAACGAGCGAGATTTAATTCCTGCCATAGCGCAAGATTACCGCGATGGTACTGTTTTGATGATGGCTTGGATGAACTCGGAATCAATTCAAAAAACATTATCCACAGGGGAAGCTCATTATTTGAGTCGTTCGCGTTCCCAATTATGGCATAAAGGCGCAACATCTGGACATATTCAAAAAGTAAAAGAGCTTTTTTACGACTGTGACGGAGATACCATCTTGCTAAAAGTTGACCAAATTGGTGAGATTGCTTGTCACACTGGCGCGAGAAGTTGTTTTTTTAATGCTGTGCAAATTTATCCTCAATCTTAATTTTTGAATTGATTATGACTCTGACAATTTACAACACCCTCACACGTTGCAAAGAACCTTATTCTCAATTAGATAAAAATGATTATTATTACATTTTATGTCTGTACCAAACATTAGAGTTAGACATTGCGCGTTCGCCCCTGTCCTAAGACACCCAATCGAGGTAATGCCATTGCCGTTAGAAAAATCGCCAATTGGGTTGCTACAATACTAGGACCTGATGGCAAATTGAACCCCGCAGAAAAGAGTATTCCAATCACCGCACTCAACGCCCCTAGCCCCGCCGATAGCACGACGTAGTTGGCAAATGTACGACTCAGCAACCGGGCGGCACAGGCAGGAATCACCACAAACGCACTCACCAGTAATACCCCGATCGCCTTAATCGAAATTCCCACCACCAGCGACAGCAGCACAATAAACGCTGCGCGATGAGCCGAAACCGACACACCACGAGCGATCGCCAGTGGTTCATGCAGCGTCAACAACATTTGCGATCGCAACGTGAGCATAATAAAGAGGGTACAAACCAGCAACAACCCCGTACTAAAGACTAAATCCGGTTCTTGCACTGCCAGAATATCGCCAAACAAAAGATTATTCAGTCCCCCTTTGTACTGTCCCACAAAACTGAGCATAATAATGGCGATCGCCAATGACGAGGAATAAATGATGTTGAGTAAAGCATCCGTCCACAAGCGAGTCCGTTCCAGCAGGTACGTCACGACCAAAGCAAATACAACCGCAAAAGGGAGCAATACCACCGAGGGATTTAACCCCAGGAGCAAGCCGATGCTAATGCCTAACAATGCAGAGTGACCCAACGCATCGCTGAAGAAAGACAACTGGCGCAAGATTGTAAAACTGCCCAGCATTCCCCCCATCAATCCGGTGAGAATGCCGCCGAGCATGGCGCGTTGCATGAAGGGATATTGGAATAATTCGAGGATGCGGGTGAGTTCAGTCGGCATAAGGGAGTGGGGAGTAAGGGCTAACAGTGATGGTGATAGCGAACGAATTCAGAGCCATAGGCAGCAGAAAGATTGTCGGGAGAAAGGGCAACTTCTGGGGTTCCCTGACAAAGTAAAGTGCGATTGAGACACAGAACGCGATCGCAATGCCGCCGCACCATATTTAGATCGTGAGAGATTTGCAAAATTGTCCAGCCTTGCTCAAGCTTAAGTTGATAGAGCAATTGATAAAACTCAGTTTCACCGCGCATATCCAATCCTGCCGGAGCTTCATCTAGAATCAACAATCGACGTGGGTAAACCAGGCAATATGCCAGCAACACCCGCTTCGTTTCACCTCCAGAAAGCCCACCGATCGGTTGCTGTCTAAGATGGAGTGCATCTACCTTGGCTAAAGCATCTCGAACGGCATGACGACGTTTTCTACTGTTTGCCCAAGGCAGTTGAAATCCTAGCCTGTCCCAGCCCAAACCGACCAGTTCTTCCACCGTCATCGGGATACGGCGATCAAATAGGAAGTTTTGTGGCAGGTAGGCAATCTGTTGACGGATCTGTGGCGCGAGTGAACCTTTGCGGCTCAACGGTTGCCCCAGAATGAAAACGTTCCCAGTAAGACGCGGCAGAATACCCAGAATGGCTTGCACCAGCGTACTTTTGCCTGCCCCATTCGGGCCAACGATCGCCGTATCGGTGCCTGCCTCCAGGGAAAAGGAAACATCCTGCACCGCCGCGTAGGTTTCACGGGTAATCGTGAGTTGCTCAACTGCAAGTACAACTTCTTTCAAGTCAAAAAGCCCTCCTAAAACCTGAACCCAACTCGCTGTGGCACTACTGCAACAGGCTGAGGCATCCAGATGGGCAACACAGATTGGGTTGAACCACCTAAAGCAGTGACTAAACTCTGCACGTTCTGACGCATGGTTGTGATGTAATAGTTCGGTTCCAGGGCTTCGGAACCACCAGTTTCAATCGGATTAAAGGTGCCGATCTTGACATTTAGATCCTTTGCCAGCCCTGCAAACGCATTTTCTCCAGCTTGAGGTTCCGTCAGAATCGCTTTGAGATTAGATTCCTTCACTTCATCTGTCACCCGTTTGACATCATTCGGCGATGGATTTTCTTCCGGCACATCTACCAAGAAATTGGCTTTCAAGTTATAGCTCTGGGCAAAGTAGGGGGCAAAGTCATGGAAGGCAACAAAGGTTTTACCCGCATAGGGTTGCAGTTTTTTTGTGATTTCAGCATCTAAATCTCGCAGTTGTTTGATATAAGCGGCTGCGTTTGCCGTGTAGGTTTCCTTTCCACCAGGGTCAGCCGCAATCAGTCCATCTCGAATGTTTTCAACTTGTTCAATGGCACGTTTGGGATCGAGCCAGATATGAGGATTGTATTTTCCATGATCGTGTCCATGTCCGGCTTCTGCTTTTTCATTTGCGCCATGCTCGTGGTCATGACCCTCGATCGACTCACTGGCGATCGTTTTCACGCCCTGACTCGAATCAATCACTTTCAGATTAGCATTGCCCGCATTCTTGACCAGATCCTCCAGAAATTCCTCCATCTCCAGCCCGTTCTGCACCAGCACATCGGCTTTAGCCAGCTTTTGGGCATCCTCTGGTCTTGCCTGAAAATCATGGGGACCGACATTGGTTGGCAGTAGCTGTGTCACTTCGGCGCGATCGCCCGCCACCGCTTTTGTAAACTGAGTGATGGGTAAAAACGTTGTCACCACTTGCAACTCATCCGTTGTTGCTGCGGTCGTCGATTGAGCCTGCGAATTTGAGCTGGTCGAAGGTGCATTTGCCGCACAACTGCCTAAACTAAGGGCGATCGCGGATACAACCACTACGGAAAACCGACGAATGAGATTGTTGGATGGCGGTAATTTTGTTTTTGAATGAATCATGTGAAAGGTTCTCACAACGAATTGGGAAAGTGAAGGGGTGATGGGGTGATGAGGTAGATGGACTACTCCCTCCTTACCGCAACATCAACGCCACATCTTTAGCAAAGTAAGTCAAAATCAAATCCGCACCGGCTCGCTTCATGCTCGTTAGCGTCTCTAAAATCACTTTTTTCTCATCAATCCAACCCTGTTCCGCAGCGGCTTTAATCATGGCGTACTCACCACTGACGTTGTAGGCGGCGACAGGTAAATTTGTATGCTGTTTGATTTGGCAAATAACATCCAGATACGCCAGCGCAGGTTTGACCATGACAATATCTGCCCCTTCTGCAATGTCTAAATCTACTTCTTTGATTGCTTCCCTCGCATTTGCAGCATCCATCTGATAGGTTTTCTTGTCGCCAAACTTGGGGGCTGAATCCAGCGCATCCCGGAACGGACCGTAATAAGCAGACGCATATTTGGCGGAGTAGGCAAGAATTCCCACGTCGATCCATCCTTCCGCATCTAGTGCCTGACGAATCGCGCCCACTCGACCATCCATCATGTCCGAAGGGGCAACGAAATCGGCTCCGGCTTCTGCCTGCACGATCGCCTGTTTCACCAACACCGCAACCGTTTCATCGTTGAGAATCTTGCCATCCTGCACAATGCCGTCATGCCCTTCACTGCTGTAAGGGTCAAGGGCAACATCGGTAATAACCAGAATATCGGGTACGGCTTGCTTGATGGTTCGCACCGCACGAGGAATTAAGCCATCCGGGTTATAGCTCTCGGTCCCCGCATTATCTTTTTGGTCATAGGGAATGAGGGGAAACAGGGCGATCGCGCCAATTCCCAACTCATACGCCTGCTTCACCTCATCCAGCAGCAAATCTAGCGTGTAACGGTAGCAACCAGGCATTGATAGCACTGATTCCTGTTGCTTCTCCCCTTCCATGACAAACAGGGGATAAATCAAATCTTCTACGCGCAAGATATGCTCTCGCACCATACGACGCAGGGTTTCGGTTCGCCGCAACCGTCGAGGACGATGGGCGATCGCTGGCATAGTCGATTTGGCTTGGTGTCCAGAATCGGCGGGGTCGATTTCTGTTGGCGAAGTTTGAGGTGCAAGCGTTGAGGTTTCAGTCAGGCTCATAGTATAATAAGGATTGTCATTATTCGCCTATTCTACAGCACCCACTGTAAAAACTGACTCTTCATCATTGGTGGGGTATTTGCAGTTAATTGCGAATTGCTCAAGGGTTTTTCCAAAAAATGTATCTAAGAATACGGTTTTTTTGACAACGATCGATCTTATACGCATCTTTCTGTGGGAGATGGGCTACGCCCCGCCATAGGCGATCGCAGAACTTTTAGGTCTACTGAATTTACTAGTTGCAGCATACAACGTTAGCGCCCTATCTTTTTTCGATCCAGATTGCACCATCAAACTTTATTTTACGCTACTATGAGAAAAATTATTATTATATTTTGATATGGTCAGTTCCTTAACCAAGTCCCAGGATAACCTAACCCAGTACAACACTGAGAAACTGGTGTGGATTCGTCATACCTGCGCCCATATTATGGCAATGGCAATTACGTTGGACGCGATGGACGTGAATTTTTATCTGTAGGTGGCACTTCAATAGCAAACCCCAATTACAATCGCCTGACTTTTCTATTTTCCCATCTATTCGAGGAGGCGACCAATAACCATTTCCACGCTATTGGAGCCTAAAGCGTTACAGGTGGGACGCCAGAAAACCCAATTATTTCATCAACAAGCACTAACAACCGAGCTTATGGTGCTCTAGCACAGTTGACTGTTACACCAAGCGATCGCTTTTTGCTAGTGAGAAATTTTTGTTCAACAAAGCCTTCTGATTACCGAATTTAGTATGCTATACTGTTAATCCTTCTCATTTTTATAAGAAAAACCGCTGAAAACCCTTGAGGTTGAGACTCATTAATGAATAGAAATCTACGATTATTTCTTTACGGCATCCAGTCCCAGATGAATTATAAATTCTCAATTCCGAATTATGTTTGAATATGACTACACCTAGAATTACTGTTGTTGCAGGTCCAGCAGGTGTCGGAAAAACAACTTGGATCTATCAACACATAGCTACTCCAGATGCAAATGACCGCGTTAGTGAAGAGGTACTATATCTTTGTCTTGGAAGTGGAAATATTCCTATTGACCAAACTTACCTAAAAGCAGAATTGCCTCACATTAAAGTCTTTGGGGACGATCGACAAGTTGATTTTTTCAACCAGTTACCCAAAGCAGATGCGGTTTATATAGAACTGGGGTCTTATTTGCAATTAGGAGTAGTAGCTCAAGTTTTAGATAATTTACCTTATTGGAAAGTTGCGCTCCTTCCACCACAATTGACTCCTAAATATTCTGATTGGTATTCCTGGGCAGAAGCAATTTTACCAGGTGCAGCTATTGACACCAATACGGACACGACTCATCTATGGCGTGTATTAACTACTGGTGAAGTCATTGACGAAGATAGTTTACATGAGTTTTGGTATGAAATAACTCACGGCGCTTATGGTAAAGTTGCTCGTGCGAAGGGAATTTTTGAAGTGGCTGATGGACGAAGTCTTTACGCTGATTTTGTCTCAGGTGTACCATCAACGGAGTTTCTGGAGTTCAACCTACCGCGCTATTTAGAAGGTAGACCAAAGCGTTTCAGTGGGATAGAAGTGTTGGGGCAAAACTTGGATGAAGCAGCAATGCATCAAACTTTAGAAGATTGTTGTTTGTCAGAAGTTGCCATTCGCCAATACCAACAACAAGTCAAACAAATTTTACTTGAGGAGATCCAAGCGTGAAAATAGCAGTCATGTCATGTATTCATGGTAATTATGAAGCCTTAGATGCTGTTTTACTCGATATCGACAAACAGAAAGCTGAGAAAATTTACTGTCTTGGTGATTTGGTGGGATATGGTCCCTACCCAAATGCAGTCGTGGCACAAATTCGCTCTTTAGATATTCCAACTTGTGCTGGTTGTTGGGATGAAGATATTGTTGAGGGATTGAATGCTTGCGATTGCAGTTATCCTTCATTGCTGGCTGAAAAACGTGGAAAATTGGCTCATGAATGGACGAATAAGGAAATTTATCCAGAAAATCGCGAATACTTAGCAAAGCTGACTCACAGTTTGCGTGAAGGGAACCTCGCATTTGTTCACGGTAGTCCACACAGCAACCATGAATATTTGTTACCAGAACTTGACGCTTTCATGGCGCTAGAACGAGTCCTTTCTACAGGAGCAGATGTGCTGTTTTGTGGTCATACACATATACCTTATGTTCGTACATTGAATGCAGGGAGTTTACAAGTATGCCTCAAAAGTAAAAGTGTGGAAGAAAAAGTTCAGAGTTTTCATGCACCCTTAAAACGAATTATCAATGTTGGTTCGGTAGGAGAACCCAGACATGGGCGACCAAATGCCACTTATGTTATTTATGACACGGATACTGAAGAAGTGATATTGCGGGAAGTTTCTTACGATTATCAGAAAACTTGTGCAGCAATTATTGAAAAGGGTTTACCGACAATCTTTGCTTGGCGTTTGGCGAACTCTTTGGAGTTTGCGGAACGGGCGGATGACCCAACTCATGTTTGTACAAGGTAATGGTTAGTGGTTAGTGGTTAGTGGTTAGTGGTTAGTGGTTGGTGGATAATGAGTAAGTGGGCGATTTTGAGTGGAATTGAGGGAAATTTGATGGCTTATGAGGCTGTGATAGCAGATATTAAGCGTCAAAGTCGTTGGATAGAGGCATTGTATATTATCGGTGATGTGGTGGGACCCACAAAGGAATGCGAACAACTGGTGGAACGGGTGTGTTATCCGAGGAAGGGAGAATTAAAACCTTTGATTTGTAAGGGATGGTGGGAGGAACAGTGTTTGATTTTACACGGTCTTAGTGGAACGGGGGAACCAACTGAGTTAATGACGAGATATGGAGGGGAAACGGTTAAGTTACTGTGGGATTGTGTCTCCCGTCAAACCGTACAATGGATAAGGACGCTTGATTTTGGTTTTTTTGAGTTAGATTGTTTGTTAATTCACGGTACAACAGTTTCTGTAGACGAGGAACTGACTCCGGAAACCCCTCCCATTCAAATGCTCGATAGGTTGTTACGGATGCAAGCTAACAACTTGTTTTGTGGTCGTTCTGGTTTGGCTTTTGAGTATCAATTACAATCGGGTTCTATTACGACAGAAGTAACGACTCTCGATCGCCAATCTTCCAATACTATTAATATCAACTCACGTCAAGTTATTGGTGTAGGGAGTGTGGGACGCACTTTTGGAGAAGCTACTTATACCCTCTATGACCCTGGTACAAACCAAGTAGAATTTAAAAGCGTTCGCTATGGAATAAGTAAGGGGTTTGGGAGCGACAAAATCAAAGCTAGTTCAAATTAAGTTTAAATCTCTATCTGCACTTTCTTTTCAGTACACTCACTACTCATAGATGAAAAGCTATTTTAATGAAATAGCCAAAAAAAACTAAATATTACTTTTTCTTACAATCTAGTCAATTGCTTAAATAAAAAGGATTATGATTGTTCCCAGAAATTTGTTCGACGCCGCTCTCTAAATACTCACGAGGAAAACAAAATGTCACTGAACGTTAGTGTGCATCTCGTTGCTCAAGCCGAAGTAGGTAAAGTCAATGAAGCAGAATTTGTTGACATTATCAGGGAATCATTACCTTACGCTTGGGGAATTGTAGAAGGTCTTGCAGAACGTCTAGCAAGAGGAGAAGAATGGGCTAACCATTGTGTTGCACCACCAACTGAAAAGCATAGATCGCAATTATTAAGGATGATAGGTGGAGATGCAATCCGTGGAGCGGTTGAGCGTTATTTTGAAGTAAAATTAGCATTTCAAAACTGCCACAACCTTGCTGTTTTTCGACCAGAAAATCTAGATTTTCCTGCTTACCTAAATTTTATTTCAATTGAAAGTCAAATTCTCAACCAAACGCCAGAATTAGTAGACTGTTAAATAAGAGAGTTGAAGGATTGAGTGGTAAATAAGTAAGTCTGCGGGAAAATTCATCAGTATGTAACGAAAGGTTAAGCAAAGCTATTGGAGTTAAATTTAACACGTTGTGTACTGTAGTTTCCTCTTTCTCCTCTAGCTTGAACACCATCAATTACGGTATAGGCAAGTTCTAGCTCGTTATCAAACATTTTTCCTGCCAGTTCATCCTTTTTCAGGTGTTGCCATTCCAATTCAACCCTTGTTCATTTGCGAGCAATATTTTGGCAAAAAGAAGATGTACAAACCCATTTGTTCCCACTTTGGCCATAATTTTTGTACCTGCTTACATCGATGTATTGGGCCGTTATCCTGCACTATGACTCGAATGCGCCCTATATTTTGAGCATTTTGGGCTTCCAACTCCATCATCTGGATGTAAGATTTACGACTAACACCTCCAATCACCAAACCGTAAATAAAACTGATTAAAGGTTGAAAAAAGCCAATAATACTTAATCTGCGACCACGACGTTGGGTTTGTTCCAGATGTTTTTGCTCACCTCGTTTGTAGTAGGTGTAACTAGGCTCACTCCACGCACAAAACCCTGATTCATCCAAATATTTTAGGTCTATTTCTCCGGCAGCCGCAGCTAATTCCAGCATATCTAAGTCTGCTTGCTTTTTTTCCCGTATTACGGGGTCTTGTTTTGCTTTGTGGCTTTTTCTAGTTCGTTTCCAAATGATCCCCTTTTTTTGAGTACCCGTCTTAATCTGTCGGGACTCAGTTTAATAGAGCGTTAGCGAAGCTCCTCGCTTTGCGAGGCTCGCTTTCTAATTTTTGGGTTAGTTGAAGACTGTTGTATGTACGCGGTTCCTGTTTCAGGCATTCTTCCAAAAACACTATGTCAACTTCTGTGTATTTCGGTTTGCCCCCTCGACCTGGTTTATCCCAAAGTCCTTCTAGACCATGCTTTTCCCATTTATGTAAAACCTCTCTCACTGTTTGTGGACTCCAGTTAAAGTGAGCTGCTATTTTCAAGGGCGTACCAACCATGTGCATTTAACCTGATTACTTCTACTCGGTCTTTAACTTTCTGTGATGTGTACCCAGTTCTCAGGTTTAATAGGGTTCGGTCTTGCTCAGGAGTCAGAAATACCCTTAAACGAGCGCCCATACTTTAGTCACCTCGGTAGATACATTTTCCGTATTTATTTATCTTTACATAGTTTGGTTTTTTCTCGCCGACCTACTTAAGTTTTTATGTACTTCTATAAAATTTTGGAAAAGTACCTACATTCTCTAAAATGGCGGAGTTGTTTAGATTATATTCAAATTAAGCACGTGAAGGTATGTAAGCTATTCCACTGAGGTTAATTGACACACAGGAGCGTTAGTATTAATATAACGATAACCAGTATATTTATACGAGTTTAATGGCTCAAACCTTGCCTAGTTAAAAGCTAGGTAGGGGTTTGTTTATTTTTGTTAGATTGCTTGCTATGCTTGCTTTTGATCTGTTACCCCTCCATCTAAAGTTCTAGCTCAAAATTTTGATTATTTATATCCAATGTGATACCTGTAAAATAGAAAATATCCCTATAAGCAAGGGAAATTTATACCATTTAGTTAGAAACTGGGAGTCATTCAGGCTCGCCAGTTTTTATTTATGAGAGATTATTACCGCTATCACGCTCACGTAACAGTTGCCGATCGCATCTTCTCCAGTTAATATAATAATTATTTTCATATAGAGTTGGATTGTCCAACAGCAACGCAATTTATGACCGCTATTCCCGCAAAAATAGACCTAGCGCTTATTGGTGCAGGTCCTCATGCTCTTACCTTGATTACCCACTTGTTGCAAAAACGGCAGACAATATGGGGTAAATTCCTTATATTTGATTCAAGTGGCAAGTGGATGAGTCGGTGGGAACATCAATTTGCTGCTTTGGAAATTCCCCATTTGCGATCGCCCGCCGTTCACCATCCCGATCCAAATCCTTTCGCTTTACGGAAATTTGTTGAATCTCAACACCGTTCCCAAGAATTATTTTCTCCCTACGATCTACCAGGAACTCAACTATTTCGAGATTTTTGTCAAGATATGATTCGAGTTCGCCAGTTGCACGAGCAAGTCATTCCCTTGGCAGTTAGGAGCATTGAACCATTACCACATCGTTTTCATCCTCGATTTCGCCTGGTCTTACAAGACGGACAGACTATAATTGCACGGAGGGTAGTGCTGGCAACTGGCAATGGTGAACTTCAGATACCTAATTGGGTAAATGAAATTCACTCAGCATACCCTCAAGATAGGCTTTGTCACTCACAAACAATCGATCTCCGGAAATTGCAATTGAAGGGTGAAAGAGTGTTGATTGTGGGTGGCGGATTGACAAGCGGACATTTGGCAGTCAGCGCTATTTCTCGTGGTGCGAAGGTTCATTTGATGCTTCGGCGTAATTTATCAGAAAAGTTATTTGATGCTGAACCGGGTTGGTTGGGGCCAAAGTATCTCAAAGGATTTTTTGCTCAATCAGATTGGGAGCAACGCGTTGTCATGATTCAGCAAGCGAGAAACGGTGGTTCCATGACACCGGCAATGGTCACACAACTGCGGCAACAAGTGCATCGCAGCAATCTCAGAATTGATGAAAACTGTCAAGTCGTCAAAGCTCAGTGGTTGGGTAATCATTGGCACGTAGAATGTCAGGATGGCACTCATACTGAGTGCGATCGTATTTGGCTGTCTACTGGTACTAAATTCGATGTTCTTGGTGAACCTATATTAAAAGATATTTTAGAGGTGTACCCTACCACGATTGTTAAAGGTTTGCCCGTGTTAGATACTTGTTTGCGTTGGCCTGGTTGTGAATTATTTATCATGGGTGGCTTGGCTGCTTTACAAGTGGGACCAACAGCACGGAATTTATCAGGTGCAAGAATGGCTTGTGAGAAAATTGTCCCAGCTATTGTGAAGCCAAGTGTAGCTCTTTCCCACGCGATCGCTGGAATACAAGCAAGTTAATTAAGCATTAACTCAATGAAAAGACAATAGCATTATATAGCGTTTCTTAGTCTGCTGAGGTACAGATTTATCTGCGTCCATCTGCTACAGGCTGCGGTTAATTATTTCTTAGAGTACCTCACGAATGTGGGAATTGCTATGTGCGAGTGGTACGAGGATGACTACTCAAAACAAAAATCCCCGTTGACACGCGTATCAACAGGGGGAAGAAAGATAAACTTTTCATTAAGACTTAAGCAGCAATACCAAGAGCTGGTTCGTGAAGTTCAAATTTCTTTGCATCATTAGCCCACACGTTGTAATCACTATCAGACTGGCGTTTATAAAAGATTCTGTGACCCTCATCATCGTCCGCAGGTTCTACAGAGAAGAGAACAGATACTGTAATTTGCTCTGGTCCTGTTTCTTGTTCTTCAACGGAAATCGTAGCAGAGTAAAATTGTATTCCATTGATGTCGATTGTCTTATCAAATTTTAATATTTCACTGTGAAAGTCTACTTCCAAATCATGTTGCCAAAGAAAATTAGCGGTGCCCTTCTTTGCAGTTAGAATGAAAGTTCCTACATTTGGAGCAAGAAATCCTACCTCAGGTGCAGCATCACTGACAGCCTTTCCATGTGACGGATCTACATTGAAAGTTTTGGGAAACATATAAAAAACCTCTAAATTGACTATTAAATTTTGGACAATTGGTGAAACTTCTGTCATAGCAGTTTTCAATTGCATACAACACTGTAGAAACGTTATACGTAATGTCTCTACAGCCTATTTGTATGCGAGCTAAATAAGAACTGCTATGGTTATCATGTTAGGTAAGATAGAGGAATTTAAGCGGTACCCCTCAGGGTGGTTTTGGCAAGTTCATCAAGAAAAGCAGAGGGCAGAAAGAAATTCTGACTCCTGACCTCTGCCAGTGAGCGAATGTTCAAGGGTTTGAGACCGCATTTTTCATGCCTATTATCCTTGGCTGGTCTTGGGATCGAACAAAGCACGCAAACTTTGACCTAAAATATCAAAAGTTTGCACGGCAATCAGCAGAGCAACTCCAGGCAAGACTGCTAGCCACCAGTAGCCAGCAGATAGATAACGCATTGATTCTGAGAGAATAATACCAATTGCAGGAGTTTCTGGTGGAAGACCTAGCCCTAAAAACGTCAGCCCTGCTTCATGAAGGATTGCATGGGGAAATAGCAACACTAATCCCACGAGAAACTGTGGCACTAGATGAGGAAGCATATGATGGCGGGCAATCCAGAGTGGAGAATGTCCCAGTTTTGCCGAAAGTTGTACGTAGTCAGAACTTTTCAGTTGCAACACTTCTGCTCGCAGCAATCGCGCTAAAGCCATCCAATGTGTCAGAGTTATGGAAATAAAAACTCCCGGTATGCCACCCCCTACCGCAAAAGCAATCAAAATAATCAATACCAAATGAGGTAAACTGAAGAAAACATCAATTATCCATGTAACAACAGCATCTACAATACCTCCCATCGTTGCTGAGAGAGTTCCAATAACCAGAGCAACGATCGCACTACAAAACGCTGTCAGCAACCCTATTGTTAAACTGAAGCTCAGACCGTGTAAGGTACGAGTGAGCATATCTCTCCCCAACCAATCCGTACCAAATGGATGAGCCAAGGAAGGCGGCTGATTTCGTGCGAGCAAATTAATCTCTAGGCCTGCTTCGCCAGCAATTTGAGTCCCTAATAGTAGCAGACTCAGAACTATCACACATAGGGTAATAAGAGTCAGCGTGCGACTTCTACGATTGCCTAAAGTGAGCGAGGGTCTTAACGGGAAGGTTTGAGGAAGAAATAGTTTCATGAGTGAGTCTTTCCTATACGGATGCGGGGATCGACAATTTGATAGATAATATCGGCTAACAGATTGCCCGTGAAAACAAAGATGGCGCTGAAAAAAACAATACCTACCAGTAAGGGGACATCACTCCGTTGGGCTGCTTCAGTTGTGGCGTCTCCCAGTCCGGGATAACCAAATACTTTTTCAGCCAGTACAGAACCGCCAAACAGTTCGCTCAGAGATGCGAATTGCAAAGATATAGCAGGTAAGGCAATATTGCGTAGACCGTGATACCGAATAAATCCTAACTTTGTCTCTCCACGTGCAAAGGCAAAAAGAGCATAGTTGCTGTTGAGAACTTCAATGAGTTTTTCTCTTGTATGCAACGCAATACTGGAGACGCCAATGGCACTCAATGTGAGAGCCGGTAGGAGTAAATGATTGAGTCTCTGCCAAAGACTGACATTTTTAAGGAGAACTCCTGGTGGTGAAGCGCAGCAAATAGGAAATATATGTAAATTGACCGAAAATACAATCAGCAACAACAACGCTATCCAAAAAACGGGAGCCGATGAAAGAGTGTAAGCATAAAGGCGAATGGCTCTATCCATCCCAGACCCTTCTTTCATTCCTGCAAGAATGCCCAGCACAAATCCTAAAATACCAGAAAACACACAAGCTAAACCCATCAACCAAAGAGACGCAGCAAAGCGATCGCCGATTGTAGCAGCAACAGATTGATTGTAAGTTATTGAGGTACCTAAATTTCCTTGCAGTAGCTGTCCCAACCACAGAAAAAAGCGCGTTGTCATTGGCCGATCTAGCCCCCAACGCTCGGCTATCAATTGCCGTTGCTCTTCGCCAACGTGAAAGATATCAGCACCAATGTAAGCACTAACGGGATCGATAGGGGATAAACTCACCAGAACAAATGTGCAAATAGAAACAGTTGCTAGTAACAACAACAGGTGCAGGAATTTTTGGAGAATAAATCGAAGCAAAAATTTCATAGGACTTCACTTACAAATCCATTGCCATTGAGGTAAGTTAGATACAATTGTCTCTTGATAATGATTCGTTTGTTCAGTTTGTTTGCCAATATCCAGACAATTGCTAACTAAGTAAGTCTTGTGGAAGTTGACCATCCAGGCATACGCAGCATCACCTTTGGGAGTTACGCCCGTTTGCCCGTTCCACTGCACTAATTTGTAAGGTCCCGAACCGATGGGATTGCGAGCATAGTTGTTGTTATGAGAGTGTTTGGGAACAATACCCAAGGTTGTCAGCTCCTCTGTGAACGTAATTTGAGGTAGCCCCGCACTCGATATCCTGATGAAAACGGATTGGCACGGTTCCGGGTAACACCACTGACGTTTTCAGTGAACTCTTCGAGACGTGTCAGCCCGCGATCGCTACCATAACTGTAGCTAGTCCCAGTTTCATCAGTAGATGCAATTTGGCCATCAAGTCCTCACACCAAAGTTGTTCAAGCTTTAACAAACTCTTAATTTCCACAGATAACTGACGTTAACTGATGGAATTTGGTTTTGTTATACCTTTAACTTAATACCATACTCTTTGGTAACAACAATCATTTGTCATAAAATATTGAAAATCTTCGCAATCTTTAGTTCCAAGCGAATCCGCTTTGTTACGTCCTTAGTGGAGTGATCGCTAAATGGGAAAAAAGTCAGATTGTGGGTTGTGAGAATTGCATCACTCATGTGGGAAAAGATTTTTGCGAATTGCGTTTTAAAATAACTATGATAACCGTGCTGGACAAAAAGCTCGATATAAAGGTGAAATTTTTCCATCTAACCAACCTGTCGGTAACTATGGAGAAAATTCATTTGAGTTTTTTCAAACGGATAGAGATAAAAATAGAAAAGGCATTATAGCTATAGATTTAATGAGGTGGGAATTATGATTAAAAATGAACATCAATATCAAGTTAGTCAGGAAAGGATTGCTAAGTTGAAAAAATCTATAGCTACAATGGATAAAGATGAAGCAGCTATTCAGAAAGACTACACGCGGTACTTACAGAACCGAGGAGCCTTACAATGTCACATAGAACAGTTAGAAACTGAAATAGCTGAATACGAAATACTAATTAATTGTACAAAAAATCAACCAATTACAATTAAAGTAGAGTCTTTTCATAAATTACCAGATACTTTAATCAAAGCTAGAATTGCTGCTAAAATTAGTATTGATGAACTGGCTGCAATGTTAGGTATTGAAAGCGCAAGAGTTTTGGAATACGAAAAAACTGATTATCAATGTGCTAGCTTTGTTGAAATCCTCGAAGTCATCACAGTATTAGGTGTAGAATTTGAAAATGCCACTGTACGTGTAGACTTTGAAGAAATAGAATATGTCAAGAAAGTTATTGAGAAATGGGATAAAGAAAAAGCAAGTGCAACGAGTAAAGTGTAATAACCCAAGTAGCTAGTTAGAAATCGAGCGATAAGCGAAGCATAACGGCTAAAACCGTATCGCAAGATGTCATTGCAGTATCGTTATAGTAATACCTTGTGCTGAAGAGATTCTTGAAATTTAGCCCGACTCTAAAGTTATCTTGACGGTAGAACAAAGCTGCATCCACCTTCAATACTGCGTAGGTTTTGCATAAAAACACGCAATTACGTAGGTTGGGGAGCCAGCCCTGAACCGTGTGCGTGGCGCGAATGCGCCATAGGAGGGTTTCCCTCCGCACCTTTACTGGCGTTTGAGGAACGAAACCCAACATTTATCGGCATTTGTTGGGTTTCGCACACGGGTTTTCCCAACCTACAATTTCTCTCAGCCCTTGCAGTATTGCATCCACCTTGAGATAAGAAGGGATCTCGAAGGTATTGGGGAGCCTAGCATCAACTTCTCCTGTATATGTCAGCCCCAAGCCAAATCCTAACGACATCTTTTGGTTTGAATTCCAGCAAATCAATAAAATCCCAGGTCTCTCGACAGAGATTTTCTGAGAAAAATATGAAGTTATGTAAAATTATGAGATAAAAATGAAAAGATTATGAGATAAAAATGAAAGAAATCTTCAAAAAAAATTAATAATAGGAGTCTTACAGATGAACGAAATCATTCAACAGACTCGCACGAACGCGATATTGAAGCGTTGGGAGTACTTTTGTAACTGGATTACCAGCGTGGATAACCGAATTTACATCGGTTGGTTTGGGGTGCTGATGATTCCTACTTTGTTGGCAGCTGCTATTTGTTTTATCCTTGCCTTTACCGTTGCACCTCCTGTAGATATGGATGGAATTCGGGAACCAATAGCAGGCTCAATCTTAGGTGGTAACAACATCATCACAGCGGCTGTCATACCGACCTCTGCTGCGGTGGGGCTGCATTTCTATCCGCTTTGGGAAGCCGGGAATATTGATGAATGGCTTTATAACGGTGGTTCTTACCAGTTAATTGTGTTGCACTTTCTCTTGGGTACTTGGTGCTATTTGGGTCGGATGTGGGAACTAAGTTATCAGCTAGGAATGCGTCCTTGGGTTCCTGTGGCTTTTTCTGCTCCTGTTGCGGCTGCAACTGCCATTTTTCTTATCTATCCCATCGGTCAAGGTAGTTTTTCTGAGGGAATGCCTTTAGGAATTACTGGGACTTTCCACTTTATGCTTGCTTTCCAAGCTGAACACAATATCCTGATGCATCCTTTTCATATGTTGGGTGTTGCTGGTGTCTTTGGTGGTTCTTTGCTAAGTACGTTACATGGTTCTTTAGTAACATCGAGTTTAGTACGAGAGACAGACGACATAGAATCTGCTAATGCTGGCTACAAGTTTGGTCAGGAGGCAGAAACCTACAATCTGTTTGCCAGTCATGCTGCTTTTTTTGGACGCTTAACCTTTCGTAGCTTGGCTGTAAGTAGTAAACGTACTATCCATATTTGGTTGGTACTGCTACCGACTATTGGAATTTGGTTTACAGCACTGGGTGTAAGTACAATGGCGTTTAACTTGAATGGATTCAATTTTAATCAATCAGTTTTGGATGGAGTTGGTCATGTTATTCCTACGAATGCAGATTTAATCAATCGCGCTAATTTAGGAATTCAGGCAATGCATTCACCGAATGCTCACAATTTTCCTCTGCTACTAGCTAACGTTGATGTTGATCGAGGCTAGAGTTTCCAACTCTGCTGTCAATAGTTAAGTTTTACCTTTCCATCTCCCAACAGCCTACTTTTTTAGGGCGAAGGTCTACCTCCCTTCCATTGTTCTGTTCCAACAATGTCCATGCCCCTTTTTCTACTAATATCTTTATTTGTTGGGTAACGCTTATGCGCTCTACCCCTACTACAATTTCCTCGCGCAAATATTCCCAAATTTGTCGAATTTCAGTTCGGAATTCTTGGCGGTCAATTGCGGCTTGCTGTCTTTCTTGTGCTGCTTGCTCGGCTAAAGAATCTACTCGTGTTGCAACGGTATTAACGTTACCCGTTAGTGTATCTACTCTTTCGGTTAACTGCTGGATTTTCGCTACTAATACATTAACAGTGCCTTCGTGGGCGAGTAATGTTTCGCCAACGTTGGCAAATAGAGTTTCTAGGCGGCTAAGTCGTTCCTCAATGCTTGGTGGTTGTCCTACGTTGGTCATTTGTCCTTCTTTGGCACGCACTTTATCATACAGAGCGATCTTTCCGAATACGCTCTTCAATATCCTCCAGTGTTTGTAACACCAAACGTTTGGCTTGCAGCCGCCAGCCCCACTTTTGTACTCGGATTGCGATCGCTGTACCAACTACAGTGGCAATCAAGTCCAACGGTTGCATAAAAGAAATTCCTAACAGCAGTCCCAGACCCGCAATTCCCCAGAAAGGTAGCGCTACAGCCTGACGTTGCGTTTCCACTAGTTGAGATATTGGATCGGAGGGCATTTCAGCAAGCAGCGCTTTTTTGACCTCTTGTTGTTCTTTTGCGGAAACTGAAAGACCAATCTTTTGCCGAAGCTTTTCAATTTTACGGGCATCGGTACTGTACTGCGTCAGTTCATCCTCTGCCATAAGAATTAAGCGTTCATACTGTCCCATTGATTGCTAAGTGCCTTAAATAATGCATCTAAAGTTCTCTCACAACAAATTTTAAACCGAAACAGACATTTCCGATACATTACGAAAAGGTCACTTTTTAGTAGCTTGTTATTGTACTTTTCTTGCAACAACAAGCAAACTTTGACAGATTGTCTTTTGACGGCACAAACCAGGAGCCGGACAATTATAAAGGATTTTCTAGAATGAGCCTTTTTGTAGAGGAGACAAAGGATGAAAAAAGTTGTTTCAGTGCTGTTGCTGGCTACAGCAATATTGACTTTTGCTTTTAACCGTCCTGCTTTGGCATCTGATGCTGTGAAAGGAGCCAAAATTTTTAACGCCAATTGTGCCTCTTGTCATGCGGGTGGTAAGAACTTAGTTCAAGCTCAGAAAAGCCTGAAGAAAGATGCGCTAGACAAGTACGCAATGAACTCATCTGAAGCCATCATTGCTCAAGTGACAAACGGTAAAAATGCAATGCCTGCCTTCAAAGGTCGTTTAAAACCCGAGCAAATTGAAGATGTAGCAGCATATGTGCTGGACGAAGCTAATAATAAGGACTGGAAGTAAAGTCTACATAGCTATCGTGAACTGCTTGCACTAGAACGTATCAAAATGGGCAAGGGGCATTGGGTATTGGGTTTTTCCCTGACCCCTACCCCTGACCCTAACCTCACCCCTAACCCCTAACCCCAGACATTGCTTATGAATCGCTGCTTTCGATTCATGCTCAATTTCAGTATTGCTGTTGCACTCGCCTGTCTTTGTTTTACTTTGCCTGCATACTCATCACCCGCTCCTAATACCCAAATGACAGCAAGTGATTTCTTTAAGTTAGGTCTAGAAAAGATGCTCAACAGCAATTACCGCCTAGCTGTTAAGGATTTTACAGAGGCTATTCAACTCAGAAGTAATTTTACCGCTGCCTATAGCAATCGATGCCTTGCGTATTTTCAGTTAGAGGATTATCAGAATGCCCTCGCCGATTGCGATCGCGCAATAAAGTTGGCACCTAACAATGCCGAACCATATCTAAATCGGGGACTAGCACACTACAGACTCGGACATTATCAAGCGGCGATAGCTGACAACGATCGAGCGATCGCGCTTAAACCCAACAACTTTAAAGCCTACTACAATCGAGGGGTAGCCAATGCCATGTTGGGGAATTACCAACAGGCAATATCCGATTACAATTTGGCGTTAACTCAGATTCCTCAGACATCCAATCTACTTTTAGCTGAAATCTATAACGATCGCGGACTGGCTCATTTTCAGTTGTTAAACTTACAAACCGCTTTGCTTGACTTCTCAACAGCACTTCGTCTCAATCCCAATAACTACAGAGCTTACTACAATCGAGGTTGCGTTTGTGGTCGAAGTGGGGATAACAGGAGTGCGATCGCTAATTTTACGGCATCACTCAAGCTACAACCAAACAACGCCCATGCTCATTTCAATCGAGGCGTTGCTTATCACTTGCTTGGTTACAAACAAGCAGCAATTACAGACTTACGAAAGGCGGCTGATAACTTTGCTTTTAATAAAGAAACCGCAGCATACGAAAAAACTCTGGATTTTCTTGAGAATATACGGCAACAACTTTCATTTTTTTCAGAAATTGCTCTTCTATGAAGAAAAAGCATCCTGATACTCTCTCGTTCTCTCGTTCCCAGGCTCTGCCTGGGAATGCCTTAAGGGAGGCTCCGCCTCCTGTACTCTACCACAGAGTGCGAGGCAGAGCCTCGCAGCCTGCATTCCCAGGTTTTACCTGGGAACGAGAGCGGGGCTCTGTCCACCTACCCATCAAAACTTTTGCGATGAACCGCTAGGAAATACGTAACAAGAAAACAAAAGACTGAGGTGGTGATTTTGCTCTTTGGATTGGGCATCCTAAGTTGAAAGGAACTTACTTCCTGTATAGTCACACAACTATATATAAGGTTATGAGATTAACTTCAACTTCCATTGCAGTTTTGAGTGCGATCGCTGTTCTAGTCAATATTCCTCAAGTTTATGCCCAAACACCACCACCTATAGAAAGCCCTCAAGGGAATGCCAGTGATTTGCTAAATCTTGGACTGGAAAAATCTAATGCAGGAGACTTGCAAGGAGCATTGGCAGATTATACCCAAGCAATCCGCCTCAATCCCCGCTATTCCCTAGCATACTACAACAGAGCTATAACGTATTACGATTTAGGAAATAAAGAAGCAGCGCTTGCTGACTATAACAAGGCAATTCAAGCCAACGAAAACTGGGGTAAGGGAGCGATTGCTGACGCTTATATTAACCGAGGACAACTACGGGATGAGATGGGTAATTATCAAGGAGCAGTAGCAGATTATAACCAAGCAATCCGTATAAATCCTCAAGACTCTGAAGTATACTACAACAGAGGTATTGTCCAGCAAAACATGGGGGATACAAAAGCAGCAATTGCTGATTACACAAAGGCAATTCAAGTCAATAATTGGACAGATAAAGGACCTCACTCTGCATATCTCAATCGAGGAAATGTCAAATTGCAGATGCGCGATCGCCAAGGAGCACTAAAAGATTACAACCAAGCGATCGCTCTGAAAACAGACTATGCCCTAGCTTATAAAAATCGGGGAATTCTTTACTTAAACACAAAGAAGACACAGCAGGGAATCCAAGATTTACAAAAAGCAGCAGAATTGTTTCAGCAACAGGGTCATCAAAATAGGTATGACCAAGTTGTTCAAATCCTTAAAGAAATTCAGAGGTAATGCTATTTTGGATTTTAGATTTTAGATTTTGGATTGAAAAAGCCTTGTAGGACTTCATTTCACTCAACTGTCCGTCGCATACCGCACGTTCGATATTGGTGGGCTTTAGCCCTACCTACACATAACTTTGTAATTTACTGAATGTATCTTATCAAATAGCTCACCCAATTGTAGGAGGGCAGCAAAAAGTTTATTGGTTTATCTTAGAGTTATCAACCCAACACAAGAGGGGTTGAAATGCTGTTTCTACGTTATGGCAGTTATGCCATAATAACTGCTGCCTCTCCATTCTATGAAAATCAAAGCTTTATTATACTTAGTGCCTTTTGTGCTAGCCGGACAAACTTCTGCTTATGCCGTCCAAGTAAACCCTCGTCTGACTCCAACACAAATTCAACGTTTTTCTCGTGACCTAGTTCCCTACAACTCTCAAGACTTTTTTAATAAAGGGCAGGATTTGATAGAGAGAGAAATTCAAATTCTTAGAAAAAGACAAACTTCCCCAAAAGAACCTGTTCTGAAAGTCAATCCGCAACCTCAGATAGAAGAAAAACTGACACCTCGTAAAAACAGTCCTGGTGTTTTGCCTAAGAAATAGCGCTCGTTATCGATTGACATCTCTTTTGTCAGATGCATTTGTTATAAATTTCTTCTAAATTACTGAGTAATATGTGAAATTTAAACCTGCTTGAGCGATCGAGTAAGGAGTCGTAACAATTTCCTTGGGTGGATCATGCTTTGGATGTCGTCTCTACACCGACTGCGATCGCAGTTGGAACTTTCATCACCAAAGCTTTGGTTCACGATACCACGACTCCTCTATTAGAATGGACAGTCGCAGTTGTTGCCGGTGGTGGCGCTGCAGGAATTATCCAGACTTTCATGGGAATGACTCGTTTATCGTCAACAGCACTCACGGGAGGTTTCGGTAATGGTGTTGTTTCCACAATAGAGGCTTTAGGAGCAATCGTGCTCTCAGCCCTAGCAATCTTTGTTCCTCTTTTCGCCATGAGTCTAGTTGTCGTTTTACTGATTTTCATGTTAAGTAAAGGTATACAACTTCTAGCAACCAGACGGCAACTTTTTCAGCGATCGCCCGAAAATAAATAATTCTGACTGGTTCGTAGTTGCGCTGTCTTCGCATGTATCCCAACTCCGAACCGATTGTATTATTCCTTACCATTGCCTCACTTCAAGGAATATCTTCAGGCACAATTGTCATCATCATTTCCTTACTAATTCCAGAAAGCTTGACAAGCCTGTTAGCTTGCCTTTCAACAGTTTTTTCAAATATATTTCTCACCAGTCTTCCGTTACCAAATTTACTATCTCTACTCCTATATAAATAAGTAAATTTATTAAGTAATGTATCCTTAGATTTTTCTGACAGCAGAAAATGATTGCGATCGCAAATTTTTTCAAATATAGTTAGCAATTCGTTTGGCTTATAATCATCAAAGTAAAAATACTTATTGAATCTAGACTTTAGCCCAGGATTAGCGTCCATGAATCTTGACATCTCGTCATTGTAACCAGCAACGATCACCACTAGTCTGTCTCTATAATCCTCCATTCGTTTCAGTAAAGTATCGATAGCTTCTTGTCCAAAATCATTCTTAGGGTCTTTTGGCTTTAGTGCATAAGCTTCATCTATAAACAGTACGCCATCTAACGCCGCCTCGACAAGTTCATCTACTTTTTTTGCTGTCTGCCCAACATATCCTGCAATTAAGCCTGCTCTATCCGTTTCAATAACATGACCTTTAGATAGTATCCCTAGTTGTTTGTATATCTCACCCATCAGGCGAGCAACTGTTGTCTTACCTGTTCCGGGAGGCCCGCAAAATACAGAATGCAATGTAATATAAATATTCGCAAGCCCTTTTTCTTGACGAAGCTTCTGTATTTGAAGGAAATTGATAAGAGTATTAATCTCATCTTTTATATTCTGCATTCCTACGAGATTATTGAGTGTGTCCAGAGTCATCTCTAAATTCTCTGGATAAAGATTAGCTTGACTGCTATAACTCACGTTTCCAGAGCGCTTTAACTCTGCTTTCATGCGTAGCAACTCAGCTTCTATTTCATCATCCCAAAAAGACATATTTAACATCCTCTACAATTTAAAGGTATGCAATACCAATTGAATCTGAAATTACACACCTTACTTAAGCCATCATAATCTCGAATATATTGTAGAGCAATTCGTGTTGATGTCCTCATTTAAGCGGTAAGCTAACACGTAACTATTTATTCAGTGTTGTCAGCTATATTCTTAGAAAAAGAGCAGCGATCGCAAGCTTTACGAACGATCGCTGCCTAATTTCAGAACCTACGACAAAAACCTTGTCTACCCAGCAGTCTTAATGTCTTCACCTAAAACAAAGCGGACAAAGCGTCGGACTTGGATATTTTCACCTAGTAAGGCTATATGCTGCTTGATGACATCTTCTACGGTGTTACTTGAATCCAGAAGGAAAGGTTGATCCATCAAAGACATTTCTTTGAGACGTTTTTCAATCCTTCCTTGAACTATTTTTTCTTTGACTGCTTCGGGCTTGTTAGCGATGTCATCACGTCCCATTTCAATTTCTTTTTCCTTAGTTACGACTTCAAGCGGGATATCAGCTACCTTAACATATTCTATATTTTGGTAAGCGGCAATTTGCATAGCTATGTCTCGAACTAAGGTTTGAAACTTCTCATTGCGAGCTACAAAGTCAGTTTCGCAGTTGACTTCTATCAGTACACCTACTCGACTTCCATTATGGATGTAACTCTCGACAAGCCCTTCTGTAGATAAGCGATTTGCGATCGCGACAGCTTTGGCAAGACCTTTTTTTCGCAGCCATTCTTCAGCTTTGATAAGATCGCTATTATTCTCTTGCAGTGCCTTTTTACAATCCATAATTCCAACACTAGTTTTTTGGCGTAGTTGTTGAACGAGTTTTGTACTGATTTGCGTCATAAAACCTCAATTCATATCATGTTTATAGTGGTTGCAATACTGCAAGGGCTGAGAATTTTTGTAGTAGGGGTAAACCCTTGTGTGAAACCCAACAAATGCTTGTAAATGTTGGGTTTCATTCCTCAACCCAACCTACGTAATTTCATTGTTTAAGCTTAACCGACAAGTATTGATAGTGGTTGTAGTTGTGTGAAATCCAGAAACTGTCTATTTCATCAGTCGTTTGATATTTTCCAACGGTATCAATCTTGGTTTTTCTCAAGCAAGTGCATGATGTGCTTAATCTCCTTTTTGTTACACTGTTGTTTGCTGACTGCGTAAATTTCCTGCTCGTACTTTTTGTAAGCGTCCCAACGATAAAGATTTAAATGGAGTAAAACGTCAGTTGCTAAATAATTTCCTGGCGTACTGGGAAAATCCGCAAACGTTACCAAGTACCATATATCGTTAATTTTGCGATACTGATGGTAGTGGTCTACAACCACGACATCATCTGGCTTTTTGGTAGGTTTCTTTGGTATTGGCTCAACGAGACAGAGAATTCTAGTGTCTGGGTGAACATACAAATGTTGCCGCCAGCTATATTTACCTAGTGGTTGGGATTGTTTACTTTTTTTATAGGGAATCTCATCTATTAAAATGACATCCCGTTCTACGTAATCCCACACATGAAAGAGTATATGCTGCCCAGATAAGGTTGTAATATCAAGGCGCAAGCATAGTTCTCCATACACCTCGTTCCAAGGCTTTCCCACTTTTGAACGCAACCAGCGATATAGGGGACCCAGATGATCTGAAAAGCTCTTTGTACGATGTCTTGACTTAATTAAGTATGGGCTAAGCAACCCATCTTCCATTGCTTCGTCTGTAATTTTTTGTAGGGCTTTTTTGTATCCCTTACATTTCTTTAAACTTATTCTCATTCCATGGCGAGGACGTTCAATCACAATCTCGCCTAAACGATGTTCGCTCATAACTTGAGTCTCTTTCCAACCAGGTATTTGCTTGATGGTTTAATTGAGTAGGTAAGAATTTTTGTATGAATAGTCTTTGGTAGCTAACAAACATTGGGATCACCTCAAGCAAATTCGTAAGAGGACTGCAAAAAATAAATTATCCGATCGCGTAGGATGGGTAGAAATGCCCATCCCTAATGGATAAACGAACAAACAAATATAGGATTAAAAAATTCTTGATTTTTTGTTATTTATATATTACAAATATACTACATAAAAGTCAAGAGTCGCAAAAATTTTTCATTCTCAGGTTAGAAGTATTTGTGTATCTGATGTCTATGGGGTTTCTTCGGGGTATTGAATGATAGTAATTTTCCAACAACCCCTGAAATTTCTTAAATAAGCAATGTATTTATACTTATGGAAATTCTTTTCTAGAATAAAAAATACAACATTATATTAAGTATAATTTATAACTAAAATACAATGTTCGTACAATTTTGTTGTTGTCTGCAGGCTAATTCAACCGTTTCGCCAAGTGTTACATTTGTATACAAAAAGACAAATAAAGGAGTTACTTTGATGATACTACGTTAAATAATGCTTAAATATATTAAGTACTTATGACTTTTTTGATAAAATTTCTAGCTACTTTGCATATAATTGATGAGTAAGCATCTTGCTCTGCTAGCTTCAGGGAATTCTGAAAAGCACCAATTGAGTAAGCTGAGTGAGCAAGAACAATCAACTTGTTAAGGTTGAAAGACGAGCCAGTCTGGAAAGAGCGCTATCAATCAACCGCTCGCGGAATGCCTCGTTTGTTCTCTCAAAACAGACGATGTATGCACAGCAAATCTTCTGGAGAAGCAATGGAACTGGCACACGCATTTATGAGCGACAACAAGCAGCACGATTCTGAGCCACCCTTAATTTTAGCAGTAGAAGATAATGATGATAATCTACTGCTGTTAAGTTATGCGCTCGATTCCCTTGGCTGTCGGCTGATTTGTCAAAAAGATAGTTCAACGACGGTACTCGTTGCCAAAGAATACCAACCCGATCTGATCTTGTTGGATATCCTGTTACCGGGAAAGAGCGGTATCGATCTTGTGCGTTCTCTAAAGCAAGAACCGCTTACCCGCCACATCGCAGCTATTGCAATCACTGCTTTAGCCAGTGCGGAGGATAGAGAACGCATTTTGATGGCAGGATTTGACGACTATATCAGTAAGCCATACATGATCGAAGATTTAGAAGATATGGTTCGGTCTTATTTAAGGAGAAAATTAAATGTAGGTTCGGCATTTGATTTCTGCCAGGAATAATTTTACGAAGCTGTTCTCTGTGGGTTGTTTCCACTGCTTGATGAAGGTTTACGCCTAATTTTAGAAGTTGGAGTAGGAGGAGTGCGAACTTCTGGTGCATTTGTTAGAAGGGCAATAATTCCAGTACGACCGGTGGCAAGTGTTGCATCACTTAATAGCTCAATGACAGAAACATTTAAAGTTTCTTCTATAAGTGCCTTCAGTTGTGGCTGAATGGCGTCATCTAAATCCGAGTGAACTTGCTCGGCGAGTTGTACCCGACCTGATTGAGCAAGTAATTGTTCTGGTTGAGTGATAGAACCTTCCAGAACAAGGACTACATTTTGGTCGGATAGTTGACAAGTAATTTTACTGGGTTGATGTCCCAATTGCTCACGATATAGAGCTTGAATGCGTTGTGTCAATGTTCTTTCTACTTGGCCGCGAGTTGGTGTTGATGAAGTCATGCGTTTTATTCCTAGATAGTTAGATCGCTAGGGATAAGTCAGAAAGCTAGTTGAGGAGAATTAGTCATTGTTAATTGGAAACTATGGATTCTTCACTCTTGGCTCTTTGAGTTGTCATTAGCGATGTAATTTTTAATTTATTGTAATCAGCTAAGATTCATGAACCATTACTTGCATTGTAATGAGAGGGATTCTTTAAAATCACCATCCGAACGCAGTATTTTCCATGAATGCCCAGAATCGCTTGGTATAGAAGGGAAAAAAGGCAGTAACTAAGAATACTGCCACAATTGCTCTTTAACTGAACTTTGGCAAACACACGGTAAATACACTGCCTTTACCCAGTTCGGATGATACTTGAATTTTTCCTTTGTGGGACTCAATAATACGTTGCGAGAGATGCAGCCCCAACCCACTACCTGCGCGTTTGTGTTTTCCTTGCCGAAAACGCTCAAACAGAAAGGCTTGATCTTCGGGTGCTATTCCGTAGCCGGTATCTTTAATATCGATGACAACCCAAGCTTTATCTTTTTGGCTTGTCGGTGTTTCAGAAATATGAATGTTAACCCCTCCTGTATCGGTAAACTTGATAGCATTCCCTATGAGGTTGCTGATGACTCGCCTTAACTCTAGTTTATCGCCCATAACTGTACCGGCACTATCGCCTATTTCTTTTAAAGCGTTTGTATCTACCTCTACAGTCAAACCCTTCTCCATTGCCAAAGGACTCAGTTCTTGAGCGACTTCTTCTACAATCTGCTGCATATTACAGCTATCAAGTTGCATGGTTTTTTTACCTGCTTCAAAGCGGTAAACTTCTAGCAAGTTGTTTACCATTTCTAGTAAATTTTGATTGCTCCGAATCATCGCGGCGATCGCCTCTTTCATTTCCGGCGAAATTTTGCAGAATGTTTCCTGCTCAAACAAATTCAGCATTCGATCTGCTGCCACTAGAGGGGTTCGCAAATCGTGGGTGAGACGAGACACAAAGTCTTCCCGCATTTTTGCCATCTTTTGTTGCTCGTCAATGCTGTGTTTGAGACGCAGTAGCGATCTCACTCTCGCAAGAAGTTCGTCTTGGTCAAATGGTTTGCGGATAAAATCATCTGCTCCTGCATCCAAACCTTCCACAACACTCACTTCAATATGTGCCGTTAACAGGAGGATGGGAATGTATTGTATTTCAGGATGGTTTCGGATTCGACGCGTGACCTCATATCCATCCATTCCTGGCATCATGACATCCAATAGAATTATGTCTGGAGGAGATTTGATAATTTTGTTTAAAGCACTTGCTCCATCTGATACTAAGTCCACCTCATATCCTTCTACTTCCAACATTGTTTGAAGTAGGATGAGATTATCAATAGTATCATCGACAGCAAGAATCCGATCTACTTTAGAAGTTTCGCCAGACATCATAAATTTATCGACTTTTTTTGAAAAGAATTTATAACTTGATTTTCTTTACAATCTTAAAATTATAATTCCCTACTTTTCCTTTGCATACCTTCTGGAGCAAAGCGAGCTATTTCTTGCTGACGCCATAGATTTGTTCTATTTGAATAAGTTGGAGCATTTGCTTCCCCGTCAGCAATTTGTTGATTTGATGCTGATATTTGACGGGGCATCTCAATCCGAAATACCGAGCCCTCTCCCAACCGACTTTCTACAGAAATTGTGCCATCCATCATTTGCAACAATGCTTGAATAATTGGCAAACCCAAGCCCGTACCGGGATACTTGCGAGTTGTACTTTGATCGACTTGCCGAAAAGCTTCAAAAATATGCTTTATATCAGTAGGAGCGATCCCAATTCCGGTATCGAAAACAGCAAGCTGCACTTGCTCAGAAGCGAGTTCTTTAAGCTCAACTCTAATACTTCCAGACTCTGTAAACTTTATTGCATTTGAAAGCAGGTTCGTTAAAATCTGTCGTACACGAGTTGGGTCATTAAACACTATAGAGTTTGGTAATTCCATTTTAACCACCAAAGACAAATTCTTCTCCTCCGCTAAAGATCGCATTTCTTCTACAGTGGCATTAACCACCTTTGATAAATCAAATATTTCTGGCTTTAAATCTAACTTTCCTGCTTCTAGTTTGGAAAAATCGAGAACTTCATTAAGCAACATGAGCAAATGCTTGCCATTATTCAAGATCCGCTCTACCATATCCTTCTGTTGATGCGTTAACGGTCCGCATTTTGGTCGCAATAACAACTGAGAAAACCCAATGATAGCATTCATTGGGGTTCGTAATTCGTGAGACATAGTTGCTAGAAACTGCGATTTCAGCCTTGATGCTTCCACCAGTTTCCAATTTTGGATTTCAATTTGTTTTCGCTGTACTTCTAATTCCTGGTTTTTCCGAGTGAGGAGATCGTTACTCTCTCGCAGTTGTTGATTGGCTAAAGCCACCTGCATTTCCGCCTTATGAACTCGAATTGCATTTCGCAACACCTGTGCCAGTATTTCTGGTGAGAACCGAGATTTCGAGAGGTAATCAATAGCACCAGCTTTCATAAGTTCTACTGCTATTTGTTCATCTCCCTGACCTGTGAGAACCACTACAGGCACTCGAATCTCTTTCAAGCGTAAATTTTGAAGTAGGCTTAAGCCGTCTTGGTCTGGTAAGCGATAGTCGAGAAAGACACAATCATAGGAACTACTAGATAAGGTAGCGATCGCGCTATTGCCATCACTTGCCTCAAAAAGTTGCATTTGTACACCTGCTTTAGTCAATGCGCGACGCACTGCCATGCGGTCTACTTCGTCATCGTCTACAACTAAAACTTTTAGTTTCTCTTCCATCGCTCTTAGCTTTCGCCATCATTAGACACAGAAATCGCATATTATAGTATTTACTTTCTGTATAACCAAATTCTTTTATTTTAACTGTCATTAAAATCATTTTCTTAAAACATTAATGGTAGTTACCAGCACTTTTTTGTCACCGTTCGCCGATCGCCGAGTCCCGGTCACTGGTCACTGGTCACTGACTATGGCATTTCACACAATGTCCAATATTTATTTAAAGTTGCCATTAACTCTATAAAACTATTAAAAGTAACAGGTTTAAGAATATAACCAGCAACATTTAGATTATACGCTTCCACTCTGTCCTTATCTTGATTAGATGTTGTCATTACTACCACAGGAGTTGCCCGCAATTGAGAATCGGAACGTAATTCTTGAAGGAATTCAATCCCGCCCATCTTAGGCATATTTAAATCTAACAAAATCAACCGTCTCTCTGATGGAACTTCGGGTGGTTGATCTTTGCTTCCACGTAACATTGACAGTGCTTCTATACCATTTGTGGCAAGATATAGGGGATTGTTAATATTTACCTTTTTGAATGCCCGTTTGACATTCATCACATCAACTTCATCGTCCTCCACCAATAAAATGTTTATCACTCTTTCAGACATTTCCTTGGATTAAATACAGTGTACCCAATCTCCATTTCGGGCAACCGAAACAGATACTTCATCTTTAAAAGCTAATAGTCTGACTTTAATATAAAACTATTATTTTATCATACTATTAGCATGAATAAAAATGATTATACAGATAGCAAAACAAGCTCAGCCCTAGTAAAACGAAATACTCGACTCAGCTCCAAATCGATTGTAATTGTACAGCAAGGAGTGCGTCTTCAGCCATTAGTCAGAGCTGCGCGAAAATCATATCATTTTGGATTTTGGATTTTGGATTTTGGATTGGGGACGAGTTATTCTTCTACCCCCTACCCCCTACCC
>NZ_WJFC01000041.1 GCF_009725235.1 Scytonema sp. UIC 10036
AAAACAATTTATTTTTCTACCATAATACTTAATACTATATTCGCCTTTTTCTCGTGGGATTGGAGAACTGTATAATATACAGACAGCAGGTACAGCCCAGTTAGCATCACTAAGCTTGAAACGTAGCGATTCCTGAAACGGGACTGAAACCCGCACCTGCATCATCGCGATCGTATATCTTGCCACTTGAAACGTAGCGATTCCTGGAAACGGGACTGAAACCTTCTGACCATTCAAGCTGACGACCAACTGCTTTTTCCTTGAAACGTAGCGATTCCTGAAACGGACTGAAACATTCTTCACCATTCAACACTATACATACCTCATCTATAGCTTGAAACGTAGCGATTCCTGGAAACGGACTGAAACATTGAGTGGTACGCATACGAATCAAAACAAGCTTGTAACTTGAAACGTAGCGATTCCTGGAAACGGGACTGAAACTAATTGTTGTAATGATTTACAACAACAAATCAATGCCTTGAAACGTAGCGATTCCTGGAAACGGGACTGAAACGCTACGGGAGCAGAATCAATCAAGAAGAGTCTGCTTGAAACGTAGCGATTCCTGGAAACGGGACTGAAACTCAAAAGCTGACTTTACAGCTAGAACAGACTCTGCTTGCTTGAAACGTAGCGATTCCTGGAAACGGGACTGAAACCTCCTATCCGTAGGGAGTGGAAGTCTTTGCCAAAGGACTTGAAACGTAGGCGATTCCTGGAAACGGGACTGAAACCAAAGAACATATCAAGCGTCACATTCAATATTACGGCGACTTGAAACGTAGCGATTCCTGGAAACGGGACTGAAACGGCTTTTACACCTACCTGTTACCTTTTTAATTTAAGCTTGAAACGTAGCGATTCCTGGAAACGGGACTGAAACTAAACCTGGGGATTTCTACTTTTTCACAGGGACGCTTCCAGCTGAAACGTAGCGATTCCTGGAAACGGGACTGAAACCAAATTTACTGTTACTGTTAAGCGCTTAACACTCTAACTTGAAACGTAGCGATTCCTGGAAACGGGACTGAAACAAGGAAATTTCGCATCTTTCTTGCCCACCCACCTACTTGAAACGTAGCGATTCCTGGAAACGGGACTGAAACAATCTTTATCAGCCTCATCGCTCGTTCTTTCGATGCTTGAAACGTAGCGATTCCTGGAAACGGACTGAAACATGATGCGAATCGGCATCCTAGAACTGCCGAAGATGCAAGACTTGAAACGTAGCGATTCCTGGAAACGGGACTGAAACTTTAAGTCAGAGCGGTAAGACCGTACACGCTTACTTGAAACGTAGCGATTCCTGGAAACGGGACTGAAACGATCTAGACGCGCATCGCAAACAAATTAATTTTACACTTGAAACGTAGCGATTCCTGGAAACGGACTGAAACTATTATCTCAATTTAGTTCTATAGAAAGTTTATTAGACTTGAAACGTAGCGATTCCTGGAAACGGGACTGAAACGTATAAGCTTCAGACCCTTTTGACACCACTTTTGTTTCTTGAAACGTAGCGATTCCTGGAAACGGGACTGAAACTTCCTATATCAGCTAATTAGAGATAAAATTCGAGAATCTTGAAACGTAGCGATTCCTGGAAACGGGACTGAAACCGCCAAAGAGCACAAAGCTTAAATGTTGTACTCTTTGCTTGAAACGTAGCGATTCCTGGAAACGGGACTGAAACAAGTCGAAGATTGTATCAATCAGCCGCTAAACATTCTTGAAACGTAGCGATTCCTGGAAACGTAGTGATTCTCGGCAACGGGACTGAAACACATAGGCAACAATAAGTACAACTTGTCAACTAAGGAGCTTTCAATCTGCCACCAAATCTGTGATTATAGTTGCAGGCTTGCAGCCCCTTAACAACCCCGATGGCTAAGCCATTTTGTTCAAAGAGACTTTCATTTCCAGATTAATGACCTTTACCTTAGACAAATCAGTAGATTGCTTAGCTTGCCAAAGATCGTACTGCTGTTGCATATTTAACCATAGACCAACACTGGTATTTAGTGCCTTAGAAAGTCTTAAAGCCATAGCAGGACTTACTCCAGCCTTGCCATTGATGATCTTGGACATATAAGCCCTGTTCACTCCAATCATGTCGGCAAACTTTGAGATACTAAGACCATAAGGCTTTAAAAACTCCTCCTTTAAGACTTCGCCGATGTGTGGCGGCTCGTACATTTGTATTCTTTCTTTTGCCATAGGTTTTTACAATTAATTTTTAAGCCAAAGAGATTATTCATTTTTCCCGTTGACCACTACTATCTAATGGTAGTCAACGTAGTCCAGGACTTCAACATTCTTGTTTTCCTCTTCCCACTTAAAGGTCAATCGCCAATTTCCAATAACCGAAATTGAGTAGTGATCTTTTAAATCACCTTCCAATTTATGAAACTTGAAATTGGGAAATTCCTTAAAGATTTTTCCGTGATTTTTTTGGCAGAGCGATCGCTATCTCTTCTGCTAAGAAATATTTCTAACAAACATCGTGAGGTTTATTTCCAAGCATTAAAACAGCCACTGTCTGCTGAGTTATGTATTCCAGATGTCTGAGGATTTCACGCTTTGCAGATCCCCCCAACCCCCCTTAAAAAGGGGGGCTTTGCGTAAGAAATATGTAATATAAAATACTTGTATTGGTAAAAAATCTGGAAAAAGTGATTCAAATGCGATTGATTGTGCGAAGATTAACATTACAGTCAGGCATTCAGCGATTTTGCCAGTAGCAGTTCTCCACAAATAAGCCCAATGGCTCTAGATAATGATAGCTTGAACAAATTTGAGGCAATAACTGAGAAATCTCAGGTTAGAGCGGAACTGGGAGTTGAGTCTTTACAGGCGATCGCATCCTGCTGTCAGCGAAGTCAAGTTGGTAAACTATTGCCAGAAGCTCTTTACGTCCACATAACAGCACTATCCACCCTTGACCCCTTACTCCAGCAATATGAAAGCCGTGCCAGAAGTGTAGTTCCCCAAGCCCAGGAAGCAACGCTTGTAAAATTTAGCACTAGCAAACCCAAAATTTCCTACCTATTCTATCCAGATTTTGACACAGACCCCCATCCAGCCCTAAAAGCCAGTATCCAAGTTGACACAGAAACCCTAGAAACCACATATCGAGACTACAGTACTACAGAAAATCCTCCCATACTCCATCGCAAAGAAACCTTTGTTACACCAGACTATCCCCAATACCAACAGTTTGCCGAACTAACAAACGCTCAAGAAAAATTAGGTTTGCTAGACAATTCAAGAAACATCGGTACGCGAGAAGGATGGCAAAGACGCTTGCAAGCATTTGGGGTAGAAATTCAGGGACACCATCTCATACAACACAACACAACCAACACAACACAACAGACAAAACCAGCCAACGAACCATTAGCACCCCGCATAGATCGTCATAGAGCAGCAATTTACCGCAATGATTTATCCCGTCCCGTGCGCCTAGCATTAGATGCCAACTTATTTACTTCAGAAACCACCTTTTTTGACTATGGTTGCGGACATGGCGGAGATATCACCCGAATTGCCCAAAAAGGTTATAACAGTATGGGATGGGACCCCTACTATTCACCGGATACTCCCCGAACCCCTGCCGATATCGTCAATCTTGGGTACGTAATAAACGTTATAGAAACCCCAAGCGAACGGCGAGAGGCGCTGGTAAAAGCTTGGGAACTTACCCGTAAAGTTCTGCTTGTCTCAGCCCAAGTTTTGATAGCATCCACCAGGGGTGTTGTTGCTTATGAAGATGGAGTCATCACAACCCGCAATACTTTTCAGAAGTACTACGAGCAAGAAGAACTCAAACGTTACATTGACCAAGTTCTTGGTGTTGATGCCATTCCCGTTGCTTTAGGCGTTTATTTTGTTTTCCGGGATGAAGCTCAAGCACAGTTGTTTCGAGCTTCCCGCTACCGTTCTCGCGCCACAACCCCCAGAGTTCGTTCTCGCATTAAACGATTTGAAGATTATCAGGAACTGCTTGCACCTCTGATGGCGTTTTTTACAGAACGGGGTCGTTTTCCCAGTAAAGGTGAACTACCACAAGAAGATGATATCAATTCAGAATTTGGCACCCTGCGACGTGCTTTTCAAGTCATTTTGCAAGCAACCAACCTGGAAGAATGGGAAGAAATTTCTGAAAAACGCCGTCAAGATTTGATGGTTTATTTGGCTTTGAGCCAGTTTAGCTACCGCCCAAAACTGAGAGATTTAGCCCCCGAAGTTCAAGAAGACATTAAAGGTTTATTTGGCACTTACAAGCAAGCCTGTGTCAATGCTGACATCATGCTTCTCAGCGTAGGGAATCTAGAAATTCTTCAGGAATGTTGCCAAAACAGCTCCGTAGGGAAAAAACTGCCAAATTCTCTATGGGTTCATATCTCAGCCCTACAATCACTCGATCCCCTCTTGCGCCTTTATGAAGGTTGTGCAAGTCGTATTATTGGTCGTTTGGAAGAAGCAAATGTTATCAAATTTCACACCAAAAGTGCAAAAATTTCTTATCTTTATTATCCCAACTTTGACTCAGATCCCCATCCGACACTCAAGACTTGTATGATTATTAACTTACAAGACTTGCACGTTAGTTATCGAGATTACGATACAGATGATAATCCCCCCGTGCTTCATTATAAAGAAGCTTTAGTGACATCCGATTATCCGCTTTACGAGAAATTTGCTAAACTGACTCGCCAAGAAGAAGACTGGGGACTATTGGATGATTGGCGCAGTATCAGTCATTATTCCGGTTGGCTTAAATGTTTGGCAGACCACTGTGCGACTCTCAATGGTTATCAACTGCACTGGCGCAAAGATGCCGATCCTTATAAGCTTAAGGTGCTGCGCTCTGCTGTTCGCAACCGTCAGGAGAAAAGGCGGAATCAGTGAACAGTGAGCAGTAACCAGTGACCAGTGACCGGGGTTTTTTAGTCTAATTCTTAGATACCATTATAGGATGCGATCGGTTGGGTACGGTTTGAGCTTCGCGATCGCTAATATCAAATCCGGTAGCATATGAATGATTAAAAAACCGCTCCAGACGCAGAGAGCGCACCAGAGAGGAAAGAGAAATAATTCCGATATGAACGGATTTGATATAAAACAAAATGTCGCACTGGAACTATTGCAGTTACGTTAGGACTTACGCAAAGCCCCCAATGTATCGGGGGGCTTGGGGTCCCCTCTGGGGTTGGGAGGAAATGGGGGGAGCTACAACGCGTGAAATCCTTAAAATAGCGTTGATGTTGCGTAAGTCCTGTATGTTTAATGTCATAATAAAGTAAGTGTAAGCTTTTAAATAAAAATACGGAGTTCAATTTCCTTTGGATGAAGCAAAAAATAGGAAAAGTGAATTTGTTTATAATGTGGGTGAGATTTCCTCTATTCGTTCATCTCTTTCACTCACTGTAACAGAGATGGCAAAAATACTTAGAGTTGAGAGACAAACTATTTACGCCTGGATTGGAGGTAGTTTTGAACCACATCCGTCTAATCAAAGTCGTCTTAACAAAATACATTCGATAGCAAAGTATTGGGACACACTATCTTCTTTACCAGTTGGAAATTTTGTACGACAATCTTATAACAATGGGAAATCTCTTTTTGATTTACTTTCTGATGATGTTCTAGATGAAAAGGAGATACATAATCATCTCCAATTACTCTCAGAAGATATTAGCCAAGGTAAAAGTTCACCAAAAAAACAGAGCAAGCCTAGTGTGCGGGAGCTAGCGGCAAGGCATAGTTCTAAGGTAAGCGAAAATAATGATACGATAGATTGGCTAACAGGCAAACGTATTGGATTAGAATGAATAGCGCTGATTCCCATGACTTGATGAAGTCTCGTTTGCACAATCAAAACACTTGTCCTTGGGTAGGCATTCGACAGTATACAAACCAATTGTCGCCAAAGAAAGCCAACCCTGGATATGTTGCACGCGCACGTGTAATTTGTGATAACCACAAAAGCGAATTAAGCGATCGTTATCCTGGTTGGTATGTAGCGATTGAACCTGACAGTGGTGATTATTTTCTTGATGCTAATAAAGAAGTTGCCCAGAATCAGGCTCGCGCCAAACATCCATCTAGATTAATTTGTACTTTTCAGTTAAATATAGTAGGAAATTATTAAAACAATTGATTGAAGGAAAATTTAGCAGAAAGGGCGAGATGTTCTTTGAAATAGACTTTGTAGCGGCAGACGGATTAATTATTACTGTTGATGCCCTACTCGATACAGGTTTTACCGACTGGTTAGCACTTAATACCCAAGACGTACTCCACTAGGACGAGGATTTTCAGCTAGTTTTAGAATTTTTTCGTTGATCCTATCTCTAATATCATTCGGTAGCTTTTTTAATTGCTTTGCCACCTTACTTTTAATTTTGATTTGATAGGTCACGATTCTAATTCTCGCTGATACTCTTCCCAACTAATGCTAGTATCATTTCTAGCTTCTTTAATAGCTTGAATATCTTCTTCATCTTCAGCCTTGCGAATGTTTAACAGTTCTATGACATCTTCTAAAGTGTCTTCATAAGCCTGTTCTAATTTTTCGTAGATTACTTTTAACAATGCTTGTCTTTTGGTTGTGGTTTTCATTTTTATATCCTTAATCAAATTTAATACCAAAATTAGTTCCTAAAACTTTTTCCATTAACTGTTGACTTGTATTTAACCGACAAAATTGATTATATTATATTATATAACCATAAATTAGATTGCTCGCTGACCAAATCGCCTTTTTAATTTGGCGTCTGCTTCTTCAATTGTTATCATAACCGGGTTAGGATTACCAGCACGTCTTTTGTCCATGTAAGTATAGAACGCTTCATCGTCATAGCGATTTGCTAAAACGTAAGCTTTTAGTTCTTTTAGTGTCATTTCTTGAAAATTTGGTTTCGTCAGGACCAAATATCCTCTCCTGTTGGTGTAACTTCGGCTTCTATCGAGTTGTCATTTCCAACAAGCACTCACCGATAGAGAACTCGGTGATGGGCAAAAGAAAATTCAAATTGGCTATGAAGCTAGAGCACATAAGAGTGAATGTTGTTCGCTCTTGATGCTCGCTCTTTAGTCAATGCTTTAGAATTGGCAGTAGAGACAACACCACCCAAAATATCGGGGACTATCCATATAACTCTTGCTGTTGCGGAAGAATCCATCCAACAGCGTGCCGTTCTTTATAAAACAAAAATTATGGCTTACTCAGACTTCAACGATTTACCCAGTGTAATCAATCAATTTAAACTAGAGTTAATTCAAGAAACACCACAGTTATTTTCAGATGCTCCACCAATACAACCCAGCAATTTACTTAATGAAATTCTCAAACGAAACGCGACAAGAGTTGTTCTAGAATTAAGAAGTGAAAAAGAAAAAAGCGAACGAATCATCAGTCCTATATTAACAGAACTGCAAGAAATTTCCAGTACCCCTATTAACGTGTTTTCAGGAGAAACGTTTAATGTAGACAAATCAAGTGGTTTAACCGGTGTGTGCGACTTCTTAATATCAAAAAGTCCGATCAGTATTACAATCGTTAAACCCGTAATAACCGTAGTTGAAGCCAAAAAGTCAGATCTAGCTTTAGGCTTACCTCAATGTATTGCTGAAATGGTGGCTGCCAATAAGTTTAATAAAGATATGCAACAAGTTTTTGGTGTAGTGACTACAGCAACACAATGGACTTTTTTGAGTCTAAGAAATAATGCAGTAACCATTGACCCTACCATATATTTGTTTCCACCTGTAGATAAAATTTTAGGAATCTTGATGGCAATGGTAACTAGTACAAATGATGAAGCTTAGAAAAACGATTCACCCTTATGTACATTGGTAGAGAATGGTAATATCAACTCTTCACCCTCTTCAATACCTCAAATTTGTCCATTAATGGTCAATTTTGGGAATAATCGCACGGGTTGAAAAAGAATTCAATTTACAGAATACTACGCAAATCTAAAACAAAACCGGGCAACACATCTTCACCAGATAAAGTCGTAGGAGATTTTAGAACTTCCACCTCTCGTCCTTGGCGATAAATTTCCACCTGCTGATTCTGTGGATCGATGAGCCAACCCAAACGAACTCCATTGTCCATGTACTCCTGCATCTTAGCCTGCAAAGTCTTCACTTCATCAGTTACAGAACGCAACTCAATCACAAAATCACCGAGCAATTGGTGGAAATTTTTGTCGTTGCTCAAAACTCAAAGATTCCCACCTTTCTAACTTAATCCAAGTGACATCTGGAGAGCGATTTGCTCCATTGGGGAGTTTGAAACACGTTGATGAATCAAACGCTTTCCCTAAATTTTGCTGACGGTTCCAAATCCCTAAGTCAAGATAAAGCTCAAAATTTTGATTTCCTGTTTCCCCACCTGTTGGCGACACGATGACGAGTTCTCCAGATGCTGTACATTCAAACTTCATTTCTGGATTCGCTTTCACCAATTCGTAAAAAGCCTGGAAACCCAGAGTTACAAGCTATTGCTGAAGAATTGTGACTAAAATAACTCCCAACTCATCTTCTAGAGCGGCGATCGCATCATTTATATGTAGCGAGCTGGCACATTCGTAGGCAGACCAGTGGTGTATTTTCGTGCTACAACTCAAACGAAAAATAAGCACTGTATTATGTAGTGTCAGGCTACATCGTGGTCAAGCCCACATCATTCGTAAAAGGTTGACAGGTGAGACTTCAGTAAAACACCAACATTTTAACTCCTAAAACCCGAAGGCGGTAAAACCACCATCGACAGCAATGCATTGTCCGGTGATGTAAGCTGCTCCTGGCATACATAAAAATGCAACCAATCCAGCAATATCTTCGGGTTTGCCAATACGACTCATAGGAGTTTTTGCTAGCACGGATTTCAAAAAGGTCGGATCGCTTAGCAAAGTCTCTGTTAAAGGAGTTTGGATAAACCAAGGCGCAACGGTGTTAACCCGAATTCCATCGCCTGCCCATTCCACCGCTAATGAACGAGTCAGTTGCACGAGGGCGGCTTTTGTCATACCGTAAGGAGCACCTGTACGAATAGCAGTTAATCCGGCGACAGAGCCAACATTGACAATGCTACTATTCATGCTGGCTTTCAGCAAAGGATAAGTGAGTTGACAAAGTTCAAAGACCGAATCGAGATTGGTTTGGAAGATCGATGCGTATTCTTGTGATGAATAGTCCACTGCTTTCTTCCGAATGTTAGTGCCAACGTTATTGACGAGAATATCGAGTTCTTCCCCAAATGCAGATTTAATGTGGCTGAGAACGGTTTGGCGACCTTCTGTAGTAGCTACATCTGCCGCAACACCGCTTGCTTTCCAATTCTGCGATCGCCAAGATTCTAATACCTGCTCCATTGTTACTCCATTGCGGGCTACAATCGTTACCTCAGCACCCAAAGCCAGGAACTCTTCGGCAATCGCTCGCCCAATTCCTTTTGTTGCTCCGGTAATTAAAGCTTTCTTTCCTACCAGTGTCCAGCGATCGCTCATGGTTTTCTTCTTCCCGTATAAACAGATTGTACAATTTTCTCAAACTGTTGAATAATCCTACGAGCCAGCATTACGAAGATCCGTTGCGGTAATCCCCTCCAGCGCCAGCCCATAGCCGATTCCTTCGCTAACCAATCGTTTGAGCCGTTGGGTTAGAGCAACGCGAGTGTAGCGCAAATTGAGAGTGGGTTGTTTAGCAAGCTGTCTTGCCAGTTCCCAAGCTCGTTCCAAAAGGCGATCTGAGGGCAACACTTCGTTCACAACACCCAGTTCGTAGGCTTGTTGGGCGGTTAGCATCTCTTGAGTCAACAAGAAATAACGTCCGCGAGATGGTCCTAGTACCAAAGGCCACAGGATATGCACGCCATCGCCCGGTACAATACCTGCATTCAGGTGGGGCATATCCTGGAATACTGCATTCTCAGAAGCCAGAACGATGTCAGTCGTGAGGATATATTCGGTGTGCAGCAAGGCAGGACCGTTGACGGCACTGATGACAGGCACTTCAATATCCAGCAGGTTTTGCAGAACTTTCTTGCCTTCCCAATACGTCTTGTCCCATTCACGGGGATTAGTGACATCACCCAAACTTTGGAAGTCAATTTGTGCCATCCAGGAGTCGCCTGTGCCTGTTAAAATCACCACTCGATTATCGCGATCGCGACTAATATCGTAGAAGGCATCAGGAAATTCCCGGTGGGTTTTACCTGTGAATACCAAAGGTCCTCCATTAGTGTGCATCCGTACTTCCAAAATCCCGTTTTCGTCTCGGTAGAAGTGCAAGTTTTCATACCGATTGAAGTAAGCTGGTTGTTCGATTGTAGATTGCATAGTTTTATCTCCCGTTTGCTTTCAATTGAGCTTCTACAAACTATGGTGATTTATCTTTAAAGCTTTGAGAAGATGGCAAAAAGGAATATGATTTATTCCAAACAAGAATCAATTGAATCACGATGGATCGGATTGACTGCATCAAGAGTTTTGTTCGCGTGGTGGAGACAGGAAGCTTTTCGGCAGTTGCACGAGAACTGGATACCACACAACCCACAATTAGCAAGCAAATTGCTGCTCTAGAAGAATACCTAGGCGTACAACTGCTGATGCGATCGACTAGAAGCCTAAACTTGACAGATGAAGGAACTTGCTTTTACGAACACTGCCAACAGGTGTTAGAAGCGATCGCAGAAGCAGAAGCCAGTGTTGGATCGAGACAAACACCATCGGGTTTGCTGCGCGTCAGTTGTCCAGTGGCATTCGGACAGTTTCAAATTGTGCCTCGCCTCAAACTATTTTTCGATCGATATCCGGATATCAAAATCGATTTAACTATGTCCGATCGCTTTAGCGATCTCATTGAAGAGGGCGTAGATTTAGCCATCCGAATTGGCAATATACAGGACAATTCACTGATTACACGTCGCCTTGGTGTAACGAGACGGATTACAGTCGGTGCGTTATCTTATTTCCAGCAAGCGCAAGAACCTGAAGTACCGGAAGATCTCACCCACCATAACTGCATTGTTTACACGCAACTTTCCACCGTAAATGAGTGGCACTTTCAGGGAACGCACGGAGACGTAAAAGTGACTGTAAGCGGGAATTTTCAGGCAAATAACTCAACTGCTGTGCGTGAGGCAGTTTTGTCAGGCTTGGGCATTGCAGTGTCGCCAATATGGTTATTTGGCGATATCTTGCCTCAAGGAACGCTCAAAGTTGTGCTAAAGGACTATCAACCCACTCCTTTGCCGATTTATGCCGTTTTCAGAAGAGGACGGTTTCAACCTGCGAAAGTGCGTTGTTTCATTGATTTTTTAGCTGATGAGTTTAGGAGCGATTCCTGGCTATCAGATTATGAACATTAGCTCTCGAGCAAAGCATTCATGACAGATGAACTTTGTCAATAAATTGTCAGACAATATGTTTATATTGCTGGTTATAATCGCATCGCGATCGCTAGTAATTCTTTTGAACGCCTGTGCGAATGGCAATTAATCCAACGACAGAGCCAACATTGACGATGCTATTATCTATGCTGCCATCAGAAATAGTCCAACTCACCAATTTGAAATTCCTTGACCTCAAATTTAATCGACTGAGTGCGCTGCCATCAGAATTTGGACATCTCAGCAACTTGAAATCGCTATACCTCTGTTACAATCAACTGAATGCGTTGCCACCAGAATTTGGGCGTCTCACAAACTTGCAATTGCTAGACCTCAATGAGAACCGACTGAGCGAGTTACCACCAGAATTTGGACGCCTCACTAACTTTTGGACTGGGTTTGAACATCCGTGAGAGGTTAAGATAAAGCGCCTTTTGTCAAGGCGACGAAGGAAATTATGGAAGTTTCCTTAGTTCATCATTCCAACCTAGCAATCTGCACTCCGCACAGTAGCGAAGCGATCGCCTATTTCTTAGGATATAAAGAGTTTGAAAACACGCCCTAGTCGTTATGGATTGCCTGAATGACAATCCACCACTCCTAACCGTAATGCAATACGCTGGTATTGGGTGGAATCATAGAAAGTTCCTCGATGCATTACTTGTGAGTTATCCCAAAAAATAATATCTCCAGGCTCCCAAACATGGGAATATACAGGAGTGTGTTTTAAAACAGTCTCAAATAAATCTTGCCAGTATTGTTGTGCTTGTTCTGGTTTATCTTCCATACCTAAAGGAATTGCTGTATTCCAAGAACCTAGATATAAACCTTTTTGACCCGTAACTTTGTGAGTTGAAACAATGGGATGAACTTTTTTGGGAACATCATCCCAGTTAAGATTTTTCCGCGCATAGATCGGTGACATTTGATACATTGATATTTGTTTTAATTCCTTTTGATGACTGGGAGCAAGATTGTTATAAGCTTCTATTAAATCTAAATATTCTGTGGTGTGAGGTTGTCCATTTTCTCCCTGTTCAGGAACTTTTATACTGTAGAGCATGACAACATACAGTGCATTCATATCCAATTCTTCTATTCTGGGTACTCCATCTTTATCTTGATGCCACACCCTGGCTCCAAAAATCTTTTCAGGAGGTTCTTGATCCAATCCTTTAGGATTACCTAAAATAGCTGTGTATTGGCTCTGGATATCTGGCGAGAGATCTGGAGCTAAAGAAAAAGAATTACCTCCAAACATCAAATCTCCAAAAGTTTTTCTGGCAAATTCTTCTAACTCGAATGCAGTCATCTGTTGATTTTTGACAACAATCACACCATGTGACCATAGAGATTGTTTTAATTGATGTCTTTGTAAATCTGTCAGATTAAGTAAGTTACTTCCAGGAAGTACTTCCAATCCTAGTCTTGAATTATATGGTGCCTTTTTTAAGGAATTTTTAAGCATCATAAGAGTTCCTATTGCTAGAGACTAAAATAGCTATAATCGAATTCAACCTCAAGCTTGTCATTAAAAACTTATCGTGATTATAACTTACGCAGAAAATCGGGTTTCTGTTTTCACCCAATTTATTTTAGGTTTTACGACGGCACCGCTAATTGGGTGTGGTCAAAAGTGCTTAGTTCGGTGATAGCTGTCTTGAGCTTCTCTTCACTCAAAAAATCATACATTTTTTAATATAATTATAATCATAACATTGAGGACTTACGTATTGATAGCAAAAACCAAATATAGGATATGGATTTCAGGCATTAAGCCTGAATTTTTCAACACGGCACTTGTTGGATGCCAGACGAGATACGTGCAAAAAGAGATATGTTGTAAAGTTATGTGTGCGCTCCGAAGACCCACACATAACTTTACATAGCTCATCTGAATTCCATTTACAGAATACCACGCAAATCTAAAACAAAACCGGGCAACACATCTTCACCAGATAAAGTCGTAGGAGATTTTATAACTTCCACCTCTCGTCCTTGGCGATAAATTTCTACCTGCTTGCTCTGTGGATCGATCAGCCAACCCAAACGAACTCCATTGTCCATGTACTCCTGCATCTTAGCCTGCAAGGTTTTCAAATCATCAGTTGCAGAACGCAACTCAACCACAAAATCTGGAGCAATCGGTGGGAATTTTTGTCGTTGCTCGGAACTCAGAGATTCCCACCTTTCTAACTTAATCCAAGTGACATCTGGAGAGCGATTTGCTCCATTGGGGAGTTTGAAACAAGTCGATGAATCAAACGCTTTCCCTAAATTTTGCTGACGGTTCCAAATTCCTAAGTCAAGATAAAGCTCAAAATTTTGATTTCCTGTTTCTCCACCTGTTGGCGACACGATGACGAGTTCTCCAGATGCTGTACATTCAAACTTCATTTCTGGATTCGCTTTCACCAATTCGTAAAAAGCATCCTCCGTTAAGTTCCCAACAGGAGATAAATCTAGCGTCAAGATACTCACACAGAAGCTCCATAAACGCGATTGCTCTAGTTATATCCCATTTTACATAAAACCTATTAAGTAAGTAGTCATGCAAAATAAATTATCTAATCGGGAGAAGGAACTCTGAACGGAAAACAGGCAACAGAAGGCGCGACAGAACTCGACCTCAGTGGCAAAGGGTTGACAGTTGTTCCATCTGAGATAGGGAAACTCACTCAACTCAAAAAACTGATTCTCGGCAAATATCAATACAACGATAAGGGTGAGTTTATTGGTATTTTGAGAAATCATTTGAGTGCTTTACCTAGAGAAATCGAACAACTGCATCAACTTGAAGAACTTCTAATAGTTGGTAATCGCCTCGAAACCCTACCACCAGAATTGGGGCAACTCCATAACTTACGATTTCTTAGTCTCAGATCCAATCAATTGAATGCGCTACCACCAGAATTCGGTCAACTCCATAACTTGCAATCCCTCGATCTAAGTAATAATCAACTGAATGTACTGCCACCAGAATTCGGACTCCTCATCAACTTGCGATCGCTAGACCTCAGATCTAACCAATTAAGTTGGCTACCTGCGGAAATTCAACAACTGCCAAACTTGAAAGAACTAGATCTGAGTGGAAACCCAGTCAAATAGAACAAACTAGATTTATTTTGCATAAGTGTACTTCTGGGTTACCTATTTAATATGGAAGGTCTTTTGCTAACTTTCTGGTAGTTTCAGATTGTATCTACTATGTCATATCAAGTTCGGGTGATTACTTATAATAAAATTTATCAACGCTGGTTGGGCTTTCCCCGTGGAGAAACCCAACATAAGCTAAAAATGGATGTTGGGTTTCGTTCCTCAACCCAACCTACCTATATTATGAGTGTTTCACCGAACCTGATATCAGTGGGTAAATCATCAAACTAGCAGTTACCGCCAAAAACCCAAAGTCACCAAATTGAGTAGAGAGCGTGTTTATGACTGAGGCAGAACTACTAGAGGTAATCGAACAAGCTGCAACAGAAGGAGTGACAGAACTTGACCTCTGTGGCAGAGGGTTGTCGGTTTTACCATCTGAGATAGGCAAACTGACTCAACTCAAAAAACTGATTCTCGGCAAATATCGGTATAGAGAAGAGGGTGGGCAAGTTGGTATCATTAGTAACAATTTGTGTACTTTACCAGGGGAAATTGGACAGCTTTGTCAACTTGAAGAACTTCAGATAGTTGGCAATCGTCTCGAAAGTTTGCCACCCGAATTCGGACAACTCACCAACCTGCGATCGCTCAATCTCGAAGGTAATCAACTCAGTGAACTACCACTAGAAATAGTCCAACTGACTAACTTGCAATCGCTAGACCTTTGGAATAATCAACTGAGTGGGCTACCACCAGAAATAGTCCAACTTACCAATTTGCAATCGCTGTACCTTGGTGGTAATCAACTGAGGGAACTGCCACTAGAAATAGTCCAACTCACCAACTTGCAATCGCTGTACCTTGGTGGTAATCAACTGAGGGAACTGCCACCAGAATTCGGATTCCTCACCAACTTGCGATCGCTAGACCTTAGTTTTAACAGACTGAGAACGCTACCACCAAAATTCGGATGTCTCACAAACTTGCAATCGCTAGAGCTCAGTACCAATCAACTGAGCGAGCTGCCACCAGAATTCGGACGCCTCGCCAACTTGCAATCGCTCAACCTCTATAATAATCAACTGAGAGCGCTGCCATCAGAATTCGGACGCCTCACCAACTTGCGATCGCTCAATCTTTGGAGCAATCAACTGAGTGCGCTGCCATCAGAATTCGGACGCCTCACCAACTTGGAATCGCTATACCTCTGTTACAATCAACTGAATGCGTTGCCACCAGAATTTGGGCGTCTCACAAACTTGCAATTGCTAGACCTCATTTCCAATCAACTGAGTGCGCTTCCACCAGAAATTCGACAACTGTCAAACCTGGAAAAACTCGATTTGCGTGGCAACCCACTTCCGATCCCCCCTGAGATTTTGGGGCGAAAGGAAAGCTGGGAAGAACCTGGTGATGCCAATGAAATTCTTAATTTCTATTTCCGCGTACAAGAAAATCCCAACGAAACCGAACCCCTTTATGAAGCCAAATTCTTGATTGTTGGTGAAGGCGGTGCTGGCAAAACCTCCCTCGCTAAAAAAATTGAAGACGAAAACTATGAACTTCAATCCGATGAAAAATCAACCGAAGGCATTGAGGTAATTCAGTGGCGTTTTCAACATAACGGTCACGATTTTCGCGTCAATATTTGGGACTTTGGCGGTCAAGAAATTTATCACCAAACCCACCAGTTTTTTCTCACAAAACGCTCTCTCTATGCCTTAGTTGCCGATACTCGCAAAGACAACACTGACTTTTACTGGTGGTTGAAGATTGTTGAGCTGTTGAGTGACAACAGCCCCGTTCTGATTATCAAAAATGAAAAACAAGACCGTCAGTGTGAAGTCAACGAGCGCTCTTTGCGAGGAGAATTTACCAATCTCAAAGAGGTTTTGGCAACTAACTTAGCTGATAATCGCGGTTTAACACAGATCAAAGATGCCATTGAGCAATACATCAGCAGGTTACCTCATGTTGGTACACCTTTGCCTAAAGTTTGGGTAAGAGTTCGTTTTGCCTTAGAAAACGATTCCCGTAACTACATCAGTTGTGAAGAATATCGACAACTTTGCCGATTCAATGGTTTAAGCGATCGTGAAGATATGCTGCGGTTGAGTCGGTATCTACACGACTTGGGTGTATGCCTGCACTTTCAAGACGATCCAACATTAAAACACTACGTCATTTTAAAACCAGAATGGGGGACAACTGCTGTCTACAAAGTATTAGATAATCAAACAGTCAAGAAAAATCTGGGCTGTTTTACACACGAAGATCTCGAACATATCTGGGGAGATACAGAATACGCGGATATGCGAGATGAACTGCTGCATCTGATGATGCGGTTCAAACTTTGCTACCCAATTGCCCATCGTCCCGACAACTATCTTGCACCGCAATTACTCGATATCAACCAACCCGATTACACCTGGGACGATACCAACAATCTGATTTTACGCTATGAATACGAGTTCATGCCCAAAGGTATGCTGACTCGCTTCATTGTGGAGATACACCCTTGGATTGAAGAACAAAAACTAGTTTGGAGAAGTGGCGTTGTTCTCAATAAAAACCAAACACGTGCCGAAATCATTGAACGATACAATCAAAGAGAAATAAAAATCCGTGTCACAGGAAATCGCAAGAAAGAATTGCTGGCAGTAGTCACTCACGAATTCGACAAAATTCATCAATGTTTTGAACGTTTGCAGTATGACACTCTTGTTCCTTGTAATTGCAAAAAATGTGAAGGAACCCAAACTCCCTATAGTTATCCTCTCAAGGAACTGCGTGAGTTTCTCGACGCTGGTGCTTACCAGATTCAATGCCGAAAAAGCCGTCAAATGGCAGATGTTCGCAGCTTAATTGACGATATCAACTTACAACTGCCTGGAGAAGAGCGCAAACCTAACAACCGCCAATTCATCACAACTTTGCTACAGGAACTAGAGCAAAGTAAAGTTGATTTAACATATCAAAACTCACAGTTATCGATATCTGAAGTTCCGAGCACAAACCAAAATCAAGAAGTGACTCGCCAACAACGTAAAAAATTACACTCTGCTTTCATCAGTGCCTTTCCAGAACAGTCATTGCTCGAACAATTGTTATATTACGAGCTCGATCAAAACTTAAACGAAATCACTCAGAAAAGTAATCTCAATACAATTATCTTTAAATTAATACAAACAGCTGAATCTCAGGGATGGCTTTTTGACTTGGTTCGGGTTGCTTATAAAGCAAATCCTGGAAACTCAGAGTTAAAAGCTATTGCTCAAGAGTTGTTGCTCAACCATGCTCCTTAACCGTTTTACCATCTGTTCTCATATCCGGCAAACTAGTTATCATGATACCTCGGCAGACTTCTTTGCGTCTTATAGCCTTTCTCAGTCTCATGAGGTACACCCCCCTTTCATCCCCCCTTAGTAAGGGGGGACAGAGGGGGGTAATTTTTGTACCTCACTAGGTTGAAATTTGCTGTAAGTTGTTTATTATTTATTCATTCAATGAGAATTAAAAAATTAACAAAAGATGATGCAGAAGATTATAGGAATATCAGATTAGAAGCTTTATATAACGCTCCAGATTCTTTTGGCACAATGTATCAAGAAGAAGTTCTTATGACGATAGATCAATTTAGGGAGAGAATACCAGTAGACAACAATAACTTTATCTTGGGCTGTTATGAGGATAAAGAGATAATTGGAATTATCGCACTTCATCAAGGAGAGAGAATAAAAGTCAGGCATAAAGCATATATTCGTTCTATGTATGTTCAACCAGAATATCGAAAAAAAGGTATAGGTAAACTATTACTCAATGAATTAATTGAAAGAGCTAAGGCTATTGACGAGATAGAAATATTATTACTAGATGTGGTGACAAATAACCTCTCAGCAAAACAACTTTATCTATCACTTGGGTTTCAAATATATGGAATAGAGAAAATGGCATATAAATTCAACGATCGATATTTTGATGTGGAATCTATGTCTTTACAGCTTAAATCGCTTCAGTCGTAACAATAGGCACAAAGTAGGGGTGCGATAGGGCTTCAGTCGTTAGGTGTTTGTGTTAAAATTATACATGAAAACCGTTGGGACATTCTAAGTGAAATTCAATCAAAAACTAGCAATTGCCGCTCTGGGTGTTACCTTAATATTCGCCAGCATAGAAGCCAACCGAAACTCAGTTGCATCGGGAACTGACCAAACCAAGACTCAGCAGTGTTCGGTCTGTTCTTTGGGCGGATTGGGAGTTCTGTGCTTGTCTTCTCTATTCCTAAAAAGTCGGAAAAATAAGAATCAGCCCCAACTGAATGTGAAGGATAAGTCTCTACAACTTGGGCAGCACGAGATAGGCTAGACACAGAGTCATGAGGAAAATCTGGTGCAAGCCTACAAACTAAAGGGAAAAATATGGCATTAATAACTGTTGGTACTCTACTCGATACAGGTTTTGAGAGATGGTAAGGTCAAATATATGTGGAGATGGTAACTTATGACCCAAGCCCAAGGACAAACAGAAGTAAAATTATACACCTTTGATGAGTTTATCGAATGGTATCCAGAAAATTCAGAATTCCGGTACGAATTGCATGATGGAGTCATTATTGAGATGCCTAAGCCTAGGGGTAAGCATTCAAATTTAACGGGTTCTCTCAGTGGAAGGTTAATGACAACGATTGATAAAATTGGTAAAACCGACATTTGGACAATACCCAGAGAATCGATTGTAAAACCGTACCGGGACAAATCTGGGTACGAACCAGACATCATTGTTTTGAATCAAGAAACTATCGGTACTGAGACGCGCTGGGAAAGTGAATCAGTTATTCAAAACGCGACTTCGGTCAAATTGATAGTAGAAGTTGTGAGTACCAACTGGCAGGACGATTACTACGACAAACGTCGTGATTATGAAGCTATGGGCATTCCCGAATACTGGATTGTAGATTATGCTGCCTTGGGAGGGCGTGAATTTATCGGCTATCCCAAACAACCCACGATTTTTGTGTACGAGCTAATTGACGAGGAATATGTAAAAACAACGTTTAGAGACAGTGATGTAATTATCTCTCCTACATTCCCACAATTTAACCTCACCGCAAAACAAATTTTTAATTTGGCTTTGTAAATGAGGAAAATAAAGAAGAATTAGCAGAAGCATTACTGGATTTTTCGACTTAACCATGTCCGACCACTTCAGCGATTTAGTTGAAGAGGGTGTAGATTTAGCCATCCGCATTGGCGATCTGCAAGATAATTCGCTGATTGCTCGTCGTATTGGTGTTAATTATAGGCGAGAATAGTCACATGAATTTTTCTCTGTCTTCAAAATCTTCAAAAATAAACGATCGAACTTTCATCTATTACACCATGAGAAGCGTATAGGCTATATCCATCAGCGAATTGCACGGCAGGTTCACCCTCAGCATGAAGCTTTTGTTGATTATCGAAAGACATTTTAGTAGGGCGATCGCAAATTATAACTCTTTCCTCAAAAGGTATAATTAAGCCACAATAACTTACTAATGCTTGAAAAACCTGCCAGATTTTTTTAGTATGAGCTAAGTCTAAAATGGAAATGCAAAAATCAAAGCAACTCCATATATTACTGATTCCCCACTTCGCGGCTCAAGACCCCCTGGTGTATCAAATTGGATTAGCCCACTAAGTACGGAAGAGGCGGAATTTTCAGCTAAATATTTTTCCAGAGACAATAAACAATCTTAACAATACACAGAAATAGTTGCTTGACAGTGCTAAAATCGAACCCATAAAACTTAGAATTAGAAACCATAGAAATTGGCAAAATCCTTAAGTGTTCAATCTTATAAAGACAACTTATCTTTACAGTTAAAATTAACATTTTTTACACTGATGTTTTTTTGTTATATAATGAAATTCTTTGCTAAACTCAATTACAATTTCTCGTCTACTCGCCTTCAGTAAAGCAATAACATTATGAGCAACACTTACCCCGAACGGCAATCAACTGAAGCTAAAAATACTGTTTCTTCTGAGAATTCCCACTCCACAATTAATGGCGCTGATTCCCATGACTCGAAAAAGTATCAGTTGCAGAATCCCAACATTTGTCCTTGGGTGGGCATTCGACAGTATACAAACCAATTGTCGCCAAATAAAGCCAACCCAGGATATGTTGCACGCGCACGTGTAATTTATGATAATTGTAAAAGTGAATTAAGCGATCGTTATCCTGGCTGGTATGTAGCGATTGAACCTGACAGTGGTGATTATTTTCTTGATGCTAATAAAGAAGTTGCCCAAAATCAGGCTCGATCCAAACATCCATCCAGGTTAATTTGTACTTTTCAGTTAAATATAGTAGGAGACTCTTAAAAAAATTGATTGAAGGAAAATTTAGCAATAAGGGCGAGCTTTTCTTTGAAATAGACTTTGTAGCAGCAGACGGATTAATTATTACTGTTGATGCCCTACTTGATACAGGTTTTACTGACTGGTTAGCAATCAATACCCAAGATGCTGTCTCTTTAGGTTGGCAACTAGTTGATAGCGAAGAAACACGACTGACTGCTCGAGGAGAAGCACAATTCAATATTTATGCTGGAACTGTTAGATTAGATGGACAACAATACTACTCGGTTAAGGGAAATAGTAGGTTGGGTTGAGCGACAGCGAAACCCAACAAATGCTGATAAATGTTGGGTTTCGTTCCTCAACCCAACCTACGTAATTTCGTATTTTTATGCTTAACCGAGCAGTATTGAGATGGACAAGAATTTAATATTCCTGTTATCGGGGGAGAAGAAATAGCAGAAGTATTGTTAGGTTTACCCTGGTTATTTACGCGAAGGCTAGTAGTTGATATTCCAGACAATCTGTTGACATTAGGCTAAACCCAGTTTTGAGAGATGGTAAAGTCAAATATTATGTGGAGGTGGTAGCTTATGACTCAAGCCCAAGGAAAAACCCAAGCTTTATTCCACCGCCAAGACGCAAGCCGTACCCGGCTTATCGCCTCATCAGCCGTTTGTTGTACAGAAATTTTCTTAACAACCTATTTTAGAGAGTAATGACAATTTTCCCAAAGTGCAAGCCAGCCTCCAGATATTCAAATGCTTTTTGAGTTTGCTGAAAGGGGAAAATCTTATCAATGACGGGAGAAATTTTATTGGCTTCAATGAATTGGTTCATTGCTTCAAAATCCTGTTTTCCCCCTACTTCCATACCTTTAATTGTTGCTTGTTGATGCATTAACGTTAAAGTATTGATATTGCTATCAAACCCATCCAACAAACCTACAATCGCAATGTATCCCCCTATACGCAGTGCATTGAGCGATCGCTGCAAGTTCTGACCGCCTACCGTCTCAACAACCACATCAGCTCCGTTACCTTCGGTAAACTGATGTACGCTCGCTTCCCAATCAGGCGTTGTTTTATAGTTAATCAACAAGTCAGCACCCAACTGTTGCGCCCGGTTGAGTTTTTCATCGCTGCTCGAGGTGATAATCACCCGTGCGCCTCGTGCTAGAGCAAATTGGAGTGCAAAGATGGATACACCACCAGTTCCGTGCAGTAATACTGTTTCACCTGCTTGCAAATTGCTATATTGCAGTGCATTCCAAGCAGTTAGTCCAGCAATTGGTAAAGTTGACCCTTCAATGGCTGAAAGATTTGTTGGAGCGTGAATGAGTTGATTGAGGTGAAAGCATTTATACTCCGAAATTTGTCCCGGAATGTTACCCAAACCTTGTCGGGCTGAATAGTCTGTTGTTACATAAGTCGGTCTGCCATTCAACCATTCAGGGATAAAAGTTGTTACAACAAAGTCACCTCTTTTAAATGCGGTGACACCCTCACCAACCTGCTCAACAACCCCTGCTCCATCACATATAGGGATGTAAGGTAAAGGGAGATTTGGATTGAGCAACCCTTTAACTACAAGTAAGTCTACATAATTGAGAGAAACCGCCTTCATTTTGACCAGCACTTCCCCTCTAGTTGGATTGGGCTGCGCTCGCTCGACAATTTGGAGATTTTCAATACCAAATCCATCACAAAGTGCGATTGCTTTCATGTTTGTCCCCTCAATGTTTCAAGTTCATTACGAAGTCGTTTCAATAACTTTGCTCAAAACCTCTTTTGAGCCATACCAAAACTCAAACAGTTGAGCCAGTGGCTGTGTTTGTTGGCAGTTTGAAACGACGAATAAAAAAGTTATTAGGAACCTTTTTTTCCTGTCCCGGCAAGATGCGATGGCGGATACGTGCCTCAGTCACCCAAACCTCACCATCCGCCACAGTCAAGTTGACTGGTGACTCCATGCCTGATGCTATAGTTTCTACCAACTTTGGTCCAGCCCCGGTCGAAAGTGCATCTATGCGTAAAAGGCGACCATTGCCGCTTGCAACTGCACCTTCAGTTACAAGTAGAGAGCCATCAGGTGCAAACTGCATCCCATCGGGATTTTCCAGCTTGCGCTCAAGGGGTATAGCCTCAACTTTTACCTCTCCTTGAGACTCTTGTATCACTTTAAACAGCTGTCCGGTAGAGAACAGCCCGACAATAGTAACTCCATCAGATCTGCGGGCAATACCAGAAAGTCCTATCTCCTGAGATGTAAACCGTGCATCCTCTGCCCAAACGCGCAACCGATCTGCTCCAGGGGCGAGATAGTAGATGCGGGGACGCACGCTGTCCGTAAGATACACGCCGCCATTCGCATCAAGCGCTATGTCGTTTCCGAAGCCACCATCAGGCATCAAAATGACGCGCAAAACCTTGCCAGTACGGGTATCGATTGCAAAAATCCGATGCGGGCGGCGGCTTGTTTTACCATTTGGATCGCGAACTCCCAGAAAGTCGGGGGAAGTTCCCCAGAGAATTCCTCGTTGCTCGTCAAGCCGCAGAGAAGTAGCGGCAAATACCTCATCGCTTCCAGGAAAGAAGGTTTCAATCTTGCCTTTTGGATTAATACGTAGTATTCGTCCGCTTGTTACCGAACCAACATAAAGCGTACCATTGCTAGCACGTGTAATTCCGTTCGGATATTGGAAATTAGAAGGTAGATTGATAGGGGCTAGTACACGTGCTCCGGCTGTAACAAGCTGAACTGAGCTCAAGGTAAAGACCACAAGTGCAGCTGTATGAATAAATGTCATCGCGTTTCTAACTCAGTGTTTGTTTAGAACGTATACTCTTTTCTGGTCTTTAAATATCTTAACTAATGCATTTAAATTGATAATCATGGTTTTGTGCATTTCAATATTGCACGAGATGCATTAATAGTGGGTAAGCATATATCTTGTATTTAGGAAATAGAACGACGCTATGATTGAAGACCGTTTTGAATCTATTCGTAGTTTTGTAGCCGTTGCCCAAAGACTCAGCTTTGTCGAAGCTGCTGAAACACTGCGTATCGATTCATCTACCCTAAGCCGACGTATTCGACGTTTAGAAAAAACATTAGGAGTCCGGCTGTTTAATCGTAATACCCGTCACGTTGTACTTACAGAAGCAGGTGCAATTTATTTAGTACGCTGTTTAGACATTCTGGCAAGATTAGATGAGGCTGATGCCGCAATATCCAGTCTGTCAGGCGATCCACGCGGTGTCCTCCATCTGACATTGCCTGTTGCCTTTGGACAAAGACACATTACCCCAGCATTACCAGAGTTTCTTGCTCTTTACCCACGAATCAACCTCGAACTTTTCTTTACTGACCGATTTGTGGATGTGCTTGAGGAAAACATTGATGTCGCTGTCCGTATCGGAAAACTCAGAGATTCACAATTGATTGCACGCAAGCTAGCTCCCAACCGCCGAGTTCTATGCGCTTCTCTTGATTACCTGAACCGTTATGGGCGTCCAGAGAAGCCGGAAGACTTGGAAAAGCATAACTGTTTAATTTTTTCGTTGCTTGCTACGGGCAACACATGGCATTTCTCTTGTGGAGAAAAACAAGTGAATGTACCTGTTCAAGGCAGGATCGTGTCTGATAATGCAGAGGCGTTATATCAAGCTGCTTTGAGTGGCTGCGGCATAGCATTATTAGCTACATTCATTGTTGGTAAAGATTTGAGATGCGGACGGCTTTTAACTGTTCTTGATGAATGGACTACACCACAAACTGATATCTTTGCTGTATTTGCCCCAGGAAGATATGTACCTTCTAAGATACGAGTATTTGTTGATTTCTTGATAGAACGGTTTCGCGGAGTTCCTTACTGGGAACTTTAGAGCTTTCAAATGGCTTGCGATCGCTACAGGAAAAGATAATGAAACTGAGTAAAACTAAAATCAACCAGTAGCATTTGCATTTCATCACTTTACAAAGTATGATTTCTTCTTCAGTACGGGCATATATCGGCGCTCTAGCGGTACATAAATACCTAATAAAATTACCCCGTGGGGTACTTTCAGAGTCTAAAGGTCTTTTCTATAATAAAAGATAGACAACTACAACTTTATAGAGATTTTTTATCATCCGCCTAGATTTTAGTTAACAGTTTTTCATACCCAAATACCCATTTTTTTGATAATATACTTGCATTAGATAGCAAACAATGAGTTAGTTATTTGTTGTCTGCTGACAACGTTTAATTATACAAATTGGAAAAAAGAATGTGAAAGATAGTTGGGTGAGAGTAAGCTAGGTAAGGCTTGCTCAAGCAAAAATATAAAATTGTGTGGGATGTAAATCAAACTCAATAAAACTTGAGGTAATGAAACATGACTCTAATGGCTAATGGCTAATGGCTAATGGCTAATGGCTAATGGAAGACTGACAAATGACAAATGACAAATGACAAATAACAAATGACAAATGACAAATGACAAATGACAAATGACAAATGACGAAAGTTAAAACCAAGCTGAGCGAACATATGACACATCAAGTTGCGCTGACAGTAATTGCCAAAATTAAGCAGGAAAAGATGGAAGACCTCAAGCAATTGTTGGGGTCAATTAACAAAGATATTCTAGGAAATAAAATAATTCCCTTCCGACAGTTTGACACGGTTCACTTTGCACGATTCGTCATTTTGGAAGAGTCAAAAGACCTTGATGGCAATACGATCCAACCAAGTCTGGTATTTTCTAGCTGCATTGATGCGCCATTGGACAAGCATTTCAACCAACTTGTTGATGTCGCTCTTGATGGGCTGGATCGAATTTACGATTGCTGTGAAGGATATCCGTCTGTGGGCGATCGCACTCGCCAAAGCCGTCTCAATTTTCTCCAGGTGCATCAAGTAAAAGTCCAAGCATTCTATGTCAATACCATTGGTCGAACTTTACAACAAATTAACCAAGAAGCTGAACTGCGGGACAAAATCGAAGATTTTCTAGATCGACAACAAGCAAAAAGCTTCTTGGACTGGGATGCTAGCGAAGCCCGTAGAGCCATCCAGGAATTTGTCAAAGGAGAAACCTCACTCAGTTGGGCGCAGTTCCTAGCAGCACGACCCAATTTATTATGGCAGGTAAAAGAAAAGCTCCATTTTATCTTCGGTCTTGTGCTAATCCTCACCCTATCTCTTTTGTTCCTACCGTTCTCTCCCATATTCTTTGCAATTCTGCGCTACAAGGAAGAACAAGATGCACAGCAGGATAATCTAAGGCTCAACACAGGTCAGCCAAGAAACGAACTCGCTATTCGTGAAGACCATGTTGTGCAAAACCAATTCAGTGCTGTTGGTTATATCAAACCCGGTCTGTTCCGACAAATCACAGTCAGGGTACTTCTATGGCTTGTCAATTTTGCTTCCCGTCACATCTTCAACAATGGCAATCTTGCTGGTGTTGATGCACTGAATTTAGATGGCGTAGACACCATCCACTTTGCCCGATGGATCGTCATTGATGAGGGGCGGCGCGTGTTATTTATGAGCAATTATGATGGTAGCTTGGAAAGCTATATGGATGACTTTATTAACAAAGTTGCTTGGGGTTTAAATGCCGTATTTAGCAATGGAGTCGGGTATCCCAAAACGCGTTGGCTCATTTTAGATGGCGCGAAGGACGAACAAGCGTTTAAAGCATTTATACGCCAGCACCAAATTGTGACACAGGTTTGGTATCCCGCCTACTCCCAACTCACAGCCGTTAACCTGAGTAATAACGCGCAGATTCGTGCGGGGCTTTTTAAGAATCTGAACCAACAACAAAGGTCGGAGTGGCTGCATCGATTGTAAGCCAAATCTTAGCTGAGTCAACTTATTTCTAAGGACTATTCAAACTATGCACCCCCTTAAGCTTGAGGATATTCAAGGAATTATTGTACGGGGCTACTCAAATTTAGGAGCAGCTTGTTTTGTCTTGCTTGAGATTCAAGATGCTAAAGCTACAAAACAATGGTTGTTAACATTGAGCAACAGTATTCAAAATGGTAAGGAACGACCATCAAAGACTTGCTTGAATATTGCCTTCACCTATGAAGGATTAAAAGCGTTGGGTGTCGATAAACACACACTCAGTACATTCTCTAATGAGTTTCAAGAAGGTATGGTCACTTCCCATCGCAGTCGTTTTCTTGGCGATCGCGAAGAAAGTGCGCCCCAATTGTGGGAGTGGGGCGGTCCAAATACAGCAACAGTACACATTCTCTTGATGCTGTACGCAAGTGATGAAGCCGCTCTTTTAAAGTTGTACGAATTTCATGCCAAAAACTTTGCAGGCGCTGCTGTGCAAATCAATAAGCTAGAAACTTTTTCCCCTAAAGATGAAGAGGATGTACGTCGGGAACATTTTGGCTTCCGAGATGGTATCTCGCAACCAATCATTGAAGGACTCAGCAGAGTTGGCTCGCCAGAGAACACAATCAAAGCAGGAGAATTTATTCTCGGCTATCCCAATGAATATGGGCTGTATACGGAAAGACCAATGGTGAAAGTCCAACAAGATCCGCAGAATATACTACCTAACGATATCGAGGGTTCTGGAGACCGCGATCTGGGTCAAAATGGTAGTTACCTTGTCTTTCGACAACTGAGTCAGAAGGTTCAGGAATTCTGGCGATTTCTGGATGACGCAACCAAAGAAAATCATGGTAAAAGTAACCCTGATGCTCGGCTCAAGCTGGCGTCGAAAATGGTCGGACGTTGGCCTGACGGCGCACCTTTGGTGAAAACACCAGATCGGGATGAACCAGCGCTAGCAAATGATAACGAATTTAATTACCACCACACAGATCCTCACGGCTTTAAGTGTCCTTTAAGCGCACATATTCGTCGCTCCAATCCCCGTGATTCGCTAGACCCTGCTCCTGGCACACAAAGGTCAATTGCTATCAATAAGAGACACCGCATTCTACGCCGAGGTCGTAGCTATGGAACCCCAATTGCTGCATCTATGAATCCGCAAGATATTTTAAACGCCGAAGTCTCTGGAGAACGAGGTATGCATTTTATCTGTATAAACGCTAACATTGGTCGCCAGTTTGAGTTCGTTCAGCAGACCTGGATCAACAATCCGAAATTCAGTGGATTGTACAGTGATACCGATGCTTTGATTGGCGATCGCAACCTGGAAGGAATCGAAGCAACAGTCACCTTCACAGAACAGTCTATGCCAGTTAGAAAGCGCATAATAGGTCTTCCCAGATTTGTCGTTGTTCGGGGAGGGGCTTACTTTTTCTTACCAAGCATCAGCGCATTTCGGTATCTGGCATCTATGAAATAATCGTCATGAACTACGTAATATGAATATCCCCAAAATTATTAATACTTTAGTTGAAGCTTTAATCAAATTGACACGACGACTTAATCCTAAGTTGAGAGACTGGTTTGATAGGTTCTTTCAAAAGCCAATCGAAACCATAACACAGTTTTTGATAAATTTGGCAAGAAAAGATGAACATCTTAATATTGCTGAAGAAAAACTTCTTCCCAATGAAGAAGAAATCCAACAGCAAATTGCTAAACAAATGACCGATTTTTTGGTCAAGTATTATACTGGAAAAACAGCAGAAAGAGCAGGTAATACAAAAACATACGGCATTGTTAAAGGTAGTTTTGAAATTTTACCCGATTTACCTTATGAGTTAAGACAAGGTATCTTTAAAGAATCCAGAACCTATCCAGCTTGGATTAGGTTTGCAGGACCTGGGCCATTTGTAACGCACGATCTTGATGACAATGGTATCCTGAGTATTGGTGTGAAGTTAATGGGTGTAGAAGGGGAAAAATTAATTGATGATGAGAAAATGACCCAAGATTTTACAGGTATAAGTGCTCCTACCTTTACCACCCCAAACATTGTCGAGAATCTCAAACTTCAACAACAAGTTTATAATGATACTCCCGCATGGTATTTCTTGAATCCTTTTGATTCACACCTGCTTGATGCTATTATGCAGGCGTTGTATGCAAAAGCACATACCAGCCCATTAGAAGTTACATATTTTAGTTGTGTACCATATCTCTACGGTGAAGGAAAAGCCATTAAGTATTCAATAAAACCATGTACGGCTGAGAAAACGGAAATACCTAAAAATCCATCCTACGATTACCTAAGAGAAGCAATGGTGAAGGTACTGGATAAGCAAGAAGTTTGCTTTGATTTTATGGTGCAATTCCAAACAGACGCTTATAAAATGCCTATCGAGAATGCTTCCGTTATCTGGTCTGAAAAACTCTCTCCATCGATCAAAGTAGCCACAATCCACATCCCCGCTCAAAAATTTGATTCTCCAGAGCAACTCAAATTTGCCCGGAACTTATCTTTCAATCCCTGGCATAGTATACCTGCTCATCGCCCCTTAGGGAACCAGAACAGAGCCAGAAAGTATATTTATTTGGCAACATCCAAGTTTCGACAGCAGATGAATCATGATGAAAGAATTGAGCCAAAACCTTGAGTTTCGACTAGTTTACTAGCCTTCTGTAAAGCAACAACATTAATTAGACAGCAGTAGCAACCTTGTTGTCAGCTTCAAGCCGAATTGGAATGCGGATAATAAACTCTGCACCCCGATCTAGTTCTGACTTGCACGAGAGTGAGCCACCGTGTTTTTCAGTGACAATTTGGTAGCTAATCGACAAGCCCATACCCGTCCGCAAAATTAACCCGGCTTGCAGAGCAGACCACAATTGCGTCGCAGTCGTTAAAGAAGATGCTTCATTAACAATTGCCAATACATCTAAATTAAATGTGCTGCCGATACAAGCAGCCAGTTTTAAGACTTTTTGTGTTTCTAATGGTAGTTTGCCAATATTTCTCGCTATCAATTCAACCACATTTAGGTCAGTCAAACCGATCGCTTGAATATGTTGGATATTCCATTACCACATTCCTGACTCGAAGTCATAGGTTAACAAATCTTCATGATGCAGGGTTTTCAGCAGTTGCGTTAATGCGTTAAAAAGAACGGGTTCCCTCCAGTTTTGTGGAACAACAATTCTGCTAGTGGCTGAGTGTGTTCTGTGTCATGTAACGTATCACCTACTAAATCTTCCACATCTGCTAACTGTAGCGGTGACAGAACAATATTATTCACCACCGCACCAGAAGATTGAACCTTGTTCAAACTCATCATCAGTGGATGGGTGGGGGACACCTCGTTATCTCGATACGCAGCAAGTAACAATAAATATTTGCGATCGCTATCCGTCATCAATAGCTCAATTAAATTTAAAGATGCTGAATCTGCCCACTGTAAGTCATCCAAGAAAACAACCAGAGGATGGTCTTGATTTGTAAATACGCTAATGAATTGCCCAAAGATGCGATTGAAGCGATTTTGAGATTCTGTTGCACCCAGTAGTGTCACAGGTGGTTGCTTGCCAATAATTAATTCAACCTCTGGAATCACATCGATTCATTCTGCCCGTTTGTTCCGGCGACATATAGGCAAGCGTACCTTCTAGTAAATTCGGATTGTTCAAGGTAGGATTTTCTTTATCAAGGCGCGAGGAAATACTGAAGTCAATCAGTTTAACTTTCTCAGATTCGAGGTCAATCAGAATATTATCAGGCTTAATATCTTTGTGAATAATCTGTTGGGCGTGTAACTCTCCTAGGGTGTGTGCTAGATTAATTCCCACCTTGAGGAACGCCACCAAGCTGGTTGTTTGATTCGCAATAACTTCTTTAAGCAAGCAACCCGGAATGTCTTCCAAAACCAAAGCCAGACTATGCTGGTAATTCCTTAACTCGTAGGGTTTAACAATCCCAGGAATTTGCAAAGGCTCAATGATTTGATATTCGTGGCGCAGTCGCGCAATATCTTCCAAAGAGGGATGTTCATCAAGAAGAGTTTTGACAATGACTGAGGTGTTATCGGTTTCTCGTCTTCCTCGATAAATAACGGTTTTATTCCCAAAGTGAAGAGTTCCTTCGAGTTGATAACCTGATAAAATAGCTGCCATTGTTTTCTCTCACAAGATAAGCATTCTTAATATGCCCATGCAAGTTAAAGCTCTGTAACTTTTTAAACAAAAATATATATTTTCTATGTATTTTTATGAATACTAGGGCAATACTCGGCTTTGTTGGGTTGAGGAACGAAACCCAACATTTTGTCGGCTTTGTTGGGTTGAACGACAGTGAAACCCAACCTACTCTTACCTGGAGCGTACTTAAGTAATCTTCTGGCGGGAAGGAAGTAGTTAAAAATTGGACTTGACAAGCCATCTATAAAATTCATGAAAATCATATATTACTAAAAATTGATTAAATAACCGTATTTATAGTAAAGTTTTACAGTATGTCGTAATAGCAACCTTTACAGGTAGATAAAAGCTTGTATTAAAAATACCTAGCTGGCATCTTCCTTTTGTAAAACGCTTTTCCCAACACAATCAAATTGGTTATGAGGCTTTGTACAGACAGATTGATGTACTTGAATGAGGAAAATTAAAGATGAAAAAATTGTTACTTCCGTTCCTATTTTTCGTTGGAATTGTTTGGGTTATATTTACCCAAGTTCCCCTCCCACTCGACAACAATTTTTCTCTATCAGCATCAGCTAAACAACCAAAGAATCCATCAGCTTACTCCGATATTTTTTCAAGTTTTAGCTACTGTTAATACATGAATAAACCGTATTTTTAAGGTTAGATGCTAGTCTGTCATACTTACGTATGAAAAGCAAGAGAATGTGTATAATTTTTGAATGTAGAAAAAATGAGTCGTCTCACACTTTTGGCGATCGCTTTATCCAGAAAGGCAGAGGGCAGCTTTGCTGGAGGCATTCGGGAATACTAGCTCCTACCCTCCGATCTCCAGTCCCTAACCCCCAACCCCTAACCCCTATGTACGACTGTATTATCGTTGGCGCAGGACCTGCTGGTGGATGCGCTGCTTATCATTTAGCCAAGCGCGGGCGTTCGGTATTGGTTTTGGAGAAAGAGTCTCTACCAAGATACAAACCCTGTGGAGGTGGCGTTTCACCTGCAATTGCCCAATGGTTTGACTTTGACTTTAGCCCCGCAATTTCCATGAAAGCAGATACAATCCGTTGTACCTGGAATATGGACGATCCAGTAGAAGCAGAAATTGGAACTCCCGAACCAGTTTGGATGGTAAGACGAGATATATTCGACCATTTTCTGATTCAGCAAGCACAAAAACAAGGTGCTGAAGTACGTGATAATACTGAAGTTATAAGTATTGAATTTCAAAGCAATTGTTGGCACGTTAACACCGCTTGTGGTTCGGTAACGGGTCGTTACTTGATAGCAGCCGATGGTGCTAAAGGACCTATAGCTAAATGGCTTGGATTCAAAGAGCGCAAACGCCTTCTAGCAGGAGCATTGGAAGCAGAAGCCAAAGCAGATGTAAAAAATGGTAACGTTGCTCACTTCGAGTTTGGCATGGTGAAAAATGGTTACCTCTGGAACTTCCCTAAAGCAGATGGTTATTCTATTGGGATTGGCACCTTTGTTGGTAAGGGCGGTGCTCAAGATTTCAAAAGCATTTTAAGCGAGTATAGTCATGAGTTTGGTGTAGACATTAAAACCTGCCAACAGTACGGTCATGCTTTGTGTTTGTGGAATGGCAATCAAAAGTTGCATACTGATAATGCAGTTTTAGCAGGAGAAGCGGCTTGTGTTGTCGATCCGTTCACAGCAGAAGGCATTCGCCCCTCTATTTTTAGCGGTTTAAAAGCAGCAGAAGCGATCGATAAAGCAGTTGGTGGCGACATCAACGCCTTGGAAGACTACACGAACACCATCCACGAACAATGGGGTAGTGATATGGCTTGGGCGCAGAAGTTAGCTGGACTATTTTATCACTTTGCTGGTATTGGCTATAAAGTGGGAGTTAAGCGCCCTTCATCTGTCCAAATTATGGGCAAAATCTTGTGTGGCGAAATGCGTTACGCTGATGTTGCCAGTCGCGCTATCAAGCGCTTAACATCTGGATTGGCTGGTTAGTCATTGGTCATTGGTCATTGGTCATTGGTCATTGGTCATTGGTACTGGACAAACAACAAATGAGACTTGACAAATGAAGCTTGACAAATGACTAAAGTTAATGTAGTAGGTATTGGTCTGGATGGAATCGCTGGATTGAGTGAAAAAGTTAGGGAAATTATCGAACGTGCGACATTGCTGGTGGGTAGCGATCGCCATTTGAGTTATTTTCCCAACCATCACAGCCAACGTTTGCCTCTCAAAAATTTTACTGAAAATATTAGTATAATACGTGACTACATAAATAAGGGTTGTGATGGTGTTGTTATTATAGTTTCTGGAGATCCGCTCTTTTTTGGTTTGGGACGCTTGCTTCTAGCAGAACTGCCAAAAGATGTACTGACATTTCACCCTCATCTCAGTTCGGTACAGCTAGCCTTTAATCGCGTGAAAGCAAGCTGGCATGATGCGCGTGTTATCAGCGCACACGGGCGTTCTGTGGAGGAATTAATTCATGCCCTACAACAAGGGGTGGAGAAAATAGCTGTACTGACAGATGGAACAAATACCCCAAATGCGATCGCGAAACTGATCGAATCTCTGAATCTACCCAGTCAGTACCAGTTGTGGGTTTGTGAGAATTTAGGTGGGGATTTGGAGCGCATTGAGTCTTTCTCTGTAGAAACATTGTGTAAAGATGTTGCAAGCTCTACATTTGCCCCTCTGAATGTGGTAGTGCTACTGCGTCAGGATCGAGAAAAACCGCTAGAGCTTTCAGCGTTACCATATTTTGGTTTACCAGATGAGTGCTTTCTTAGTTTTAGCGATCGCCCTGGTTTGATGACAAAGCGAGAAGTTCGGACTTTAGTGTTAGCTGAACTCGCTTTGCGTCCCGGACAAATCATTTGGGATATTGGTGCAGGGACTGGTTCTGTTTCCATTGAAATTGCCCGCCTGTTTCCTACTTCCAAAGTCTACGCCATAGAAAAAACTGCTGCAGGTAGTGCCTTAATTGCCCAAAATTGCCGTCGCTTTCAAGTGGAGAACGTCATTTCCATTCATGGCAATGCACCGGATATTTTGCAAACTCTAGGAGAAACGTGTAACACCCCTAGTGGTGAACCAAGCCCAGATCGTATTTTCATCGGTGGTAGTGGAGGCAATTTAACTGAAATCCTTAATGTTTGTGCTACCAAACTCACCTCTGACGGCATCATAGTTCTATCTCTAGCCACCTTAGAACATCTCAACACTGCTTTATCCTGGTTTCAATCTCATTCTTGGCATTACCAGTTATTGCAAGTGCAGCTTTCCCGTTCTGTCCCCATCGGACACTTAACACGCTTTGCACCACTTAATCCTGTGACAATTGTTACAGCTTGCCATTGATAGCTTCATGAGGCTGAATTTTATTTTAGTAGTCCATCACACAAATTTGATGGGCAGCCACCTCGTTTCCAGGCTCAGCCACAGAATGCTTGAACTCAAGTCAATCGTAATTTCAGACTATGCTACATTTAGCCGCAACATTCGATGCCGTCGATCCCACCAAGGTAGTACGACTTTCAATCGCTTTTGTATCTATAATTACATCTGAATTGAACACTGATTTATTCCTTTAGACACTCCAATAGCGTAGGTACTGCTAACCAATGTCACTATCTCAACAATTTTTCGGTGACACCAGAGTTGTTGCTTTGGTAGTTATGGGAGGAGTTTGTGAACCAGAAAATATCGAGAAAAGAGTTTGTCCTAAGGTATCGAAGATATTAGAGATTTGTCCACCTGTGATTCTTGAGGTAATAAAGGACGGGCGAGGATGCCCATCCCACAATCGGGGATAATTTTTAGCAAATCCCTAAAAGAACCAACCGTATGAGTGTAAACCTTTACCTAAAAGATTAACCCCTAAGTAACAAATCCAAACGACAACAAAGCCGCTAGCTGCTAAAATTGCAGGGCGACGACCTTGCCAACCGCGAGTGATGCGGGCATGGAGGTAAGCAGCAAACACTAACCAAGTGATGAGTGCCCAAGTTTCTTTAGGGTCCCAACTCCAGTAAGAACCCCACGCTTCATTTGCCCAAACTCCACCAGCAATAATACCAATAGTTAGCAAGGGAAAACCCAATCCAATGACGCGATAGCTAATGTTATCAAGAGTTTCAGCAAGGCTAAGGCGTTGGGGTGAAAGCGGTTCGGCTGTTGCTACAGTTGATGACTGAGGTACAGTCACTAAATCTAAGACCACAGTTTTCCCGTTACTGTTGCCCTCAACACGGGTGGCTCCATTATTCTCACCAGTCAATGCTTGTGCTTGAGAGACTGCTTCACCAACTTTGTGCAATCGATAACCATTGCTGCGATAACCGCCAGATCCTACAGAACTACCCTGTAGTTGAATATCTTGACCGCGAGTGACTAACAGAAAAGCGATCGCCAGTAGCGAACCTACCATCAAAGCTGAATAACTCAACATCATCACGCTAACGTGCATCATCAGCCAATTGGACTTAAGTGCGGGAACCAAAGGTGCTGAGGATTGCATTTCTGATGGCAGTGACAAAGTTGCAAAAGCTGTGATGCCCATCGCTACGGGTGCTGTAACAACTCCAACCAAATGACTGCGGCTTGTATTTTCTGCAATAAGATGGACGGTGGTAATTCCCCACACCAGGAAAAATAGCGATTCATACAAATTACTTAGGGGAAAATATCCTGCTTCCAGCCATCTTGCTCCTAAAAGGGTAGCAATGCACAAGTTAGCAACAACCATTCCAGTTGTTCCCAAAGTAGGAAGGGCGGGAATGTTTGGAAACGCAGCCCCAAACCAATACACTAGCATTGTTATAAATAAGACAGCGAAAGAGGCATTATCCAGCCAATTCTGGAGTGCAACCAGATTCATAACTTAAGTTATCTCCAAGTTAAATATGTATTTTATTTTCTTAGATCCTAATCTTTTTCACTAACCACTAACTACTAACCACTAACCAATGACAGTTATTCTCCCTCATTGCCTGGGTGTTGCGCTAGGTGTAGGCGTTAGTAATGGATCTGATTTTTCGAATTTTTTCAGTGTGAGAAAAATGTCATAGCGAATACTGCGGTAATCGCTGACAGCTGATGTCACACCCAATGAATGTGTTGCGTCTATCCAAGTTTGTTTGATAGGCACAAAGGATGTTAAAGGAAAATTTTTAGCCGTTCGTTCCACATCTATGAAAAACTGCCCGTTTGTAGGGTTAGGTTCTTTGGGTACAGTTGTTTGAAACATTGTCGTGCTAGTGAGGGGGTAATTTGGTTTGGGCAGTATTCTTTCGGTGACAGGAGCACCCAATGCTAAAAAAGCAACGTTTTCATCCAACCAACCGTGTGTAGCCGTTAAGGTTCCAAAAGGTCCCAGCCAGTTAACAACAGGTCTATTTGCTACTGTTGTATACTTAATTTGAAACTGGTATTGATTTTTCATGACTTCATCTAGCTGTTTTAGAGCAATTTCGGCACGATTGCGATCGCTTGCTTCTACCATAAAGACAAAAGCAGCCCTAAAATCTTCTGATGAGCCTTCTTTGGTAATATTGGGAACAATTGCAACAGAAAATTCTCCTCCCATCCAACTGAGAAGATCTCGCTCTAGATCGAGACTGGTGAGAGATTTGACACCTTCTCGCAACTGTTCTGGTGTCATTGGCGAGCGCGGATTTCCTTGAGAAGTTAAAGCATAATCTGTCCACAATTGCTTTAAATTTCCTCCCGACAGCATCAATAAAGTTTCTGCAGGGAGACGATTTTGGATTTTGCCTGCATTATTTTCTGTTGCCAAAACTCTCTGGGAGTTAGGATTCAACCAGGAGACACCCTTTATCCTGACTCCTTCCGGTTCCAAAGAAAGACTTCCTGCCAAACCTTGGTTGTTTTGAAGTTGAGAGAGAACGGGCGCGGGCAAAGAGCGATCGCCAGATGCGGCTATTTTGGCAGAGAAAGGCACATTGACATAAAACTGAGCAAAAGGCTGGTAAGTAGCAATTTTGGGATAGTGTTCTGCAAAACCTAAAGAATCAGCCAAAGATGTCTTACGTTTATAGGCATTAATTGCTTTTTCTGTCGCTTTTGGGTTATCAGTAATAACTAAAAAATTCTCATCCACTACAGCTACTGAAAATTTTTCCCCAGCTTGTCCTTCGGTTTCTTTGATGGCAATATTCTCGTAGGAACGGTTAATCCATTTACCGCCTTTGGGCGCTTTTGGTTGTGACAGTATGCTTTTAGCAGCTTCTTTATTTTTTATAGGCAAAACCATCACAAGCGACTGTTCGTTGCCAATAACACTTGCGTTAGTTGTCACTGGTTTAGACGTGGCTTTGCTCATCTCAGGAGCAAGAACTGCAACTGCAATTTGGTCACCTACCCAAGGACGGATATCTTTCTGGAAATCGTAGCCATTACTTGTCAGAAAGCGTTCCTGAAGCTGCACTATATTGGTATCCAATTCTGCTTGCGTTTCTTTAGTTCCAAACTCTTGCAACTTTTGCCATTGACTGGAGTCGGTCGTAAAAGAAACTGCAAATAGAGCATCTTGAGGAATAAGATTTGCTCCAGGTAGCAAATCTCTAGAGAATGGTTTGCCTTGAGTCAACAGCCAATATGCAGCTACGCCCCCACCAATCAGCAATCCTGCTGATGAGAGCGTCAATATTAAAGACAGTTTCTTATCTTTTTTCATCCACAAAGACACAATCAGGCAGTGTCATTGAAACCTACATTACTTGCGAAATGATAACACTTTGTAAGTTCAGGCTTTTATGGTAAGCTTTTGCAACTCATCCCCTCTGCCTCCGTACTTCTGCCCTCTTATACTAAACTTTCCCATTATGAGAAGGCAATTCCATTGGTCCCAAATATTTTGTTAAATAAGGTGAAAAAACCTCATAAATGAGGGTAAGAGGCTGCCCGTGATGCCAAAACAAGTAGTGGCGACCCCAAAAAGGTCCTGACTCATCAAAACCCGACTCTAGGGCAGTGGAGTCCCCGTAATAAATTCCCTGTACATCCCGGTATAACTCCGTGCGGAGACGTGCCAAACTAGCCCAAATGGGTAATGCACGGTTTTGTAAATACTCATCTACTTGAGTTGCTTCCCACCAAGAAGTAGCATATGCCAATCGCTGACCGGAGGCGGTACGCAACCAAACCTGTCGTCGTAGTCGCGGTTCTGGAACAGCTTTGATTAGGTCAGGTGCATTATCCAAATCCGCGCCAACCAATGACATATCAATAACGTCCACTTCTGTGGGTTCACCTGTCAGCAATTGTAAGTGTCGTGTCGGAGACCCGTCACCTAACAAAAGGAGTTGCCAAGCGGGTGCAAGTTGAGTGTGAGGCAAACCCTGTTGAATGACTTCCTCTCCACCCTGCCAAATTGGGGTGAGACGATGCCACCCCGATGGTAATGTTAAATTGTTTATCGGCGTAAAAGTCGCTGTCAAGGTTCTTTACAAAACTTCACTTATTATATAATTGCATAAAAATTTGTCATTTGTCATTTGTCATTTGTCATTGCTCATTGGTCATTTGATCTGAGGGTCAAGTGTTACAATATCTTGTTCGGGCACGCATAGTTTACCTACAGGGAAAGCTTCCTCGTGACTTCTCTCAGAAATACATTTATGAAAAAAGAAATCGATTAATCTCTCATTATATTGCTGGCGTTGCATAAATGCGGGATGATTAGGTAAATACGGGTAATTCTCTATACTTTAAGTAATGAAGTAGTAATCTAATTGAGTGTTTAAGCATATCCACGGATTTTGAATAACATAGTGTTTTTCGCCGTAATCTTGCCAGATAATGACGTAGGCGAGTATTTTCGCCTTCAACCCTAGTCATATAGGTTTTACTAACAATATGGTCGCCTGGATCAATAAAACAAGGGTAAACTACCCAACCATCTGTTACGTAAAAATAACATTCCCAACAAGAAACAATGTTCCACAAAAATTTAAACGTTTCACTACTGCGATCGCCAAGAGTCCAAGCTAAAATTCCTGGGCGAAAATGATTTACCGCTGTCCATAACCAAACTTTGTTTTTTTTGACCCTACAAAGGTTTCTAGCTCATCTAATTCACCAACTTCTGGTATCTCTTGAAATTCCGGTGCGTCTGGAAGTTGCGAGCCAACTTGTTTAACCCAGTTAATTATGGTCGTATGATGAACCCCTTTGTCTCGCTCGATAGCTCGGAATCCCATGCCATTTACGTATAATCTTAAACATTCTTTTTTTACTTCATCTGAGTACCCTCTCGGCGGACTGTAAACATCTATAAATTGACGACCACAATTAGTACACTTGTGGTTTTGTTTACCTCTTCGCTTGCCGTTTTTCAGAATCTCCGTAGACTCGCAGTATGGACATTGCATAGTAGAACACCTCAAATCCTCCCTCTATTATGCAACGCCATATTGCTTAATAACAATGACCCACATCAGCCAGTTACTGGTCACTTGTTACTGTTCACTGATTAATGCGGATGGCGAGACTCGAACTCGCAAGGGAAGCCCACACGCCCCTCAAACGTGCGCGTATACCAATTCCGCCACATCCGCAAGGTTCATCGTATTGACTATAGCATAACAAAAACGGATTTGGTTGAGATGCCACCCAAAATACAGAAAATTTTTCTTAGGGAATGAACTAATTTTAATGTTATTGAGTGTAAGTGCCATATGGCGCACAATACTCTTACACTTATAAACACTATACTGGGAGGCTGAAAACGCACTTCTCTTGTAACCTATAGAGGCAAAAAGCCAAATTCTCGCCCTCCTGACGGGGATGTGAGTTGGTTCTATCCTGCCGAACAAGTGAGATGAGGCTCTGCGTAATTTCAACTTTGACGGCAGATTAATGTCAATCTACGAACTTATATCAATTTCTAGAAGATGAAGTTTGACAAAATATTAATTGCCAATCGGGGAGAAATCGCTCTTCGCATTCTCCGCGCTTGTGAGGAAATGGGGATTGCGACAGTTGCGGTACATTCCACCGTAGACCGAAATGCTCTGCACGTTCAATTAGCTGATGAAGCGGTTTGTATTGGAGAAGCGGCTAGCAGTAAAAGTTATTTGAATATTCCTAATATTATTGCTGCTGCTTTGACACGTAATGCTAGTGCTATTCATCCTGGTTACGGCTTTTTGGCAGAAAATGCTCGATTTGCAGAAATTTGTGCCGATCATCACATTGCTTTCATTGGTCCTTCTCCCGAAGCAATACGGCTAATGGGTGATAAATCTACGGCAAAAGATACCATGCAAAGGGCTGGTGTCCCTACAGTACCGGGTAGTGATGGCTTGCTAGAGTCGGAAGACGAAGGATTAGCTATTGCCCAAAAAATCGGCTACCCTATTATGATTAAGGCCACAGCTGGTGGCGGTGGTAGGGGAATGCGTTTGGTGCGTTCTGAGAGTGAATTTATCAAATCTTTTCAAGCAGCGCAAGGCGAAGCCGGAGCTGCATTTGGTAATTCCGGAGTCTATTTAGAAAAATTTATTGAGCGTCCCCGCCATATTGAATTTCAAGTATTGGCTGATAACTACGGTAACGTAATTCATTTGGGCGAACGCGATTGCTCGATTCAGCGTCGCAATCAGAAACTTTTAGAAGAAGCACCCAGCCCCGCTTTAGATTCAGAATTGCGCTCAAAAATGGGACAAGCAGCTGTTAGAGCATGTCAATTTATTAATTACAGTGGGGCGGGGACTATCGAATTTCTCTTAGATAGATCGGGTCAGTTTTACTTTATGGAAATGAATACCCGGATTCAAGTTGAACATCCCGTTACGGAGATGATTACGGGTATAGACTTGGTAGCCGAACAAATCCGTATTGCTCAAGGAGAAAGACTGACGCTCGAGCAAGACCAGGTCATCTTGAGGGGTCATGCGATCGAATGCCGTATCAACGCTGAAGATCCAGAACACGATTTTCGCCCCGCAGCCGGACGTATCAGTGGTTACCTTCCCCCTGGGGGTCCCGGAGTCCGAATTGACTCCCACGTATATACTGATTATCAAATTCCCCCATACTACGACTCCCTCATTGGCAAGTTAGTTGTTTGGGGTCCAGACCGTTCCACAGCTATCAAGCGTATGAAGCGTGCGTTGCGAGAATGCGCCATTACCGGCTTGCCAACGACAATTAGTTTCCATCAGAAAATTATGGAATATCCCCAGTTTCTACAGGGAAATGTCTATACCAATTTTATACAGGAAATGAAAGGGCTTGGATAATCGGTAGTGGTTAGTGGTTGGTAGTTAGTGGTTAGTGGGAAGTGGAACAACTAACCACTAACAACTAACAACTAACAACTAACCACTAACAACTAACCACTAACTGCGATCGAGCATAATCAGCAGCCCTTGCTGACCTAACAAAATTTCTCGCAGTAAGCTGCAAATCCCAACCCAAATGATAGGAGTAATGTCTACTCCACCTAAAGGCGGTACTATCTTTCGCAATGGGGCTAAAAAAGGTTCAGTGGGCCAAGCTACCACATTGAAAGGAAAACGATTCAGTTCTGCTTGAGGATACCAAGTCAGAACAATGCGAATAATAAACAAAAACGTCATCAGCCCTAACACCGGACCGAGAATCCAAATAGCAAGGGTAGCACCAGTCATGATATCAGCTTGACTCTTCCATCAGAATAGAGAAAAAATGAGAGCAAAAGCGGTAAGATTTTAAGCTTTGTAAAGCACTCTCTATTATTCTAATTCTTTGACTTCAGTTTTCTCCACTTGTTGCTTCCCTGGAATAGGTCGAAAACTTGCCCTCAGTCACAGCTAGGTAGCTTCTCAAGAATCTGCTACAGTATTAAAATTGAAGTAGATTATGTAAAAAAAGGTTGAAATCTATGACACCCTCTTTATCAAATTTTCTTTGGAGTCTCGTTTGGGGTACTGCTATTGTCGTTATCCCTGTGACAGTAGGATTAATTTTTGTTAGCCAAAAAGATAAAATCGAGCGTTCATAAAAGATTTCAACAAGTGTGAAACACTCGCTCGTTCAAGTGAGAAAATGGTTTGGGAGACGCAGGTAACTGCGTCTCTTCTTTAAATATGCCCAATTACAGTAAAGTATCGGGTATGTGAAACGGGAAAAATTTTTTGGAATGGGTTAATTTCGCTTGGACATAGCAATAATATATAGTAACCAGTTACAGTAGAGTTTTAAGTTTTAACTCGTTAACATAGATTTGTTATTAGGTAAACAGCAATGCTAATGTTCGGGCTGAACTCAGCCAGTGTTCTGGCTCAGGTAAATTTTGGGGCGAACTCAGCCAGTGTTCTGGGAATCTTCCTGGCTGTGGCTGGGGCAGCACTCTATTTTCTTCGCTCAGTGCGCCCAGAGCTTTCCCGCGACCAAGATATCTTTTTTGCGGCTGTAGGTTTGCTGTGCGGCTTTATTCTTATATTCCAAGGATGGCGTCTCGACCCAATTCTACAATTTGGTCAGTTGCTTTTGGCGGGATCGACGATATTTTTCGCAGTTGAAAGTATTCGCTTGCGGGGGATCGCCACACAACAAGCCAAGCGCAACACTCCTATTGTGGATGATGAACGAGAGGTGAGCGATCGCCCTTCATACACTAGAAGACCAAAATACAAGGCAGAAATGGAAGCTGATTTAGATCCCCTGCCTTACTATGAGGAAGACGAAGCGCCACCAAGACGAATTCCAGGTAGCAGGGATTCTCGCTCATCTCGTGATGATTACTACGATGATGAAGCGCCACGCCGCATAGAACGTCGCAGCAGCAGTAACGAAAGATCGAATATGGACAAACCTCGCCGTCGGAGCAATTCTCGTCCCACACGCACATCTGAAAGGTTTGAAGATGAGGATTGGGGTACTTCATCTAAACCAGCAGTCGATGATTGGGATAACTCTCCGGGTGAAGAAAAAAGACCTTCTCGGCGCAGTACTAACGGACCGGTTCGACCAACAGCGACAGAAGATGATGTTCCTTCCAGATCGAGAAGGCGTCGTCCCCCCAGTGATTCAACCTATCGAGTTGAAGGTCAAGATGATGATGCGATCGCCACGGATTACGTAGATTACAAACCTCTTGAACGTCCGCTTGACCGCCCAAATCGCCCAAGTGACGAACAAGATAATTCAGTAAATTTTGATGATGATGTTTAAATAGATCTGAGGAAAAGTTGCAAACAAAAGCAACAGAAAACAGTTAAGGTGAAAAAGATTACACCTAGATTTCGGCTCCAAAGACAAATTCGTTGGAGTCTTTGTTTAACATTAGCAGGTATGCTTGTATCCTGCAGTTACAATGACCTTCCTGTAGGACCAACTTCTCTCAACAGCCGTTATACCGAACAGCAACCAGCGTTGAGTGGAAATGGTCGTTTTTTGGCATTTGTATCCAATCGCAATGGCAGTCATCAAGTGCTGTTGTATGACTTGCAACAACAACAGTTTATGAATACACCGGGCTTAAATCGACCTGAAACCATTGTAGAAAGCCCCAGTCTCAGTTACACGGGACGTTATATTACCTACATTACCAGTGACCAAGGCAGACCAGTTGTCGCGCTTTACGATCGCGCAACGCAACAGTCGCAAATCCTCACACCAATCTATCGCGGTTGGGTGAGAAACCCAAGTATCAGCCCCGATGGACGCTATGTTGTCTTTGAATCCGCAAGTCGCGGTCAGTGGGACATTGAAGTCCTAGACCGAGGACTAGATATTGAGTTAGATATTGATAATGGGGCTACTGTAACGGGATTGGGGGGGTAGGGGGACAAGGGGACAAGGGGGACAAGGGGGACATGGGGACATGGGGGACATGGGGACATGGGGACATGGAGACAAGGTAGAATAATAATTCATACTAATGCCCAATGCCCAATGCCAATGCCCAACGCTCAATGCCATTCATAATATTTACTATTGCCAGTTTGTTGGGTGGTTGTGTTGGCTACCCTCGCTTGTTGAACTATCCTGTCGATCCTGGAGGGCGCAGTCTTAACAGCTTGGGATCGGAGTTAAATCCACAAATTTCCAAACGCTATGTTGTTTTTACGACTGACCGCATGGGTAGCCAAGATGTGTATATGTTTGACAGGCTAACGAATAATTTGGTTGATTTACCTGGGTTAAATTCTTTTGATGCGATCGCATCCCATCCCTCTGTGGCTGAAAATGGGCGCTATATTGTTTTGTGTGCTAACCGTCAGGGGCGGTCGGGAATTTTCCTCTACGATCGAGAAACGCGTCAATTACGCAATTTAACTGCGAACTTGCAAGCAGAAGTTCGCAATCCAACGATTAGCGCTGATGGAAGTCGGATTGCCTTTGAATCTAGCGTAAATGGTCAATGGGATATTTTAGTTTATAACCGTTCCGGGCAGCGTTTAAATATACCTCAAGAGCCTCAGTAGATTGGGGATTGGGGAGTAGGGATTGGGAATTGGAACGAATTCTTCTTCTACCTTGTCTACCTTGTCCCCCTTGTCTCCCTTGTCCCCTTGTCCCCCTTGTCTCTCTACTCCCCAGTCTCCAGTCTCTGCACTGCTTCAATCAAAGATCTAACTTGTTCAGTGCCTTCGGAAGGTTCAAATGATAGTGGAAATTTTCTGCGGGCGAGCATTCGCAAACCGAGAGGGGCAATACTCAACAATCCTTTTAAGTCCCTCAGGTAATTGCCGACAACTTGTAAACCAAACTGACGTTCATCGATCCAACCGCCTTCTTTGACTAACTCCACTAGCACTTTGCGGTGACGAATGGAACGGCTGTCAGTTGCTTGTTTGCGATCGAGAACTTCTTGTTTGATTTTAGTAATTTGATCTAACGGTGCAACACCCATCGGACAAACAGAATTGCAGTAAAGACAGCGAGTGCAACCCCAAACTCCTTTAGTTCCTTCGTTATATTCTTCTAATCGAGTTTCGGTTTTGTTATCGCGAGAATCTGCTACCATGCGGTATGCTTTGGCAAGAGCATGGGGACCGACAAAATCTGAATTCACTTCACGAGCGTTACATTCCGAGTAACACGCTCCACACATGATACAATTACCAGTTTCATCGAGACGCGATCGCTCTAGTGGTGTTTGTAAGAACTCTCTTTCTGGTACGCTTCGCCCTGCTGTACTCACATAGGGAGCCACCGCTTCTAAGTTGTCCCAAAAACTGGTCATATCCACTACTAAATCCTTGATAACAGGCATATTACCCAGTGGTGCTATTGTTATTTCTGGGATAACATTTGTAGGGCTTCCTGGTGTTTGGGCTGCTTGCTTGTGGGAAATTTCACCACCAACATTTTCTTTACAAGCCAAAGCCGAGCGCCCATTTATTCGTATAGCACAGCTTCCACAAATTGTATTGCGGCAATTTTTGCGAAATGCTAAAGTTCCATCTTGCTCCCACTTAATACGATTTAGGCAATCGAGGATGGTGTTTCCTGGTTCAACATCCAAAACGTAGGTTTTTACCATAGGGGAGGAATTTTGTTGCTGCCGTATGACCTTAAAAAGAACTTCCATTACCACTATTAATAAAGAACTTCTACCTAGCTTATGAAATTTTTCTCACTTAATGGCGCTCCTTCCACAAACGAGATCCACCAAGGTGTCCTTCATTCATAGCTAGCTGTTAATATACTGACGATTGTAAAGACCAGAAATTTCCGCTCTCTACAATAATAAGGATAGCCGCGAAAATTTGAATTGTAACTTCCCTGAATAGGTTACCATCCATTGGGTCATAGGGAGAGGGGTAAGGGGACAACAGGGATATTAAGGATAATGACTCACCCTATCCCCTAACTAAAAATATTTGTTGCGAAATGCCTCTATCGGTTATAACTGTATCTTGATGTAAACACAAGTGAGAGCCATTCACCTCAAAAAACCTACTTTGCAATGCCACACCAGCACTTTTTTGGTTATATAGAATTGTTAACCGGCATTATATGAACATTGTGACCTCATAATCAAGAAACTCTTGGTTTGCACTCATTGCACAAAACTGTATGTCTAAATTCAATGAATTTTTCTAAAACTCGTACAGGAATACTCATCCCAAGGGTAGGGATTAAGATAAAAGTTTGTGCGGCAAGTTTAATTCAAACTTAAACAAGTATTTTGCTATTATTAAACCATGCTAGTATTTAATATGAAATTACAAAGCAACAAAACCAGTATCAATCGCCATAGATGTGCGGCTGTTACTGCTTTGTTTCTTAGTAATATTGTAGAGAGCGGAAATTTCTTATCTCTACTGGTAGGATAAAAGGGTTTACATCTGCACAACCTCCCAAAAGCTACTTTTGCTGTCAAAAGCTTGCGAGTACGAATGGGGAAAACCTTTCGTCTCAGAGCCAAAAAAGCAAAGCTAGAAAAGTGGAAAGACCGCTTTTTCTTGGGTTCATGACTTATTAGGGGTCAAACGAGCGTGGCAATAAAGTTGGAAGAAATTCCTCACCACGTTCTGGCTCCCCAATTTGTAAAGGTGGTCGGAAGTGACACCGCTACAGCAGTGCCAAAAGAAAGATTGATTTCATTTCGGATGGCAAATGATGGCTAAAAGTGCCGTAAAACTACCAAAATAAATGCCTGTGACAATCGTGACATATCTGGAGTGTTGCGGATAACCATAATAAAGGTTCTTAGGCTACCCGTATAAAGGTTTTGAGTAGCGCTGTGTAGATGTAAAAAAGCCAAATACTGGCAAAAAGACAAAATTTATCAATTCGGAGAGAGTGAGGATCTTTGGAGCATAATGACTGAAACTGCAACCGCACCATTAACCGGTAAAGCACTGCTTGCAAAGGTTAAAGAACTATCCAATTTACCACGGCGAGAAAGAGCCAAGCAGTGCGGTTACTACACAGTTACCAAAAATAACCAAGTCCGCGTCAACCTGACTGATTTTTATGATGCTTTACTGTCAGCTAGGGGAATTCCCTTAAGCCCAGAAGCACCAAAAGATGGTCGCGGACGCGAACCGACATACAGAGTCAGCGTACACCAAAACGGTCAGATTGTAATTGGTGCAACTTACACCAAAGCAATGGGCTTAAAGTCAGGTGATGAGTTTGAAATTAAGTTAGGATACAAGCATATTCACCTAATTCAAATCGACGCTGATAAGAAGTTGCTCTCGTCGGATGATTCGGATTTAGACGAAGAGGATATCGAAGACGAAGAGGACTTTGATGAGGATGAAGATGAGGATGAAGAGGAAGATTAAATTTTTTTATAGTAGAGGCAAGTTTAGAGCAAAAGCTTGATGACTGACGCCGATGATGTAGAAAAAATGTAAATTTTCCTGACAAAATAAAAAACTTCGTACAAAATAAAACGATGAGACTGTTGCAGCTATAAGAAATTTTGATAAAAGCTTGGTTAAGAATAGGCAAAAGCTCAAAAAGGTAAAGTGTGAAAGATAAAAGAAAGATGAAGTATGATAGAAAAGTATGAAATACTTTATATTTCACCTTGTAATTCACACATTATCATTGGAAAGTTTTTGTTCTGCTGAGCGAGAGATATGATATGCAACAAGTCTGTCGTATTTTTTGGCGCGATGTCATAGTATTATTTGAGCCATCATTACAAGATGCAGATGCATTATTTGTTGTGATGGCTTTTTTTCTTTCGTGGATTATCTGTTGGATACCATTAGCGGTAATATCAGCGATCGCTATGAAATGGAAACCCTTTCAACCTCTACAACCAGAACAAAAGTTACCCCTACTTATTCCTCTCTACCTCCTAGCCCCCCTCATGCTTTGGGGTACAAGTTGGTTGACAAAAACTTCCTTTTCTGAGTATGGATTTTCAGGAAATCTTGCAACTTTTTATTCTTTAGCCTTAGGTTTAGCGTTGGGAGTGTTGGGTATTGCAGTGGTGTTTTCTTGTCAAATATGGTTGGGGTGGTATGCGTTTCAAGAAACAAACCTCAAGCAAGTGCGACCTATTTTACTACCTGTATTGTTAGTTGCTTTATTGGTAGGTGGTGTGGAGGAGTTAATTTTTCGCGGTTTTCTCTTGAGAGAACTGGACTTGGATAGCTCTGTTTGGATAGCTGCGATCGCCGGAAGCTTAATTTTTGCCCTGCTACATCTGGTTTGGGAGCAGCAAGAAACTATTCCGCAATTACCCGGTCTTTGGTTAATGGGAATGGTGTTGGTATTAGCACGGTTTACGGATGGGGGTAGTATCGGCTTGGCTTGGGGACTGCATGCGGGATGGGTTTGGGCGATCGCATGTTTGGATACAGCACAACTTGTTAATCCTACGGGTTGTGTATCTGAGTGGGTGACGGGTAAGAATAAAAAACCCTTGGCTGGTGTGGCGGGTGTTGTTTGTTTGCTACTGACGGGGGGAGTTCTCTTGTTGATGTTGAGATATTTTTGAGCTTCACGCAAAGGCGCAAAGGCGCGAAGAGGTAAAGATTAGATTATGAGGAATTACGCACTGTACAAATTAACCGTGGCTTTAACTCTTTTAACCTGATGATTGTAGATGAAGGATTTTTGTCATACTCTGCTTCAGCCTTGAGGGTGAAATCTAACCAATCTCCCATTAGCACTATAAATATATTCATCAAGAATATGCTCAATCCCAATTCGCGTTCCTTTAACCCGGATATCATCAGCCGAAATAAATTCAAAGTAGTCTTCTAATTGCATAAAACATCAACTTTTATTTTAATTTGACAAATTTTGAACTGCTTTAGTATCCCAGCTGCTTCTTAATATGCTTCCTTGTCACTCCAAAATTACCAATATCAGTCTTGACAGTTCTTGGCAAAGCCCAGATCTACAACGCTTAAAGCCAGAACAATACCAAGGTTGTCTTAGTAGGTAAGATTGAAAGAGACATCTGTGTTTATCTTAATTCAAAATTTTCTCTAAAATTCAATATGGAGTATAATATCAAGATAATCCTCTATATAGAGAGATAAAAGCACTATGTCTCAACAGTATTCTATTGAACAAATTTCTACAAATCTGGCTAGGATTGTTCAGGAGGTCGAACAAGGTGAATTAGTACAAATTATACGCCAGGGACAACAAGTTGCTGTGATCCTATCTGTAGGTGAATACGAGCGTCTATTGTCAGAAAAGCCAAATTTTTGGGAATCTTTACAGCAATTTCGGCAAGAAATGATTGAAGAAGGAATCGAAATTAATCCTGATGAAGTCTGGAAGGATGTGCGCGATCGGTCTCCTGGGCGTGAGGTTACTCTGTGAGTCAGTTTTTACTTGACACGAACATCATTTCTGAATCGTTGAGGCTGTACCCAAATCCAACAGTTATTCAAAGGCTTCAAATACATGAAAGGGAACTTGCAATTGCTTCAGTTACTTGGCATGAACTGCTATTTGGTTGCTATCGTCTGCCTGCTTCTAGGAAACGAGAGAGAATTGAACGTTATCTTAAGGAAATAGTTCAACCAAATTTTCCTATCTTACCCTATGACGTAGCTGCTGCTGAATGGTTTGCTTTGGAAAGAGCGCGATTGATAGCTATTGGAAAACCGCCTGCTTATCCAGATGGGCAAATTGCAGCTTTCGCGAAGCGCAAGCTGTACTCAGCTTATCGCAAAAGTAAATGGACTGATTTTAGTAACAAACAATGTATCAGATTATGTTTCTTTTCAAGAGCTTCAAATAGAAAATTGGTTTGTTTAATAGGAATAGTAAGAAATAATATATTGTTTGGATATAGCGCAACTCGTCCCTCCTACGAGTTGTTTATCTGAATAGGGTAAAGGTAAGAATAAAAAACCTTTAGGTGGTGTGGCTGGTATTGTTTACTCCTTCCCGCCCGAAGATTACTACATGAATGAACCGCACTCGATCGCATTGGACACGAAGAAAGAGTAAAAGAAGGTCGGTAATCAATACTGCAAGGGCTGAGAGAAATTGTAGTAGGGGAAAACCCGTGTGCGAAACCCAACAAATGCCGATAAATGTTGGGTTTCGTTCCTCAACGCAACCTACGTAATTGCGTGTTTTTATGCAAAACCTACGCAGTATCGGGTCGGTAATCTTGTCGCGGAAGGGAGTTAGAAAAATCTTAATTGATAAAACCTATTTGATTTGGCATTTAACACATTCGCGGAATTCCCAACCCGCCATGCGGTGGGGTAGTTAATGTTGAGTAAAAATTCTGGGTATTCTATTTTATTTTTGAAATATGCATGGGGTAGGCATTGTCTAGCAAAGTTGGATCTGATGGGCTGTCTTCCCTACCTATTCAAAATTTTCATAAACAATTTAGGATACCTATATAGTATAAAGATTTTATGAAAGAAGCGCTAAATTATACGAGATACTACCACACTGATGTTACTATTTCTCGTGTATCTACCAAGTGTGGTCAAAAAACTGAATTGTTAAATAATTTAAATTAAGCTCTATTTATAGTTAATTTCCCCATAGCGTTCTGCCTTTAGGCAGTAGCGCAGCTATAGCAAAACTTTACGGAGCAAACCCGAACCTCAGGTATCTTTAAAATAGACCGTTGTGTAGATTAACAACTATGTACTGAGTAGTATTGTAGATAAGGAATACCGTGCTAATACCATTCCGTACCGCAGTTCTTGAAGTTCATAAATGAATTAACAAACACTAATTCATAGTAAGGGTGACTCTGTAATGAATCAAGCGGAACATGAATTTTTTGTAGTACACACAGAATTGACTCATAAATAATGCATATTCTGATTTACTCCTACAACTACTATCCAGAACCCATTGGAATAGCTCCATTGATGACCGAACTGGCAGAAGGGCTTGTCAAGCAAGGTCATCAAGTCAGGGTTATTACGGGTATGCCCAATTACCCACAGAGAGAAATCTATCCGGGTTATCGTGGAAAGTGGTACGTAACAGAACAGAAAAATGGTGTCACTATCCAGCGTTCCTACTTACGTATTAAATCCAAACCAAATTTGCTGGATAGACTGTTACTAGAATTGAGTTTTGTGTTTACAAGCATACCGCAAGCGTTAAACGGCTGGCGACCCGATGTAATTCTTCTGACAGTACCTCCGTTATTGGTATCATTACCCGCTAGCCTACTGAGTTGGCTGTATAACTGTCCGGTGGTACTGAACGTACAAGATATTCTTCCAGAGGCGGCTGTACGCGTTGGGCTGTTGAAAAACAAGTTGATGATTCGCGCTTTAGAAGCTTTAGAGAAGTTTGCATACAGACGCGCCCATACCATTAGTGTCATTGCTCATGGCTTTTTAGAGAATTTAGTCAGTAAGGGAGTTCCTATCCAAAAAATAGTTTGTATCCCCAATTGGGTGAACGTCAACTTCGTCCGCCCTCTACCAAAAGAGAAGAACTATTTTCGGGCTGAACATCAGCTTGAAGGAAAATTTGTGGTGATGTACTCGGGCAATATTGCACTGACGCAAGGTTTGGAAACAGTCATCGAAGCAGCAATTTCTTTGCGCCACATTCCAGAAATTGTCTTTGCGATCGCGGGTGAATCAAAAGCCCTCCAGTGGCTGCAAAAATACTGTTTGGCATCTCAGGCTACTAATGTTTTACTTGTACCGTTACAGCCCAGGGAAAAACTGCCAGAAATGTTAGCCGCCGCCGATGTTGGGTTAGTCGTGCAAAAGAGCAATGTCATTTCTTTCAATATGCCTTCTAAAATTCCACTCTTACTAGCTTCCGGTCGCCCGATATTGGCGAGCGTTCCAGCTACAGGTACAGCAGCGCGATCGGTAACCGAAAGTGGTGGAGGTATAGTTGTCGCTCCAGAGTCACCAGATGCTTTAGCCAAAGCGGTGCTATACCTGTATAACAATCCTAACGTGGCTACTCAACTTGGGAATAAAGGCAGACAGTTTGCTATTGAGCATTATTCTTTTGAGCAAGCTTTAAGAAATTATGAAGTCCTGTTTTCTAGAGTCATTGCAAGCCAAGAAAAGAATTTCAGTATTTTGCCCGCAGTAAATGCCGATGAATCTGCCAATCCAGACTTCCTGGAGCGACGTGACAGAAACATCGGAATCCCCCGTTAAAAATTTTAAAGAGTACACCCTCATTGAGGATGTTGAACGATTTGCTTTTGATATTCTTGCTCGCTCATAATATCTAGGGTGCTTTCGAGTCTGTCTAGAAAGACTATACCATCTAGATGATCGAACTCGTGTTGAAAAATTCGAGCTACAAAATCTGTGAGTTCTGCTTTGTGAAGTTTGCCATTTCTATCCAGATACTCTACTTCAATTGCTTGATATCTAGGAACTAAACCGCGAATTCCCGGAACGCACAAACAACCTTCCCAACCTTTCACAACCTCGGTGGAATGTGCAATAATTTTGGGATTTATCATAGCAGTTGGTTCCATTTCTGGAGCATTTGGATATCTGGGATTGGGACGAGAAGCAACAACAAATAAACGTAAGGATTCTGCAACTTGGGGTGCAGCAATTCCTACACCATTCGCTTTAGCAACTGTTGCTATTAAACCATCTATCAGTTTTTGAATGCGATCGTCATGGATATTTTCAATTGCTGAAGCTTTTTGACGTAGTATGCGATCGCCTAATTGAATAATTGGAAGCGTTTCTATTTCAGACATAGGAAATAGGGGTTAGGGGTCAGGGGTTAGGGAAAAGAGATGATTAACTATAACGACGAACTGGTAATGGTGCGGGACGAACTCCTATTTGAGTGGTTTGTCCATCCCGTTGTACTTGTAGTTGTATTGTTTCTCCGATCTTGCTCCCTTCCACTATTTTTTGGACGTCTTCTATTTTTGTAACAGGTTGGTTGTTAATACCTTGAATAATATCACCTTGTCTTAAACCTGCGGAGGCGGCGGGAGAACGGGGAACAATATCAACTAACAGAACTCCCTTGCTAGCAGTAATATTAACCTCAGCGCTGGAGTTGATTTTGTCTCTAAGTTCTGGTGTTAAGGTTACCATCTGAATACCCAAATAAGGATGGTCTACTTTTCCCTTAGAAATTAATTCTTGAGCTATTCGCCGCGCCGTGTTGATGGGAATGGCAAATCCTAACCCTTGAGCACCTCGAATAATAGCAGTGTTCATCCCAATGACTTCACCGCGAACATTTAATAATGGTCCCCCAGAGTTACCCGGATTAATAGCAGCATCGGTTTGAATGTAATCCACTCGCTTATCGGTAGCGCCAATATCACTACTAGAACGTCCTGTAGCACTGAGAATTCCCGAAGTTACAGTGTTGTCCAATCCCAAAGGATTACCAATAGCAATCACCGCTTCTCCCGGTTGCAAGTTTTCTGAGTTACCAAGAGGGACTGTAGGTAATTTACCAGCATCTATTTTAATAACCGCCACATCCGTTACCGGATCTTCACCCAGTACGCGTCCTTCAAATTCACGACCATCCTTTAATTTAACGGTGACGCGATCGGCTCCATTAACCACGTGGGAATTGGTGAGAATTTGCCCTGCGGAGTTAATAATAAATCCAGAACCACTTCCCTGTTCGACCCTTTGTCTTGGTTCTGATGGTCTTATATCCCCAAAAAACCTTCGGAAAAATGGATCGTCAAATTCTTCTGGTAACTGCTGCGAAATTGTCCTAGCTGCATTAATACGAACCACAGCTGGTCCTACTTTTTTGACCACTCCCACTACAAAGTTTGGATCGTCAGACCCCGAAAATATTGGTGCGACAACTGGGCTAGTTGTTTCATTATTGCTTTGGGCTGTGTTTTCACTTTGAGTTTGTGACTCCGCATTAGGCTTTTGTGCCTCAAGAGTTACAGCTGGTATCGAACAACCCCCAAGAGATGCCACTGCCATACTACATAATAGCATAAATACAATTTTAGTGGTTGAGGAAAGTTGAGGCGAAAAACGTTGCTTGTCGCCGTATTTGGGTTGAAATTCATGGTCTGGTGTCTTCATCTGTTGTTGTTTTCTCCTGAGAAATTGGTCATTGGTCACTGGTCATTGGTCATTGGTCACTGGTCAAATTTGTAAGTTGCTTATATCTTCATTATTGTGACGATCGCACCCGTATTGGTGGTAAATGATGGAAATGCCCATAGACAGTCTGTGGAATCAGGTACTGGAACGCTTGCAAATAGAGCTATCCCGTCCCACGTTTGAAACCTGGATTAAAACTGCCAGTGCAGAGCAATTTGAAAATAATTGCTTGGTGATTCGCACTCCCAACCCATTTGCTCGCAATTGGTTACAAAAATATTACATAAAAACCATTGCTAATGTAGTACAAGATATTCTAGGTTATCGCGTAGATATATATATAACGGTTGGTCAAGGGGAAGAAGTTCCCAATTTTGAAGACACGGAGGGTTCTTGGGAAATACCAACTCAAGCTCCAAAGTCAGAAACAGTCACCAGACGAACCAAAACAGCAGAATTAAATCCAAAGTACGTCTTTTCGCGATTTGTTGTTGGTGCTAACAATCGGATGGCGCATGCGGCTTCCCTTGCGGTTGCTGAATCTCCGGGGAGAGAATTTAACCCCTTATTTTTATGTGGAGGGGTAGGCTTGGGGAAAACGCACCTCATGCAAGCGATCGGACACTATCGATTGGAGATTCATCCCGATTCCAGCATATTTTATGTATCTACGGAACAATTTACAAACGATCTCATCACTGCTATCCGTAAAGATAGTATGCAAAGTTTTCGCGAGCATTATCGTGCTGCGGATGTGCTTTTAGTGGATGACATTCAGTTTATTGAAGGGAAAGAGTATACCCAAGAAGAGTTTTTCCACACCTTTAATACTTTACATGAAGCAGGCAAACAAGTTGTCTTGGCATCCGATCGCCCTCCCAACCAAATTCCTCGCTTGCAAGAACGGTTGTGTTCCCGATTCTCCATGGGATTGATAGCTGACATTCAACCTCCTGACTTAGAAACGCGGATGGCGATTTTACAAAAAAAAGCTGAATATGAAAATATTCGCCTCCCAAGAGATGTTATTGAATATATTGCCTCACACTATACTTCTAACATTCGAGAATTAGAAGGAGCATTAATTCGTGCATTGGCGTATATTTCTATTTGGGGCTTGCCCATGACAGTAGAAAGTATTACTCCCGTTTTAGAGCCACCAACTGAGAAGGTAGAATCGACACCAGATATTATCTTATCAGTTATTGCGGATACTTTTGATGTATCAATAGAAGACTTGAAAGGAAATTCCCGACGGCGAGAAATTAGCTGGGCGCGTCAGATTGGGATGTATCTCATGCGCCAACATACCGATTTGAGTTTGCCGAGAATAGGAGAAGAGTTTGGCGGTAAAGATCATACAACAGTCATGTATAGCTGTGAAAAAATTACTCAACTTAAGGAAACCGACCAAAATTTGGTGCAAACTCTACGTCAATTGAGCGATCGCTTGCGTGGTTCAAAATGAAAATTCCGGTAGATAAATTTTTGTAAATCACGCAAAGTCGCAAAGTCGCAAAACTTTTCTTGGCGACTTTGCGACTTTGCGTGAGATATTAAATGTTAAGTAAAGTATAAAAATTCTTTAAGCTAATATTAGCTTGTGGAAAGTTTATTATTTTTTGTGGAAAACTAACACGAAATCTGTGGAAAACTTCACACCTTCGGTGGAAAACTTCATTTTAAGTATAACTACCCTGTGGAAAAACCCCCCATCTTTTCCACAAGTTATCCACAGCCTATCTTTCACAAACAAACATTTGAGGTAAGTTTTCCACATTTTCCACAGGAAACACGACAACTGCTTAATAGCTCTATCTTTAGTAGTACTTTCATAGTCGTATTTCCTTTTATGTAACGCTTTCTGAATCCAAGCATCCAAAATCTAAAATGTTAGACTTTTTGCTTTCTCCCACTCCTCACATTTGCAACAAGGGTGTTACCATATCCAACACACTTGCATTCTTTCGACCATGAAACTAGTTTGTACCCAAAGCGATCTCAGTACTAACCTCTCACTCACAAATCGCGCTGTACCTTCCCGTCCGACTCATCCGGTACTGGCTAACGTGCTTCTACAAGCAGATGCGGAAACCAACCAAGTTAGCCTCACAGCTTTTGACCTCAATTTGGGTATCCGTACCAGTTTCAAAGCTGAGGTATTGCAGGGGGGAGCAATTGCAATTCCTGCTAAGTTGTTGAATGATATTACTGCTCGTCTTCCAGAAGGAGAAATCACTTTAGAAGAAGAGTCAGCTGCTAAAGGAGATAACATCAGTGGCGAAGGCTTAATTGTATCCCTAACGCCAAAAAGCGGGCGTTATGAAGTACGAGCAATGGGAGCAGAAGATTTTCCAGAACTACCTGCGATCGAAAATGACACATCGATTCAGATTACTGCTAGTGCATTAATTGACGGATTGAAGGGTTCTTTGTTTGCAACAAGTAGTGATGAAACCAAACAAGTACTCACCGGAGTTCATCTCACAGTTCAACAAGACTCCCTCGAATTTGCTGCTACCGACGGACATCGTTTAGCTGTAGTACAAACTACAAATGACAGTACGGAGACAAGTAGTGAAACCAACCTTGAGGTAACACTACCAGCTAGAGCTTTGCGAGAACTCGAACGGATGCTAGCTCATAGTGCTTCGTCCGATGAAGCGATCGTTATGTCGCTGGATCAAGGACAGGTTATTTTTGAATGGCAAAATCAACGGTTGACTAGCCGGACTTTGGAAGGACAGTATCCATCTTACCGTCAGCTGATTCCCCGACAATTTGAGCGCGAGCTAACTTTAGATAGAAAACAATTTCTGAGTACTTTAGAGCGAATTGCGGTGTTGGCAGACCAGAAGAATAATATAGTTAAAGTTAGTATAGACAGTGAAGCGCAAGAAATCACTTTATCTTGTGAAGCGCAAGATGTGGGGAGTGGTAGAGAGTCCTTACCAGCACAGATATTGGGAGAGGAAATAGACATTGCTTTTAATATTAAGTATCTGATGGAAGGTTTAAAAGCATTGCCTTCTACGGAAATTCAAATGCAACTGAACTCAAATCTGACTCCAGTGATTTTTACACCTATCAGTGGTGTGAAGATGACTTATTTAGCTATGCCAGTTCAGATTAGGAATTAAGTATAACAATCCTATTTGATTTATAAAATATATGTAGTAGTAGGGTGGGCATTGCCCACCAAGTCTATTGTGTGGCATAGCCCTCCTACCTACAGTACCTAAGATTGTTTATAAATGATATAGGATTGCTATAGTGGGGAAGTGTTAATTACAGGATATTCAGCCACGGTTTAATTCTTGTTGCAAGTCATCAAAGTTATTTAGCAACACTAGAGGAAAAGTGAGATTGAATATGGGTAAAACTTTGAGAGAAAAAATCAAGCAATTACCATTGGAGCAACAAAAAGAGATTAAAGAGCGTTCAGCCGAACTGATAGCAGAGGAAATGATACGACAACAACGTAAGACTTGCACTCAAACTTACTCAAGAGCAGCTCGCAGAACGACTTCAAATTGATCGAGGGAATGTTTCTCGACTAGAACAACGTACTGATTTAATGCTCTCAACTTTACAAAAATACGTTTTTAGAGGTCATTTATAAAGTCAATCTTAAATCGCAAATATCAGATATTACGTAGGTTGGGTTGAGGAACGAAACCCAACATTGAATCGAATTGTTAGATTTCGTCGCTCAATCCCACCCACGATGTCTTAATGTTTACTTTATAAATGAGATCTTAAAGAGGATTAATGTATCTACTAGGTTATAAGTTATTTTTATCTGCTTCTCTTAAAGATTTTAGAGGTCATTTATAAAGGAAATCTTAAATGGCTAAATGTATTGTGTAGAAAGAAACCCAACATATAATGAAATTGTTGGGTTTCGTTCCTCAACCCAACCTACAGTGTCTTAATGTTTACTTTATAAATCATCTCTTAGTAGTTCATCTTCAGGAGTTTGCTGAATAAAATGTGGGTAAACTACATCATCAAAAATTTTTTGGAGCTTTGCACTTCCTTTTCGCACTAAAACATCACAATCTAATTTTAAAGAATCTTCTCTTCTTTTTTTTCTGTCAGTAGTTTCTGAATTATGAGATTTTTTAATTTCTGGTAACCAAGTCGAATGAATGGTCAATCTTAAGTGAAGGTTTTGATGACTCAGACGATATATAGGTTTACCATTAAAATCATTGGCATCAAATATCCAAAACTCACCCTTGGGCTTATCATCAGATAAAACAACGCAAATAATATATCCATGTGTTGATTTATCTTTTCCTTCTGGGAGAGGTTGAGAACTTGGTATGAATTGCGGGGAACAAGCTAAATAACCATTTGGAAAATGAAAAGATTCAACAATCTTCATGAACTCTGTATCTAAACGTAGCAATGTGGAGGGTTTGTTCTGAGTTGGTAATTTTTCATGTGGTATTGTTCGATAATTACTTTCTTTATAAGCATCGTAAATACGCTCAGGTATGAGTTCCCAAGAAAATCCCCATGACATCCAGTAAATATTTTTTATTTTTGTCTCTGTTTCACTCTGACGATCGCGACATAATTCGCGGTGAGTATAGACAGATAACGACCATGTACAATCGCGATCGCTTCTTCAACTGTCATTGATTTTGGTAGCAGCACTCTGTTTACTACTGTATCTTCACATCATTAACTTTATTTACGTAAATTTACTAAGAAGAGCCGACTTTTTCCGACCTTTTGCGCTTACAGAAAGAAAAGTTTATTGGCTGGTACATGATTTAATCATCGAAGCATACGCCTAAATCAACATTCAAAGCTTTTTCTACTTTGCGAATTACTTCTTCTGTTGCTGATGCCCTCATATCCTCTGCCTCTAACTGATACCAGTAGGAACGACTTAACCCGCATTCACGACAGATTTGAGTCAGTGGACGCCCGTCAAGCTCCCTTGCAAGTCGTATTTTTTCTCCTAGACCTGGAAATTCCCTAACGTACTCTACAACTCGCTTAATTTTCACACTTGCTCGCAACCAAATCTCCAATTTCCATTTTAATGTAACCTGTCCACAGACGCTTGAAAAATGTATGCAGACAGTTGACAATAAAAATGATAAAATTTAAGCTATTATACGGGGCAAGGAGTTGATACTTATAATTAAGGAGCGAGCAACTTTTGAACAAGTTGAGCAAATGCTGCAAACCTTAAGGATTTATATAAAGGTGGCGGTAGATATTGAACGCGGTATTTTGGTTGGAGGAGGTCGGCAACACGCGGATTGCGAAGCGGAACTGCTTCTTGATGGAAGTCGGCAACAAGATATTTGGGGTGCTGATTGGACTCCGTTTAACCAATCAATAGATTATGAATCAATTATTAATATTCGACCCAGCAAAAATAATCGTTCGATGATTATTCAAGACCCAGATATTCGAGAGCGAGTTAAACAAATTACTCAAGATTTGATAGGTGGTTATGAAATCAAATACAAGTGAAGAACAAATATATTTTCAACGCGACAATATTTCCTTGCGCTTAGGACACATAGCTTCAAATCTGGCACGTTTGAGGACGTTTTGCCACAATAATTATGAGAAAGGGGTATTAGGTATAATCGCCCAGACAAAAGATTTTATCGAATGGACGGCAGCAGAAATTGAGCCAGAACTTGCCGAGGAATTAGTCAATATTCAAGTTCAACTAGCATTGTGGGAGAGAACTTGGGACAATATTTGGTCAAACGATAAAAAACGTGGAGAACTAGCTATAACAGCAGAAACATACTCTGAACGTGTATTAGATATGTCAGGTTTGTTGTTAGAACCAACAACGTAGTTTAGGTCAACACAGTTCGATAAGTCTTTGTACTGTCAAGAAAATTTAGATGTCTATTGCAACGCCTCTACTTTCGCTATTTATTGTTACAAATGATTTTCAAAGGGCTGTCATGTATTCTGACAGTCCAATGCTGACGTAACTATTCAAGTCACCCCAGAACATCGTGGAACATTTTTCAGCAATCTTACAGGCGATGGATCTGCGGGACGCGACCAGATTGCCTATTCTTTACCCGTTCAAAACGGTGGGCTATTTACGTTTAATTGTACTCGCTCAATCAATCGACGCGCTTGCTCTGCCATCTCTTGTTCCGATGCAATTGTCAACTGCATCAAGTTGATACCGACTGGTTGCTGGTTTGGCTAGCCTAACTCGTCTAGATAAACTCGCTCCACTTGGTCGCTGTTAAGAAACATTCGATGAGTTTTTTGATCTTTTGGTTCCAAAGAGCGTGATGGAAAAATGACTACACAAAACCAATCGTCATACTCTGACCGATTTCGGTTGAGGAACATCATTGACTCAGTAAAAAATCGATGGTAAAGACCTTCATCTTTTTGAAATTGGACTTCTGCAAAAAACACAATTTTAGATTTTGCACCCACAGGAGGTAAAAACACTCCATCAATGCGAAACGCAGTTTCTTTGACTTCAACCGACTCAAATCGATAATTCTGTGCTGCTTCAGGAGGGTCATTAACTAGTTCAAAAAGTAATCCAGGCGAGCGCTTAAAAATTTGGTAGTAAATGGAATCGCGTTTCATCAAAATTTCCTTAAGGTGCTCGTGTCTGTTCTTGACACACTCTTCAAACTGATAGTCTACCAGATAAAGCAAGTCTAGTTAAAATGACATTGAATTATAGCCCTATATAACTAAAGCATTTGCTTCAAAAAAATAAAAATATCTGAATTTTGCAGACTGTTTTTTCCTAGGAAATTTTTGCAGAACATAAAAACAGAGTAGCGATAAAACTTCAAATCAGCTACGCTGTTGTTGTTTATAGCGGGTTTCAATTGGGTACGATACATAAAAAAGTTACGTAACCGCAGATGGACGCGGATGGACGCGGATAAAACTGTACTTCGTTCAAGTGAAAACTGCTATATTTACAGCGGTTTTCATTTATTGAGACTACACTCTTAATTCTTTTGCGCCTTTGCGCCTTTGCGTGAGATAAAAAAGATGTGGTTCATTTACCTGAAAGAAGAAAATTTGTAAACGGCAATTGTGGTGCTATATGGATAGTACAAGAAATTTGGTGATGGGTTCACAACTTGAAAAAACCTGGGAAATACAACTAGCAGTCTCTTCGATCTCGCTATATTGCATCGTTTAAAATAGGATTTCATTGTTTGTATTGAGAAATTTTATAGATTTAGTGAAGTACTTTTGTCGTTACTGCATCAAGCCTCTGCCAAATTTGGTCTATCCAATCTAGATGTTCGGGTTTCATCAAGCAAGAGCGCAAACAGGTAATATTTTCCCGATCCCAATTGATTTTTTCCTCAGTTTCTAAGAATAACTCTTTTGGTAAATTCGCTATAGCTAAGTGAAGATTTTCCCGTGCTGCTGCTTCAAAAATCTCCTTTGCGAGTTGTGAAGATTTACTTGCACTCTGAGATTTTACAGCCCAAACAACGATATCTAGTTGCGGTGGAAAAGGCACTATAAACCGCGAATCATTTTGCAGCTTTTCAAAAAGAGTCAGTGCTGCTTTTCTTGACTGACTCAAAGAAGCAGCAAACTGACCGCCCCGAATTAGAGGTAACAACCGTTGAGTTGCCCACAGTGCTACTGCCGATGAACCCGATCTTGAACATTCCAGGCTAATTTCACCTAAATGTAGTTCCTCAGAACTAAAATAGGTGTAGGGCGAATCATGTTTATAAAGCGTCCCAACAGAGGGATCTTTGAAGAGAATGCAGCCACAACCGTAAGGTTGGAGTCCGTGTTTGTGGGGATCGACAACAATGGAATCAACGCGATCGAGACAGTCAAAAGCGGCTCTGGTTTCCGCATCCAGATTATCTACTAAGGTGAAGTAACCTCCGTAGGCGGTATCTGCATGAATGCGGAATCCATATTCAGCCTGTAGTTGGAGAATCTCAGGTAGCGGATCGATAGAACCAGTTGCCGTTGTCCCGATAGTGACAACCACCGTTCCAATATCATCTTCTTGTAAAAGTTTTTTCAGGGCTGCTACATCCATGCGGGCGCGACTGTCACAGGAAACGGATTGGAAGGGAAGGCGGAGCACTCCACAAATTCTTGAATGGGTGTAGTGTGCTTGATGAGAAGCGACAACTTTTTTGTTGGGTTGTAAATTTCCTGCAACCCACAATCCCTCTAAATTTGCCATCGTCCCGCCACTGCACAGATGCCCTAAATGACTTTCCCAACCGAACATTTTGGCAATTTCTGCAACTGCTTCCCTCTCCATTGCCGAACTTGCTCGTCCGCCATCAAGAGCGTGATTGTTGGGATTGATCCAAAGGGATAGGGTGTAAGCAAGACGGGCAATTTCCGTGGGAGGTTTGAGCATTTGCCCAGCATAGAGGGGATGGGGATAGGGAAAATTATCTTGCATCCGCTCTGCAACTTCCAAAAGGACTGGTAAGAGAGCATCTAGGTTAGGAGAGCGATCGCATTTTGGTAAATTGTGAAAACCTTCTTCTAGTCGTGCTAGTGCTTCTTGAAGTAATCTCAAACTTTCTTTTTCTAGTATCATTTGTTGGCATTGTGTAGTGAATTTTATACAAAGACGAGCGGCATTTAGGTTCCAGTGTTTGGATAAATACTTATACTACGTTTGTAGTTTTGATGCAAGTGTTCGCCGCCCTTGCGTGCCGCAGGCATAGACAGCGCAACTACAAACTAATTAATTTACAGGTCATCGCCATAAGATGAACGAATTTCTTCTCCTCTTTCTTCGTGTCCTTTGCGACGCCAGGTGCTTCAAGCCGGGGAACCCGTCCAGCGCACTGGCTCGTCTTTGTGGTTCATTTAATTAAGTAATCTATTAAGCGCGATAGGAGTTAAAAATTTTTTAAAACCGCAGAGGCGCAGAGGGCGCAGAGGGAGTGTTGGAGAAATAATTTTGAGACAAACGGATGATAGATAGCTCAGCCAACAGGGGCAAACTTCTTCAGTCTGAGAATATGCAGCATGAATAAACCGACAAAGCAGCTGATAGCGGTTGCGATCCACAAGCCATGAGCGATCGCTGGGGAACGATCCATTGCCCAACCTCCTACTATCGGTCCAACGAAATAGCCAATTGACCAACATTGATAGCCGATCGCAAGATAAACTGCTCGCAATGATTTTGGTGCCAACTCAGCTATGAGTGCTGGCGCAAATGGTTTATAAATAGTACTTGCAATGGACAATACAGAGAAGGAAGCGATTGTTCCAGCAAGTATAATTGACGGCATCAGGTGGGTTGCCGAGACCAAAACGAATCCAGCAACCCATAGTAACATGGAAATGCTAAGAACTCGAACATTTAACAGGGAATTCAACATTTGTACTAATGGTAACTGTAACACTGAACCAATACCTACGTAGCACCAAGTAAACAGATTGGTAACACTCAACAATGACGAGCCTGCATCTGAAGTTGTTTGTGAAATCTCAGTTAAAACAAAGTTGGTAAAATATAGCGGTAATGTAGTGCTAACTAAAGCAATATAAGTTGTAAAAAGAACGTTGACTAACATAAAGACTTGCAGGGAGCTATCTTTTAATGCCAAGCTAAATCCTTGTAGCGGATCGGAATGTTCGTTCGCCTCTTGATGGGAGTCCGCGATCGCAACTAGAACTGTTACCAAAAACACCACGAGAACTAGCCCTGCGATGAGAAAGAGCGTTTGCGGTTGCGTGACTGAGGAAAGTATGATTCCACCACTCAAGATTCCCAACCCACTACCAAGACTATCTGCAAGTACTAAAATAGCAAATGCTTTTTGGTGTTCTTTTGGAGGAGTGACATCAATCACTGCTGCATCGGCGGCTGTCCAATAACATCCAGCACTCAACCCCATGAGCAAATTTGTAACAATCAGCATTGATAAGTTGGGCAGGAATGTTAATGCGATCGCTGCTAGAATCGACAGCAAAGCCGAAAATAAAAGCGTTCGTTTGCGACCATAATAGGGAGAATCAGCTAAATAACCTCCCAAAAAATGCCCCACCACTCCAGCCAACGCGCCACAACCTATGGCAATTCCCACCACCGTTGCCGAGAAATTCAACTGATTGACAAAAATTAGTGGGATAAAGAATTGGATAGTCCCATATCCAGCCTGATAGAGAAATCGAGCACTTGCTTGCGCCCAAACTTGATAACTTGATGGTTGGAGCAAAAAGGGTTTGGGATTGGCAATAGTTTGATTTTCCACGGATACCTCATGAGATACGAGTGTAGCTATGTAGGATCAAAATAGACCTACAACTGTGAAGCAGAGTTAATTAGCAACTTAAAGCTTGAGGATTCAAACCCATGGTAATACAAGCTGACGAGACAAAAAACTATACTAGCGAAGAATATTTAGAATTAGAGATTAACTCAGAACAACGTCATGAATACATTAACGGTGAAATTATTCCTATGACTGGTGAAACATCAAATCATAATCAAATTGCAGGTAACTTTTATGCAGCGCTAAATTTGGCTCTCTAAAGACAAGGCGTTTTTACGTTGCGTTACCAGTCAGAGCGCAAATTGCATAGTGTAGTAGCATCGCTAGAACTGAGACTTCCACCTCGAGTTCTTCGTGAAATAGCCGCAACGATTTCAACACCTGTAATAGCTCCAATAAATATCTCGTTGTTCAGTATGGGATTAAATAACCCTAAAACCCAAGTAGAACCAGTCTCATTTACATAGCGTTTGACAAGAGCACTACTATCAATAAAGTAAACTGCCATTTACTAACGCCTTTCCTCAATGATTGTCTCAGAAAGGAATTTTCCCTGTATTTTTATTAATTTTTGTTCTGTTTGTTGACGGTAATTCGGCTGCTTAATTTGTTTTACTAGACCAGAATCTAGCAATGCTTGGTGAAAAGTGGTAGACTTAGGTGTCGGCGATTTAGTCACCAGTTGCTGCTGAACTGCTTGCTTAAGTTCCTGCAGTTCTTGCAGTTCAAGTTCTTGAAGTTGATTGAGAATTTCGTTAAGAATTGCCTGAGCCATCAGCTTTTTTTGTAAGAGAGTAAACTTGTTGTTTATTATTATAATATCGCTTGCTAAGGAAAGATACGATCTGGTTCTCTCTTCAATCAGCAACTCATATAAGGCTGTTAACCCAAGTACGGAAAGCTCGAATAGCTGCTATTTCCCCATTCTTTCTAGCCGCTTCAATAAATTGAGGAATTTCTTTCACTGAGACAGGTGCAAAAGTAGGGCTTCCAATACAAGCTTGGCAAATTGAAGCGCTAAAAAAAGTGAAATTCTGGAGTTTAGAGGGCTTTCGGGAGGTATTTCAACTAATTCTCCACCCACAAATTCATACTTCTTATCTGTTCCATCGTCATAGCGTAGGTACTCCTCAAAAGTCATGGATGTTTTGCAGGTTTGAGTCATAGCGATCGCCTCAAGAAAACAATGATGGTAGAACAACCTGACAAATTGGAATTACAAATTCTCTGGATCTACTCCCAACTCTCGCAACTTAGCTGCTAAACGTTCAGCCCGTTGGCGTTCCGCTTCAGCTTGTTGGCGTTCCGCTTCAGCCCGTTGGCGTTCCGCTTCAGCCCGTTGGCGTTCTGCTTCAGCTTGTTGGCGTTCCGCTTCAGCCCGTTGGCGTTCTGCTTCTTCGGGTAACAAGATAAGGTTTCCTTGTTTATCGTAAAATCGCAACCAAACGGCTGTTTCGCGATCGATAGTTCCTTCCCAAGTTCCCAGCCATAATCCCAGCATTTCGCACCACAGCCATCCTTTTTCATTTGCTCCTAACGGCTGATACTTCTGTTTATTATCCAAAGCCCACCCTTGGAAAGAACTAGGGTTAAAAGGGTCAAACACATAGTAATTTGGTGTTTTAAACACTCTTTCGTAAAGTTGTTTTTTCTCTCCCTTATCAATTTCTGCGGTGCTTTGTGAGAGCAATTCGACAATGACATCAGGATAGCGTCCTCCTTCATCCCACACCACCCATCCTTGTCGAGAGATGCTCCCGTCTACATCTAAAACCACGAAGAAATCTGGTCCTCGGAAATCTCGATTCTTTGCTTGAGTGCTACTGTAGTAAACAAACATATTACCCCCCGCAAAATAATCATTGCGGTTTGCCAATGCAATCAACATTGACCGAATCAGGGCATTCATTGCAATCCGGTGGCGATTTGTCTCCAAGGGTACACCATCATCAAATATTAAATCGGTGGGCGGCATTGGGGGTTCCCAATCCACAACTGATGGTGTCTGGGGTGTTGATTCTAACTTGATTTCTAGCGTCATATCACCGACTCCCTAGATATATAGTACATCAGTTCCTAATGTTTTTAACATGAAGTGTTAGCCTTGGCAATACTGATATCAAAGCGGCGTTGCCAACCAACATATAAAATTTTAACAAGTGTACTATTCAAGATATAGACAATAAGCTAGCTCCTCCAACCAATGACAATGCAAAAAGTCACGCTTGAACTGCAAAGAGTGGAAATGCAAGCAGAACTTTTACAAATGCAAACCAAGGATAATACAGAGTTACTCTCAATCGCCCAAAGTCAAATTGTTGTGGAGCAACGACAACGTCATGTAGAACTATTAGAGAAAAATCAAAATGGCGAACTAACTCCTTCTGAACGCCAAGAACTGAGTCAGTTAAGGATAGCCGCAGATCGCTTTAGAAAAACGATGATGGTAGAACAACCTGACAAATTGGAATCACAAATTCTCTGGATCTACTCCCAACTCTCGCAACTTAGCTGCTAAACGTTCAGCCCGTTGGCGTTCTGCTTCTTCGGGTAACAAGATAAGGTTTCCTTGTTTATCGTAAAATCGCAACCAAATGGCTGTTTCGCGATCGATAGTTCCTTCCCAAGTTCCCAGCCATAATCCCAGCATTTCGCACCACAGCCATCCTTTTTCATTTGCTCCTAACGGCTGATACTTCTGTTTATTATCCAAAGCCCACCCTTGGAAAGAACTAGGGTTAAAAGGGTCAAACACATAGTAATTTGGTGTTTTAAACACTCTTTCGTAAAGTTGTTTTTTCTCTCCCTTATCAATTTCTGCGGTGCTTTGTGAGAGCAATTCGACAATGACATCAGGATAGCGTCCTCCTTCATCCCACACCACCCATCCTTGTCGAGAGATGCTCCCGTCTACATCTAAAACCACGAAGAAATCTGGTCCTCGGAAATCTCGATTCTTTGCTTGAGTGCTACTGTAGTAAACAAACATATTACCCCCCGCAAAATAATCATTGCGGTTTGCCAATGCAATCAACATTGACCGAATCAGGGCATTCATTGCAATCCGGTGGCGATTTGTCTCCAAGGGTACACCATCATCAAATATTAAATCGGTGGGCGGCATTGGGGGTTCCCAATCCACAACTGATGGTGTCTGGGGTGTTGATTCTAACTTGATTTCTAGCGTCATATCACCGACTCCCTAGATATATAGTACATCAGTTCCTAATGTTTTTAACATGAAGTGTTAGCCTTGGCAATACTGATATCAAAGCGGCGTTGCCAACTAATATATACAATTTTAACAAGTGACTATTTGTGGATCGTACCGTTTGTCAAGCTCCAAGATCCAAAGCGGTAAACAGCACGATGTTCAATTCGGATTACCCAAGGTTGAGCATCCGGATACCGCTCATAAAGCCGATCTGTTGCAGCGATTCTCATTGCCACGCCCTTGCAAACTCTTCTTTACTGTAGCGTGGTTGTCGAATTGCCATAGGCTTGACTTTGTTTCAACTGTACCCTTTTATTTTAACCAGGGCGTTCGACACAAATGTACTATAAAAGTCAATCATTAGACATCTCCGATAAAGATGTAAGGGCGCAATGCAAGAGCGCCCCTACTAAGACTTTCAGGTCATGCATAATTAATTTCTGGAGATGTCTATTTATTCTTGACTATAGCTCACGAAGGTGAAAATTACTGTAAACAGCTTCCATGTATGCGCTGTCGTATACACATAATATTTGCACTCGCTATTCTACTTTCTCTGTTTCACAATGAGATGCAGGAGGATTTATGGAAACAGTCCCAAGAGCGCATACAAGATCTAAAATGTTTAATGGAAAAATGAATTGAAGAACTATATGGTTGACTATGACTAGAAGCCTTGCGATAAGCCGGGTACGGCTTGCGCTTCGCGATCGCAGAAGATATCACAACCTTTGGACAAGTTCAGGAGAAATTGGGCTTAACACTGACTGAGGATAGCCAGTTTTTTACAGAATGGATGACCGAGCAACCTGTATTGAGCGAACAAGAGCAGTTAAGGTTAGAACAGGTACGACAAAACTATCTCTACCAGATTTCTGAAGGAATTCTTCTAGAAGAAACTGTAAAAATGGTGGTGCTTTCGCCGTTGCTTGAGTTAGCAGGTTTTTATCAAGCACCTTATAAATTTAAAACAGAAGTATCTGTTAAGATTGAAGCCCTAGGCGATAACGATGAAATTTTAAGCGGACGGATCGATGCGCTGGTGTTGCAAGGTAAATTATGGATTGTTCTAGTTGAGGCAAAAAAAACGACTTTTGATTTAGAGGTTGCACTTCCCCAAACATTAGCTTACATGGCGACTTATCCTGAAACCGCACAACCTCTGTATGGTATGGTTACAAACGGAAGCAGTTATTTATTTGTGAAAACTTTGGGAAATCAATACGGTATTTCTGACTTATTTGCAACTCGTTCTCAATATCGGAATAATCTCTCTGAAGTTTTGAGAATCCTCAAGCATTTAGGAAGAATTGTTGCTTCCTGACAAAACTTTAAACAAATGTACTCTAAAAATAGAAACAACAAGCTCTCTTGCTACCAATGACAACACAAACAGTCAAGGTTCTAAAGCTTACGGTTTCAAAGTATCGTCAGTAATTTACCTCAACGCTTTGATAATCACGCTGCCACCTTCAACTGTTTCAATCTCAAGCTTAAACCCATACAGCAAACTCATTCCCACAAGTGGATCGGCTTCTGAGGCTGCTACGTCTACAACTCGAGGCTGACTATCCCAAATAACGATCGCACGATACATTTCAAAAATCGCTTCGCTGCCATCGCCCAAAGTTGCAACATCTCGGAATATCCAAGGTAAGCCCAGAGACTCGATCGTTGTGCTTGGAAGGGACAGAAAGCCTGTAAAACCTGTGTCAATCACTGCTTCAATTGTCTGCTTTGGAGCATCGGCACGACTAACTGCAACCCGAATCACTGCTTCACAACTCTGATTAACGAAACCGTGCATCATACCGTTTGTTTCAAGCTGCGAGATCCAAAGCGGTAAACGGCGCGATGTCCAATTCGGATTACCCAAGGTTGAGCATCCGGATACCGCTCATAAAGCCGATCTGTTGCAGCGATCGTATTGTCTGCAACTTCAAAGGCTCCGCTTTCGATATCAATCGCCACAATCTTGCCATGATTGCCTTCCTCGACTTGTTGACGCACTTGAGACTGATAAATCTCATTGCCACGCCCTTGCAAACTCTTCTTTACTGTAGCGTGGTTGTCGAACTGCCATAGGCTTGACTTTGTTTCAACTGTACCCTTTTATTTTAACCAGGGCGTTCGACACAAATGTACTATAAAAGTCAATCATTAGACATCTCCAATAAAGATGTAAGGGCGCAATGCAAGAGCGCCCCTACTAAGACTTTCAGGTTATGCATAATTAACCCTCTTTTGTCATTCTAGAGAGAGAATAATTGAAGCGAATAGAATTCGCGGCTATACAAACAAAGTCCGCCTTCGCGGACTAACGTAAAAACGGGGTTTCAAATTTTCTTTGACGAAAGTGATAAAACAGGGTTAATTTCTGGAGATGTCTAATGATGGTAGAACAACCTGACAAATTGGAATTACAAATTCTCTGGATCTACTCCCAACTCTCGTAACTTAGCTGCTAAACGTTCAGCCCGTTGGCGTTCCGCTTCAGCTTGTTGGCGTTCCGCTTCAGCCCGTTGGCGTTCCGCTTCAGCCCGTTGGCGTTCTGCTTCAGCTTGTTGGCGTTCCGCTTCAGCCCGTTGGCGTTCTGCTTCTTCGGGTAACAAGATAAGGTTTCCTTGTTTATCGTAAAATCGCAACCAAACGGCTGTTTCGCGATCGATAGTTCCTTCCCAAGTTCCCAGCCATAATCCCAGCATTTCGCACCACAGCCATCCTTTTTCATTTGCTCCTAACGGCTGATACTTCTGTTTATTATCCAAAGCCCACCCTTGGAAAGAACTAGGGTTAAAAGGGTCAAACACATAGTAATTTGGTGTTTTAAACACTCTTTCGTAAAGTTGTTTTTTCTCTCCCTTATCAATTTCTGCGGTGCTTTGTGAGAGCAATTCGACAATGACATCAGGATAGCGTCCTCCTTCATCCCACACCACCCATCCTTGTCGAGAGATGCTCCCGTCTACATCTAAAACCACGAAGAAATCTGGTCCTCGGAAATCTCGATTCTTTGCTTGAGTGCTACTGTAGTAAACAAACATATTACCCCCCGCAAAATAATCATTGCGGTTTGCCAATGCAATCAACATTGACCGAATCAGGGCATTCATTGCAATCCGGTGGCGATTTGTCTCCAAGGGTACACCATCATCAAATATTAAATCGGTGGGCGGCATTGGGGGTTCCCAATCCACAACTGATGGTGTCTGGGGTGTTGATTCTAACTTGATTTCTAGCGTCATATCACCGACTCCCTAGATATATAGTACATCAGTTCCTAATGTTTTTAACATGAAGTGTTAGCCTTGGCAATACTGATATCAAAGCGGCGTTGCCAACTAATATATACAATTTTAACAAGTGACTATTTGTGGATCGTACCGTTTGTCAAGCTCCAAGATCCAAAGCGGTAAACAGCACGATGTTCAATTCGGATTACCCAAGGTTGAGCATCCGGATACCGCTCATAAAGCCGATCTGTTGCAGCGATTCTCATTGCCACGCCCTTGCAAACTCTTCTTTACTGTAGCGTGGTTGTCGAATTGCCATAGGCTTGACTTTGTTTCAACTGTACCCTTTTATTTTAACCAGGGCGTTCGACACAAATGTACTATAAAAGTCAATCATTAGACATCTCCAATAAAGATGTAAGGGCGCAATGCAAGAGCGCCCCTACTAAGACTTTCAGGTTATGCATAATTAACCCTCTTTTGTCATTCTAGAGAGAGAATAATTGAAGCGAATAGAATTCGCGGCTATACAAACAAAGTCCGCCTTCGCGGACTAACGTAAAAACGGGGTTTCAAATTTTCTTTGACGAAAGTGATAAAACAGGGTTAATTTCTGGAGATGTCTAATGATGGTAGAACAACCTGACAAATTGGAATTACAAATTCTCTGGATCTACTCCCAACTCTCGTAACTTAGCTGCTAAACGTTCAGCCCGTTGGCGTTCCGCTTCAGCTTGTTGGCGTTCCGCTTCAGCCCGTTGGCGTTCCGCTTCAGCCCGTTGGCGTTCTGCTTCAGCTTGTTGGCGTTCCGCTTCAGCCCGTTGGCGTTCTGCTTCTTCGGGTAACAAGATAAGGTTTCCTTGTTTATCGTAAAATCGCAACCAAACGGCTGTTTCGCGATCGATAGTTCCTTCCCAAGTTCCCAGCCATAATCCCAGCATTTCGCACCACAGCCATCCTTTTTCATTTGCTCCTAACGGCTGATACTTCTGTTTATTATCCAAAGCCCACCCTTGGAAAGAACTAGGGTTAAAAGGGTCAAACACATAGTAATTTGGTGTTTTAAACACTCTTTCGTAAAGTTGTTTTTTCTCTCCCTTATCAATTTCTGCGGTGCTTTGTGAGAGCAATTCGACAATGACATCAGGATAGCGTCCTCCTTCATCCCACACCACCCATCCTTGTCGAGAGATGCTCCCGTCTACATCTAAAACCACGAAGAAATCTGGTCCTCGGAAATCTCGATTCTTTGCTTGAGTGCTACTGTAGTAAACAAACATATTACCCCCCGCAAAATAATCATTGCGGTTTGCCAATGCAATCAACATTGACCGAATCAGGGCATTCATTGCAATCCGGTGGCGATTTGTCTCCAAGGGTACACCATCATCAAATATTAAATCGGTGGGCGGCATTGGGGGTTCCCAATCCACAACTGATGGTGTCTGGGGTGTTGATTCTAACTTGATTTCTAGCGTCATATCACCGACTCCCTAGATATATAGTACATCAGTTCCTAATGTTTTTAACATGAAGTGTTAGCCTTGGCAATACTGATATCAAAGCGGCGTTGCCAACTAATATATACAATTTTAACAAGTGACTATTTGTGGATCGTACCGTTTGTCAAGCTCCAAGATCCAAAGCGGTAAACAGCACGATGTTCAATTCGGATTACCCAAGGTTGAGCATCCGGATACCGCTCATAAAGCCGATCTGTTGCAGCGATTCTCATTGCCACGCCCTTGCAAACTCTTCTTTACTGTAGCGTGGTTGTCGAATTGCCATAGGCTTGACTTTGTTTCAACTGTACCCTTTTATTTTAACCAGGGCGTTCGACACAAATGTACTATAAAAGTCAATCATTAGACATCTCCAATAAAGATGTAAGGGCGCAATGCAAGAGCGCCCCTACTAAGACTTTCAGGTTATGCATAATTAACCCTCTTTTGTCATTCTAGAGAGAGAATAATTGAAGCGAATAGAATTCGCGGCTATACAAACAAAGTCCGCCTTCGCGGACTAACGTAAAAACGGGGTTTCAAATTTTCTTTGACGAAAGTGATAAAACAGGGTTAATTTCTGGAGATGTCTAATGATGGTAGAACAACCTGACAAATTGGAATTACAAATTCTCTGGATCTACTCCCAACTCTCGTAACTTAGCTGCTAAACGTTCAGCCCGTTGGCGTTCCGCTTCAGCTTGTTGGCGTTCCGCTTCAGCCCGTTGGCGTTCCGCTTCAGCCCGTTGGCGTTCTGCTTCAGCTTGTTGGCGTTCCGCTTCAGCCCGTTGGCGTTCTGCTTCTTCGGGTAACAAGATAAGGTTTCCTTGTTTATCGTAAAATCGCAACCAAACGGCTGTTTCGCGATCGATAGTTCCTTCCCAAGTTCCCAGCCATAATCCCAGCATTTCGCACCACAGCCATCCTTTTTCATTTGCTCCTAACGGCTGATACTTCTGTTTATTATCCAAAGCCCACCCTTGGAAAGAACTAGGGTTAAAAGGGTCAAACACATAGTAATTTGGTGTTTTAAACACTCTTTCGTAAAGTTGTTTTTTCTCTCCCTTATCAATTTCTGCGGTGCTTTGTGAGAGCAATTCGACAATGACATCAGGATAGCGTCCTCCTTCATCCCACACCACCCATCCTTGTCGAGAGATGCTCCCGTCTACATCTAAAACCACGAAGAAATCTGGTCCTCGGAAATCTCGATTCTTTGCTTGAGTGCTACTGTAGTAAACAAACATATTACCCCCCGCAAAATAATCATTGCGGTTTGCCAATGCAATCAACATTGACCGAATCAGGGCATTCATTGCAATCCGGTGGCGATTTGTCTCCAAGGGTACACCATCATCAAATATTAAATCGGTGGGCGGCATTGGGGGTTCCCAATCCACAACTGATGGTGTCTGGGGTGTTGATTCTAACTTGATTTCTAGCGTCATATCACCGACTCCCTAGATATATAGTACATCAGTTCCTAATGTTTTTAACATGAAGTGTTAGCCTTGGCAATACTGATATCAAAGCGGCGTTGCCAACCAACATATAAAATTTTAACAAGTGTACTATTAAAAGATATAGACAACAAGCTAACTCCTCCAACCAATGACAATGCAAAAAGTCACGCTTGAACTCCCCGAACCAGTTTTTCAGCAATTGGCTCGTATCGCCCTAGCAACCCAGCAACCACTAGAAATACTAGCCGCTCAAAGTATTGTCAGTAATTTACCTCCCACACCTGACAATGCTCCAGTGGAGATGCAAGCAGAACTTTTACAGATGCAAATCAAAGATAATACAGAATTACTCTCAATTGCCCAAAGTCAAATTGTTGAGGAGCAACAACAACGCCATGTAGAATTATTAGAGAAAAATCAAAATGGAGAACTAACTCCTTCTGAACGCCAAGAACTGAGTGAGTTAAGGATAGCCGCAGATCGCTTGATGTTACAAAAAGCTTATGCTTGGTCAATTCTCCGTTGGCGAGGACATAAATTACCAAACTTGAATGAATTACCCGAATAACTTATGTCCATCCCTGAAAAAATTCGTTCCGAGGTTTTGGCAAGAGCTAATTATAGATGTGAATATTGTCAAACCAACTCTCGTTTGATTGGTATGCCTTTGGTGATGGAGCATATTCTTCCCAAAACTGCTGGTGGCAAAGATGAGGGTGAAAATTTAGCAGCTTCTTGTTATCGTTGTAACGAATTTAAAGGAACAAAAACTCATGCCACAGACCCACAAACTGGTCAGTTAGCTCCATTATTTAACCCGCGACAACAATCTTGGCGCGAACATTTTACTTGGGTTAACGGTGGAACTCATGTTGCAGGTCTAACACCAACAGGGAGAGCAACTGTAATTGCTTTGCGGTTAAACAATGAGTATATCACTGAGGCAAGAGCGTTGTGGATAGAGAGTAACTGGCATCCACCTACTAGCTAACAGTGCATGATACTTTCCAACTCAAAACAAGTGTACTATAAAAAACATAGTAGCCCTCTGTTGGATAATATCAAAAGGTAAGATGCCATGGCTAAACGCCTTCTAGTGGTCGAATCCCCTGGTAAAGTTAAAAAACTCAGTCAAATTCTGGGAAGCGATTGGATTGTGCGTGCTAGTTGCGGTCACATTCGCGAACTCAGCAATGAGGGTGAGGATTCTTTGGGATTTGTAATGGAAGGTAGCACTGTAGAATGTCGTTATATACCTCGCGACCAACAAGCACGGGAAACGATTCAACAGCTAAAGGCGGCTGTCAAGCAGGTTCAGGAAGTTGTCCTAGCAACAGATCCAGATCGGGAGGGAGAAACTATTGCTTGGCATCTCAAAGAAGCTTTGGGTCTCAAAAACCCAAAACGGGTGGTTTATACGGAGATTACGGAGTCTGCGGTTAAGGCTGCCATTGCCAATCCTAGAAACCTTGACGTAAACTTGGTAGGGGCGGGATTGTGCCGAGATTGTCTTGATAAGTTAGTCGGTTACAAGGGTAGCCCGTTGGTTTGGGCTTTGAATAATGGAGCAAAAAGTGTTGGGCGAGTCCAAAGCGCAACTCTACATTTGATTTGTCAGCGTGAAAGGGAAATTCAGTCTTTTGTTCCTCAAGATTATTGGAGTGTTTGGGTAGATTATGTTGAGGGATTCCGGGCTTTTTATAAAGGGAACGTTGGCGAACGCACGGAGTCTTCTTCAAACGAACCGGAAGCCCATGACGATGCAGCAAGTAACACCAAAGAAGCCCCAGAGTCTACTCGCGTTCTTTCCGAAGCAGAAGCAGATCGTTTGGTAGAAGAGGCGCGGCGTCATCCCCACCAAGTCATCAAATTTGAAGGGAAGATTGCCAACCGCCAACCACCGCCACCCTTTATCACCTCTACTCTACAGCAAGCGGCGGGTTCAAGGTTGCGATTTGCTCCAGACAGAACCATGATACTAGCTCAAAAGTTGTATGAGGCGGGGTTAATTACTTATATGCGGACAGACTCAGTGATGCTTAGCCCTGAATTCTGCGCCGATGCTCGAAAATGGTTGGAGGAAAACGACCCCCAGAATGTACCGCCAAAAACGGCTAGACATCGGAGTAACAAAACTGCTCAGGAAGCTCATGAAGCAATCCGTCCCACTAACGTGTTTCGTCCATCATCCGAGTTGCGAGTAGAACTGCCTGCAGATGAGTTTAACCTGTACGTGATGATTTGGAAACGAGCCATGGCATCCCAATGTCGTCCCGCCCAACTGCGGAAAACACTGATACTTACCCAATCTGGTGAAATCTTATGGCAAGCCAGAGGACAAGTTGTTGAATTTCTGGGTTATGCTCGATATTGGTCAAATCTCAGTAAAGATACACTGTTACCAACCCTGCAAGAAGGACAGATACTAACTTTAGAGAATGCAGGACACGAGAAAAAACAAACGCAACCACCACCACGCTACAGCGAACCAAAATTAGTCCAACTGATGGAACGCAAAGGAATCGGTCGTCCAAGTACCTATTCTCCCACCATTGCCACCCTAAAGAAACGGGATTACGTACAGTTAACAAAAGAGAGCCTACAACCAACCAGCTTGGGTTTGGAAGTAGACGCTTTTTTATTAAAAGCATTACCCGATTTACTACAAACAGAATTTACTGCCAAGATGGAAGATGCTCTAGATGCGATCGCTTCAGGAAAACAACCATGGCAGAACTACCTGACAAATTGGAATCAGAATTACTTTGCACCAGCACTGGTAAAAGCAAAAACTGTAGCTGTGAGTTCATCAAATGGAGTCAAAGCGCCTACTGTAGATAAAGGCAAATTTGAGACTTCCAGAACACGTTGTCCTCAGTGCAAGAATTACTTAGCCAAAATTAAGAGCAGTAAAGTTAAAAAGAAATACTTTCTGAAATGTGTGAGCGGGTGTGAAGATGTCGTTCTTTTTTGGAGTGAATACAGCAAAACCTGGGAAGCGCCACGCGCAAAAGCAGCCACAACAGAAAACCCTCAAAAGCCCCCAGCCCAGATAACAGAATATCCCTGTCCGGTATGTCAGAAACCTTTAGAGGAGTATAACTATATAAAAGAAGGGCAAAATAAGAAAATGCTGCGCTGTTCTGACCCCAAATCCCGAAATGACCAAAAACATAAAGATGTGGCTTATTTTACTACACAAAAAGGTTGGTGGAGTCCTAAATTTGGGGAATTGAAGTGTTAGCGCTAGCACGCAACTATAAACAAGCGTGTCAGTGTTTTTCCGAACACTAGCTCATATCACGTCCGCTTATATACCCTAAATAAAACTCACGCAAAGACGAGGCAGCGCGTTGCTCTGGTTCCCAGAGTTGAAGCGCCTGCCGTCGCAAAGGCGCTAAGAATTTAAGGATAAAGTTTTGGTATTCTTTTATAGTAAGTACATATTTCTGATACTAAAAACACAAATTCAAGGTAGGTTGGGTTGAGGAACGAAACCCAACATTTATCTCCATTTGTTGGGTTTCTACAATTTCTCTCAGCCCTTGCAGTATTGCCATCTATTCTTTCTCCATTATGCCACTTCCGTTTGAGAAACAAGAGTTTTAGCTGGCATTGCAGTAGGAAGCATATTGCCGCGATCGCTAATTGCTTCACTATCAAAGATGAGTTCTTGAGTCAGTAGAATTGAGTTTCCAGCGTCTAGGGAGATACTACCACCAGCACCCCTACCATAAGCAACATCACTAAAAATACCACTACCTACAAAAGAAATAGAATCCTTTGCTTTCGTGAAATACTTAGAGGATGTTTGAAAAGTGGTTAGCTGTCATTTTAATCACATGATTACCCCCCTTAGTCCACGCCACTTGCTACAAGTCGGGAAACCCGCGATGGCGCAGTGGCTCCCCCTTATAAAGGGGGGAAATAAGAGAAATTGAGTTCCCTCACGCCACGTGCTTCAAGTCGGCAAAGCCGCGATGGCGCAGTGGCTCCCCTTTATAAGGGGAGGGTTAGGGTGG
>NZ_WJFC01000042.1 GCF_009725235.1 Scytonema sp. UIC 10036
AGGGGGGAAACAGGAAATTTATTTTCCTCCCCTTTATAAGGGGAGGTTAGGAGGGGTAAAAATAATGTGCAACTTCAGATTAAATTGGTATAAGTCAACCTGCCTTTTTTCTGATTGCTGAATATGCTTCCCCATTTTCTCTAGGAGTTATTGTTACAACAATTATTTGGTGATTAAGCTATAATTAAGTTATCAGAAATTATTTTCGGTTATGCGACCGGAATTATTTATAAACTCCTCGCCGATTTCAATTTATATATCCTTTGATTTGGGAGATTTTTTATGTCAATTTATGTAAGGAATTTAGCTTCTGAAGTTGAAGAAACCGAAATCATGCAAATATTTTCAGAACATGGTTTTGTCAAGAAAATTTAAGTATACATAAACCATAAAACTAGCGAAAAAACAAGATTTGTCGTTGTTGAAATGGAAACAGGTGCTGAAGAAGCAGCAATTCGGGAGCTAAGAGGTACTCAGTGGATGGGACAGTACCTCAAGGTTAATAGAGCTAAAACGGAGTACAGTATTTCATAAATTTCTGTAGATTAAACGACAAGTGAGTCCCACGGTTTTTTGTAAAATCTGTGTCTCACAACAATATAAAGGAGAGAAAAAAATGCCTGATTTCTTAAATAAATCGAACCCATCACTAACTCATAGTATCACTGATAACAGCCAAGAAAATATAACTACATATAGCTGGCAATCTATATGGAGCCATCATAGTTGCCCTTGCTGTTCATACGGTTTACTCCGTCATATAAGTCATGGTGATATCTACTGGCGTTGTAGCCATTGTTATCAAACAATGCCAGTTTGGGAAATATCCAAGAGCAGAAGTAGTCTAGCTACTTCTGCTCCTCTACACGAGTTTCAAGACAAACATCCATATGAAATTTGGTAAAGGTGGCAGTGGGTGGAGCCTACCTCACATCTGTGCCGCAAGATGCTCTTGACTCTGGAGCACATTACGCGATCCTGGATGAAGGAGAGATGACGGTTCGGTAGTTGCTAGAAGGGATCGCACATATTTGATGCTGACCGAGCCGTTGAATTGTTGAAATTGCTTATCTAGCGACAACTACTTATTGACTGAAATTTGATTCGCAAAAAATTCTCTTACTGTTATTGGATGAATCTGTGGATAACGGTCATTCACCAAATTTTCCAGTTTACTAATGCCAGATTCCAGTAACCACAAATATTGCAAGCGAATGTACATCCAGGGATTTGGGTTGCTCTTCATCACTTCAATTTGAGCTTTTAAATCTTCAATCGTGCCACGATATTTCGCTGTTAATTGCTGACCTGTGACTTCTTGATAAACAGCGATAATTTCGTTTCTGGTAAGTTCATCGCCTGTAATTTGGAAGGTTGTGTTGATAGTAGTTGGATCTACGATCGCTTCAGCTGTGTATTTGGCTGTGTCATCCATAGTTGTCAGATCCATCTTTGTATTTCCATCTCCCCAGGCTTCAGCCGTACCGTTCTCAAAGTCATATGCTCCAAAGAACGGTGCAAACATCACTTCCATAAATGCACCATTCATAATAAACGTATAGTTTAACTTCCCAAGTTTATGGTAGCCAGGGCGATCGCTCGTGGAGAACTGAAACCGATTCTGGAAAGCCACACTGCTCGCGCTGGATTGCCCATCGCAGTGGTCTATCCACAGAAACGATACCTATCGGCTAAAGTCGGCGCTTTTGTTGAATTTATGGCAGAATTAACGACTGCTTTAAAACGAGTCGGAGTTGTGGACTGAAGATGACTTTTTGCAGCCCACAGAGAACACTATCCCTCAAACCCGGAATGCGATTTATACTGACGCGCAGTGCGATCGCTCAAGGTAAAATTGGGCAATAAGTTTCAGATACTATTTTTGATTTACCCTTCCAGTGACGCTTTGTTGGGAAGTTAATGATATACTTGGGTTGCTTTATGCTAGAAATACTTAGATTAGTAGTATTACAAGTATCTGTGGAAACATTTGATATTTTTTGGTTATAATTACAAATTTCAATTGATAGATCTGGATAAAACCAAAACTTTAACCGTATTATTACGGAATAGACAATCGATTATAAAAATGAGTCTAAAAAATTGACAGGAGAAAATCAAGGTGTTATACAGGTATATTGAAGCACTTGTTTAATTTATACCAAAGCTAAAAAACACTTGAAACATGATTTCCGTGTTATGAGCCATAGTCTGAATCAAACAGTAGCAATGTATTTATTTATACAAGTTACTTATGTATGTCCAATATCCTTCCCCTCGCTCCTGGAATGCGAGTCTTATGCCGTGACGCTGAATGGCTGGTACAGCGTGTAGAAGCATCTAATGACATCGGCTCACAATATGCAGTGCATATGGTGGGAGTTGATGATTTAGTGCGGGGATATCAAGCGATTTTTTTGACGCAACTCGATCGAATTGAGTCAGTCGATCCGCGTAAAACAAAGCTGGTTCCAGATAATTCAAATGGCTTCCGTCGTTCCAAGTTATTCCTAGAAGCTCAATTGCGACATATGCCAGCAACGGGAGAAGAACCCGATCTAGTGGGGTTAGGTGCATTTGACCCGATGCCATTTCAAATGGTAGCAGTGCGGCGATCGCTCGAACAACTCCGACCTAGATTATTATTGGCCGATGCAGTTGGATTGGGCAAGACTATCCAGGTAGGCATGATTTTAACTGAGTTGATGCGTCGGGGACGGGCAAATCGCATTTTGGTACTGACCAAGAAATCAATGCTGACGCAGTTTCAGGCAGAACTTTGGAATCGTTTTGCCATTCCTCTTGTACGTTTGGATTCTCAAGGTATTGCTAAACTCAGGTTGCGGATTCCAACAAACAAAAATCCATTTGAAGTTTATCACCGAGTCATCATCAGCATTGACACTCTTAAGGACGTTGGGCGCTATCGCCACTTTTTGGAAGAAACTCAATGGGATGTGGTGGTGATTGATGAAGCTCACAACGTTGCAGGCGCAAGTGTTCCAGAAAACCATTTGGCACATCGATTGGCTCGGTTATTGTCAAGGCGTACAGATAGTATGTTGTTGACAACAGCAACACCTCATAATGGCAAACGAGAAACTTTTGGGCGTCTTATCTCCTTACTAGACCCATCTGCAATTCCAGATCCTCGTTACCGAGAGTACGATGCAGGGGATATTCGCGGCTTTTATTTGATGCGCTTTAAAGAAGATGTACGTCATCAGATCGATCCAGTGGGACAACAACTTAGCGATCGCTTGGTTGTACCTTTTCCAGAAACTAGAAACCAAGCAACCGAAGCAGAAGAAACTGCTTACAGTATTTTAGGGGAATTACGAGAAGCCGTTCAAGCAGCACAAGAAACTGCACAGCATTCAGACTGGAGAAACCAGCGCTTGATTCAATATGGTCTTTATAAACAGTTTCTTTCTAGCCCGGAATCTTGTGCAGGTACTGTTGGCAAACGAATTAAAAAGCTACAGACAGAAGACCCAAAATCCCCTGAGTTACCTTATTTGAAAAAGTTAGAAGTCACTTTAAAAAATCTTTCCTTAACGGAATCTTCACGTTTTCATCTGTTACTCGCTCAACTAGAGAATATTGGTTGGACAGGTAAAGAAAATAGTCCGCGTATCCTTATATTTACTGAATATGTTGAAACTCAAAAAGCCTTAGCTGTTGCGATCGCGCAAGCATTTAACCTCAAACATAGCGAGAAATTTGAAGACCAACCAAAACAAGCGATCGCCTCCATCAGTGGGGCTTGTCCAGATGTACATTTGATGAAAACAGTAGAAGCATTTGGCACTCAAACTTCACCTGTACGAATGATGATTGCAACAGATGTCGCATCTGAAGGCATCAACTTACATCACCAATGTCACCAAGTTATTCACTACGATCTTCCGTGGTCTATTATCACCCTGATTCAACGGAACGGGAGAATTGACCGGATTGGGCAAACCAAAACGCCTATTTTGCGGTATTTGATGGTTGAGACGAAAAACGGGCTTCTGAAAGGGGACTCGGCTATTTTTGAGCGTTTAATCACCAAAGTGGAAGAAATTAATCGCAGTACCAGGTCTGGAGAAAGCTTGCTTCAACTGTATGACCCCGAACAAGAAACAGAGTACATCGCCGAACAGGGCTTGTTGAAGGGAGATAATGACGTTCTAGAGAAACGAGCGGAACAGGGTACAACAACTTCCACTGAAGCCAAAGAATTAGAATTAATTATTTCCACAGCTAACCTTAAAGACGATGATGACCTATTGGCGTTATTGCTAAGTGAAGGAGACGAAAATAATAATCTTGAAGAATCTGCTAGCACGGCTACACAAACGCCCTCTCCCAAAATTAATCCTCGTGATATCGGATTGGCTAGCAATCGCATTCGCTTCTACAAAGATTTCGATTTTTTGCAAGCAGCTTATGGACTCTTACAGGAATCCGATCCTAAGTATTTGCCTATCGAAGTTGAAGAGCAAATGATTACACTCACCGCACCTCTCGATTTAAAGAGACGTTTAGGTGCGCCTTCAGAGAAAAATGATATCATTTTTGGTGCAACTGCGATTCCTCAAGAAGCTTGGCAAGAACACGACCAGTTTCGCCTCACAGATAGTGTAGAACGGGTAAAGGATGCAATTACAGCCGCTCGCAATACCTCTGGCTACTGGTCTAAAGAACTACTGTGTAGCGAAACTCACCCAATTATGCAGTGGTTGGTAGAACGGTTACTCATGGAGTTTGCACGCGGAGAAGCCCCTATTGTCACTTCCAGAGAACTAGAAGATAAAGAACTGGCATTTTGTTTCATAGGTCAAGTTCCTTCTAAAGTTGGTACACCTTTAGTTGTAAATGCTCATGCTGTGTGTATTCAACCGGGCGGTCGCAGTGAAATTGCGCCTCTACGAGATACCTTGGCGGCGGCTGGATTTGAACGACTTGCAAACACAAAAGCACCAGCGCGAGTTGCTGCAGCCGAACTGTTGATTTCAGCAGCAGTAGAAGCTAGTTTAGAACATTTGCGCTCGCTAGAAAAACAGCGTCAGGAAAAGGTTAAACCCCTGTTGCAACAAGAAGAGCAACGACTGCAACAGTGGAGTCAGAAACGACAAGATATTATCAACCAGCACCTAGCTGGAATTGACGCAAATAGCGCCTCAGCTAAACGATTGCAAAGAGAACGGGATGAGATGGACAAATATCTCAAAGACCGACAGCAGCATTGGCGAGATATGCACTTATTACCAGGTGAATCCCCCATTACTCGATTAATTTTGGTTATAGAAGGAGTGAAGTGATGACTTTGGATTTTGCTATTCTTAACGTAGGTGAATACTACTCGTCTCACTACCTCGATACCACCTTCTCCAAAGATGCACAGAAGTTTACCCAGTCGTGGAAGGAAGCAGGAGCAGTAGCATCACCCCGACAATTGCAGAAGCTAGGACAACGATATTTTAAGGCAAAAGCCCAAGCAATTGAAGAATTAAATTGGTATTACAGGCGAAATGCAGGAGCCGAAATTCAATCTTGGCACTCCTACCTGTTACAAGCACTTGGGTATGATGACTTGGAAGCAATGGACTTACCTGTGGAAACAGAGGATGTTTATATTCCAATCCTGGGATTGTTAAAGCGCTTTGGTCAACCTTGGCTGATAATATGTGAAAGTATATTTTGTATCCCAGATGGGAGTTTACCAGATGGAGTTGCTAGCGAAGATCCTCTGGAAAAGGAACTATTAACAGCACAGTTGGTAGATTCTCACCACAAACTGGTTCAAGGTGATTGGGGTCGAGCCATAGGTGAGATTTTTAAAATCGAAGACGCGCCACGTTGGGTGATGCTGTTGGCGGGGAGTAGAATACTGCTAGTTGACCGCAAAACCTATGCTAACGGGCGTTGGTTAGCATTTGATTTGGATGAAGCTTTTGGTCGTAATGAAAAAGCAACCTTTGAGCAAATCGCCACTTTCTTGTCACGAGAAACACTAGCACCAGACAGTGAATCTACGGAATTACTGCACGATACTTTAGGAGAACAAAGCCACAAACTTGCTCATGGAGTCACAGAAAACCTACAGGTAGCAGTTCGGGAAGCAATTGAGTTATTGGCGAATGAATGGGTAAGCGATCGTCGTCGTCGTAATTTAGGTATGATTAACCTGCGCCCAGAGCAAGCACTACCCAATGGCTCAACCACCGTCACCGCAGAACAACTGCGTCATGAAGCCCTAACCTTTGTATATCGGTTGATTTTCTGCTTTTATGCAGAAGCACATGGGACGGAACTTGGTATTTTACCTATCAATGACGATGCTTACCGCTTGGGCTATAGCTTGGAAGCGTTGCGAGATTTGGAGTTAGTACCACTTTCCGGACAATCTGCTGAAGGAACTTATTTTCAAACACACTTAGATAGACTTTTCACCCTTGTCCATGAAGGATTTCATCCCCGACAACAGGAAAATAATCCCAACCAATTGCAATTGCAATTGACCGAACAACCGCGAAGCTTTGAAATACCACCTCTAACCGCGACACTTTTTGACCCTAAAGCCACCCCTTTACTGAACCGGGCGCAACTATCGAACCACTGCTTGCAACAAGTGATTCGCCTCCTTTCTCTCAGCTACGACGAAAAAACCAAGACGACTGGAAGGGTTAACTATGCAGACTTAGGCATCAATCAGCTAGGGGCGGTCTATGAGGGGCTTTTGTCTTATAAAGGGATGTTTGCAGAGCAGGATTTCATCCAAGTAAAACGCGCCCAAGATGAATTTAGCAAGTCCAAAACTCAAACCTGGTTTGTTCCCAAAGAGCGACTGGAGGAGTTTAAGAAAGATGAGGTAGAACGCCTGGGAGATGGTAAACCAAGGATTTATACCAAAGGGTCATTTATCTTGCACCTGTCGGGATTAGATAGAGAACAGAGTGCTTCTTATTACACCCCAGAAGTGCTGACAAAGTGTTTAGTTGAAGAAACACTGCGACCCTTATTAAAAGATTATACACCAGAAGATGCAGACAAAATTCTGCAATTAACCGTCTGTGAACCAGCAATGGGAAGCGGTGCGTTCTTAAATGAAGCAGCAAACCAATTGGCACAGAAGTACCTGGAATTGAAGCAAAAGCAACTAGGACAATCCATAGAACCTTCGGATTACCCGGATGAATTGCGTCGCGTTAAGCACTACATCACCACTCGTAACCTCTACGGCGTAGACCTCAATCCTACAGCAGTGGAATTAGGGGCGCTGTCTCTGTGGTTGAACTCTATGCACCGGGCGAAATTAGTTCATCAAGAAGGACAGGAAGAATGGGTACGGGGTGCAACACCTTGGTTTGGCTTGCGACTCAGAACAGGTAACAGTTTAATTGGCGCACGACGGGCGGTGTGGACAAAAGCGCAATTGCTGGCGGGAGTGCATCTCAAAAGCGGTCATGAGGCGGTAGAACCCCGCCAACTCAAGTCAGGAGAACAGCGAGGCAAAAACGAAGTTTATCACTATCTGGTATTCGACCCTGATATGGTGCCAACCTCTGGTGATGGCTTGGTGAAACAGTTTCAACCCAAGGAAGTGCAGAAAGCAAAAGACTGGGTGAAAAAAGAAGTTAAAAGCAAGTGGACAGAAGCAGAGGTAAATTTAGCCTTAAGTATTAGCGATTTAATTGACCAACACGAACAGCAGTATGCTAAAGAAAGATTAGCCGCATTAAAGAAAACTGCTTGCCCCGGTAGCGTATGGCCCCAACGACCAACAACTGAACCCGGTCCCAGCCTTGCTTTACAAGAAGAAGTGAAAGCGAAGTTAGAATCAACCTCCGGCAGTTTTCAACGGTTGAAACTGTTAATGGACTCTTGGTGTGCGTTGTTTTTCTGGTCAATGGATGCGGTAGAAGCGCTACCAAAACGGGAAGATTATTTAGAAGCAGCACAAATATTATTGGCGAGAGAAGGAGATTTGAGCATTAAAGCCTATCGATTGAATTTTGATGGGGCAAATTTGCTGAAAGCAACTGCACAAACTCATTTGGATACCGATCTATTGTGTGCTGCGGTAGCTTGGTATCGAGTCAGTAGAGACATTGCAGAACAAGAGAGGTTTCAGCATTGGGAGTTGGCATTTCCAGAAGTGTTGGGATGCGATGCAAGTCAGTCCAAAGGCTTTGATGTCATTTTAGGAAACCCTCCCTGGTTAAAGGTATCTTGGGCTGATGCAGCATTGTTAAGTGATTTCAATCCGATTTTAGGTGTAAGAGATGCTAGAAGTGCAGAGTTTAACAAAGAACGTCCTCAAGTTTTAAAAGAGGAATCAACAATAAGAATTTATTTAGAGGCTCAACAATCCAGTTTGGGAACGGTTGCTTTTTTGAATTGTCACCGACTGTATGAGGCTTTGCGGGGAAGTCAGACAAATCTGTATAAGAATTTTATTGTAAAAAGTTGGGCTTTACTTAGTAAAAATGGCTTTGGTGGATTGTTACATCCAGAAGGTGTATATGACGATCCTAAAGGTGGTCAATTCCGAGCAGTATACTATTCTCGTTTAGTAGGACACTATCACCTTAAGAACGAGTTAAAGCTCTTTGAAGATGTTGGCGATCAAGCAGATTTCAGCCTAAATGTTTTTCGAGGAACTCCTACTAGTATCGATTTTATACAGCTAGTTAACCTTTATACTCCTATCACTATATCTGCTTGTCGCACTCATACTAATCCTCAAGATTCAATTCCAGGACTAAAAACAGATAATGCTATCTGGGAAACTAAAGGTCATTGCGATCGCATTGTTCATATCACAGAAAAAACTTTAGAAATATTTCATGCTTTACTTGAGGACTCTACGGTATCAATTATCGAAACTCGCTTACCACAAGTACACGCCCGCCAATTGGTAACAGTTATCGAAAAAATTAGTCAATCACCAAAGTGGCTTCCTGAGCTAGAGGGCAAATACTCTGCCACAGTTATGTTTGATGAAACCTACTCTCAACGGGATGGAATTCTTACACGGCAAGATAATCCTAGTTTTCAGCCACAAAATACCTCTGAATGGGTTGTTAGCGGACCTCACTTTTATGTTGGAACTCCTTTAAACAAAACTCCACGCCCTGTTTGTCAATCCAAAGGTGCTTACGATGATATCGATTTAACAGTAATACCTGAAGACTATTTGCCACGAGCAGTTTATCGTCCTGGGAATAAGGAGGGCGATCGCACTGCATTTAATGCAGCTATTCCTACTTGGAAGAATACTGAAGTTACTGCTCATTACAGATTTGTTAATAGAATTATGGCAAGTCTTAGCACTGAGAGAACATTAATCAGTGCTATCATGCCACCTGGAGTTACCCATATTCATGCAGTTTGTTCTACTAAATTTCAAAATACATTTGATTTAGTTGGATTTGCTGCTGAAAGCGCATCAATTATTTCGGACTTTTTTATACGTATCTTAGGTAGAACAAATATTTATAGTTCAGACTTAAGTATCCTACCTCAAATTCAAAACCCTCACCTCACCCCCATCATGCACCGGGGATTACGCCTCAACGCCCTCACCCGTGCCTACGCCAACCTTTGGTCATCCGTCGCCCTCACTAGAATGCCCCAAGATAACTGGGCAGTAGAGAACCCGATGCTAGACTCCTTTGAGGCACCTTGGCATCAACTCGACCCCCAGCAGTGGACATGGCATTCCCCCCTCCGCAGCGACTACTCCCGCCGCCAAGCCCTTTTGGAAATTGATGTACTGGTAGCCCTCGCCCTCGGTTTATCTCTTGATGAACTTAACACCATCTATCGCGTACAGTTCCCCGTCATGCGGCAATACGAACTTGCAGATGAGTATGATGCCAAAGGTCAACGCCTCCCCAGTACTGACCGTAAAACTGCGGGAGGGAAAGAAGTCCGCGAAGCCCGCAAAGACTGGAATGGGACTACTCCCCTCACCATCAGTTGGCAAATCAACGATGGCTTAGAAACAGTCACCAAAACCTTCTATCCACCATTTACCAAAGTTGACAGGGAAGAAGATTACAGAATTGCCTATGACGTGTTTAAAAGGCGATACGGCATAAAGGAGGTCTAGTGTAACGAAAAACTTGATTTGAGGTTGAATTAAATTATCAGGAACATCAAAACTCTTATTTGCTATGCAACCAAAACATCCCTGGCTACAAAAATGTTTGCAACATCTGGAAGAATTACCCCAGATTAAGACAACAGCAACCATAGAACCTTTTCTAGGGGAGATTCTAGCTGATGGACTGCTGACTATATCCACACCTTACCATGAAATAAAATATGTTGTTGAAATCAAATCTCCCCTAACTCTGGAAACACTCGATTCAACACTTGACTATCTCAATCATCTCAAAGAGCACCTGAATGATAGCCAAAGACCATTACTTGTGACAGACACACTATCTGATGCAGTAGTTAATGAACTTTTGGATAAAAATATTGAGTTTCTGGACACTACAGGCAATATTTATCTAAACAATTCCTACTTCTATATTTTACTTAGGAGCAATTCAATTCAAAACAAGAAATCATCCTCTGCTGCTAAAATCACTCCCAGTACTTTGAAAGTAGCATACGCCCTACTTCAAAACCCTTCTATATTGAAAAAAGATTTGCAAATTATAGCAGAAGTTGCTGGGGTTGATGTGAAAACTGTCAAACGCAGTTTAACTTCTTTGTATGAATTGAATTATTTACAACGTCAAAGCGGTAGAGAATATCGAATCGAAAATTTTACAAAACTTCTAGAAAGATGGGAAATGGGCTATATAGAGAATTTAAGGTCAGAACTTTTAATAGATACATTTACACCCATAGGAAACCTAAAATTTTCTGATATTAGTAACAAATTATTAGAATCAGCTAAAACTCACTCAATATTAATTGGTGGAGAATTAGGTGCTGCTCTACTGACAGAATACTTACAACCAATCAGCGCAGTTCTTCATATCCCACAGCAAGAAAATTATCGCATAATAACCACTCAGTTACGCCTTAAACCAGACCCAAGAGGAAGCATTACCATTCTCAGACAATTTGGAACTCAGAATAATTATAAAGATTATGAATATAAACCTGTTGTCAATCCATTGTTAATTCATGCCGAATTAGCTTTAAATCCAGATGAGCGTTTAAAAGAAACAGCTAATCGACTTTACAATCAATATATTTATAAAAAAGAAAAATCACTGATATAAAACGTCATGAATGAACCACTAAATTTAGATACAAAACAATTTCTCAGTGATTTCAAAGCTATTATAGCGCCATTACAAATTCCAATGTTGTTGATAGGCGCTCAAGCAAGATTGTTAATTTTTGACAGTCAATATAAAATTCAAGGTCGAGCAACTACAGATTGGGATGTAGCAGTAAAACTGGAAAACTGGGATAAATATGATGTCCTAGTAACTAAAATGACGGCTGGCGATGCTCCTAAATTTAAAAAAACCAATGTTATCCATAAATTTATACATATTAACACTGGAATAGAAGTTGATGTTATTCCCTTTGGTGAAATCAGTAATGAAGAACACACCATTACTTGGTCTGATGGTAATCAAATGAGTACTTTAGGCTTAGAAGAAACTTTTATAAATACACAAATTGAAAAAATAGATGATATTGAAATTAGGGTTGTAAGTCTTTATGCTTTTATAGCTTTAAAATTACTAGCTTGGAATGAACGCCGAGAAAACAAAGACTTAGAAGACATTATTTTAGTTCTTCAAAATTATCAGGAAGAAGAAAGAGTATTTGAAGAACTTTTAGATGAAATTTCATCAGGACAGTTTGAAATTGATGAAGCATCAATTATTCTAATTGGTCGAGAGATACGCACCCTATTTAGCCATCAAACCTTAAACAAACTCAATCAAATAATTACTCAAATTATAGATAATAAGAATCAGTACTTACCACAATTTATACCCAAGTATTTAGAAGCCAATACCTGGGATGAAGCATTCAATAAACTCGTTAAACGCTTTCAAGCCCTCCAATATGGTCTAGAAAATCCTCCAATTTAACTAATTTATCTGAAAAACCACTCCCAACATACCCTCAAATTACCACTATCTCTCTAACTCTTACCTCTGTGTCCTCTGCGCCTCTGCGGTTTTTTAAATAGGTAATCTTGCCAAAAAGGAGCAACAACCCCTAACCCCACTCATCAACTATCCTCATACACCATGCTACCAGCCCATATTGCCGAAAACATCCGCCGCCAAGTCCTATACTACCTGCAATCCACCTTCGACTTTCGCGATCGCACCGTCAGCCAAGCCTTTGAAAAATTCCTCCAAGATCCAGAACAAGGACTATTCAAAGGACCCTGGGTACAATTGCGGCGTCCATTCCGGCTGGTAAACAAACCTTACACCCCCCCCTTTGACCTCAGCATTCCCTTCCTTCCCTTTCGCCATCAAAGCGTTGCTTGGAGACGCTTAACCAGCAAAAACCACAAACCAGAACCCACGCTCATCACCACTGGTACTGGCTCTGGGAAAACAGAATGCTTCCTCTACCCCCTGCTAGACCACACTCTGCGAGCCAAACAAGCCAGACACCCCGGAATCAAAGCCATTGTCCTCTACCCCATGAACGCCCTCGCTACCGACCAAGAACGGCGCTTCGCCAAAGCCATCTGGGACAATCCAGCCCTAAGAAAAGCAGGTATCCGTGTTGGTACTTACACTGGACGCTACGACCCCAGTGACCCCACCTCTAAAGACTCCGGGACAACCAATATGGGTAAAGACCACGGAATCACCAACCACGAAACCCAACTGGACAACCCCCCCGACATTTTGTTAACCAACTACAAAATGCTGGATTTTCTCCTGCTGCGACCACAAGACCAGAAACTCTGGCGCTACAATCAACCCAACACACTCCAATATCTAATACTAGACGAACTGCATACCTATGATGGTGCTCAAGGTGCAGATGTCGCTTGTTTGATCCGACGACTAAAAGAACGACTCGCCATACCCAAAGGGAACCTCTGCATTGTTGGTACTAGCGCCACAATGGATGACCGAGACAGAAGCGATCGCGCTACTGGTTTGATTTCTATGGATGCAATGGAAACAGGAGGCGATCGCCTAGCCCGCTTTGCCAGTACTTTATTTGAAGAAGACATACCCACCGAAGCAGTCATTGTCGAAGATAGACTGACGGTGGAAGAAATTGTCAAACCTGACGAAGAATTAATTTCCCTAGATTTACCCACCCCCGAAGACTGCACCCCTCACGCAGATGAAGATGCTACAGCCTATGCTATCCGCCAAGCACAACTCTGGGGCGGACCACAGTTTGAAGAACCTATAAAAGGCGATCGCACCGCCGCCGTTGAGAGTTGGTCAATTGCACTGGGAGACTGGTTAAAAGGGACACAACTCTTCAAGCACCTGCTGGAACTCTTTGATACAGCCGAATGTTCCTTTGAAGGTCCCCTCACTTGGACAAAGCTGGCGGAAAGCTTAGCAGCCAAAGACTTTTCCTTTATTGCTGTTCCCGATCGCGAAGAACGCAAACGCATTATAACCGCCTTCTTTGCCATTGTTGCCCATGCTAAAGAAATCCGCAGCAATAGAGCATTTCCCCTAGTTCCCACCCAGGTACAGCTTTGGGTAAGAGAACTAGCCCGCATTGGTCGGATTGTCTCCGAGAAACCGGAATTTGGTTGGTTAGACGAACCCTCACCAGAACCAATTCTTCCCCCCTTCCAATGCAACGAATGCGGTGCTTCTGGTTGGATTGGTTTTCAAAATCGACAGTCAGAAGCTGCAGTCAACGCCAAAGGAGTTCAAGGTTTTAAGCTAACCAATGATGTCAAGACGATCTATAATGGGTGGTTTGGTCGCAATGGGACTCACGACTCTCGGATTGTACTGATTGTCCCCGATGAAAATGGCTCAATTAATACAGGAAATTTGTTCGGTGCATGGTACTTGCATCCCGCCAGTTTAGTGTTACGCCAAGGAGAAGGCGCTTGTCCCTTAACAAAAGATACTCGCCGCTTTCGAGTTGCCTTTAACCAAGATGTGGAAAAACTAGAAAATGGTTCCCTGCGAGGAGTTCAAGCTTGTCCTTGCTGCGGTTCGCGAGAAGGCATTTTCATTATTGGTTCCCGTTCAGCTACACTTTCCAGTGTGATGGTAGATGAGTTATTCGGGTCTATGCTCAACAGCGATCCCAAACTCCTCGCCTTTACCGATAGCGTTCAAGATGCTTCCCACCGCGCTGGTTTTCTTTCCGCCCGGACTTATAACTTCTCCTTCCGTACCGCACTACAACGAGTCATTGACCATGCAGGTGCAGAGGGTATACCATTACCGGAAGTTGGGCGGCGCTTGTTGGAGTGGTGGGGTACTCCCGGATTTGGGCGACCCGGAACTATGAAAAAAGCAATCTCAGCTTTACTACCTCCAGACCTGCACAGTTACCAAGATTATCTCAATTACCGCAACAATCCTAAATTAACCCATCCTCCGAAATCTCTAGCCTTTGACATTGAAACACGCCTCACTTGGCAAGCGACAAATGAGTTTGGCATCATGTTACTGCGGGGGCGGACAATAGAAGCAAGTGGTTCCGCCTGTGTTGCATGGGATTGGCAGAAAATTGAACAGACAGTTCAGCAGATACGCGATCGCATTGAGTCTGTGGACACACAACTGCGAGACCTCAATCCAGACAACCTCCGTCGCTGGTTACTAGGGCTGCTTTACCGCTACCGATTGCGCGGTGCATTGGGGCATTTTTACTTAGAAGATTTAGCACAGAAAAACTATTGGGGAAAAGCCCCCTTTGGACGCTCAATTCCCGGTCGAGAAGTTCACCCACCTCTCACCCGTTACCGACCCAAGTTAATGGTAACTCGTGCTGATAAACACCATGACTTTATCTTTGGTAACACCTCCGGGAATACACAGCCCTGGCATATTCGCTGGACACATCGGGCGCTCAACCTTCCCATGACAGAAGCCGAGGCGATTGACTTACTCCGCCTACTATACGAAGCCGCAGAGACAACAAAGCTTTTACTTCGACTCCATACAGATAGTCATAAAATTTACTACGCCATTAATCCAGCAGCCGTGCGGCTAGTACCCAACGGAATCCGTTTTATTTGCTCGGAAACAGGGCGTCAGATAGTCCGACCTGCCAACGAAGCAAGCTTGTGGGTTGGCGCTCCCAGTTTAGAGTATAGTGCCAAAAACGGAGCCTACTCTCAAGAAAACTTTACCAGAAGACAATTATACTACCAAGACCGCTACCGTAAAGGTGCTTTACGTCGAGTCATTGCCAACGAACACACAGGACTGCTAGCCACTGAGGAACGAGAACAACTAGAGCGTACCTTCTCCCGTAGCGAACATACTGACGACCCAAATGTGCTTACTTGTACCAGCACCTTAGAAATGGGGATTGACATTGGCGACCTATCGAGCACCATGCTTTGTTCAATTCCACCTACAACTGCTAGCTACCTGCAACGCATTGGTCGCGCCGGACGAGCAACAGGTACAGCCTTAATTGTTTCCGTCATCAACCATCAACCCCATGACCTTTTCTTTTATGCTCGTCCCGTAGAAATGCTCCGTGGCAAAGTGGATGCACCGGGATGCTGGGTTGATGCTTCAGCCGTACTGGTGCGCCAATATTTAGCTTACTGTTTTGACTCTGCTGCTAAAACCGGGCAGTTGGTGGAACTTCCTCGGACTGGTACACTCTTTATCCGAGATATGGAAAACACAAACGGTCATTTTCCCAGTTTCATGGATTGGGTAGCTCAAAATCAAGTACAATTGCAGCAATCTTTTTTAGCACGTTTTACAGATGTAATTAGAGAAGATACAAAAACACGGTTTTATAGCGAAACTGCAACCGAATTACTTTTACAACGGATTCGTAAAGTTGCTAACGAATTTGACCGTCAGCGACGGGAGATAGAAAACGCCCGCCGAAGATTGCAGAATCAAAAGTCGCAGCTAGAAGAACATGAAGAAGAAGCCCGACGGGAAATTGAAGACGAACTGCGAGTCCTCAAAGGCAGACAAAATAGCCTTTCTCGAATCACAACCCTAGAGTTGCTGACTGACCACGGACTTTTACCAAATTATGCTTTCCCGGAATCAGGTGTACGCTTTTATGGTTCAGTCTATAATCGCCACCGAGTCACAGAAAATCCTGTTCCCCCAATTGAAATCGTTAGACCAGCCGCAACTGCGCTGCGGGAACTCGCACCCCATAATTTCTTTTATACCCACCAACGCCAATTTGAAATTCAACAAATTTCTATTGGTAGTAAAGAAGAACCGCTTACAGAAACTTGGGCAATTTGCGGTCAATGCGGACATATGCGTTTATCTAGTAATATTAACCAAGAACCTGCCTGTCCGCAATGCGGTTATGATGGTGGCCATGATAGTCAAGCAGATATCGGTCAACATCGCTCTTTCGTTGAATTTTCTCGTTCGGAAGCAATTTCCGTTATGGAGCAATACGATAGTCTGTCAAGCGATCGCTCTGATGAACGAGAACATACCTTTTACCAACGGCGACGGAGTTTTGACTTAACAGTGGATGCGCCAACAGGAGCAGTCGGCGAGGAAACCCTACCCTTTGGCATTGAATATCGTGCAGCCGTCGTTTTACGTGAAGTTAACGTTGGTTATTTTGACGAAGCAGGTAGTGTTGCTTTTGGTCCCGAAGGACCTGCTCCCGATCGAGGCTTCCAAGTCTGCGTAGATTGTGGTGTTGTTGCTACACCAGGAAAATCTATTGAACAAGTGACCCATCGCCGCAGTTGTTCTGCTCGGCGGCGACAAGAAAAAGCCAAAGCCGAAGGTCGCTCTTTGAATTCTTTTAAGGCAGAATCCGTGTATCTCTATCGCGAAATTCGTTCCGAAGCAATTCGGATTCTTGTCCCCTCCTTAAGCGATGACGAAATTGCTACCCTCGAAGCTTGTTTGTTACTGGGATTGCGACTGCGTTTTGAAGGTAACCCCAGCCACCTGACTATCTTTCCCCAGCGACTCCCTGATGGTGAAAACAATCTACAACGCGATTATTTAATTATTCTAGACCGAGTTCCTGGTGGTACAGGTTATCTCAAAACCCTGTTTCAAGAAACTGATGCTACCGGACGTACTGGTGAAGGCATTATAACAGTTATGCAGCGTGCTTTAGATGCTTTAGAAACCTGTCGGTGTGGAAGACTGAGTGAAAAAGACAGCGATCGCGATACCGATGGTTGCTATCGTTGCATCCGCACCTACTCCCAACAACACAGTGCAACTTCAATTAGCCGGGAACGAGGTATCAAATTACTCAAGCAACTCCTTACAGCAGGCGATCTCCGACAGGAACATCGGGCGTTAACTGAAATTCCCAACAAATTCCTGCTTGGCAGTGCTTTAGAGCGGAGGTTTATGAACAAACTGGAAGAATGGGTGAACGAGCATAACGGTTCTTGGGAGACAACCCTAGTCTTTGGGAAAACGGGTTTTCGCTTTAGTTTACCCAACACTAACCGCACCTGGGAACTTGAGTTACAGCCACAACTCCGACTCTCTCAAGGAGTTGCTATTTGCTGTCAACCTGACTTTATGTTACGGTGTGCTGATGATGAGTCCATTCTACCCGTTGCCATATTTACAGATGGTTTTGAGTTCCATGTAGAAACCAATCGATTAGCAGATGACATGGTGAAGCGACGATCTATTTTAGCATCAGGTCGCTACCATATTTGGAATTTAACATGGGATGACCTAAGTGCAACCAATTTAGAGGAATTTCTAGTTGTTCCTCAACAAATAGCAGCAAAAGTTGAAATTTTCGCTACCACAGCCATTAGCAAGGGTTTGACTATGCCTGTGGGAAGATTAGCTATTGGTAATGCTTGGCAACAGTTGACAGCATTTATCCAACGTCCAGAAGCAAGTGGTTGGCGTCGTTTGGCAGAGTTTATAGCCGCATTTCCCCTAGAAGTCTTAGCAGCAAGTCGCGTCCATGCTGAAGCGACATTGCGTAATGCTCTCGATCGTTGGCGCAACGGTCAAGATTTTATTGTTCCCCCCAGTATTGATTCTGGTGAGTGGGTTTGCTATGACAGAACAAGCGGTGGTACGGATGTCATTGCTCTATCAACAATTGCTGATTGTTTGGCAAATCGACGCGACCAAGTGCGGGTTACGGCGCGTTTGGGGGATAGTGAAACGGAGCGTTCAGCAAGCCAAACCTACCGTCCCCGGTGGCGCAAGTTTTTGACGTGCTTAAACTTGTTGCAGTTTTGTGGTGCGTTTGCGTTTTTCACAACCTCAGAAGTTGAGGCTGGTACTGCACCTGATGTACTTCCCAGTACCAGTGCGATCGCGACTAACGGTGAATGGGCTGAAATTCGAGCGGAGGTCATTCCATCACTCCAATCTGCGATCGATGAACTTGCTGTGGCGGGAGTGCCAATACCTCAAGCTGCTTACGAAGATGAAGCCATTGATAGCACTGCAGTAGCAGAGTTGGCGTGGGTGATGACATCGCCACCAATTGCCGTATTAGCCGGAGACCAAACCTTATTCGTTTCCGCTTGGCAAGCCAATGGTTGGACTGTAGTGACAGCTGATGAATTGCAGGCAAAGGGTACTGCTTTTTTAATTGAACTCGTTAGTACTGAAACAAGGGGGAATTCCTGATGGCTCAATTGATGATGCACGCGGAAGTGCTAAAACGTTTTTACAAACTACCTACAAAAGTTCAGAAAAAAGTTCCAGAACTGATTGAAAAGTTTCAAAAAAATCCTTGGGACCCAACAATTGGATTGCATGGGTTGAAAGAAATTATGCTCGATCCAAAAGTCCGAGGTGCGGATTTACCAGATGGTTATCGGGCTATTGTCATCGCACCCGAACAAGGCGATACTTTCTTGCTAGTTCATGTTGATTCCCATGACCGTGCCTATGCTTGGGCAAAAAACAAGCGTTTTGAAGTGCATGGCATTACTGGAGCATTCCAAATCTTTGACGTTCAAGAAACGACACAAGCATTGCAAGATGCTAACCCTGCGATCGCAAAAGTTCCAGATTATCCCCTCTCATCCCTTACTGATGATGACTTATTCCATGCCGGAGTGCCAAAACTACTTATCCCAGCAGTTCGCCAGGTGAATAGCGATCGCGATCTAGACGTTCTGAGCGAATATTTGCCGTCAGAGTGCTATGAAGTTCTTTTGGGGATTGTCGCTGGTTTATCACTAGACGCAGCCCTAGCTCAAGCATTGGGAACAGATACAGACAGCAATCAACCTGTCACCATTGCGGGTCCGGGAGACTTTTCTCAGTTAACTCAAAGACCAAACCGAGATTTAGTGGTCGTGGAAGGAGAAGAGGCTCTCAAGACAATGCTAGAAGGAGGTTCTTTAGAGGAATGGCGGATTTTCCTCCATCCCAAACAAAAGAAGATTGTTGAGTGGAGAACCAACGGACCTATGAGTATTACAGGTGCAGCCGGAACTGGTAAGACTGTTGCACTCATGCACCGTGCTGTTTACTTAGCTAAGCATTTACACAATCCCAAGGAACGGATACTCCTAACGACTTTTACAACTAACTTATCTGTCACTATCAAAAGCTATTTGCGCCGTCTCGATCCAATTGCAGCAGAACATATAGAAGTTACTAACTTAAATCAGCTTGCTCGTACTATTTGCGCTCGTAGTGGATGGAAGGGACGGATTGTGTCTCCAGAAGAACTCAATGACCTTTGGGAAGAGGTGTGGGAAGACCCAAATATTGTTAATTTACCAATGTCGAAAGCAGAACTCCAAAAGGAGTTTGACCTTGTAATAGATGCTAATGGAGTTGATTCTGAAGAAGCTTATTTAACAACTTTGCGTACAGGGCGACCCCGTATGGGTAGAAAAGAACGGCGTGAAGCGTGGAAGGTATTCCAGGCTTTTAGACGCTTATTACTCAAGCGAAATCTCCTGACGTTTGAAGGTGCAATTCATCAAGCACGATTTGCAGTTGAGCAAGGTAATTTTCCCCCATTTAGGCACGTTTTAGCCGATGAAGTACAAGATTTCAGCCTAGAAGCCTTGAAGTTAATTGCTGCACTGAGCCAAGTGAATCAAGGATTGTCAGATCCTCTATGTGTGGCTGGGGATGGACATCAACGCATTTATCGCACAAAAGTACCTTTAAGTTTAGCAGGCATTCATGTCACAGGTCGCTCCCGGCAATTAAAAGTCAATTATCGTACCAGCGAGCAGATTCGGCTGTTTGCTCAATCTATCCTTGAAGGTATTGCAGTTGACGATTTGAACAACGGACAGACTACAATTGTAGGCGATCGCTCTGTTTTTAAAGGTCCTCAACCAGAGATTGTTAGGTGTACGGATGAGAAAGAAGAGGCAAAACGTATTGTTAATTGGGTAAAACAGCTAATCACAGAGGAAGGGTTTGCTGCTTATGAAATCTGTATCACTCCCTACAAACCAGCAATACGAACTGCTTTAGAAACTGAAGGTGTTTTAACCTTTGAACTCAAACCACGAGAAGAAGATCCAGGACCAGAAGAACCAGGGGTTCGCCTTGGTACAATGAAGCGAATCAAAGGTTTGGAATTTCGAGCGATCGTAATGGGATGTACAACTGAATCCGATGCGATGAATCATCTTGCTACAGCAGAATTACTTGAAAGATGCGAGCGCTATGTTGCAGCAACCCGTGCTAGAGAACGTCTTTTAGTTTGTGTCGGTTTATATGACAAGAGACAAGTTCTCGTCGGGGTGACAATAAAAGCATAACTAGCTTCTTAAAAGAGGGATTTACGCAAGACTGAGTTTACAGAGCGATCGCACATTCTATCAGAGGGTTTTCTTGATGCACGGTTACAAGAAGTGCGATCGCACTTTACTTTTCAGGCGAGTGCTTGACTTTTAAGGCTGTCGTTACACAAGCCGCGATCGTGCTAGCAAGAGCTAATGCTTTGTGATTTTTGCCATAAAAATTCGTTCTTGCTCTTCTAAAGGCATATCTTTATAATAAATTACAGGATTAGGATCGCGCTTTAATAATTCTGCTAATGCTTCACTAAAGTTATCATCATCACTGCGATTTTCCGATAAATAATGTTTTAATTCTGTTCCAGCTAATTATTCAAGAGGTCTGATTGTGGTCTTTGCTCAAACCAGTTCCCCAAATGCGATCGCAACTCGCCTGACATTAGACGAGTATCGGGCTATGGAAGAAACAAACCCAGAACGCCATGAATACCACAACGGAGAGATTATTACTATGTCGGGAGGTTCAGAAGCCCACAGTGCAATTGCCAGCAACTTTTTAATTTACTTGGGGTTTTTGCTGAGAGACACCGATTTTCGTTTGTATAACAGTGACTTGCGAGTTTGGATTCCTGAATATCAGTGTGGTACTTATACCGATTTGATGGTTGTTAATGGCTTCCCAGAGTTCAATGGCGAGCGCAATGATGAAATTCTCAATCCTTTACTGATTGTCGAAGTTCTATCGCCCTCTACTGAAGCCTACGATAGAGGCGAAAAATTCAGAAAATATCGCTCTATTGCCAGTTTTGATGAATATCTGCTTGTGAGCCAAACTGAACCCTATATTGAGCAGTATCACAAACAGGATCGTAACAGTAACGATCGCTGGTTATGGCAAGTTCACTCTCACCTCGAGCAGGCGATCGTTCTGCACAGTTTAAACGTAGAAATTCCACTGACTGAAATCTATCGTCGCATTAATTTTTAACAATTTATGGTCATCGCTCTGTTTTTAAAGGTCTTAAACCAGAGATTGTTAGGTTTATGAGGTGATGGCACTCTTTATATTATAGCAAAACCCTGACTAAAGCGGGCAATGGGGTGCAAATTGTGTTAAGGTAGGGAATCAGTTTCAGAATATCGTGCCGCAACCCATAGAAATTGATGAGCTTAGTGCAGATTACAGTCGCTGTAATACCAAGCGATCGCACTACCTAGACTGTTGTTGCTGATAGTGATATTTCTATAATTTGTATTATTTAGCCAACTTCTAGCTTTGGAATTATGGGTGAAGCAGCTAATCACGTTTCTGAACCTTGCCAAGCTAAGTATTTTAAAATACCTTGGCGACCAATTATCGGTATGAGAAATCGTATTATTCATGCTGATTTTGATGTTGATTTAGATATTGTTTGGCAAGTAATCACTCAAGATTTAGGTTTACTTTTGATTGAGGTTAAAAAGGCAATAAAAGATTTGGAAACATGAATTAATATTTTAATAATAAACAATACGTATCGTAATATATAATAAAAGAAAGTGCAGGAAGTTTTTTTGTGATGAAACAAAGTAATGTTGTAAACTCGGCGGGACGTCCTCGTTCTGTGGAGGCAGAACAGGCGATTTTAAATGCAACTTGGACATTGCTCAAGGAAGGGACGGTTCGGGATTTGTCAATAGAAGCGATCGCACGAGAAGCAGGTGTGGGCAAAACCACAATTTACCGTTGGTGGTCAAGTAAAACAGCTGTAGTCATCGATGCTTTTCTGGCAAAAGTGATTTCAGAAATTCCTTTTCCTGAGGACTCCTCTGCCGCACAAGCACTCTTGGGACAAGTTATCTCTCTAGTGAAAGCATTTAGTGGGGACTACGGTCGGATTGTGGCAGAAATCATAGCTGAAGGACAAGGGGATAAGGAAGCTCTAGAGAATTTCCGCCAAAGATTTCTTTTACCACAACGCTTGGCAGCACGAGCAGTGATGGAGAAAGGTATTCAAAGCGGCGAGTTCGATCCGAACCTCGATCCCGAACTGGCAATGGATATTCTCTATGGTCCAATCTATTACCGATTATTAGTAGGTCACTTACCACTGGATGAAGAATTTGCAAGCTCTCTTCCAGAACGGGCGTTGCATTGCTTCCTTAATAAGAGTTAATATCAGCGCAAATTGCACGGTACTTCTTTTCTCTAAAGCCTTTGGACAGTTGCACATCTTTCCTGCTTTACCTAAAACTGCTCGTTATCCGCAACTCAAGCCAGATGTTTCGCTAAGCGATCGCTTCGTTGACTTGATTGAAGATGGCATTGTCGGGAGACTGATATCTAATGCCATGCTTATTGCTTCGTCTGTCCAACCCCCATCCAGAGTATTGGTATCAGCTTTCAAGAGAATTCGTGCATGATTGACCTTATAAGCTGGAGATTTTCCAATCTTTGTCAACTCTTCCAAAATCAGTCTTTCATCTGCTGTCAAGCTGACAATATACTTTTTACTCATCTGCTTAGTTGGGTATTTTTGCGCTACTGCTTGGTCAAGGATATTTGTTTATATTACCTGTTTTTGTAACCCATCAATTCAATCTTGACAATCTACTAGAAATTCGACTGGTAACTGGTAGAGCAGCTCGAATGCTCGTATCTTTTGTATACGCAATGCACTTGCAAAAAGCGGCATTGGGGAACGAGGAGACTATGGCGTGCTCTAGCCGACAAAATTCTGAGACCATTTTGTGAGACCTTGGTATCAGGCGTTTTTGGTAAACAATTTATGTGCGCGATCGCAGTAGAGCAACAGCAATACAAGACATACATTCTCTCAGATGAAAGTACCAGGAGCAAAGTCACCGTTGTTCCGGAACGGGGAGGTATTATTACTACTTGGCTCCTTAGGGAACAAGATATTTTTTACATGGATACCGAGCGGTTTGCCGATCCTACTCTATCCGTGCGGGGTGGCATTCCACTCCTTTTCCCCATCTGTGGTAACTTAGTTGATGACACCTATACCCTCAACGGAAAAACATATCAACTCAAACAGCATGGTTTTGCACGTAATCTTGCTTGGGAAGTTAGCGAACAGTCAGATTCCAATGGTGCTAGCCTAACTGTCAATCTTAAAAGTAGTGAAGAAACCCGTGCAGTTTATCCTTTCGACTTTGAGCTAAATTTTATTTATACACTTCGGGGCAATAACTTAGAATTGCGATACCGCCACACCAATCTATCTCAAGAACCTATGCCTTTTGCAACGGGCATTCATCCTTACTTTTATGCACCTGATAAAAGCAAATTGGTTGTCGATTTACCGTCCAATCAATATCAAGTGAAGGGTGACAAGACTGTTCAATCATTTGCAGGAGAGTTTGATTTTGAGCAGGATGAAATCGATTTTGCTTTCATTAATCTTTCCAAACAATCTGCTGTCGTCACTGACCAAAGTCGCAATCTCAAACTAACTGTTAGCTACGACAAGAATTATTCAACTCTAGTATTTTGGACTGTCAAAGGTAAAGATTTTTACTGTTTAGAACCTTGGAGTGCTCCCCGTAATGCTTTAAATACAGGCGAATCTTTACTACAGGCTGAACCTAATACAACAGTAGAAACAGTTATTAACATGACTGTTGAAAGTGTTTAGTTGGGAATTTTCAACTTTGGCGATCGCATGACCATAGCGTTTTCTAGTCTGCTGAGGTACAAATTTATCAGCATCCATCAGCTACAGGCTGCGGTTAGCTCAAACAATGAAATTACGTAGGTTGGGTAAAACTGTTGAAAAACCCAACAAATGTCTGTTAATGTTGGGTTTCGTTCCTCAAACGCCACTTCACTCAACTCTGGGAACCAGAGCACGTGAATGGCTCCCCAACCTACGTGTTTTTGTATTTTTAGGCGCAATGCCTATCATCAATACGGTTTAAGGACAGTGTATGACTGTATATACAATTGAACCTAATTCCCGAACATTCCATGGTTGTTTCTCGAAAAATGGCGCTTGCCACTAAATGAGTACGTAAGAGATGAATTAAGAAGAGTGTAGGTTGGGTTGAGGAACGAAACCCAACATTTCATCGAATTATTGAATGTTTAAGGGTCAGAAATGTAGTTATTGGTTAGTAGGTAATAGTGTTTGTATCCACTGAAAGGTTTCCTCGGTGACAGGGGGAACAGGTTGTTGAGAGTAGTCAATAACTAGATTTAATGCAGCTTCATCTTTCTTATGTAATATGTAGTAAAATTGAAACTAGATTACATAAAAGTCAAGCTAGCAATCTACTCAGTCAACAAAACTACTCTTATGAAACAGGTTACCATCGCGGAATTGAGCCATGACATCGACCGTCTACTGGATGAAGTCATAGAAACGGGTATTCCGCTAGAAATTATCAAAAATGGAAAGTCATTAAAAATTATTTCTACAGAAAAAAAAGATAAACTTAAAAATTTGACTTTTAAACCTGATGTTATTCAAGGCAATCCAGATGATTTAGTTAACCTCAGTTGGGAGCAGGAGGTTAAGATTGATTTATCTTGATACTCATGTAGTAGCATGGCTATATTCTGGTTTGACAGATAAGTTAACTAACATTGCTAAAACTTTAATTAATGAAAATGAAGTTTATATTTCGGAAATTGTTAGATTAGAATTACAGTATTTATATGAGATAAAACGTATTAAGGATAAACCAGATTTGATTATTGCTCATCTATCCAATCAAATTGGCTTAAAGATATGCGAGCGAAGCTTTAATGATATTATCAGTATGGCTTTAACGATTACTTGGACTCGCGACCCTTTCGACCGAATTATTACAGCAAATGCTCTAATAAATAACAATATATTACTGAGCAAAGATGAAAACATTCTTAACAACTATCTGTATGCAAAATGGTATGATTAAAGTCTAATGCTAGATATTAGTTGTTGCACTTAGGAGAGTTATGAAGTAGATTTCATAGCAAAGCAATAAACTCTTCTACACTTAAACAAACTTGTCGGATAATTGCTCGTAATGTGCTTTTGGCAATTTCTTTATGATTGGGAACTGTAACTTGATTGGTGGGTTCTTGACGAATTGTTGTAATATGACTACCGCGTTGCCGATACACTGAAAAGCCAATTTTCTCTAAATTCTAGTGAATTGAAGAAAATCTCTGCTTTTCTTTCCTTTGTTTTTTGTTTGAGGTGTCTAAATCATAAATTAATGAAGTAGTTACAGTAGCGATCGCTAACTAACAAAATCACTCCACAAAATGCATACAGAGTGGTTTTCCCTTAAGTAAATAAATTTAGTCGGTGATAATTTATGATAAAATTGTAAAAATCTAAAAATAAAACTCGTGAAAGTTATGAGTAATCAAATAACTATTACGTTGCCAGATGAGGTTTACAAACGAGCCGAACATTTCGCACGACTTGCAAACCGGGAGCTAGCAAGTGTCTTAGCTGATACTATCCAATTTGGAATTCCATCAATTTAACATCACCAAAAACTAAAGGAATCAAATCGGCAGTTAGACTGTTCTCTATAGAAGAAAAGTTACTTTCCAATAGCTTTTTATTTTTTGTGACTGCCATTGTTATAGGAGGGAGACTAACCACTGGTAAATCTGCTTGCAAGAAAATCTTAGCTAGTAGCAGATTAAGGTCTAAAACATCCTGGTGTACTTGGCAAAATCCCAATCTTTCATAAGGAGAGACAAAACCATCAATAGTTTTGTACTTCTTAGCCGATTGATGACCAAAAGAACCTGCTCCATTACCAATAATTAATTTGAGATTGGGGTTTTGATTCCGTATATAATTGATTTCTCTAGCCAATCGTTGCATCACTTCAGGTCTCGCAGTATAAGGCTTATCCTTATCTGTAATGAGCGATCCTCCTAGCTTTATTAATGCTAGTTCCATAGTGAAATTTCGCTAAAAAAAGTATAAGAATCAGCTAATCAGGTTCTATAACTATGAACCAATCATAATGTTCTTTCATCATTTCGCTGGCAACTCGGTCATAAATCTGGCGACAGCGTTGAGCAAAAGCTTCATCTTCTGCCTGATGCTTTGCTATTTCTTCTGGAGATAACTTGCGTTCTGGAAATACCCTTCCGCGACGTGAGGTGCGGTTACTAGATAGCTGAGTCATACTGGGTTTATCTTTGACTGTTATTCATTAAGAATAGACTAGCATTTTCATCCAATAAACACAGTCAATACAAAATATCAGTAAGTCGGCGAGAAAAACTCAACTATGTAACGGAAAGTAAAATCTTTATATTTGGTTCGTATTAACGATTTTAGTAACTATGGTATTCACGAGCGCTCTTTGCAATGATGGTATCACCCAATGGCATCCTGCCTTTTTACAGTTAGGGCGAACTTTGGAAGAGTGCGCTGCTAAGTACCGAGGCTTTTGCTAAAAATACCGACCACAAGCAAAGCCGGAGAAAAGAAACTTTTGGGGTTTGTCGCTCCACTCTCCGTTCACTTTCCATCCTACGCGATCGCAATACTTATTCCAAACTTCTTTATTATATCTTCCGTCGGGGATTCCACCAACATCAAGATAGATTTGCTTTTGAACGCTGAAACCAAAGCGTCGATGGCTATCTTCTTATTCTAAGACTCAATCTTAGAGGATGTTTGAAAAGTGGTTAACTGTCATTTTAATCACATGATTACCCCCCTTAGTCCCCACGCGTGAAAGGGGGGAAATGAGAGAAATTTAGTTCCCTCCCCAATCCATCGGGGAGGGTTAGGGTGGGGTAAAAAATATTTGATACATGAATCATAACCTTTCAAACATCCTGTAACCGGGCTATGGCAGATTTGGAGGTTCAAACGGTGAGTAGTCCTAACTCGTTTCCTCAAACTGTGAGTTACGGCAATAACTATTTGGAAAAGTTTCGTAAACATGCTGAGCAAATTCGTCGGACTATGGGAAAAAAAGAGATTGCCAAAGTGTCTTCTGCTCAAGGACAAGAAGAAATCAAAATACTGATTGAGGAAATTGTCATAACTGGAGAGACAAGGCAACAACGCTATATGTCTATTGCTGATGCACTATGGAGCCGAAAAGGTGACGCAATTGTGATTCGACAATCGAATGGTGAATTTGTTACATTTTTAGAAGCAAGAAAAGGAGCTGCACTCGCATGGATAGATTAAAAGGACAGTTTCAGGCATTGCTAGGACAGAGGGTCACCTCCCTTGCTAGAGTTGCGTTAGCACAAGACAACAAATTATCACCCTTGATGGCTACCCTTTTATTTACGTGCTGTAATAGTAGAAATTTTGAATTGCTGGTTGAGCAGGATACAGTCAGGTTTGAAGAACTATCCTCAACTAACAATTTATTATTCGCCAGCTTTGAACTAGAACCAAGCGAACAATTAATCGCCTACCCTTGTACGGAAATTGATAAAATACCACAGACTATAGCGAGTTTAACAGAGATATGGGCAGGCAAGGACGAAACAGAGTTTCTAGTCGCGGTTAGCTTTTGGGATGGAGGTAAAAATCATATTATTTCAGTTTGTACAGAAGGAGACGAAGCAGAGCTAATGATGAACCTTGAAGAACTGTGGCAGCGAATTGATGACATGATTTTTAGCTATGGGACTTTATCGCATCAACTGTATACAAGTGCTAAAGATATTAAAGACACAGCAGTAAGCTTAGTTGGCTCGAAGTAGTAGCGTGGGTTTTTATTAAGCGATATGAAGCTCATATTTGAAAGAATAAATTCCATCTACCGTTATCTTGCATTCTTTAAAATTAAAGCATTAATTTGTTCGTTATCAATACTTATGCCATGACGTTGTAAATAAGGATGTAAATTAATTTGAATAAACAAATCTTTTAATTCTTCGGCTATTTCAGTCGGTGGATTTCCAGATAAAGCTGTAGCTATTAAACGTTCTGCCGCTTGCAGTGTTGGTAAGTAAAGGTGAGATAGTGCAGTTAGTGACGTGTGACAAAAATATAACTGCATCAGGTTTAGTTCCGATTGTTTGGTAGATGCGTTAGCAAAGCGCCCCGTTGGTATTGCGTATTACTTTCCAAGGGTGGGGCTGAATTAGTTCCTCAGAACTTATTTCCAGCCCTTTATTTACGTGCTGTAATACGCGTTTACGTTGAGGCACGAGTAATGGCTGGTACTTACAATAGCATTGGCAAATATTTTTTAGATTTAGTACTAAAGATTCAACTAAATGGATTTAACGTGGATATACCACAACCATCAAAATCCTTAATATTTCTAGTAACCAATGTCAAAGAATGTATTTTAGCTGTTGCTGCAATAAATATATCAGCTTGAGATCGTGGTTTCCCTTGAGTTCTCAAAAACCCTCTTAACTCACTTGAACACTTGGCAATTTCTGAGGTAATGGGGAGAATTTGACAGTGAGTTGTCAGAAAGCTTTCAAACCAGTTTTGAATTCTAGCATTAGGCTTCGCTGTTAAACCATAATAAATTTCCTCAATTGTAATCGCACTTATATTAATAGATTTCACAGTACCACTCCATGCTATTACCCCTGGATTTGGCATTGGGCGAGTTAATTCACTGATTATATTCGTGTCACAAAGATGACTCATCCTATTCCTCAGTAAAAGGATTGTCACGATTGCTTCGTGATGGTATCTCTAGGCTATAATTTTCTTCAGTACATAACTGCTGAAGTTCTTTAAAGACTGGAGCTAGAGATGTTGTGGCAGTTTTTTGCCGCCAGTTTAAAAATTCGCAGAAAAGCTCAGGATCTACAATTGCAGCCACTAATTCCTCCTGAGTATAAATTAGCTGAGGCTCAAGACTTGTGGCATTAATTATTGAAGGTAGCTGTTTTTTGGCTTCTTCAAGTGTCCATTTCATTCTAAAAATCTCCAAGTTTTGGAAGCATTGAATACAGAGGCTGTTCTCACGTTAGCTTATTTTCTTAAGCGATGGGTTAGCACTCAGACGGGAGCAAAAGTTTCCGCGCCCATTGATTTGCTTGTTGTTCTAGCTCTGATTCCGAACTTTCAAGAGCATCCCATTCATCAAGAAAGATATTTTCTTTATCATGTAGTAGGATATGTGCTGCTTCATGGAAAAAATGAAACCAGAAGCGGTTATGAGTTTTACTGTCAACTGAAAGTTGAATCAGTGCCTTATGGGGGTTTAACCACCGCGCTACACCACTGATATGCGATCGCTGAATTGATGGTACAAAAACAAGCACAACCCCCGCGTCTCGGCACAACTGTTGCATCTGTGGTTCAAATTCCTCTGGTGGTAACACCGTCAACGTGCAAATTGAGCGCACCACTTTTTCAAACTTTGATTTGCTGTACTTAGGACAGTCCAGTTTTTCTGCCTCTATTTCACCCAAACGCAACCAAGCAGTAATAGCACCAACATCACTTTGTTCAAAGCGGGTGCGACGAAAAGCAATTTCCATGCCTGCATAGTATTTCTGCCAATCTTCTGGCTCGGCAACACCGAAAAATTGTAGTAACTTTTTTACCAAAGCTGGTTTATTCTTGGCGCTTAAATGGCACTTGGGAATTACACCAAGGTTCATCAATTCTTTGACTGGTAAGCGATCTAACCAAGATATCCACTCCTTTAAGCGGTTTTCTTCTTCTTTCCTAGCTAAAGCGGCGCGATATTGAGCTTCATATCTGAGCCAGAATGCTGCTGTACTACCCAAAACTCGTTCTAGCTTCAGGGCTGTTTCTTCATTAATCGGTGCTTTGCCGTTGATGAGCAAACTGATATGTTTCGTGGTGTAGCCTAAACGCTCTGCTAATTGTGCTTGCGTCCAATCACGCTCTTCTAAGGCGTCAGCAATGGTATCACCGGGAGGAGATACCCAATCGGGAGTGAATGTTTGGGTTGTCTCAATCATGGTAGTCTCCAATGTCAACAATACAGCAGTAACTTTTGACCAATCAATGCGTCCATTGATGCTTTACCGTTTTGGTAAATAATTTTTTATACTCCAGTTAAATAAATTATATTGAGCAATGCTTCAGTCAGCTACCACTAAGTGAACGTACTTTTGGTAATGGAGTTACTTTGTACTAGTAGATATGGGTGATCGCTCTTGTTTGTTTACGAAAGCCTTAAGTTGAAATTAACTTGCTAAAGTTACCTTGTGTCAGTCAGTAAAAATAGGCAAACTATAATCATGTAACATTTTTAGTGGCATTGCATTGATTTGACTTACACCTAATATATTTGTAAAACTTGGAGAAATAATAGTAAATGAAATTGAATGTGTTAATTGTAGTCGTTATTGTATAATTTTTTCCAATCTAAAACGTAAATCCTTGTTTTTTGATGATTTTAATAATTATTGTGCATGAACAAAAAGCAAGTACTAAAGCTGGACAAAGGACGTTGCCATATTCAATAACAATCAAATCATAATTCATCAATATTTCCAAATTATAACTGAAAGAAACAATTGATTTTAGTACATAGGAGTAATAATTAGGGTGAGTACAATATATCCAATTTCAACAAACAGTATTATAGAAAATCCATTTACAATCGTTTTTTTTGGTAAAACAGGCGTTGGTAAAAGTACCACTATAAATCAGTTGTTCGGATTTAATTGGGATACTGATAATGCAGTTGCTTGTACCAAGGAACCTCAAGTTGCTATTTTGAATCAGTTGCAATATTCAGATTTATGTTGTTTTCAAGTACAAGTAGTTGATATGCCTGGTATTGGTGAGAGCATAGAAGCTGACGAATTCTATATGCCTTATTATCAATATTGGCTACCAAAAGCGCACTCTTTAGTATGGATTACTCAGGCAGATACTAGAGCTTACAAGCGAGATCAAATTTTCTTAAATAAACTAATTCCACTATTTCATTCATCACTTTTATTTACAGTTGCTCTGAATAAAATAGATCAATTAGGTGTAGATGAGGGTGAACGATCTTTTAATATTGACTTAAATGAACCATCGCAAGCACAATTCAGACTATTGCCAGAAAAAATAGATGATGTTTATAAAATATTTAATGATATCATTAGTGGTATTTTCCCTTTTAGCAAAACTCAAATTGTTCCATATACAGCTGTCTATAAATGGGGATTAGAAAATTTTAAGTCGAGTATTCTTTCAACAGCTTATAGCAATGCACGTTAAGTTGAACAAGGAAAAGATTTACGATGATAAGCTCTTTCTTAAAGACCAAGAAAAATATCCAACTTCGTTTAGTTATCGGCTTAAATCAAGTTGATAAGTTAGTGGAAAATGGATGGAATGAACGACTGAACGCACCTACTAAGGAAGCAGAGAGAGCGATTCAACGTCGTAGTGAAGATATCATTAATAAGTTGGCTAAATATTCACAAATATCTTCCTCGTATTTGGAATATTATTCAGCTTTAAAGTGTTACCGTCTTCTACCCTTATTAAGCAAGATAATAAGGAACGCTCATGCTGGGTTTAAACTTGATAACGTGCGTCCTACCGATCCTTTCGATTTAGCCGACTTTGAGGTAAAAGAATTTGTTCAGCAAGAGCGTGAAAAGCGCATAAGGAATCAAGAGCAAAAAAACGATTCAAGGAATGAACTTTTTGATGAAATGAAAAAAATTCTTTCTTTTGAAGAACTAGAACTTATACGAAACAAATTGACTGAAGAATATGCACATCCACCGAGAGTAGCTGTTTTAGGAAAAACAGGTGTAGGTAAGACTACAACGATTAACAATGTTTTTAACGCTAAATTGAAAACCAGCCATACAGTTGTAGGTACTACTGAAGCACAAGTCAAGAATTTTGAACTATCGACAGGGGGAACTTTATCTGTTATTGATTTGCCTGGTTATGGGCGAAGCATTTCAGAAGATAAAGAATATGAAAAGATTTATCAAGATATCATCCCATCCTGTGACTTGCTTTTCTTAGTTATACAAGCTAATTCTAAAGACTTAGCGGATGACCAAGAGATGATACTTAAGGTCAAACAATGGCTTGAAGATTCCCCAACACCACAACATTAAGGAGACTTCAAAGCATGGGTAAAATGACAGATGAAGAAAAACAAAGAGTTTTGGAAATGCTAGATCAATTAGATAGCGGGGAAAGAGAAAGAAAAATATCTTCTCTTGAGGCATTTAGTAATTGGTTAAGAAGCGCAGCAACCGAAATTTACAATAAGGTAAAAGACCAATTACAAAGGTTTTGGAGTACAATTTGTAGTATCTTTAGTTAAAAGGTTATTTTTTCCAATCCTGACTGTGGTTGGAAAAAATAAACAGACGGATTTCATATTTAATTAATGAATGTTATTCAATTATGGCTTTAACTAATGAAGATAAACAGCAAATAATCGATGAACTTGATGGACTAGAGGAGGGTATAAGGAGAGTTATTATAGCCTCTCTTGAATCATTTTCCTCTTGGCTGATGAATACTCTCTACTCAATCTACCAGAAGGTAAAACAGCAGCTTAGTAGGTTATGGCAATGGATAGTGTCGCAATTGAGTTAGAGTCTGCTGAAAAAAAGTCTCCAGAGCAAACCTAGAAGCTATATAGCTTGAAAAATCCTCGATTCATTGCTTAGTTTTCAAATTTCCCCAAGCATTTTTTACAAAATAACATACACGATATTGCCTACCATAAAACCTACCCCACACCTTCCACCGCCCCCAAAGCCAAGAGCACTGATCTCTGTGCTGCTTTCAACCCAGTTACACCCGCAATATTCATACCCTCGTAAAGACGATCGCTTCTCAATATTTTTGTACATTCCCCAGTATCTATATCCCAAAGCCTCATCGTCTCATCCGTACTACCACTTAATAAGGTACAACCATCCGGACTCCAAGCTACAGACCAAACCTCATTTGTATGTCCTTGCAATACCTTAAGGCACGTAGCTTGCTGCACATCCCATAACCTCACAGTACCATCCTGAGAGCCACTTGCTAAAATGTTACCATCATGACTCCAACACACTGACCACACGCGATGGGTGTGACCACACAACACCAAGCAGCACTCATCTTGCTGCACATCCCATAAATAAATTGAACAGTCATCGCTACCACTTGCCAAAGTCCGATTATCTGGAGCAAAACTGAGTGTCAACAATGCGTGATTTGTATCATACTTTAACACCTTGAGGCAAGTACCAGTTTGGGAATCCCACAGGCGAATGGAACCGTCAAAACAGCAACTTGCTAAAAGCGTAACCTCTGGACTGTGACTTAAATCTGTTCTAAGTGCATAACTGACTCCACTGACCCAAGTCGCATGACCTTGCAAAACTTTTAAGGTTTCACCTGTCGCAACATCCCACACCCTCACCGTACAGTCATGACTGCCACTTGCCAAGGTACAACCATCTGGACTAAAGCTGACTGCCGATACTGCATGGGTGTGACCTTGAAAAATTCTGACGCAATTGCCAGTATTCACATCCCACAAGCGGATAGTGCGATCGTAACTACTAGTTGCTATTTGACAACCATCAGGACTCCAAGCGATCGACCAAATCGGTGCAGTGTGCTCTTGTAAAACTTTTAAGCTGTTACCTGTTTGAGTATCCCACAACTCAACAGCATTATCATCACTACTACTTGCCAAGATATTGCCATCGGGACTAAAAGTAACAGATGATGTCAAACTATGATGCCGATGCCCTTGAAGTGTTAAAAGGTGTTGATAATCCGAGGTGCTGCGTAAGTAAATGTATCCATCAATGTCACTTATGGCTAACAATTTGCCATTTGGACTAAATGCTACTGACCTCACACTAGTTAATTTTTCTGCAAATACACAGCGATCGAAAGCGGAAGACTGGAAATTAGCTCCAGCTAGATTTACACGCTGTAAGTCAGCTTGCCAAATTGTTAAATTTGAGAAGTCAGACCCTCGTAAATCTACTTGCATATGTGCTAGCAAATTAACAATATTACCCCCCACATATCCTGCTAGTCTTGCTGCTTGATGTCTTTGCTGCTCTAGTACATCCTGCAACGTTTGAACAAGCTTTTGTTGACTGCCTAATTCCATTAGCAATTGCTCGAGCAAGGGTTGTATAATGAGTTGTCTTTGTGTCTCCCGAATGTAATCTTTGGCTGTAGCCTTCATCAAAGCATGGGTTTGGAATAGGGGAGTAGGGCATTGGTTTTCAAACGCTACACCCGATGCCCGATGCTCAATGCCCCATTCCCTAATTTCTTGACAAACCCGTTCAATCAATCGCTGTGTGGTATATTCCATCACTACTGGTTGCAGGAAGAAATGCTCGCCGCTTTTTTCAACTAACGAGCGTTGCAACAGGGATTTGATTGCTTGCGGTAATTGACGCTTAGAAGCAGATATCACTATATCCTGAGCTAACTCGGCGAGAGATACTGGCTCTCGATGAATTGCTAACCAATACATGACTTCCTCTTGCACCACCGACAAACGGTTGAACTGGGATTCCAACAAGTCGCCGATGTCCTCAAAAATCAATATCCCCTGTTGCACATACTCCAAAACAGAGGCTATCTTACCGTTAAAAAGCTCTTGGGTTCCAGATGCTACCATCTTAAGTGCTAAAGGATTGCCCCCATAATGCTCGATAAGTACCTGCCATTCTCGTTCTGTACCCGCAAACTGTCCTTTCTGCTGGAATAACTGTTGTCCCTCGGTAGGATTTAATCCCCTTAGTTGGAGACTTCGCACTCCTGTATTCTCTCCTTCTAACGGTATCATTTCTCTTGGTTTTTCTCTAGAAGTCAGCAGGACGCAACTCCTGTGAGGTGCTTCCCCAAGGCATTTAAGTAATTGAGTGTACCCCTCATACCCAGGACGGCATTGTCCTGCGCGATCGCCACTTGATAAAATCGTCTCCACATTGTCTAAAATCACAAGACAACGGTGGTACATCAAACATTCCATCAGCTTTGAGACTTTGCCATCAAAACTTTGAGCGATCGCTATTTCTTTTCGCAATGCCCACAGCAGGAATTGCAGTATGCTCGTTAAAATCTCCTCTACTGGTGGCGCATTTTGCAAGCTTCGCCACACCACTGCCTCAAATTCTGTTTGAATTTGTAGCCCTAACTTAACTGCTAAGCTACTTTTGCCAATACCACCAATTCCTAACAATGCTACTAAACGACACTGTTGTTCTAACACCCATTCCCGTAGTTGCACCAGTTCAATAGAGCGACCATAAAATACAGATACACTCGGTGCTTCTCCCCAATCATACTGTGGATAAGCGCGTCGCACTTCCAATTCGTTAGGAGGGTTTGGGCGGGTATAATCTTCTTCACACAACTCCAACTCAAAAGCAGCAAAAGCAGATTGCAACGAACTTTTATCTACTGGTTCACTGCGCCCCTGTATCCTGGAGACAGTGTGCAGCGCTAAACCCATGCGCGAACTCAGTTCCTCCAAAGTAAAGCCTAATTGAGCATTATCAGTCAAATCGGCTTTAGTAATGGATGCTTGAAGTTTATCCCAGCCTTTGAGAGTGAGGATAAAACCTCGGCTTCGTCTGTTGTGTTTCATCAACGTTACCTAGAACAAAGTAGATGCATCTTAATAGAGCTTTTGGGTAAGTTTGGCTTTGAGGTACACAGCCCCTGAAGTGTATTAAGCAGCCTTACAAAAAATGAAGTTATATAATATATAATAGCCGAAAACTGCTGACGGTTTTGTTGAGAAAAAAACAACCTCATGATTAGCAAATAAAATATAGCAATCCTATTTGAGATCCAAACAAGGGAGACAAGGAAGACAAGGAAGAGGTGTTTGTAAATCATTTAGGACTGCTATATAACAAAGTGTTGCACCATAATAGAGGTACAGAGCCAATCCACAATAAATAAAAATTATGAACATCCAACTTAAGCCCGAAGAAGAGCAATTTATTCAAACACAAATTGCTGGAGGTAAATACGACAATCCAGAAGCAGTTATTAGTAAAGCACTGAAACTATTGAGGGATTGGGAAAAAGGCTATCAAAATTGGATTGAGGAAACCCGTCAAAAAGTAGAAGTCGCTGCGGAACAGTTAGAGAGAGGTGAAGGTATTGACGGGGAAGTTGTCGTTGAGCGACTGCGGGAGAAATTGCGTAAAGCTAGAGAGAATCAAGGATGAAACAACACATTATCTCCCCAGAAGCTAATCAAGATTTGGAAGAAATTATTGATTATTTTACGAGCCGTAATATTGATGCTGGGGAGCGTTTTATTGATGAGTTTAATAAAAAATGCAGAAAACTTGCGAACTTCCCCAACATGGGACGCAGTTATGCTAAATTTTCAAGTGGATGCACATCAAATAATTAAGGAATCGCAGATAAACACAGATAAATCTGCACTTCATTCAAGCGAAAACGGCTATATTTATATTTAATGATGTAGCATAAAAGCGTAACCTAACTTAGTAAAATTCTTGTATTTTTAAGATGACTTATGGAGTTGAAGCAGAATATTTGAGCAGTCATTCATCTAGGGGAACAGCACGGTTATATAGCAGAATGTAGCATCAATAATTACATAACATAAAAGAAGGCATTCGCTGTCAAAACTCCCGATCTATCGAGCGGATACGAAAGGATAGGCTGGTACAGTAAAATTATAGTGCTAGCCTATAGTAAGTAGGTGGACAGGAAAAAGCCGTTTATTCATACTTATCAAGGAGATCGCGGAACCAAGCGAACAATTAAACGTTCTGCTGCTTGCAACTCTCCACAATTAACAGCAAGAGTTATAGCACTTCGATGCAAAACTGAGCGGTAATGAAAAAAAACCTCATAAACGAGGGCATTTGAAGTTTACTCTCCTACAGCAGTTAAAGCTTGTTGGTAAAGTTGTTGACTGATGTATGTACCGTTGGCAATAAGATCGTCTAAGACTTCTTTTATGCTGGGAATTAAACCCTGCTGTTTAGCAATTATTAGTATACCTACCGTACCAATAACAGACAAACCTCTTGCCAAGGCTTCTCTTCGTGCTGCAAGGTCATCAACTAAAATCCGTGTTGCACCTATTTCTTCAGCAAGAGTTATTGCAGCACATTCACCTAAACCAATCTTCTTTGTAGCTCGAAGTGTTACTACTTTCTGTGTATCAATAACTTGTCGTACTTCAATCCAATTTTCTAAAGGTACTGCTGTAATCAAGGGGTTATCTGCTGCTATCAACTCATTGTAGACTTCTGTAGGAATGATAATGCGCCTAGATACATCTTTTAATAGGAGCAGATGCCCAACTTTAGCCAATTCACTCAGAGGTGTAGTGTCAGATACAACAATCACACAGAAAATTTCCTCAAATCTTCAAGATATTCAGCTACCTCTTGTTGCAAATCTTCGGCAGTCATTGTGCCATCAAAAGGAGATATTTTGTACTGATACATCAATTCCGATAGTTGCGAGCGATTGACTTCTAGTAATTCTGCTGCCCTACCAGCGCTAATCTCACCTTGACGGAGTAATTCCATGACAAACGCTTCACGTGCCTTACACTGAGCTGCAACTCTAAGTTCTTCAGGTATTTCAGTTAGGGCTACAGTAAACTTGACTTCAGTCTTTGATTCCAGCATTTTTTAACCTCCTTGCTTTAATTTAACATTTATGTCAAGTCTGTTGCTGGCGAGACGCAACTCCAACCCAAAAGCAGCAAAAGCAGATTCCTCTGAAACGGAACTGAAAGCATACCTTTTACCAATGCCACCAATTCCTAACAACGCCACTAAACGACACTGTTGTTCTAACACCCATTTTCGTAGTTGCACCAGTTCAGCAGAACGACCATAAAATACTTGTAGCACATTCACCCAAACCAATCTTCTTCGTAGCTCAAAGTGTTACTACTAAAGTATGGCTCTCCAGTCAGCTATCCTTCATGAGGATAAAACTCAGATAGTAACTCTCTAATTTCTTCTTCCAATTCCGTAGCAAACTGAATTACAACCACATCGTTATTCTGCATCAATTCTATTCCATAGCTCGCTGATTGGTCTAGTTTCTCCAGCTTTGACTTGCTGTAAAGCTCTTTTCAAGCTAGCTTTGATTTCCTCGACAGGTGTATCATCCGGATCGAGATCTTCTGCTTCTACTGATTCTGGAACCAAAATAATGATCCGAACTTGATGAGGATAGAAGGATAAACAGCTTTCACTGTGATTATCTATAGGTGACAAAGGCTCAATTACAATGCCGGAACGTGGGGATCTAATAGAATCCTTGAGACAGTGCATCCCAAAGTTCTGGCATGGCTTCGTCAAAATCTTCAAAGATTGTTATTGGCATTCCCTGCAGTGGATAATTGTGTGGTACATCAGAATTTATCGTCAAGGGAAGTATACGGGCAATAGGCATCCCATTTCGGGTAATCAGAACTTCGTTGTGAGTTGTAGTGACTTCATCAAGTAGAAGAGCAAGAGCCGCGCAATATTGATGCTGGGGAGCGTTTTATTGATGAATTTTTCGTCATTTCTGGTACTACAATTCATCAATTGTCACCAATCCACCTTCTGTAAACTGCACAACCAGCTCGTGTTCTTCCAGCAATGCGGTTCCAACTAAAGGTCTTCGTCCTGTAGCAAGTACGCGAACATCACGCTCCTCACCGTTCCAAAGGATAATAGCCTCGTGAACTGGCAGTACAACTTGACTGTTATCGGCTAAATTAGCAGGCATGGCATACTTAAAGCGCAATCCCAATAAAGCTATTGCTTCTGGTGGTAAGCAAAGCTCATCTGTAAATCCTGTATCTACAACAAATTCAATTGGCAAGTCTGCCCGATTAGGAATACGGAACATCACAGTGATAATCGCGTGTCCAGCAGTAACAATACCAGAAATCACTCGCAAACACGCTCCATTACGCCACCCAGTGAAGCCGCGACGTTATAGCCAATGCGAATTCCATAAAGCCGTGCGTCTGGATGTTTTTCACTCAATCTGTTTGCTGCATGTAAACCGTTTTTATCTACTTCGTAGTCACCCGACCCAATATCAATGATTACCATCTTGCCGATATTTTCTTTTGATTCTACTTTTTGTCGAATGCTATCTGAGTACATACGTTCTGCAATTTTTGCCACCTCTTCGTGGCTCAAAAGCATGATTTGCATAAATACCTCTTCTTTGTATCTCAGCTTGCCTTTACCCGTCGCTTCTATGATATCGCACAGAGGAAAAATGCGCCTAGATACATCATTCTGCATCAATTCTATTCCATAGCTCGCTGATTGGTCTAGTTTCTCCAGCTTTGACTTGCTGTAAAGCTCTTCTCAAGCTAGCTTTGATTTCCTCGACGGGTGTATCATCCGGAGCGAGATCTTCTGCTTCTACTGATTCTGGAACCAAAATAATGACCCGAACTTGATGAGGATAAGTTGCTCCTTTTATCGGTTTATCTAAAATCAGGTTTCCCCCATCATCAATTTTGCCAGTGACTTCAATTGCTTTCATCAAGTGCTTACCTCGTTTTATCAAAAATTCAAGTCTAGAATTCCTGTGTCGCTCCCGCAAACAGGTTTCATTATATTTGAAACTAGAGACATAATGTTTTCTCAAATTACGCCAAGCGGAGCAAGGACACCTCAAGGAATGCATTCGCTGTCACAACTCCTAATTTATTGAGCGGATACGAATTATTTATAGTTAATGGTGTAGTATAAAAGTATAACCTAACTTAATAAATTCTTGTATTTTTAAGATGGCTTATGGAGTTGAAGCAGAATATTAGAGCAGTCATTCAACCAGGTGAACAGCACGGATACGTAGCAGAATGTCTAGAAGTTTCCGTGGTAACTCAGGGAGATACTTTGGATGAAGTTGTGCATAACCTTCGTGAGGCAGTCGCTTTGCATTTAGAAGACGAAGATTCAACTCAATTTGACTTAGTAGATAAACCTTCTCTACTGGTCACTTTTGAACTCCAACCATCAAGAACTAGTATCGGCTCAATAAGTTGGGGTAGCGGGCTGATACGGTCGAGAGTGGAGGATACTGTGGGATCTTGATGGGTCTGACCCCAAAGCTGTGGAATCAGAATATAGAATCAGAATGGGAGGAACTACTATAAAGCGCGGGCGTGCCCTGTTGACAAAAACGTCTTTTATCTGACTAACGCTTCGGGTGGTATAGGGATGTGCGCTCAACCCCATGCGGTAGAATTGCGATCGGACATCACCCAACCCGGTAAACAGGCGATCGGACATCACCCAATCCGGTAAACAGGCGATCGGACATCACCCAATCCAGTCAACGGGCGATGCACGAGTGAAAAGCAATAGCCATGATTGAACATCGGTGTGAAGTTTGAAGAAAGACCGAAGTTGTTTTGTGCGTCTCTATGGGGATTGGGACCTCAAGATCAGAACGCGGTTCGTTAAAAGTTCCGAAAATTCGGTGGAATGCAAGGCTGAAAAATAGTATATGTATTGACGCCGCACGGTACTAGTGCAAAAATGCACTTTTAAGCGCACCAATGTTCCTGGCGACTTTTGCACCAACGAACAAAGAAATTTTTAGGCAGCACGATTACAAGCACACTCAAATGTAGTGAGTTTTTAATTTGATAAGTGGATTAACATCTCCTTTGTGTTTATCCTGACATCCAAAATAGTTCTTCAAGCCATGACTCTGGCTGATGCATAAGAAAATATTTATCTCTAATAACATTTCCCAAAGAGGGAATTTCGTAATTCTGAGAAATCCGGTCTTGCATATATTTGAAAAAGCTGACTCCCAATTTACGAGTAGTCGCAACAAGAGACATAAAAATGTCCCAAGCTTTAGTACCCTCAATCGTTTGAGTCGCATAGCTAATGTTGCGTCGTTGCACCATTGTTCTAGCCGCCAGTTCAGCAGGATTATTATGTAACGGCAGTTCTGGATATTCTAATACTAATAACAGTTCAGATACTTTCGCTGCTGTTAACCGTTTTCGCTCATCCAACTGCCCATAACCAGTTTCAGTACCGAAAATTTCCCAAAACTTTGACTCAAGCTCAAGTTTTTTCTTTTGGCTTGGAGAATCTTTATAAGCCAGTAATTCTCGGTAGTAATTCCAAAACTCTGTCAGGAAATCGTCTAAAATCTTTTGGTGGTAAGCAACAAATGGAGTCAATTTTTTGTAGTGCCGTCCTTCATGCACCCAACAGAAAGCTAAATTATCAGTTAATAGCTTGAATTGAGGAGCATCATCGCATACGAGGAGCTGTATTATTGGAATGTCGGTTTGCTGATGGTAAAAACTAATTGCTGCTGCTTCTAATACACGAGTACGATGTTGAGACCCTAGTTTGCTTAAATATGTATCCAGTAGAAAACTAAACTCTGACTCTGTGAATACTGTTTCTTGAGGCAATAATTTGAGCTGATTAATCCATTTAGTGGGTATATTTAAAGTATCCAATAACTCGTAGGTAAGCTGATTGAGAAGAAAATCAAGCTCTGGTTTATTCTGTAATACCCCTAGTACACTTAATCTATCTTTTTTTAATGTCGTTGAGTATACTGTGTACAACGGGTTACAAACTACGTTGGTAGTGTAATTTATCCCTTTGACACGTGCCGACGTTTGGTCTAAGTGTTGCCAAGTACTACTTTCTAGACCTGATATATATACTTCGTTAAACTCAGATTCAAAATCAACAGTGCTTTTAATTAGCAGGTTTGATAGATAACCTGCTGACATCGAAATACCAATATCCTCTAAAAATTCTAATAATTTACCCTGAGTCATATTGCCTCCATAGTATAGGCTTATGACCAATGCTTTTACTCCCGGACCAAATTCTCCGTCATAACCTACAGGTAATGGTGCCAAGTATGTTTTACCTTCTGACGCCGAGTAAAATTTCTGTTTACGGAATAGTACATTGTCTGTTTGAAGTACTATATCTTGTACGATTACATCCTCGTAACCCTTAAACTCCGCATCAGGCGGTAGCTCAGACTGAGGGTACTCTAAAATTTTTTCTCGCTCTATTTGAATGTTGGCATTTTTACTACTTTTACTATGCTCCCTTGGAGTTTTTCGTTCTTTCTCGGATGAATGGTCTTTTTTGAATCCACTAGTTTTATTTGCTTTGATGTCTGGCTTGCCCTTTTCTCCTTTGAGACGGTTGTTCTCATCCTGTAACTTTTGGTTTTCTTCTTCTAACTTTTTTACCTTTGCATTTAGTTCTTCTATTATGTTCAGCAGTATTTCTATAGTTTGACGCAGCGAAGAATCGGCAATTTCTCTTGGGTCAATACCTTGCAGCAATTCAATCTTTGATTTTTCACCCTCATGTTTTTGCGTCATGTTTTACATTCTAGGCCACCATGTGTACCTTTTGATTTTTTATTTTTTCGTGCTACTCCCAGAATCACGTACCATCAAAACTTGCATCAACACAGTTCCTCTTATTTTCTCCACAGGCTTAAGATTTTCATTGCCCCCGATAGCGTGGATACTTTTTTACGTGTGTTTTTTTTCGGAAGCATGCTCCTCTCACCCCTAGTGGTGAACCCCAGCCAACGCCTCACTTTCAGCTTTGGATACAACGGTGGCTGTATCATTGCCTCTACGTGCAATAGTTCTTGTTTACAAAAGTGGCATCGCGCACTCGTGTAGTGTAGCTACCCCTACTTATTGAGCGGATACCTCTGAATTTACCCATTCAATTTTACAGCGATCGCCAACTTCATCAGCAAGCCTGAGAAGTGGCGCAATAATTTAACCTCCCTGCTGCTTATGATGCTTATTATTTAGCATTAGCTCAAAGATTTCAAGCAGATTTCTACACAGGTGATAAACACCTATTTAACACTGTTCGTTCTGCTTTGCCTTGGATTCATTTGGTTGAATAACCTTAGCAATTGCTCAAGCAACGGTTGCTGTAGGATTTGCTTTTGAGTTTTCCGAATGTAATATTTGGCTGTTGCTTTTATCAAAGCATGGGTTTGGAAGAGGGGGGTAGGGAGTAGGGGTTTGGATGTTCTGGATGAGCGAGTCCCTCCTTTCTTGACTAACCCGTTCAACAAATCGCTGTGTGATATGTTCCATCACCACTGGTTGCAGGAAGAAATGCTCGCCGTTTTTTTCAACTAATGAGCGTTGCAACAGGGATTTGATTGCTGAAGGTATGAGACGTTTGAAAGAAGATGTCACTGTATCCTCAGTTAACTCGGCAAGAGAGACTGGTTCTCGATGAATTGCCAGCCAATACATCACTTCCTCTTCCACCACCGACAAACGGTTGATTTGGCATTCTAACAACTCGCTAATGTCCTCAAAAATCGATACTCTCTGTTCCACGTACTCCAAAACCGAGGCTATCTTACCGTTGAAAAGCTCTTGGGTTCCAGATGCTACCATCTTCAATGCTAAAGGATTGCCTCCATAATGCTCGATTAGCATTTGCCACTGTTGTTCTGTACCCGTGAATTGTCCTTTCTGCTGGAATAACTGTTGTCCTTCGCTGGAACTCAATCCTCCCAATCGCAAACATTTCACTCCTGTTCGCTCTCCAACTAATGGTACGATCGCTCTCGGTTTTTCTCTAGAAGTCAGAAGGACACAACTCCTATGAGGTGCTTCCCCAAGGCATTTAAGTAATTGACTGTACCCTTCGTAGCCAGGACGACATTGCCCCGCCTGACCACCACTACATAAAATAGTTTCCACATTGTCTAAAATCAACAGACAACGGTGATTCATCAAACATTCCATCAGCTTCGATACTTTGCTATCAAAGCTTTGAGCGATTGCTATTTCTTTTCGCAACGTCCACAGCAAAAATTGCAGTACGCTCGTTAAAATCTCCTCTACTGGTGGCGCATTTTGCAGGCTTCGCCACACCACTACCTCAAATTCCGTTTGAATTTGCAGCCCTAACTTGACTGCTAAGGCACTTTTGCCAATACCACCGATTCCTAGCAACGCCACTAAACGACATTGTTCTTCTAATATCCATTCCCGTAGTTGCACCAGTTCAGCAGAGCGACCATAAAACACAGAGACATTTGGTGCTTCTCCCCAGTCATACTGCGGACAAGCGCGTCGCACTTCTAATTCATTAGGAGGGTTTGGTCGAGTATAATCTTCCTTACACAACTCCAACCCAAAAGCAGCAAAAGCAGATTGCAACGAACTTTTATCTATCGGTTCCAACCGTCCCTGTATCCTAGAGACAGTATGCAGCGACAAACCCATGCGCGAACTCAGTTCTTCTAAAGTAAAGCCATCGTGAGCATTATCGGTCAACTCGGCTTTAGTTTTAGCAGTTTGAAGTTTATCCCAGCCTTTGAGGGTGAGAATAACACCTCGGCTTCGTCTGTTTTGTTTCATCAACTTCACCTAAAACAAAGTAGATGTATCTCAATTGAGGAAAATAGAAGGAGATAGTTGAAAAACAAGAATTTTTCTTGAAAAATAAAATAAACTCTGATAAAAAAAGTCTATTTTATTCGAGCTAACTCTTCCATATAACTTATTAGGTGAAGTGAAAGTTTACTTATGCACAAACGATTATTGTTGAAAACTACCAAATAGTTTGCACATGAAAATAATCTATAATTTTGGTATCGCAAGTGACTAAAGATATTCCATCTCGCCTTGCAATTGCTACTATAATCCTGTCAGCTGGGTCTAGGTGAAAATCACCTGGTAATTGAGTGCTGGCTATCTGACATCTTGCACCTTCTGTTGGGAGGGCTGGTGGGCTTTAGCCCTACCTACGAAACAATAAGCTTTTTGGGCTTTGATTTTTGCAATAAGACGATGGTGCAAGATATGAGCCTCCGACTAGCCGCGAAAATCGCCGCTAGTAATATATGAAAGACGCACATTTTTTTCATTTTCTAAAACCCTTGCTGTATCAGGGTTATAAAATGTGCATCTTAGGAGCTATGGCATCTATAGGTGACAAAGGTTCAATTACAATGCCGGAATGAGTTTTCGCTAATTTGTACCACTCCTCGATAGGTAATGGTAAATTTAATTTCCCAATACTTGACTTGACAGCAATTTCCCATACCGAAATCGCCGATACTAACAAACCATTTTGTAGTTCTTCTGCATTAATTATAGTTTGTGCTTGACTAGATAATTGGTTGGGTTCGTGCAGTAACCAAAGCCACACGTGAGTATCCAATAGAATCATTGAGACAGTGCATCCTACAGTTCTGGCATGGCTTCGTCAAAATCTTCAGAGATTGTTATTGGCATTCCGCGCAGTGGATAATTGTTTGGTATATCAGAATTTATCGTCAAGGGAACTATACGGGCAATAGGCATCCCATTTCGGGTAATAAGAATTTCGTTGTGAGTTGTAGTGACTTCATCAAGTAGAAGAGCAAGAGCCGTATCTGCTTCTTTTATTTCAAGGTGTTTCATCTTAAAGTTCCCCACGTTGTTTTTCTTGTACTATTGTGCCAGCCTAAACTGTTCATCAGTTCTCACCTTGAAGGAGTAATTCCATGACAAACGCTTCACGTGCCTTACACCGATCTGCAACTCTAAGTCCTTCAGGTATTTCAGTTATGGCTACACTAAACTTGACTTCAGTCTGCGCTCGAGCATTTTTTAACCTCCTTGGTTTAATTTCACATTTATGTCAAGTCTGTCACTGGCGAATTGCACAAACCACTATTGTTAAAGACAAAGACAACCCCCTTTTAATCTCTCCACAGCGCTTTAGCACTCAAACTTCTCAAAAATTAAGAAACTAAAACCCACGAAGGTGGGTTTTGCTTGTATAGACGCGAATTCCATTCGCCTAGGTTATTTTTTACTCAAATTAACATTAGGTGGAATCAAAACTTGATTAATAACATGAATGATTCCGTTACTTGCTTGAATATTAGACTGAAGAATTTTTGCGTTATTCACCGTCGTTTGGTTAGTAAGAGAATTGATTTGAATATTGACAGGTTTGCCTGCAAAAGTTTTTAGCTTTCCTTCAGAAAGTTCATTGATTTGGCGTTTCCGAGGAATCACGTGATATGTCAAAATTCTAATGAGTGTTTCTCTATTCTGTGGTTGTAGCAACCACTCTAAAGTGCCTTCGGGTAATTTAGTAAACGCTTCATCAGTTGGAGCAAACAGAGTCAGCGAATTATTCGGGTGTTGCAGAATCACTGCTAAACCTGCTGTCCTTAACAAAGAAGTAAGGATGGAAAATGAACTATCAGATGCGGTAACCGTCACAACATCATGAGGAGTTATCTGATTATTTTTGCTGGTATCAGTCGCCTGACCAACTATATATTTAGCAGTCGTGATATTGCTAGGAAGTGGTTCTACTCGTTCTTGCCAAACCAATGCTTGGTATAACAGCGCTGCTGCGGAGGCACGAGTTAGAGGTTCTAGTGGATCGAGTTGCTTGACGTTGGGATAGTTAACAACTAAGTTAGCTTGTGTTGCTGCTGCTACAGCATCAGCAGCGTAGTTAGGAATTATCGGAGCATCAGTGTAATACCCATTGAGAATATTGGATGCAGGAGCAGTTGCTGTCAAGCCCAGACCATTTGCCAAAGCAGCAATTGCTTCAAACTTACCAACTTCCTGTTTGGGAAGAAACAAGTTTGCTGGGTAACCGGGCATAAATCCTGTTTCATATGCTTCCTGAATTGCAGAAGCAGCCCAGTAGTTAGAAGGAACATCCTTAAAGCCTCCAGCGTTTAACTGCCGAACCCGCTTTTGCTCAAAAGCTTTTTGAAGCATAACCGCAAATTCTGCGCGTTTTACAGGTTGATTGGGTCTAAAAGTACCATCGGCAAAGCCATCTATAATATTTCTTTCAACTATGGCTTGAATAAATGGACGCGCCCAATAATCGGCTTTAATGTCAGAAAAATTTGTTTTTGATGTTGAAGTTAGAAGGGTTGGAACAGCATTTTGCGCTGAAGCTGGGATCGACATCATGACAGGAGATACTGTAGCGACTGCCATTCCAAAAGCTAATAATATATGGCTGACTGATGAGCTGCGAAACAAACTACACATGTAAAGGAACCTCAGAAAAGAAGTAGGGCAATCCTCTAATTGGCTTCTATAGGTAACAGAGCAATGAGTTACACAAATGCATGGTTTAGTATAAAAAACAATTCATTTGCCCTAGTGTACGCAGTTCATAACGGCTACTTAAAATGAAGACAATGAGGAAATTCAGTTAATAAGGGTCTTCAATGACATCAACAGGCGAACAGGATATATTTTTAAGTTTTTAGTAGGTAGGGCTAAAGCCCACCAATATCAAACGGTTGGCTTTAGCCCTACCTACTATGACTTACAGCTTGAATAACTCTGCTTTTCTATAGATTTTAGTTAGGTAGGAATTGGTTAAGTTTAAAAATATACATTGAATTTGCTGTTCGATCGCTCATCCTAAAACAGGTATTTTTCCACCTATGGAATCCGTGCTTCAAAAGGAAGTTATTGAAAATGTTGTTGAAGCGGCGCTTCAAATTGACCCTATTCAATCAGCAAAGATAGTAGGGTTACGCTACGTTAGCGATGATGTTCCAGGAATTCAGCGTCAACGCGTAGACGAGGAATTTTGCTACATTGATATTCATGGCAATGAAATTTGCGATGAACAGGAATTGAATCGCTTTAAATCTCTTGTTATACCGCCCGCTTGGACTGATGTATGGATTTGTCCATCACCTAACGGACACTGACAAGCTACAGGACGTGATGCAAAAGGACGCAAGCAATACCGCTATCATAAAAATTGGCGACAAACGCGCAGTCAAACGAATTGTTGCAGGAAAATCAAGAATAACCTGAGTTATCCTTCCAACCAAAACCGATTAGTTAAGATTTGCGTGCGAGCTCCCGGTACCTCCACAGGTACTCTCCCGGTTCTAATGCATTCCCACATATGGTCAAATACCAACCCAGGGCTACCATCTTCTGCCTTGTCAAAGTAACCATGACCTAAAGGAGAATCATAACTGTTGTTAAAATCTGCACAGTCAAATGCATAAACATTTTTAGGTACCCTGTCCATCCATGCTGGTCCCGTATGCCCAAGTCGCGGTGAAGAGATGGAATTTATACCATTTGCCACTTTACTAGAGCGCAACGCAAGATCGTCTGCGGCATGATAGACCACCAAATTACGCGCAGTTTGAGGAATAAACTGACCCTCCTGACGTGATTCTAGTGCTTCATTAACGACATCCGCTGCAGCCATAAACGTATTGCGAAAGATAAGAGGTAGACCGTGCATTTGATAGTACTGAACTGCACGATTGAGGGCACCTCGTAACACTCGATTCCCTAATGAATGAGCTAATATATTAACCCGTTTGAGACAGGGGTCTTCCAAAGTGCTGTTCTCCTCACGCCATCCCAAAAACTTTTCAAATAAACGCATAAAAGCAAAATCGCTAGCGTCGGCTGCCTTTTGATCGTCAAAGTAATCTTGGACAACGCCAAAATCATTATCTGAAGGCCAAATAAGGGGAATCACTAAAATATAGCCAGCAGACTTTTGGTCAAACAAAGCCTGAAGTTCTTCTACTTTTGGAAAAATATTGGTTTCAGGGAGGCTATTAAAGCCATGTAAAAAAAGCAGTATTTGCTGAACATTTGCAGACTTTAACTCACTAAAAAAAGTTTGGCTGCCAATTTCAATATATTCATTTTGAGCGTTACGTCGGCAAAAATAAACAGATTGTTCAGCCTGGTTATTTGAGAGTGCAAAGCCGATAGATCTTGGTAAAGCAAAAGAACCATCTGGATTTACAGGAGTTGGTCCTTCATTTAAGACTCGATTTGTAATAAATAATACCATTTTGATTGTTGGTTTTTGATTGAGAAAGCCTTACCTAAAGTTCATCTCACCCAACTATCTGTCGCATTTTCTTTTCAAATTGGTATAATATAGTGATAGGTGTTCCTATGGACTGGAAGAAAGGCAATATTTTATTGTTTAGCATTTTATGGTCAAATTAGTTAGAGGTCATTTATAAAGTAAATGTTAAATCTCTAAATGTATTGTGTAGGTTGGGTTTCGTTCCTCAACCCAACCTACTTTATAATTTGCGATCGCTTGCTCCTGTATTTTGAGTGTTTCTGCCATCTCATCAAAGGTATGCGCGAGTTGACCGAGTTCTCCTGGCTTATAAGTGAGATGAGTTCGTGCGCCTAGAGTTATAACTTTTTGCAACACGGGATTAAATTCTTAGCGGTTTTTTCTCCTTTTTATACGCTTAGTTGGTGTGATACTCCGCAATAACTTATTAGCTAATTTAGACAGCGATTTGCGATCGCTTGCGGGTTTTCTAGTTAGTACTTGTGTATTGCCTTGAGGTTTTAATCCTTGATTGCGACGAGCGTTTTCAGTCAGAGGAATCGCATTTTCAGTCGGAACAATACGGGAACCATATTTTCTAGCATAAACTTGGGTAAATTCAGCACCAAAAAATAGAATTTGAGCGGCATAGTTAACCCAAGCCAAGATAACAACTAATGAACCAGCAGCACCATAAGTTGAGCCAAAACTACCGTTTCCTAAGTACTGCCCTAAAAGATACCTACCAATAGAAAACAGCAGTGAAGTGAGCGCAGCTCCAATTAAAACATCATTCCAGGTTATTTTAACATCTGGCAAAACTTTAAAAATCAGTCCAAATAATATCGTAGTGATTGCAAAGCCAAGAATGAAGTTAATCACCTGCCAGATAAAATCAATTCCTGGGAGTAAATGACTGAAGTAACCTACTATACCTGCTAGGACTGCGCTGACAACTAAAGAAACAAGCAGTAAAAATCCAATGGCTACCACCATTGCAAACGATGTAAAGCGTTGTCTAACCATAGTCTTGACAGCGCGTCCCGGTTTTGGCTGCACTTCCCAAATGGTATTGAGGGAATCTTGTAATTCGTTAAATAAACCAGTAGCACCAAATATAAGGACAACAATACTTATAAGAGAAGCAACAGTCCCAGCTTGAGGTTGGCTGGCATTTTCTATGGCTGTTTGAATCACTTCTGCCCCAGATTGACCTATTAATCCTTGAAGTTGCGCCTTAATTGCCCCCCTAGCTGCCTCTTCTCCAAAGACTGCTCCTGCGATTGCAATAACGATAATCAGCAATGGAGCGATGGAAAAAATTGTGTAGTAAGATAGGGCAGCTGCTAATCTAGACGCCTTATCATTACTCCATTCTTGATATGTTTCTTTAAGCAGCGGCCAAATGTCCTTCCAATTCATTTATGAGTCTCCTGAGATGTGGTGATGTGCTTACCTCACGAATTAATTGATACCGGATATTTTATGGCGAACGCATCTTTCTGAAGGAGTTGCTATAGCCTCCGTAAGATAGAGTTTATTCAGTTGTAGTAGACTTATTACCAAGCAATTCCAGCACTGATTCAACCACCTCTTGTACGGAGACATCATCTACAAAAGAGTTACGATAGTTACAAGAGCCACGGGTACAATCAACACCACACACAGGACAGTGAAGACGCCAAGAAATGGCAGGACGGTGACGGGAACGAGTCATGGTACAAAAGGGTTAGAGTAACGTCCCCCGCCATGTATTTGAATAGCAACATCAAACTTTTCTGCCACCATTTTGGCAAAAAAGTCAGCTAGTTCTGCGGAGTCTTCTTCCGTATTAGCATCACCACGGACACCACAACTGCGGGGAATAACAACAACTCTATCAATCGGTGATGGTCTATTTTTCAGGAAAGCAGCGTGCCAGTCCAAGCCCAACAAAACAATTTCTGCTTTGGGATATGTTTGACGTAAGGAGATAACCTACGCCCATTGGGGACTGCCGAAATAGAACAAAAATACTAAAAAGCGATAATCCCAATTCCCGTCTTGGTCTATTATTGACACTCTAGAATTATCCGTCCTCGCCTTCTTCAACAATCGCTCTTTGTAGAGAAATTTTCGGAGATGAAACGATAAAAAGCTAACTCAGTCGAGGAGGAGAGTTTACGAAATAATCAAGGTTTGAGACAATAATAACTATCGTACTGATGGACTATTTAATGACACGCTTAAACTTAAGTACAGTCAACTTTAATCAGATATCAAATGTCATTGAGCCGGGAACAACGATCTTCAACCCCAAGTCATCCATTGTAAATACAGGTGGAGGTGCTGATAAAATCATTGGTACTGACTCTGTAAATGGTGACTTTGGTTTCGGAGTCCTTGTGGGTGTAGGAGCCCGAGACTTTAACTCTGTTATTGCCTCTAACGCATTTAGTGCAAGGGCTAGTGTTGCGGCCAACGGTATTAACAACAAAGGGACTATCAATACAGGAAGAGGACTCGATCAACTAAAAGGTACTGCAACAGCCAACATCTGGGCTACAGCAGAAACAGTATCTCAAGCCATCGCTTTTGCTGAGACTGTTGATACTAGTGTTATTAGTAATGCTTTTGCCTCGATTAATGTTAAGGTTACTGCCGATGGTATTGATAACTCAGGTGGTGAAATTAACAACGGTATGGGTAGTGATGGTATTTATGGCGATACGGAAGGTTCTGTTACAGCAGTTGCTACAGCTATAGCAGATGCCTCAGCCATCGTCGAGGCTGTTGCCAAAGCTCCTGTTTCTCCCAATCTAACAGCTTTTGCTCTTGCAATTGCTGAAAGTTTAGCTAGCGCAACCATCATTGCCAGAGGTATTAATAATAAAGATGGCACAATAACTACAGGTAGGGGTGCAGATACGATCTCTGCTACAGCTACTTCTCGTGCGGCGACCTTGTCACAAGCTGCTAGTTCTGCTGTCAGCAGTGCCCCCTCAGAAAATCAAGCTTTGGCTCAGTCTGTTGTCAATGCTTTTGCAGAAGTTAAGGACATAGCGATCGCCATTGACAACACCAACGGTAATATTCGTACTGGAGATGGACAAGATAGTATCATTGCCAAGGCTACTGGCAGCAAATCTTACGGCATCTTTGGCGGCATTGTTAATATGGGTGATGGAGCCGATAGACTAGAAGCCTCCAGTTTTGGTGGTGGCGTCAACATCGATATGGGTGACTCAAAAGACTTTGTTCAAGGTTTCGGTGACGCGAAAATAGATGGTGGTGCAGGTTTCGATACACTCAGCCTTGGCTACAAGATAGACGACTTTAATATCAGTTTGGGCGCTAACAACAATAAGGTGATTTTTGAGCGAGATGGGATGACCGCGATCGCCACTAATTTTGAACAATTTGTATTTGATAATGGCAATCTAACCTTAAGTTACAACCAGTTAAATCCATACCTGTAACGATCGCGAAGTAATTTACAGGGTCATCTGCCTTGCCTTTATCATCAGAAACTTCCAAAAAATAAATTGAAGAAGGCACGCAAGCGAGGGCAGAGGGCAGGATACAGCTGGTGAATGGGGGGTGAGACCCATCATTCGCCAACAGCATCCTTCAAGAAGTCGGGGATCTTGCAAGCCCTCATTCTTTTTCCAAACCATACCAGCCATACCAATGACGAACTGCAAGCCAAATCGCTGAAAGAAAACCCGCAAGGCTGAGGGTTAGACCGCTATAAGGTACTAACAACCCAAAAATGGGAAACACAGCACCGGAAATTGTACAGATAATGGCGGCTAGGGAAGCATTACGGTTTGACCCCAAACCCCAAGTTAAAAATAGCAAGATGAGCGAAATGAAAGTCCAAGCTATTGGAGGACTCATGAGGCGGCTGAGATAGGTCAAAGTAAGCAAACAAGCAAAGAAGATTCCACCTGCAATTGTGACGTTTCTTAAACTTATTGGTAGTGATAAATATAGCAATAATATCCACCAGAGAAATATTCCTGGTGCTAATAAAAGCAAGCGGGGAAGGACTCCAGTATCACGAATGGGATTGGTGTTGGTAAAAACTCCAAATGGGTTTCTCACAGAAACGTTATCGTCAAAAATCCATGTAAATCTAGTGCTTCGTCCATCAGTTTCCATTTGGCTTGGTATAATACCACTGGCAAAATCGGCTCCGGCAAAGTTTGCGATCGCACTCAAGCGAAAGTTAGACAGTAACTGTCCGTTAGAGTTATAAACCCAACGCGGTCCTCCTTGAGCTTTGTACGTGACTTTCAGACTTGTTTCTTGACCGGGCTGTAGTTGAATTGGAAAGCCATAATCGCCTGTATTGGTTTGCTGTAAGCGAGTTCCATCACGTTCGACTTTGTAGCTTTGCAATAGGGAATAGCCAATAGGCGGTTGTGCTTCAAAGAAAAAATTATTAATATCTTTAAGTGGATTAACTATTTTATAGTCAGCAACATAATCAACTTTATATATTGCACGGCGAGCTTGAACATCTGGGCTTTGATCGATTTTGACTTGAATTTGCGAACCACTTAAGGTAAGGAAACGGTTGATTTTTTGCTTATCATTGACTTTGACTATTTTGCCATTAACTTGAGTGGTGTATGTATATGGTTCTTCGGTGATATAACGCACCTGGGGTGCCATTTGTTCTAGTCTTTCACCTGCAACGCTTTCAGCTACTTGGGCGACTTTTGCCTGTTCCCAATGATGGTATCGGTTACCTAATGTGGAACAGAGAAAAAATCCTCCTACAACCAGTACTAATATCAGGGTTAAGTGTTGCAATCCTTTCAGTAGTTGGAAGTAACTAACAGCCCATTCTCCGATTAAAATGGCTTGTTGCTCTTGGTTTCGGCGTAGGGTAAAACTTAATAGGGCAATTGCAATTCCTAGGGCAAGCACTAGGAATACAAGTAATAGTGAGGCTTTGAGTAGATGGTTCCCGAATTGAATAAGTTCGGTAGGATGCGTTAAGTCGGGCAATCCGGGGATGCCTTTGGCGGATTCAAACATGGGCGAGTGCTTGAGTAGAGTATAGAAGGAGACTTAATATATGTCTCAAAAGTTTCTCGCTTTTTCTTGATTTGAACCGCAGCCTGTAGCAGACGAACGCAGATGGAAACTAGTCACTGGTCACTGGTCTTAATCCAAAGAGGATGAAGCCGCAGGCTAGAAGGATAAAGACAGTTATCGCTTTGGTAGATATTTCAACAATGTTTTCCATCCAAAGAGGACCAAGAGGAAGTCCTTGTGCAGTGATTACCAAAATCTTTGTTAAGCCAAATACGGCACCTAGAAATTCACCACTGACACCTACATAAGCGCTAATCACTAGTAGCCAAAAAGTTATTATACCCATCCAGTGCGGTATCTTAAGGTATGGGAAGGTAAGACCTGTAACGCTTAAAAACATTCCTTGTGCGATCGCGAGTGTATGAGTTGCGAGTCCTGCACGTGGATTGGCGTACAGAGGTATAAATATGCCGATGATAAATCCTAGCGTAGTGACAAAGAAGCCGTGCCAGAGAAGGTTACGCCTGTAAATTTCGCTTTGGCTTTTACTCAGAACAGACGATGATAGTTGTATAGGGCTTGTGTGAGGAGTTCTCTCAACCGTACTCATGCTCAGTCCTCTCTTGAAAGACTTTTCAGATGTTTTGGAGATACCCTCTCTAGCTTATATTGTGACTAATTAGACAGCCTCTAATGTAATTATGTTTTTTGATTTTCTGATTTGAACCGACCGGCAACAAATTCTCGCTTTTGTATATGCTTGGTTTTACGCCCTGTCACTCGTTCCCGCCACATCCGGAAACTGGATGCTTTCATTTCTCGGCGCATCAGGGCAATGACTTCTTTTTCTTGCAAACCAAATTGTTCTTCTATTGCCTCAAATGGTGTTCTGTCTTCCCACGCCATTTCAATAATGCGATCGATTGTGTCGGCATTGAGTTCGGGTAATTTCATAAACGCATTGTGAAGGGGAGTCAGGAAAGAACGACTAAATGTCTATGACGATTTACCTTGATGCATTGTGTTTGCTCAGGGCTGTTTAGATTATATAGCACAAAGCGCGTTTATAGATTAGTTAATAGAATTATTGGTTCGTAGTTACGCTCTCGTGCGCTAAAGCGCAACTACAAACGTAATCTTAGTGAAGAAGCCCGTAATAATAAGCTGTTGCAAAAAGGAGAACGGCTAACACTCCTATTGAAACGTTGAGCGAAAGCTCTATGGGAAAACTTTTTTTACGGTCGTTCTGTCCGTGGTCTTGAACGGTAGATATACTAGCGGGTTTTGGATCGTAGTAGGGTGGTGTTGGATGATCTTGCGTGGGATGTTGCTGAGTTGGATTATCTGCTCTCATAGCGATCTCCGTAGATGTTTATCACCTAATTTACTTGTGGTGCCGTAAACTTCATCTAGCGAAAGAATTATGCCCCATGTATACTTTGACCCAGCGCAAACAACCAAATCCAGATACAGTAGTGACTTTAACTCTGGCTTTAACTGCAGAGGAACGGACTCGCACCCGTCATCGCTTTGAGACGGAGGATGGACAAACAGTCTTTGTTCGTTTACCGAGAGGGATGGTATTGCAAGACGGAGATATTTTGCTAGATGAAACGAGTGAGAGTTTGGTGAGAATTGCTGCCAAACCCGAACCTGTTTTTACTGTCACTGCCCCAACTCTGTTAGATTTACTTAGGGCAGCTTACCATTTGGGAAACCGTCATGTACCTATAGAGATCGCAACAACTTATTTACGGTTGTCTCCCGATCCAGTTTTACGCACAATGCTCGAACAACTTGGGCTAGAAGTCAAAGAAGAAATTACACCTTTTCAACCTGAATCTGGTGCTTATGGACACCATCATGCTCGCTGAAAATCATCTTTTGTGTCTTTTACAACTGGCTAGCCCTGCTTTGCCAGTGGGTGCCTACAGCTATTCTGAAGGATTGGAAACATTGGTAGAAAATGGCTCTATTCAGGATCGTGTCACTTTGCAACATTGGTTGGAGGCAGAACTGCGTTATGGGGCAATTCGGTTAGAAGGTGCTGTTATGGTAAGGGCTTACAAGTCTTTGAAAATGGGGGATTTAAAGGGGTTATCCTATTGGAATAGCTGGTTATCGGCGGCTCGTGAAACTGAGGAGTTACGCGCTTCTAGCTGGCAAATGGGGCGATCGCTTATCCGACTTCTGGTAGAATTACTACCACAAATTGTGCCTATTACAGATGCTGTTGGTAATCCTTGCAATTACGCTATTGCTTTTGGAATTGCTGCTGCACATTGGAATATTGAAGTACAAGCTGCACTCTTGGCATATTTACACAGTTGGGCAAGCAATTTGATAACTGCTGGTGTAAAACTCATTCCTTTAGGACAAACTGCAGGACAGCTAGTCTTGCTTTCGTTACAAGAATTACTTGTTGTTGCCACAGGGGAGATTATGAAGTTGGAAGATGATAATCTTAATTGTTGTAGTTGGGGCTTGTCTCTAGCAAGCATGGCTCATGAAACTCAGTATACAAGGTTGTTTAGGAGTTAAATGAACGCTTTTCGAGTTGGTGTTGCGGGACCTGTGGGGTCGGGAAAAACAGCTTTAGTTGATGCTTTGTGTAAGGCAATGCGCGATCGCTATCAAATCGCGGTGGTGACTAATGACATTTATACTCATGAGGATGCTCAGTTTTTGGTTCGTTCTCAAGCTTTGGCGAGCGATCGCATTTTAGGCGTAGAAACGGGAGGGTGTCCTCACACTGCTATTAGGGAAGATGCTTCAATGAATTTGGCTGCGATCGAACAGTTGGAGATGCAGTTTCTAAATTTAGACTTGGTGTTTTTAGAAAGTGGAGGAGATAATTTGGCGGCAACTTTCAGTCCAGAATTGGTAGATTTAACAATTTATGTTATAGATGTTGCGGCTGGTGATAAAATTCCCCGTAAAGGTGGTCCTGGAATTACTAAATCCGATCTATTGGTCATAAATAAAATTGATTTAGCTCCCTATGTTGGTGCAGATTTAAGCGTGATGGAAAGAGATGCTAAAAAAATGCGCGGTGATAAGCCTTTTGTTTTTACTAACTTGAAAACAAAGGAAGGGCTTGCAGAAGTTATTCAATTTGTGTCTGTAAATATATATTAAAAAAAATAGATTTAAATCAAAATTTTTAAAAAACTAGTCATCCGTAAATACCAGTGCCAGAATTGAAAAGATATTTATCCACCTAACGACTGTATCTCTCAATAGGAAAACAATGGCAACTTTTGAAGTCATAGAAAAGGAAGGCTTGCGCCTAGTCAAGGTTATTTTACAAAACGAAACAGTGCGAACCGAATCTGGTGCTTTGTACTATATGCGTGGCAACATTACCATGCAGTCTAAAACACCTTCAGCAGGTGGTTTTTTGAAATCTTTAGCAACTGGTGAAAATATTTTTCGCCCTACCTATACAGGGACTGGAGAGTTATATTTGGAGCCTTCTTTGTCTGGATTCCATATTATGGAATTGGACGGTACAGAGTGGATTTTGGATAGTGGGGCTTATTGGGCAAGTGATGGTAATGTAGAAGTAGGAGTTGAGCGCAATAAACTCTTGTCTGGTTTGATTGGCGGTGAAGGCTTGTTTCAAACCAAGGTCAAAGGTAGGGGTAAAGTGGTTATGATGGCGCAAGGACCTGTAGAAAGGATTCAATTGCAAAATGACCGTTTGGTGGTTGATGGTAATTTTGCGATCGCCCGCACAAATACATTACACTACCGTGTAGAGAAGGCAACCAAATCTATTTTAGGTTCCATGACTTCTGGTGAGTTTTTAGTCAATACTTTTGAAGGAACAGGCACTATCTTGCTTGCTCCTGTACCTTACTGGCAAGTGAAGTTGCTTCGTGAAATTACAGCAGCTATTCCTAAAACTTCAGGTTGATAATATGTCAAACGAAGGCAGAGGATAGAAGATAAAAAAATAGAAGAAATGATTTAGCCTTCTGCCCTCTGCTCTCTGCCTTGCCCAAAGGACCGATCAAACAATTTAACTCCAATCACAAAAATTTGTTAGCTAAAGTTAACCTAAAGCAAATTGATACAATATTACAAAGTTAACGATAGGAATTAGCATTAACAAGATTAACCAAGGATTCTTGCCAAGCTTCTTCACAATATTTACAAAGGCAATCAGGAGGAAAATTGCCGCCGCCAAATTCACAAAAGGAATAAACAGTCCAATAATCCAATACGGCGACTGGTTCCCTGCTTTATACATTATCCAATATTGGAGAATAGGAACCCAGGCAAACCAAGCGTTCTCCTCTCCTAATTTTTCGTAAATTTTATAAAAGCAGTAAGAAGTGAAAACGTATGCAGCAAGACCGAAAATTAATCCGAACAATCCTCCAAAAGTACCTCCTGAAGCAGAAGAACTTCCATCGCTCTGGGCAAGAAAATAAACCAAGCTCCAATCATATATTGCAAAAAGCATTTTTCTTCTTAACTAAGAATACAAACACCGAATTGTAATCTTTCTAACCTCAGATTTTATAATTAGTGGGATTTTTTACAAAAATTTAGATTGGCTGTAAAGAAAACAATACTAAATATGTTGTTAAAATCCACACACAATTAAGCTATAGAACTTACGCATAGAAAGAGGGTCTTACAGATAAGCATCAAACCCGCTACCACAAGTTGCGGTTTATGATTAGAGTAATGTAAGCAATCTACCAACCAGTTTTATGTCTAATATTCTCATCCAATTATTGCTCATTGGTTTCGCGGCTGGCGTTGCTGGCGGTATGTTTGGCATCGGTGGAGGTGCAATTATGGTGCCAGCGATGGTACTATTGTTAGGTTTGGAGCAAAAATTTGCTACTGGCACTTCTATTGCTGCTCAAATATTACCAATTGGGATTTTAGCTGCATTAGTCTATTATCGAAATGGCAATTTAAATATCAAGTACTCTGTGTTTATTGCCTTGGGTCTAATAATTGGCAATTTTTTAGGAGCTTTATTTGCCAATCAACCGTATATCAGCAGTGAAACAATGAAAAAACTGTATGGTATCTTTTTGTTAATCATTGGTGTGCGCTATCTATTTGCACGCTAACAATAATTAACGATTTTGTTCGCTTTATAGGGTGAAAAAAATCACCCTTATGTATGAGAAGTGCGTGACAGATGATTGATATAGTAGGTTGGGTTTCGTTCCTCAACCCAACAAACGTATTTTCGTATTTTTAGGTTAAACCGACAAGTATTGGGATGGTTTCTATCTTTTGCTTTTTTTTAGGGTTAAAGTTGTATAGATTTTTGGTATGACTGCGATCGCTACTCCCGAACCGCCAGCTATATTACCTGCGATCGTAGGGTAGGCAATGTCCTGCATAGAAGAGCTTTGTTAGGCTTTAGCCCTACCTACTAGCGCATCTGGGCTAATTTCTACCCAACAAATTAGCCCAGATGCACTACTACAGTCTACAGTCTTTATTCAGGTAAGTCATCTTTCAGAAATGCGATCGCTCAATATTAAATCAGTATTTATACTTGGCAAGAGAGAAGGGTAACTAGTTATCAATAAATTAAGATAGGCACGACGTTGTCGTGCCTGCACTTCTCACACCTCACTCCATCCGGAGAAGGTTTTCTTTAACCACATAAAACCGCAATCGCTACAAGTAGAGCATCCTACCATATGTAGGACGTTATTAACGCACAAATGTTTCTTGAGAAGAAATGACAAATAATAAATCAAATTTAATACCTAATTCGTGGATCTACATAGGCATTCAATATATCAATGACTATGCTGGCAATGACAACGATCGCCGCAAAGAATACAAGAATTCCCTGTACTGTGGGATAATCTCGCAAGGCAATTGCTTCATATAGCTTACCTGCTAATCCAGGCCAAGAAAATGTCACCTCAGTCAAAATAGCCCCTCCTAACAGAGAAGCAAAGGTTAATCCCAAAACTGTAATAACAGGAATGAGTGCATTTTTCAAGGCATGGGAAACTAAAATTTTCTTCTCAGGAATACCTCTTGCCCTTGCGGCTTCCACATAATCTGCTTGTAAGGTTTGCTTTAAATTCACGCGCACAATTCGCTCAAAAATACCACTTAGCAGAACCCCTAAAGTAATACTGGGAAGGGCAAGATAATGCAAAGCCGCAAAAAATTGACTTAGATTTCCAGTTAATAGACTATCGATAGTATACAAACCCGTGATAGCTGTTGGGGTTGGTAGAGTGGAAGGAAAACGAGTTCCAAAAGGAAACCATCCCAACTGCACTGCAAAAATCAGTTGCAAAACCATCCCAGCCCAAAACATGGGTAGCGAGTAAGTGATAATACCAAACAATCTTCCAAGAGCATCTAAAACCGTTCCGGGACGAGAAGCAGAAAGAGTGCCAACTCCAATTCCAACTACCAAGGCAACTGTCATGCTACAAACCGCCAATTCTACTGTTGCTGGAAAATACTGCCAAATGACTTCCCAAACAGATTGTCCGCGACTTGTCAAGGAAGCTCCCAAATCGAAACGCAGCAATTGTCCCATATAGTTAAAGTACTGTAGCCATATGGGAAGGTCTAAACCTAGTTGTTTGCGTAATTCCTCTTTAGCACTTTCTGGCGCACGTCCACCAAGAATAGCATCTGCTACGTCTCCTGGAGTAGACCTCAATAAAAGAAACACAACTGTTGTGACTGTCCATAGCATAAGTGGAGCTAGGAGCAGACGGGCAATTATATAGTATTGTAAAGCTTTCGATCTAGACATAGGTTGGGAATGGCTAATGGCTAATGGCTAATGGCTAATGGCTAATGGCTAATGGCTATTAGTACAATTAGCTGTTAGCTATTAGCCATTAGCATTTACTTTTTAATTTTTTCGTAAACTAGAATTTGGTTGGGATTGAGTTCTACGCCACTGACTCCTTTTCGGGCAAATGCATAGTCTTTGTTTTGCCATAATGGAACATATGGAACATCAGTGGCTACCTGTGCTTGTATATCTGCAAATATTTTCTTGCGGACTTCTGGGTTTTGCTCCCTACGTTGTTGTTCGATAAGTTGGTTTATCTTTTCACTGTAGTAGAACGATCCCTGAGTTTGACTTCCCCCTTGTTTGCATCCCTCGACATCTGAACCCTTTGGGCATTCTAGAAAAGGTTGAATATAATTGTCTGCATCCATGAAATCTGGATACCAGTCAAGTAATGCTGCGGGATACAGTCCTTTTGATATAGATTTAAAGAAGGTTGCTCCTTCTACGGTATTGATTTCAAATTGCAGCAATCCATCCATTTTTTCTTCAGCATAACCTTTCAAAATCTCTGCTGTTAAACTCCGAGTGGGGGAACTAGAAGGATACCAAAGAGCTACCCGTAAGGGATTTTGTTGGGAAAACCCAGCTTCTGTTATCAATTGTTTTGCTTTTTCTACATTACCATCACCGTATTTATCTTTAAACAATGGTTGGGAAACATCAAATGTTGTAGGCACCATACTGTAAAGCGGTTCGGCTTGGTTCAACAAAACTCGCTCATTAATAACAGGACGGTCAATAACTGATGCGATCGCTTGTCTAATTTCCGGTCGTTCTAAAGGTTTTTGGTTGCGATTTAACACCAAATAACTGACAACACTTCCTTGATTTTGGATGGATTGCCAATCTCCTTTTTTAGCACTATCATCTAAACTCCGAATTTGATCTGGTTCTAATGATAAATACGCCACATCTACAGCACCAGTCCGGAAAGAGTTAAATAAGTTAGCGGGACTCGTAAGAATTTGTAAATTAATGCCTTTATTAACTGGTTTTTCTCCCCAATATTTATCAAACAAATCAAATCTCAAAGAATCTGTACCATACTGCGCTAATTTATAAGGACCAGTACTAACAAATGTATTTGGCTTAAATTTTCCCGTCCCTAGTTCATAAGCTTTTGGTGAAAGAGGACACACTCCAGGAAATGCTAGTAGTGATGGAAAAGCCGCAAATGGTTTTTTCAGCTTTATAGTTAACTCATACTCGCCTGTAGCTTTTACCGTATCTACCACATCAGCTAGCAAAAATGAAGGTTTACCTCCATTCTTGATAAAGCGTTCTATACTAAACGCCATTGCTTGTGCGTTAAACGGTGTGTCATCGTGAAATACTACTCCCTGACGCAGGGGAATTGTATATGTCAATCCATCTTGGCTGACTTTAGGTAACGCAGTCGCTAACTGCGGTGTAATTTTGGTAGTTCCTGGTTCGTAATAGTAGAGGCGATCGCTCATGTTATAAACTAATCCAAGTGATGCCAATTCGTAGGCATCAGCTGGATCGAGGGTACGCGGTTTTAGACTGGTACCGACGGTAATGCGACCATCTCCACTAGGGGTATTTCCGGAACTAGATGAAGTTGTTGTTTGCTGCCCTCTAGCGCAACTCACGACTAAAAGCAAACATACACAAAACAGAGAAACGAATTTAGCTATTCGACTCCACTGTCTTGCGGAGAAAGAAAACCAGGTCATAGCAGTGGTCTTTTTGAACTTAGTGGTCAGATATTCTACTACATATTCAGCAAATTGCCATAAAGAAAATAGGGGGCTGTTAGATCCCCGACTTCTTGAAAAGTTGGGGATCTAGTCCACGTGAGCAAATGTAGCAGAAATTAAAGATGGTTAGACCAAAGGGTAACGTTTGATGTTCCCAACGCAGCTGCATTTTTGAGCCAAATTGCAGTCAGTTTAGTAAATTAAACTATGGGTTAGTGGCTGTTGCGATCGTATTAGAGTTAGTTATCAATGAGTTCTTGAACTTAGTTATACACTTAACATGAAATTTAGGAATGCAGTTTGTGCAAATTCAGCCAATTTTCCAGTAACCTCAATGCAGATATAAACAATTCCATCAAGGACAGAAAATGATGAGAGTCAGGCATCTATACGCGAGTTGCATACAAATGCCTACTGCAATAGCACTCGCTTACGGCACCCATCCGAATCGCTTGTCATATATTATCCCTTCCTGAAAATTGTGCAATAAAAAAACATGAACTTTTAGTAGAAAAATTATTTAAATTTGTATGAAATTAACAAATCTTATTATAAAAGTTTGCTAACCTTGTCCCGTAGCTAAAACAGTGCTCATCAAATATATCGGTCTGGTGCATTCCAAACACGGGGAAAAATACCTACTCTAAGTAAAATCTCCGCTACACTTAATAACCACATATACTTCAAGGATTAGGTTGGTATGGTGCGAGCGCAAATCTTAAGATTTGTACAGTACTGACTGGTGCTACTGGAATATTCAGCAACAAGCAAATTAGAGTCCAATAGTGAGAGAGTAAAAATTGTGAAGTACTTCTTTTTATCTGAAGGTTGGACAGTTGGCAGAGTATGGGCATCTGATGGACAGTGGCAGGTGTCCGCATGGCGTCGTCAACCGGATATTCACCGATTGAATATTTGTTTAGTAGAACAAAACGAGGTGATGTGGCTTTATCAAGTAGAGGACACGGTTCTCATGGTGGAGGTGAAGCCAACAGCACAAGTGCAAGTCGGAAAATCGAGTCAAACCATTGGTCAAGTTGTGCTCAAGCGATTAATTAGTGCCGAACAGGTCATAGAACGTTTGGGAACAGCATCTGCTCGATGTCAGTTACAGAGTCTTGAGGCTGTGGTTTAGTGGGGGCTGGGGAGTAGGGGGTAGGGAGCGGTGTTAATCATTAATAACCAATGACACTTGACCAATGACCGATGCCCAATGTCCTTTTGCCCAACCCTAACCCCTAACCCCTAACCCCTAATCCCTCAATACGCTTGCAAACAGCTCCATCAAAAGTTACACTTTTTTAAACATTCTCATTTTTCTCTTGGCAACTGAGCCGCTATGGAGTCATACTCCAAAAGTAGTGGTTACATAATTGTCAAGCGCTACAGAGTCTGATATGTAAGACAATGTGGTGAATAAGTATCCGCTTAGCGATAACAAAAACTGAAAACTTGACTTTGTAAACAAAAATCATCGAGGAGGAGCGTAGTCGATGGGACTACCCTGGTACCGAGTACACACAGTCGTTCTGAACGATCCAGGGCGACTGATTTCTGTACACCTGATGCATACAGCTTTGGTGGCAGGCTGGGCAGGTTCAATGGCATTGTATGAATTAGCCATTTACGATCCCAGCGATCCAGTTCTTAACCCCATGTGGCGTCAAGGAATGTTCGTGCTGCCCTTCATGGCACGCTTGGGTGTAGTTGGCTCTTGGGGCGGTTGGAACGTTATTGGCGCTCCTAGCTACGACCCTGGGTTCTGGTCATTTGAAGGCGTCGCTGCGGCTCACATCATTCTTTCTGGGTTGCTATTCTTAGCAGCCGTTTGGCACTGGGTTTACTGGGATTTGGAATTATTCCAAGACCCCCGTACAGGTGAACCCGCTCTTGACTTGCCAAAAATGTTTGGCATTCACTTGTTCTTATCCGGTCTACTTTGCTTTGGTTTTGGTGCTTTCCACCTTACCGGGTTGTTTGGACCGGGAATGTGGGTTTCTGATGCCTACGGTTTGACGGGGCATGTTCAGCCTGTCGCGCCCGAGTGGGGACCCGACGGTTTTAACCCATTTAACCCCGGTGGTGTAGTAGCGCACCACATTGCGGCTGGTATTGTTGGTGTTATTGCTGGTTTGTTCCACTTGACAGTTAGACCTCCAGAAAGGCTCTACAAAGCCCTGCGGATGGGTAACATTGAGACTGTACTTTCTAGCAGTATCGCTGCTGTATTCTTTGCCGCATTCGTTGTTGCTGGCACCATGTGGTACGGTAACGCTACAACCCCGATCGAATTGTTCGGTCCTACCCGCTATCAGTGGGATCAAGGCTACTTCAGACAAGAGATCGAGCGCCGGGTACAAGCAGACGTAGCTCAAGGTGCGAGCCTCTCTGAAGCTTGGTCGCAAATTCCTGAAAAACTCGCGTTCTATGATTATGTCGGTAATAGCCCAGCCAAAGGCGGTCTGTTCCGTACAGGTCCAATGGTCAAAGGTGACGGTATTGCCCAGTCTTGGCAAGGTCATGCTGTATTCAAAGACGCAGAAGGTAGAGAGTTGACAGTACGTCGCCTCCCCAACTTCTTTGAAACCTTCCCTGTTATATTGACCGACAAAGATGGCATTGTTCGCGCCGATATTCCATTCCGTCGAGCAGAATCACAAAATAGCTTCGAGCAATCTGGCGTTACCGCTAGCTTCTACGGTGGTGATTTAGATGGACAAACATTTGATGACCCAGCGGAAGTGAAGAAATGGGCGCGTAAGGCTCAAGGTGGAGAAATTTTTGAATTCGACAGAGAAACATTGAACTCTGACGGTGTATTCCGTACCAGCCCCAGAGGATGGTTTACATTTGGACACGCTGTCTTTGCTCTGTTATTCTTCTTTGGTCATATTTGGCACGGTTCTCGGACGATTTACCGAGATGTATTTGCTGGTATCGACTCAGACATCGAAGAGCAAGTCGAATTTGGTGTCTTCGCCAAAGTGGGTGACTTGTCAACCCGTAAGAAGGAAGCAACCTAGGGAAAACCGGGCATTGGGCATCGGGCATGGGAAAAAGACCTATGCCCAATGCCCAATGACCAGTTTCTTTAACCATTCCTTCCCATATCTTGGTATAATATTAGGTAGTAATCGGTGGGTAAGTAGGCAGGAATTTGACTTATGGAAAGCGTTGCTTACATTCTAATTTTGACATTGGCTATAGGAACTCTCTTTTTTGCGATCGCTTTTCGCGAACCTCCTCGCATTGAAAGCAAAGAAAAGAAGTAAACTGAAGTATGAAGTGTGAAGGATGAAGGATGAAGACCTAAGGTTCTCTCCTTCATCCTTTTCACTTTTGACAGTGACCAGTGACCAGTGCCCAGTGACCAGTGACCAGTGACCAGTGACCAGTGCCCTAATTTCCAAAACACATGAGAGCATTTGTTGGTAAAATAGGTAGTTGTAAAGATACTAAGAATTAATTCCCTTATTTTCTCCGGAAGATTGACAGATATCAATAAAATATCTGGTATAATGTTTGATCTGGAAGTGAATGTGTTCAGATCGGCTCTTTTGCGCTAATATGAACAGGGATGTAGTGTCGAATGCCTGAAAATGGGCGCTTGCATATACATCGCTAGGAGGCAAAACATTTACGGAGAAAAATAACTGGGAAACAATTAGCATGGTCAATCAGAAATTAACCGCTCCTGAAATTGGGTTTACTCATGACGATTTCGCTGCTCTACTAGACAAGTATGATTATCACTTTAGCCCAGGTGATATAGTGCCTGGAACAGTATTCAGCATAGAGCCGCGCGGCGCTCTGATTGACATCGGTGCAAAAACGGCAGCATATATACCCATACAAGAAATGTCTATCAACCGGGTAGATAGCCCGGAAGAAGTATTACAGTCTAATGAAACGCGGGAATTTTTCATCCTTACTGATGAAAATGAAGACGGTCAATTAACACTTTCCATTCGCCGTATAGAGTATATGCGGGCGTGGGAACGAGTGCGACAGTTACAAGCAGAAGATGCCACTGTCCGTTCCGGTGTATTTGCTACCAATCGCGGAGGTGCGCTAGTTCGGATTGAAGGATTGCGTGGTTTCATCCCCGGTTCTCACATCAGTACTCGCAAACCGAAAGAAGAGTTGGTAGGCGAAGAATTGCCGTTAAAGTTCCTAGAGGTAGATGAAGAGCGCAATCGCCTTGTTCTCTCTCACCGTCGAGCGCTAGTTGAGCGTAAGATGAACCGTCTAGAAGTTGGTGAGGTGGTTATTGGTACTGTGCGCGGTATTAAGCCTTACGGTGCATTTATTGATATTGGTGGTGTTAGCGGTTTACTGCACATCTCTGAAATCTCCCACGAACATATAGATACACCACACAGTGTGTTCAATGTCAATGATGAAGTAAAAGTCATGATCATTGACTTGGACGCAGAACGCGGTCGTATTTCACTGTCTACCAAGCAGTTAGAACCAGAACCAGGTGACATGATCAAAAACCGTCAGTTGGTATATGATAAAGCAGAAGAAATGGCTGCCAAGTATAGGGAACAATTGTTGGCGAAACAACAAGGTCAAACTGCAGCACCTGCTGTTGAAGATGTTGCTGTTGTTGCCGAGGAAATACCAGCAGCAATTGAAGAGGAAATACCAGCAGCAATTGAAGAGTAACCCGTTTGTCGTTGCGATCGCGATCGCAGCGTTTAAGAAAATACAATTTTTTAGTAAAGAGGGAAAAACCCTCTTTTTTTGCACTTATTTTAAGAAAGGTTAATCAGACTGAACTGCACCCCAAACGACAAACTTTGTTTGCTCGTTTGAGATTAAAGCTTCACACTTCGAATCGAATAATCCAGCAACTCAATTGGATGAGCGATCGCGAGATCCTTACCTTGAGATTGCAAAGCCTTACGAATTTGCAAAGTACAACCAGGATTTGCAGAAGCAATCAACTCCGCACCAGTGTTCAGCAAATTCTGTGCCTTTTGTCTACCCAATTCCTCAGCCACCTCTGGTTGCAACATATTGTAAACACCAGCACTACCACAACAAATAGCAGCATCAAGCGGCTCCCGCAACTTCACCCCAGGAATTTGTCGTAATAACTGACGTGGTTGGACGCTAATCTTTTGACCGTGCAATAAATGACAAGCATCTTGATAAACCAGAGTCAGAGGTTTATCCCTTAAAGGAGACAACTTTGCACTCAGACCAACACTCATCAAAAACTCCTGAACATCTCTAACCTTAGCCGCAAACTTCTTAGCTTTGTCCCGATACTCCAAGTCATCCTCCAAGATGTGACCGTACTCCTTCAGAGTATGACCGCACCCCGCAGCATTAATAATAATGTAATCAACACCAGTATTAGCAAAACTATCAATCATTTGCCTTGCTAAAGCTTTCGCCTGTTCTGTTTGTCCCTGGTGTTCGGGAAGAGCTGCACAACACCCCTGACTTTTAGGAATAACCACCTCACAACCATTAGCCGTCAAAACTCGTACAGTCGCCTCATTCACCGGAGAGAAAAACAGCCTTTGCACGCACCCCAAAATCATCCCCACTCGGTAGCGTTTCTCACCCTTAGCAGGAATAACACTCGGCAAATTATTTTGAAACGATTTTATAGTAATCTCCGGCAAAATTGACTCCATCGCAGCCAACCGAGGAGACACCCGTTTTAACAACCCAACACTCCGCACCAGTTTTTGCAAACCGAGCTTCTGATAAACAAACAAAGGAACCAGCAAAACCTTCAAAAAATTCGGATAAGGAAACAAAGAAAAAATCAGCTTCCGAAACAATCGCTCCGACAAACTGCGAGGATAATTCCGTTCAACCTGGTGACGAGTCGCAGAAATCAACTTGTCATACTGCACCCCAGAAGGACAAGTCGTCACACAAGCAAGACATCCCAAACAACTATCAAAATGTTGAGCCGTCGCAGTATTCAGAGGAATCTCACCCTCATTAATCCCATCCATCAAATAGATACGTCCCCGTGGAGAATCCATCTCCTTACCAAGCACCCTATAACTAGGACAAGTCGAAAGACAAAACCCACAGTGAACACAAGTATCAATCAACTTCGGTTCAGGAGGATGATTTCCATCAAACCCAACCTTCTTATCCAAAAAACCTTCCGAAACTTCCATCTTATTAACTTCCTACTCTCTTTCCCCTCTCTTTCTCCGCGTCCTCTGCGCCTCTGCGGTTCAATTCCTAAATCCCACCCACAAAACGACCAGGACTAAAAATATACCCAGAATCAAACTGTTCTTTAATCCGCCGCATTAACTCCAAAGCATTACCACCATAACCCCACACATCCAAACTTCCTTTCACCCTCCTTGGAGCTACCAAAACAGTCAGAAACCCGCCATTCCTTTGACACAGATTCCGCATCTCCAAAACCTTATCAACCTTTTCACCCTCAAATCGCAACACCCCCAAACCACTAGCAACATGAATCCAACCCAACTCCGAGCGAGTCAAAACCTCAACAGCAGAAATCGGTAATACTCCTATTTTGCAAGTAATTGCAGGCGAAGTGTGAAAATCATGAATTCTTTCTCCCAATCTCAGCCATAAATCAGCTTCATCCGTCCCCGAATAAACCATCCCCCGCAAACCAAATTGCTTCCCAACTTCCAACAGTTGATTGGACTGTTCTTTCACACTCTCAGCAATACTTTGAAAACGAACCATTAAACCCAATCCTTGACCCAAACCCAACCCAGACACCAATTGAAGCGACAGTAGATCGGACTGAGTTGGTGTAAGCGCAGAACCCCGCAAAGTATCAGCAGCTTGAGACACAGCCGATGCATCCCCAACCAACACGACTGTACCCGATGCTTCCAAAAAAGGATACAAGCGAAACGTGACCTGAGCGATCGCACCCAAAGTGCCAAACGAGCCAGTAAACAACTTCATCAAGTCGTAACCGGCTACATTTTTTACAACGCGCCCCCCAGCCTTGGCTATCTTACCATCAGAGCGAACAAAAGTTATACCCAATATTTGGTCGCGCACACTGCCATAGCGCTGTCTTAAAGAACCCGTATCAGCAGTAGCAACAATACCACCAACAGTTGCTGATGTTGGTGAAGTCGGGTCAATCGCCAGAAATTGTTTGGAGTTTGCCAAAATTTTTTGCAGGTCAGAAAACTTCATTCCTGCTTCCACTGTAACAGTGAAATCACCAACAGCATGTTCGAGCAGTTGGTTAATCCGTTCCGTACTGACTACAACATCTATACCCTTAGCTAAGCCACCCCAGTTAAGTTTACTACCACTCCCGCAAAGCAAAACGCGCTGCTTCTGACTGTATGCTTCTGCAATAACTGCTGCTAGTTCTTCAATTGTATCGGGAGAAACCATACAACCAGGAGGGCTTGAGGATGCGATCGCCTCCAAGATAGATTTTTGCCTCTCGACTGGTATACTTTCCCAAGGTTTGTTCATTGTTAGTGGTTAGTGGTTAGTCGTTAGTAGTTAAAAATTACCACTAAATATTAATCAGTAACCAGTGACCACTAACAACTAACAACTAACAACTAACAACTAACCACTAACCAACTGTCTATTATTTGCTGGTGCGTAGTACCCATTCCCATTAGGCTGCACAGTTTCCTGACCAGTAATCAACCTAGCCCCACGTTTGCGGGTGAAATAGTTCCAGCCCCACTGAATCATCACCAAGAGTTTATTGTCAAACTCAATTAGGAAGTAAATGTGAACCATCAGCCAGAACAACCACGCTACAAAACCTGTAAATTTGGCAAAACCCAAGTCCACAACAGCAGCATTTTGTCCGATCACTGCCAAGCTACCCATGTCAGTATAAGAAAACTGTGGCAGTGTCTTACCTTTCATTCGCTGTTGAATTAATTTAGCAACATATTGTCCTTCCTGCATAGCTACAGGAGCAACACCAGGTAGGGGTTTGCCATTCTGATGGGCAAAATGTGCTAAATCGCCAATCACAAAAATATTGGAAAATCCTTTGACACTCAAATCTGGCTCAACAATAACTCTTCCTGCGCGATCGCTCTCAGCCCCAGTACGTTCACACAGCAACTTACCCAGAGGAGATGCTTTGACACCAGCAGCCCACAACACTGTTTTGGCAGCAATCTGTTGGAACTCATCTCCTTGCTTCAGAGTAAGAATATCACCTTCTATGTTCGTTACCAGTGTTTTTGTGTGTACGGCAACACCTAACTTTGTTAAAGACGCCTCTGCTTGTTTTGATAATTCTGATGCAAAAGGAGGGAGAACCCGATCCAAACCTTCTAGAAGCAAAACTTGTGCTTCATTCGTATCGATGTTGCGGAAATCCTCTTTCATTGTATGGTAAGCCAGTTCTGCGATCGCACCTGCTAGTTCAACACCTGTAGGACCACCACCAACAACTACAAAAGTTAACCAAGCGCGGCGTTTTTCGGGGTCAGTTTCCTTTTCAGCCGCTTCAAACGCCATAAAAATACGACGGCGCATTTCAATAGCATCTTCCACTGTTTTTAAACCAGGGGCAAATTCTTCCCATCGATCTTTACCAAAGTAGGAGTGCTTTGCGCCTGTAGCCAGGATGAGGGAATCGTAGTGTATTGCTTCTTCGCCCAAAATAACTTCTTGTGCTTGGGGATCGATATCAGTCACTTCTCCAAGCAGCACTTTTGTATTCTTGCTCTTACTGAGAATAGAACGTAATGGTGAGGAGATATCAGCAGGGGAGACAGTACCAGTAGCGACTTGGTATAACAGTGGTTGGAATAGGTGAAAATTGCGCTTATCAATTAGAGTAACTTTTACATTAGTACGTCCCAGTGCTTTTGCGGCGTATAAACCCCCAAATCCTCCGCCTACAATAACTACATGATGGGGTGGCTGACTATCAACAGTGTTCATCATAAGATTTACTTCCTAGGGTAATCCTTTGTAATCCTTCTTAACAAATTTTCAACATTCTTGTTAGAGTAGTTCTGCTTACCACAGACATATTAAGAAATGTAAAAGTTCTTTCGGATACGGTCAATTGGTAAACACAACAGTATTTGTCATAAAAATAACACCACTAGGTACTTATCCTGTGGTTGTACTAGCTAAACCCCAAGTCAATCTACATAGTTACTACTACACTTCCTAAATTGACTTTTCCCGATTGATTAGTGATAAAGTTTTTATACATTCTATAACCTTAAAAATACTGTAGATTCGGAATTTGTAAGCACGAAAAATGTCAGACTTCAAATCATTAATAATTGTAACATTATTTCAAAGCCGTTAGCATCTATCTTAAGGTGCTAAAAATACTGCTTAAGTTTGTATAAAAACTGCTTTGACTCCCTAGTGGTCTACCACATAAATTCTGATAGGTAGATGGACAGACCGCCACTCTCGTTCCCAGGCTCCGTCACAGAATGCAGGCGCGCTATACAGGAGGCGGAGCCTCGCGTGAGGCATTCCCAGCCAGAGGCTGGGAACGAGGTCCTCATGCAGACAAAGAAGTTTTGACTTGACCAAAACGGCGATCGCGTCTTTGGTAACTGAGTAAAGCCTGATGAAATGCAGTGCGATTGAAATCCGGCCAAAAAATATCAGTAAAATACAATTCTGTATAAGCCATTTGCCAGAGGAGAAAATTGCTCAATCGCATTTCACCACTTGTGCGAATCAATAAATCTGGTTCGGGAGTCCCTGCTGTGTAAAGCGTTTGTTCGATTAAATTCTCTTGAACATCTTCTAAGCTCAGTTCCCCCTGTTGCACGAGTTGTGCTATTTGACGGCAAGCTCTTGTGATTTCACTGCGGCTGCCATAATTGACTGCGACATTAAAATGAAGTGCTTGGTTGTGCAAAGTCTCTGCCATTGAACGCTCAATCTCAGCTCGTAAAGACGTAGGTAGAATTGACAAATCCCCAATAAATGAGATTCGTACCCCTTCCCGATGCATTTGGGCTAATTCTTGGCGCAACAATTTTTCAAACAGAAGCATGAGAAAATCGACTTCTTCAAGAGGACGCCGCCAATTTTCAGTAGAAAAAGCATAGGCTGTGAGCGCTTTTATTCCCCAATCTTTACAACAGCGCAACAATTCTTTCAGGGTTTTTGCACCCTGTCGATGTCCGGCGATGCGAGGTAATCCTCGTTGGTTTGCCCATCGACCATTACCATCCATGATGACAGCGACGTGTTGGGGTAAGCGATGGGGGTCTATATCTAAGGGGAGTTGTGAAGTCATGGTTAGTGGATAGTGGTTAGTGGTTAGTGGTTAGTGGTTGGTGGTTGGTAAGGGCGCATGGTCGAACAAGCTTTGTAAATACTTTGGTGTCAAGCGATTGTTCCAAAGCCATAAACGACGCATTGCATAGCTGAAAGTAAACAAGAGAGTCATTTTATTGGTCGAAGACCAAGAACTCCAGTTCAGTGTACCCATCATGCGTTTTAAAGTACGCATCAGGCTGTTGCGTTTGTAATCTTTGTGGCGTGTTTTTAGAAGGGTATGTCCTACCTTTATCAAGGAAGTATCTGGAAAAGCCCAGACACCAAATCCCCAGAATTTGCTCATATGATTAATTTCATCCTGAAGCAATTCCTCTAAAACGTCTTGAAGTGCTCCTGTTGTATGCACCATTAACCATAAATAGAGGCAAGTTGCGCCGTATTCAGTTGCAACCCGGTGCAATCCATGACGATACAAATCTTCATGCGGGTCGTCAGTAGGGAGATAACCTCTAACAGTGCGGAAATTTGCGACAATCTTCTCACCTGTTAATTGGTAATAGACTTTCATCAAAGCGGGAGTGTGTTGGCGCTCTTCTTTTTCCCACAATCCAGGTTCGATTAACTTTCCAGTTTCATCGACTGTCCCTCCTACAAATCGCGCTAGCTGGGGATGCAAATTTTCTAAATATTGTCGGCTGGTTTGAGTGTATTCCCGAATAGGAGCTTCGGTGTCCATCGCACCTCTCAAGATGGACAAAAAAACTTCTCTGTCTAATCCTATAATTTGCTCTGAAGAAATAGCTTGCCAGTCAATATGTTTCCAAGGACGGGGTTGTGGGTTGTTAAACTGAATGGGTAAATCTTGCAAGCGATCGCACAGTTTCTCAATAGAGAGATAATCATCTGCAAGAGAACGAATTCGATGTTGAATTTGAAAGTAGTGTGTAGGAGAATAAACTAATCCTGCCAAGTCTTGAGACATTGGGCTGAGAGTATTAATCATATGTTTTCACTTTGATTTTGACCTCTTTGCCCAATAGCTTAAGCAACTGTAAGATTCTTTGTCAGTCGGTTGAAGTCGGGAAAAAAGTCGGATACTAGCAGGAGATACAATCGGAGAAAAGCTCAATGGGTAAAATGAATTGCCATGCAGCCAACTAGCCCCTCCATCCCCCAAATAAAGCCGCCGCTACCACCAAAACTAACACTGCCAACGATGTACAATCTACCCAGTGAAGATGCGGAGGAACCTGGTTTGCCTGATGAATTTCACGATTTGCAACCGCAACTGCTCAGTCGAACAATGCGATTGACAAATTATTCTTACGAGCGAATATTTACGGGGTCGGATTTAAATCTGTACTATGATGTGCGTCATACTCAGTGGTACAAACGCCCGGATTGGTTTTTAGTGCTAGATGTACCGCGTTTGTATGAGGAAAAAGACTTACGTTCTAGCTACGTGGTTTGGCAAGAAGGAGTGAATCCCTTTGTGGTGGTGGAATTGCTATCACCAGGCACACAAAAAGAAGACTTGGGTGATTATGCAGAATTGGAGCCAATGTTTGAGGAAACGACTGCGGAAGAGTTAAGCGGAATCAGTGCGGAATCAGAGTCCAGTAATGGGCAAACTCTTAAAGAAGTGCCGCCTAGAAAATGGGATGTATACGAACGTATCTTGCGAGTGCCATACTATGCAGTGTTTAGTCGCTATAGCAATCGCTTGCGTGGATTCAAACTAGAAGGAGGACACTACCAAGAGCAAACTCTAGACCCTGAGAATCCTCGGTTTTGGATTCCGGAGTTGAACTTAGGATTGGGAGTGTGGGTTGGGGAATTTGAAGGAATTACTCGCCAGTGGTTGCGCTGGTATGATTCAGAAGGCAACTGGATACTCACAGATACAGAACAAGCTGTCAAAGAAACAGAACAAGAACGTCAAATGAAGGAACAAGAACGTCAAAAACGGCTCAAGTTGACTGAAAAACTGAGAGCGCTTACTCCAGAGCAGTTAGAAGCTTTGGGGATTAACCAGGAGGAATTAGAATCATGAGAGCATGAGTTCATTGCTGCTCAGTCGGGCAATCCGACTGATATCATGTCGGCTTATTTACCCTGAATAAAGCTCACGCGAAGACGCAAAGGCGCTAAGAAATTACGAAACTTTTCCGCATGGTTATGGTACAGGACTAGATATGACAGAACATTCCCATGAGCGGGTATTTATGGGGTCAGATTTAAATCTGTACATCGCTAACTTTTTGGTAATTTAAGACAGAGATTGCTTGGGTAACGGGCTAAATATGAAAATTCAACCCAAAATAAAAATTGCCCTTGCACTTTGCTAAGTTATCAGATCCGAGAGTAGATAGAACAAAACAGCATAAACTTATAGATATTATTACTATTGCCATTTGCGCTGTTATATGTGGCGCGGAAGGTTGAGTAGCAATTGAAACTTATGGAAAAGCAAAACATAAATGGTTGCAACAGTTTTTAGAATTACCAAATGGTATACCCTTCGGGTTCGCCAGTTCCCTACGGAGGGAGACCCTCCTTCAGGACTGGTCTCACCATCACATGATACTTTTGCGCTTAATTTTTTCTCGGCTTGACCCACAAGAGTTTCAAGAATGTTTTTTAAGTTGGATTCAATCTCTTAGTAAAATGACAAATAAAGAAGTTATAGCAATTGATGGAAAAACTTTAAGAGGGTCATATGATAAAGAGAAAAACAAAGCAGCTATCCATATGGTGAGTCCAGCCCTGTAGAAAGGTCTCCTTTCGTAGGGGACTGGCGAACCCGAAGGGTTAATGCTTGGGCAAGTGAAAATCGTTTAGTTTTAGGACAACGAAAAGTAGATAAAAAATCGGCGGAAATCAAAGCAATTCCAGAGTTGATTAAAATATTAGATGTAGCTGGATGTCTGGTAACAATTGATGCCATGGGTTGTCAAAAAGAAATAGTAAAATTAATTACTCATCAGCAAGGCGATTACATTATTACACTGAAAAAAAATCAAAAGAATCTATATAAAAATGTAGAGTCAATATTTAAAGACGCAATGGCAAATAAATTTGATGGGTACAATCATAGCAGTTACCATACCCGTGAAAACAATCATGGAAGAGATGAGATACGTCATTACATAATGTTGTCAGATATAGTAAACAAGGTAGAGCCAAATTATGAATGGGCTAATTTGAAGAGTATAGGAATGGTTGAATCAGTAAGAAGTGTGAATGGGAAAACTAGTGTGGAAACTCGTTATTTTATTTGCAGTTTGAATAATGATGCAGAAAAACTAACAACTAATTACGTAATCATTGGGGAATTGAAAATTCTCTTCATTGGGGGAAGTGATGTTGCTGTCTTGTGAAGACGACTGTCGAATCCGAAAAGATAATGCCCCTGAGAATTTTGCTGTTCTTCGTCGTATAGCCGTTCATCTTTTAAGTCAAGAAAAAACTAAGAAGATAGGGATTAAAAACAAACAGTTTTTAGCAGCAATGGACGACAAATATTTGAGCGAAGTTTTACAATTAGGGATATAATAAAAATTGATAAGTGATGCTCTGCCTGGAAGCAGATTAATTTATTCATCAAAATGATTCAAATAGTCTTAACACTAATAAGGTCAAGACAATGAGTAGAGAACCGATAAAAGACCATAAAGACTTGGGAATTTATAAAATTGCTTTTTCTGTAGCAATGGAAATTTTTGAGGTGTCCAAAAAGTTTCCTGTGGACGAAAGATTTGCTTTGACTGACCCTCCGGGTTCAGCAGTCGCTCATGGGGGAAACCCCCAAGACCGCGCTGCTTCACC
>NZ_WJFC01000043.1 GCF_009725235.1 Scytonema sp. UIC 10036
GGATTGGGGATTGGGGATTGGGGATAAACAAAGAATTACCTTCGTTATAGGAACTTGCTCGCTAATTGATAACAATGATAGGAACAATGGTGAGAACCATGAAATTTTTGGGTATTATTATCTGGGTTTGATATATAATGAGACTAAATATGTTTGTCTTACGTAAATATACTGTTATCTTTCCTGTTAGCTTGAGTCTTGGTGTTCTCATGACTGCTTGCAATGAAAGCAAAGTTAATCAATGCCAACGGTTGATGGAAGTGGTTAACAAAGGATCTGAGCTAATTGATAAGAACAAAGGGCAGCAGGTTATAACCAGCATACAACTATCGAAGGATTTGCAAGCTGTGAGTCAAGAGATTGACCAACAGAACTTCAAAGATCCGAAGCTACAGGAATTTAAGAACCGTTTTGTCAAGGTGTTTGAGACTGTGAGCAAATCCATTGCGAAAGCAGGCCAAGCTTTGGGTTCTGCTAAAGTAGCAAACAACTCATCAGAAGGTCGAGTTAAAATTCAAAAGGCAAGAGGAGATATCGATACAGCCCTGACAGGAGCTGCAACTGCTGCCAAGGAGTTAGATGGTGCGGCATCAGACTTGAATAAGTACTGCAACCAGCCTGAGTAAAAGCAGACTGCCCTCAGTTTTGGCAACCGAAGCTCATTTTGGACGTTTAATTCCACCCTGTCGTTTTACTTTAAATCCATACGGTTGGAAAATACACTTGGGCACTGCTGCGAATGGCACGCTCGAAGTGCGACGCGGAGACTTAGGGACGCGGAGACACGGAGAGATTGAGTAGAGCAGCGAAGTTGAGAGGAGGAAGAAAAACTGTACACGAAGCAATGCTAAACGACCAATACAGTAGGTCAAACCCCAAGTTTTATCAAGACGCTCATTGTAAAGCTGTAACGCACGATTGAGCAATAATTCATCTTCCCCCCGAAATCTTTGAAAGCCAGACATAGCAAGCTTTTCTATACCCGGAATGTAGGTTTTTATACGGTTCTCGGCTCAACGTCTAATATTCAAGTTTCTCTCGATAATCAATAAGTTTCAAAAAATTTTGTGATTTATAAAGCAAAGGTATAAAGGTACAAAACTTGTTCATTAGCTAACTGCAAAACCATCAAACTGCCGCATAAACGGCGAGTGATATGCCAACACAATGTCGTCTTTTGCAACTCCTAGCCTTACAAATTCATCCGCAAATCCCATCTCAGTGCCATCATGCTGTATCCAAATCTTGCTATCTTTAATATCGATATGTACCGAACACCCGTAAATTCGACGCTCGTCTTTCCATCCTGCACTCACAACTTGATAGTGATCTCGTTCTAAATCAAAAACAGGCATCACTTCAATTTCACCTGATGAGAATTTATAGCTTGCATATTCTTCTAGAACTTGTTTCACTAACTCTCTATATTTCTCTACTCTTTCCATTCTACAATGACCTCCTGCTTGGGATCGTAAATCAAAAGTTTTATGCTATACTTATGTACCATTCTCTGCACAAAGCGTTTTTCAAAAAAGCTTTTATAAGCCTGCTTTGGCACAGCTAAATACAATATTCGTTCTGGTTGATCGAGTTCCAAAGCTTCCTGATAGTTGAGGAATTGTCCCAAGGCTGTATGAAAAGTTGAAATGGCTGATGCCTGTAGGAAGGTTTTAATCTCTACCGCAATTTTTTCTCCTGACCTTTCTGCAGCCAGCAGTTGCTCTGCTCCCAAATCAATTAGCAGTTCAACTTCCTCAACAAGAAGGCGCAACGGATCATCCGTAATTGTCCAACCATCTTTTTCGAGTGCTCGCCTGACCGCATCATGAAATGCATCTCTCACAGACATGGTGATTGAATGTGCAACCGGACGGGTAAAAACTACCTTTGACCATTATATAACGTAAACGACAACATCTGTGAATTAACAGGATACACAACTTTATATCCACGCCTTTAAAGCTTACACTCCCTATGCCATACTCCGCCGTCAAGAGGATGGGATTGAAGTTGAGATGGTTGGGAAGATGCTGCTTCCTTGGTTGGATGGGATTGAGCTGGATTGGGAGCAGTAGATATAGTTCTTGGAAGATGCGATCGCGCTGTAGGTGGAAGCTTTGTCATCGCAGCTCATTTTGAGCAGAATTTACTCGTCCTCTACTGCACCCAAAGCTTTGAGCGTAGATTTTTCAGATTGTGTCAAACCAGTAACGCTTGTGATATTCATTCCTGCATACGGCTATGCGTAGATCCTAAATTAGAATTCTTACGTTTTTATCTGGCTGCTTACAAATTTAATAGTAATAATTAATACTTTTTAATAAGCAATGTTCCGGATTGACAAAGATTCTTCCTGTCAAAAGAAATGTAAGTCTTAATTTATGTTGAAGCACGATGAACGACATTGGTCTGCTAATGGCGGGCGTGTTGGCAGCAGGGCTACCATCTGCCCCAAAAGTGCCAGAGCAGCCACCAGTCAAAGCAAAAGAAGCGGTGAACCTAGCGGCGATATCTGAGGTAACTCAAGTTATTCCATCTGCCGAAATGACACCGCCCGAATTTATGCCACTGGATGGTAGTTCTCAATCTACCCTTTTAGCTATAAAAATCAAAAGTAAAAAAGTAACTGGTAAATTTACTGAGAAAAGATATCCTCAAACCCCCTATAGTCTGGTACAGGCAGTAGAAACACTGAGGGACAAGGGGGACAAGGAGGACAAGGAGGACAAGGGGGACAAGGTAGAATCTTCTTCCTTGTCTACCCCCTCTTCCTTGTCTACCCCTTCCCCAGAAGACGATCCGATGTCCCAAGTCAACTCTGTATCGCAACTGGGTGATGTCCAACCTTCTGACTGGGCTTTCAGTGCTTTGCAATCTTTAGTAGAACGCTATGGCTGTATTGCTGGGTATCCTAATGGCACTTATGGAGGCGATCGCGCTATCAATCGTTATGAATTTGCTGCGGGATTGGCAGCTTGCTTAGAAGCGATCGAGGAATTGATTGGTAAGAGCACTGCAAACGCTCTTACTCATGAGGATTTAATTTTACTAGAAAAGTTGCAATTGGAATTTCAGGCGGAGTTAAACGCAATTCAAGAGCGTGTGACTTCTTTGGAAGGTAGAACATCGCAAGTGGCAAAAAATCAGTTTTCCACAACAACTAAACTTGTTGGACAAGTCATTTTTGGCTTGCAAGGCTCCAACAAAGCCGATGTTGACTTGTTTCCTAGAGATGGTATACCAGAACGCAGCGCACAAACAAACCTCACATTTGCAAATAACGTACAGTTAACACTTGCGACTTCATTTACAGGAAGAGATTTACTCTTAACTGGTCTAGCTGCAGGTAACTCAGGCTCTAATGCACCATTTGTATTTACCAATATGGGACGCTTGGGTTATGAACTAGATACAAACAAAGATTTAGTGCTCAACGAGTTGTCTTACCGATTCCCTGTCTCCAAGAACTTTGGCATTGTCGTTGGTACAGCAGGTGTTAACCCAACTAACACCTTCCGTGGTATTAACCCTTTGGAAGGTTCTGGAGAAGGAGCTATCTCTTTATTTGGTCAGCGCAATCCTATTTTGGCAATCGGTAACGGTACGGGTGGCATAGGTTTTGACTGGCAAATCAGCGATCGCATTAGTTTGCAAGGAGTTTACAGTGCAGAAATTCCCAGTTTTCCCAATAACGCTCAAGCTGGAGGACTCTTTGGTGGTAGATATACGGCTGGTGCTCAATTAAGCCTTGCACCAACCAACAATATAGATGTGGGAGTCCACTATCTTTACTCCCACTCTCCCGATGGCTTGTTAGGAAGTGGTGTCGGCGATGCTCAATTAATCTCTCCTTTTGCACCACCTGTTGCCTTCAACACTCATGCTGTGGGAGCAACTGTAGCATGGCGCATCACTCCCAACTTTCAGTTAGGTGGTTGGGGGGGCTGGACTTTTTCAAATCCAGAAGAACTCTCTGGAAGCGTAAAAACAACCAACTGGATGGTATTTGCTGCATTCCCCAACTTACTCCGTCAAGGTAATCTGGGAGGAATTCTCGTCGGTCAACCACCCAAAATTACCTCCAGCACCTTACCAGAAGGATACAATCTTCCCAACTTTTCCGAAGGAGGAACACCAGGAGGACGCAGTGACAGTGCATTACACTTAGAACTTTTTTATCGCGCCCAATTGAACGAGTATTTATCAATCACCCCCGGCTTACTACTTCTTTTCAGCCCAGATCACAACTCAGCCAACGACACTTTAGTCATTGGAACAGTGAGAGCAACCTTCCGGTTTTAAGTTAATACTTGTGTAAATGTAATCATATGCTTTCAAGCATACTTAGACAATCAGCAACAAATCAACAAGCAACAAGGGTGATACCAACACACCCCATAGAATCAGACGTGACTTTTGTGACTTTATAATCTAGAAACACATTCTCAATGTACTTCCAAACGTCTGGTCAACAACCAATTCAAAACGGCAACCCCATATATCCGCAAAAACACGCAGATTCAAACTATCCGCGTCCATCTGCATGGCAGGTGCTTCAACTCTGGGAACCAGAGCAACGCACTGCCTCGTCCATCTGCGGTTCAAAAAACAAAATCTCTAAATTAGGGTTCCTCCTCATTAGCAGTTGCAGCCTAGCTTCAGCCATCATTGGTCTTGGAACTTCTAAAGCCGCCGCACAATTAACAATTCAAAGCACCGGCACACTCTCAGGCACTATTCAACTTCCCAGCTTTAACCCTAACTTCAACAACAGGGTCACCCGTGTAGATACTGACTCCAACGGTACTTATATGCGAAATATAGGCACCACGAAAAATCCTAATTTTGTTTCCGTATACACTTCTAAGTACGTAAAAATTGAAACCCGTGCTGATGGGAGCCTGGGATACTACGTTAATTTTAAAGGAATTCCCGTCATCTCATTGGATGGCATTCTCTCTTCACCTGCACTATCAAGCGGCCAGCTAGAACCCTATAGCTACCAAGGTAAAATACCAGAAACCAAATTTCAAGGTGTTGTTCAAGATGAGTTTGGACTGACAAAAGCTTTTTACACTGGTGTTGTGACAGATCCAAAAACAGGACAGCAGTATCAAGGAACATTTGAAGTTAACGGACAAGGACCTCGATATAGCGATCGCAACGGTGGTCAAAGCCCCACAGTCTTTGATTTCAGATCCGACATACCAGGTAAACCAACCGTCACGTCCTTAAAGATGACAAACAGCCCTTTAGTGAGATTAACCATTAAAGTACCTGCAAACGCCACACCAATAGTTAACAATCCTACACCACCCCCCCCACAACCTCCTACAAATCCCACACCACCCCCACCACCAGTTAGCAATCCCACACCAGCACCTACCACACCTATTGTTAGCAATCCCACACCAGCACCTACCACACCTATTGTTAGCAATCCCGCACCAGCACCTACCACACCCATTGTTGACAACAGCAATGTGATACCTTCGCCCACACCGACTATAGATGTCAATGAGCCTAATTCTCCATCACCCTCTACTTTGCCTCAGGTTGAGTTCAGCAATGGAAATTCCCTAAACACGAATCGAACTGACCCCTCTACCCTTGCTTCCGCTATATGTTCGAGAAACAACACGAAAAATTCAGCCCAATGTGGTAAAAAAATATTATCTACCCCCAAGCCATCAATCGGTCCGCGCAGTCGAGTGATGCTCCGTTGACGCTTTCAGGAACCCGATTAAGTGGTGATAAAGTAATATAACAACCAGTGTAAGGGCAATTTTCCAGAGATGAAACTTTTACTCTGGCATAATTGTCCTTATGGTTAGCTAAATCGGGCAGAAGCCTCACGTCCTACACGAAGGGAAGTGCGGGTAGTTCAAGAAAAAGGTTTTCTCAACCAATACCCAGTACCCAACTACCTGATGACGTTTTGTCAGTTCATCGGCTAGCTTAAAAATACACGGAGTTTGTAAACCATTTATTACACGCTTTTTAGGGAAGCACCTATGAAAGAGGAACTGATTGAATTGATAGCCAGAGTCATACAAGTCCTGCAAATCAATATGCGTTGGATGACTTGGAATTTATTTCTGGCATTTATACCATTGGCTTTGAGTGTTTGGCTATTTCGCATTAAGCGAGGACGATCTTGGGTTTGGTGGTTGGGATTCCTAGTTTTCTTTGCTTTTTTGCCTAATGCACCTTACTTGTTAACCGATGTCATCCACTTGATAGACGATATCCGTACAATCCAATCCGTATGGATGATAACTCTTGTACTAATACCCCTGTATCTATTAGTCATCTTAGCAGGATTTGAAGCTTACGTTATATCTTTAATTAACTTAGGTTATTACCTACATAGGATAGGCAAGAGCCAATGGATTTTAAGAGTTGAGATGGCGACTCATGCTCTCTGTGCCATTGGCGTGTATTGGGGGCGATTCTTGCGCTTTAATAGTTGGGATTTTGTCACTCAATTGGATACTGTGCTGACTAAGGGTATAGAAGAAATTTTGGGCAAACAACCTTTGGTTATTATTGCTATTACTTTTGGAGTACTAGCAGTGTTGCATTGGATTATGAAACGCGTGACTTTGGGGTTTACCAGGCAAGGGAAAAGTGATATAATTATCAACCAACAGCACGTTAACCCAAATACGCCTAATATTTAACAGCATTTTTGGTAAGGCAGAGGGCAGATAGCAAAAGGTATTTTTGGAAGAAAATAGTTTGGAGGTAAGTAGTAGGGAGGGCATTGTCTCTCGTTTTGTGTTGGTGGGCTTTAGCCCTACCTACTTACTTTTTTAAGAAAGAGTATCACATCTATTGCCTACCATAAGAAAGATGAAACTTCATTTTATTTGGCTTGAAATAAAGCCAGATAGAGCAATCTAGGAAAAACATTCCATTAGACCGTTGGCATAGTAGCGGTCTAATTTGGGGTGTCTGTTTTCATTCTTAGGAGGTATATAGCATGACATTAATTTCTAGAGAGGAAATCAAGACATTACTAGAACTGCCAAGACAAAATTCTGTTTCAATTTATATGCCAATGCAAACAGCCGGACCAGAAGTGAGACAAAACTCTATTCGGTTTAAAAATTTGGTGAAAGATGCTGAAGCTCGCTTAATTGATGCTGGTATTGAGCATAATGATGCTGTGGCATTACTAGCACAATCCCATTCACTGGATCGAACAGATTTTTGGGAGCAAACAGGAGACCAAGGACTGGCAGTTTTTATTTCTAATAATGTTTTTCGCTACTATACCTTGCCTCTAGAATTTGATGAGATGGTTGTGGTAACAGACAGATTTCATATTAAGCCACTGCTACCAATTTTAAATGGCGATGGGCGTTATTACCTCTTGGCTTTGAGTCAAAAAGATGTTCGGTTCTTTGAGGGCGATCGCTACGGTCTCCAAGAAGTTGAGGTAGAAAATATGCCGAAGAGCTTAGACGAAGCCCTCAACTACGATGAAACTGCTCAAGATGGTCAGTTCCGCATTGCGACCTCAAAAGGGGGAACCGCCAATTCTTTTCAACAGCCCGGATCGTTTCACGGACAAGGTAGCCCTGACAGGGATAAGCACCAAGAAAGCATCCTGCAATTCTTCCATGCTGTGAATGGTGCATTGGAAGAGAAACTCCGAAACCAAACCGCGCCTTTGATGCTGGCTGGGGTAGAGTACTTAATGCCATTGTACAGAGAGGCAAATACTTACCAGCATTTAATAGAAGATGGTATCTCTGGGAATCAAGAAATTTTAACTGCAGACCAATTGCACGAACGCGCTTGGCCTATTGTTGAGCCTCTGTTTTATCAATCACAGCAAGAGGTTGTGGAAAGGTTTAATATGCTTTACGGTTCCAACACTGGCAAAGCATCCAACGACTTGAAAGAAATTATCCCTGCAGCTTATTACCAAAGAATTGATTCCTTAATAGTTGCAGCCAACCGAGAGCAATGGGGACTGTTTGACCCTTCCTCAGATACAGTTTTCTTGCATCAAGAAGAAGAAACTGGCGATGATGATTTATTGGATTTTGCCGCCGCCTACACTTTGCTCAACGGTGGAACAGTTTACACTATTGGCTCAGAACAAATCCCATTTAGTACACCTGTAGCAGCAATTTTCCGATATTAATCTCTTAGGTGTTGTATAAAGTAGAACGAGCTTCTATACAACACTGACCATGAACGCTACTTGTTCTCCAATTTGGAACTCTCTTATCGCTTTATGGCTTTTGACCGTGGCAACCGTGTTTCCTCAACCTGCCACGGCAGAGACCATAACCGGACAATCGGGTAATGTCCGGGCGGAAATCTCCTACGAAAAAGCTCAGGATTATCAGTATAAAAATGTTCGTCTAAAAATTATTCGTGCAGGCAGTCGCTATCCCAAAATCATTAAAAATCATGCGTCCGAACTTTGGCAGTTTTACCTTAAGGAAGGGAAACAGTACGAAGATGGTAAAGGCGTATTAGCGGCTTACTTGGCAGATAAGTATATGTTGGGTCAAGGTGAAGACGGTTGGATGCAAGTGAGACAGGCTTATAAAGGACGCGATCGCAACAGCTATTTTGCCGATTTACGTAAATTTTTACGTGAAACTGGCTATATCCGTTAATTATAAATTTTGATTGTGGCAGTTTCCAATACAGCAGTTGTTTGTCCTGTTTACTATCAAATTAAAGATTAAAATCAGTAGCAAATATGTAATTTTACAAATTTATGCATCTATCTATAGAGTGAAGTCATTATATTTCTCTAGGCAGAAGCAATCACACTTCAAATTTGAAATGAGTGTAAGTGTAATTTTGTATGTTGTTCAGATATCACAGTCACAGTGATGGCGATCGCTGCGCTTGGAACATCATATCTAGTAGTGTGTTTTACTAATGTTTTAAGCAGCTTTAACAATGTCAAACCGTTTGCAGTTCAAGAATTTTTCTTATGAGGCAGCATCTAAACAAGAAGATCGACGTTTAGTGTATGAGCGGTTTTGGGTTATAGCGAGACATACTGTAGATGAAAATTACTATGTTGGGCGCATTCCACTGAACGCACATCAGCCTGATTATTTTTGTTGGTGTAAATCCTGCAAACAATTGAATCTAGGAATTTTGGTGGATGGCTACTTATCTGAATCTCTTGAAACGACGAGAATACCATTGTTAATCATAAAATAGACCTATTGGGGAAAATCATCACTAATGCTTACGGCTGAAGGCTTACGAGCTTTCACAATCAATTCCATAAGTCATCGTGTTGTACTAAATCAATGTTTCGGATTTTTAAAAATGCTTTTTTACTTTTTTGCATCTACTGTCATTATAGTCAGTCTAGTTTTAATTAATATATTTCTTCTAGACTTTGTTAAAGCGTCGTTTAATTCAATAAGTTTAGAGATAGACCGTTTGCGTCAAGAACAAGAACGACATAATCGAATTACAGAAGACTTACTCAGACAGATACGAGATTTACAGAAACACAAACCGTATCAATTATCTAATTCCTCAAAAGAGGATGAAAATTTTCATTGTCATCACGTGCGATAGCTTTGCTACTTTGCAAAGCACAGTAAGCTGACCTCCTATTGACTTAGATGTATCCGCAGAAGTTGTCGGGAATCTTGTAGTTGTTGTTATTCTCCACCATAACTAGGGAATACTAACGATTGTTCAAGTATGCCTTACAGATGCGCCAGAAAGTTATAGGAGGGGTAATGTTTGATACAAAGCTTTGGCTGCAGTTATCTGCAATTCTCTTTGTTGGAAATATTGTTAAAATATTCACAAATATACCCGTTCATGTAACGGCTGTATTCGTTGACACAGCAATGAATATAGTTATTCCTACACTCGCTTGCATCTACGTGTCATTACTTAAAAAGTATACAGTTCTCTATCAAAACGTTTACTACGAACCACCATATGTTGTTTGGGCTGAAACAGGTTTCAGCTGGGCTGTTATTTGTTGCGTAGCAATCCTTTCTCGGAATCTGTCACCCGGTTTTGCGATCGCTACATTTTCAATCTGTTTGTGCCTTGCAATGGCTTTGAGAAGACGGTAACCAGTGACCAATGGCTAATGGCTAATGGCTAATTGCTAATGGCTAATTGCTAATGGCTAATGGCTAATGACCAATGACAAGGTTAGGCTGAAGGTTGTAACTGATTTGCAGCTGCATCAATATGTCGTTTTAGTATCTTAACAGCAGCTTTTGTATCTTTTTGCCGACAAGCATCTAAAAGTTGGTAGTGTTCTTTTTGGGTGCGTTCCAAATAATCTACCTGTCTCATCTGCCGGTGGGCATAGCGAAAAAGATTGGTATGTAAATTTTGAATCATTTTAAACAATCGAGGTCGATTTGCTAGGGTGTAGAGTGCTGCATGAAATTCCCAATTTTGCTTTGCCCAGTGAGTCGCATCTGTGATTCGATTGATTTCATCCAAAATCATCGCTGCTTTGTCTAAATCGGATTCAGTCAGGTTGCTCATTGCGAGTTGAATTGCTGTCACCTCTAAAGCGCAACGAATCTCACAAATTTCCTGCACTTCATTTGGTGATAGTACTGATACCATCGCCCCTCGATTCAGATGAAACGTGACCAATCCTTCTGCTTCTAGTTGTCGCAGCGCTTCTCTTACAGGTATGCGGCTGACTCCAAATTGCGTGGCGATTTCATCTTGTCTGAGAGATTGCCCTTCCTGAAGAATTCCCCGCAGAATTGCTTCTCGTAAGGTGTCGGCAATTAAATCTGGTGTACTGCGTTGTTGTTGCAGCACGTTAGCTGCTAGGTCGTTTAAATTCATAATGTTTTTCATGCATAATGTATATTGTATATGATTTTTTGTATACAATATACAAAGTTGAGACTCTTGGAGCTAGTTATGAGCATTTCCTCCACAGACAGAATCGTTATCTTCGACACCACACTTAGGGATGGCGAACAATCACCTGGAGCAACACTGAATGTAGAAGAGAAGTTAGCGATCGCTCACCAACTAGCTCTTTTGGGAGTTGATGTCATTGAAGCCGGATTTGCGATCGCAAGTCCGGGAGACTTTGAAGCTGTCAGAACCATAGCCGAACAAGTTGGGGTACCAGGTGGACCCATCATTTGCAGTTTGGCAAGAGCCATTCGCGAGGATATTAAAGCTGCAGCAGAAGCATTGCAAAGAGCGGCTCATCCCAGAATTCACGTTTTTCTTTCCACGTCAGATATTCATCTCAAACATCAGTTGAAAAAGACTCGCGACCAAGTACTGGCAATAGCTGAAGAAATGGTTGCTTATGCCAAGTCCTTCGTGGAAGATGTGGAATTTTCACCCATGGATGCAAGCCGCACTGAGCCAGAGTTTCTTTACCAAGTCATATCCAAAGCGATTGCTGCAGGTGCTACCACAATTAATGTTCCCGATACCGTTGGAATCTGCACGCCAAAAGAAATGGAAAAGTTGATTCAAGGGATTCGGAAGAACGTACCCAATATAGACCAGGTGATTCTTTCCGTTCACACTCAAAACGATTTGGGTTTAGCCACAGCCAATGCACTTGCAGCAATTGAAAATGGAGTGCGCCAGGTAGAATGCACAATTAATGGTATTGGAGAACGTGCTGGTAATGCTGCATTAGAAGAGATTGTTATGGCTTTGCAGGTTCGCAAACCCTATTACAATCCTTACTTGGGCCGTCCTGTAGAAAGCGATGCACCGCTTGTCAATATCAAAACTCAAGAAATTTATAAAACTTCATGCTTGGTTTCCCAATTGACAGGTATCACAGTACAGCCAAACAAAGCGATCGTTGGAGCTAACGCCTTTGCTCATGAATCAGGCGTTCACCAAGACGGTGTAATTAAGCATCGAGAAACTTACGAAATCATTGATGCTGCGGACATAGGGTTGCCAGAAAATCGGATCGTATTGGGTAAGCATTCGGGACGCAACGCTTTCCGAAGCAAGCTGCAAGAATTGGGGTTTGACTTGAACGAAGCAGACTTTAACAAAGCCTTCATCAGGTTTAAAGAAGTTGCTGACAAGAAAAAAGAAATGTCCGATTGGGATATTGAGGCAATAGTGCGAGACGAAACCCAAATTCAAGTAGAAAGCGGTTTTCAGTTAGAACACGTACAAGTCACCTGTGGAGATTGCACTTGTCCAACAGCAACTATCACAATTGTCACCCCAAGTGGAGAAATTTTAACTGATGCTGCGGTAGGTACAGGTCCCGTGGATGCAGTGTATAAAGCGATCGCTCGAATGGTACACATATCCAGCCAATTAGTTGAATTTTCCGTCCAATCTGTGACCGAAGGAATTGATGCTTTAGGAACCGTCACCGTTCGCCTGCGTCATCAAGACCGAATTTTCTCCGGACAGTCATCCGACACCGACATTGTTGTTGCATCAGCTTACGCCTATATCAATGCAGTCAATCGTCTTTATCGTTACCTACAATCTGTTAGAGGAAATGAGCCTTTGAGTTCATCTTCCAGAGCATCAATACAGTATCTCATCTAACCGCTCGTTCCCAGGGGGAGCCTGGGAATGCAGTCTGCTCGGCTCCGCCTCGAATAAATTTGGTAGACTTGCTCAGTGGAAAGTGCGTAAATAAAAAAACACCTAGGAGACTCTCTGCGTAAGGGCAATATTGCTGTTCTACGTGCTGAAGTACTTAGTACCAAATTTGGCTCTATCATAGATTGGGTAGGAACCAAAAAAGACGTTGCATCTAAAGACCCAGGCAATTATTTACGGAGACGCATAGAAAGAACCCCACCGCCTGTGACACCTCCCCGAAGTTCGGGGAGGTTGGTGCAGGAGATATCACATTTTGCTTGTGCTGGTTAGGATATTCATTATCTCATCCGGACTTAAATGTGGATTTGCCTCTTTCATTAAGGCAATTACACCTGTGACATAGGCTGCTGCCATTGATGTGCCGTTGCTTTCAAGGGTTTTTTCTTCTAAACCAAGAGAGTTAATGCCTACACCAGGAGCAAGGACAAAGACACTCTCTTCAGAACCAGCAGGATTTGAGAAAATTGCTAGATTGCCATTTTCATCTGCAGCGCCAACAGCAATTACAAGGCGTTCTTGAGCAAAACGAGCGGGGAAGAGTGGTTCAGTTACCTGGTCTTCCCGATTGCCTGCTGCTGCAACAACCATGACTCCTTGTGCCTTTGCATACTGTAATGCAGCCCGTATTTGTTCGGGTTCGCCATTGAATACAGGGAAACCCAAGCTGAGGTTGATTATTTGGGCACCGTTATCTACGGCATAGCAGATAGCAGCTGCAATATCATCTTCTGTCCCTCCTGTGCTTTGGTTGAGAACTCGTAGTGGCATAATTTTGGCACTAGGAGCAATTCCAGTCACTGCGTCTGAATCATTGGCGGCTGAAATAATTCCTGCCACATGAGTACCATGCCAATCTTCTTTGTCAGGTGAAGCATCTGGATCGTCATCGACAAAATCCCACCCCTGTACATCATCAGTAAAGCCATTGCCATCATCATCGATACCATTGTCAGAAATTTCATCCGTATTTACCCATAAAGAACCTGCGAGGTTTCTGTTCTTGCGGTCAATACCGACATCAATAACGGCTACCACAACTCCCTGACCAGTGTAATTTTGTTGCCCATCTGCAACATCTGGTTGGTTTAAGGGTTCATCACTACTCTTCTGAACTGTTGATGTGGTAGAAGCTACAGAAGTTGGTGCCCCAACTGCCGCCAAGGCAATTGCTTTTTGTGCATCAATCTCACCATATCCTCGTTTTGAATCGTAGGTTGGTGTTTCTTGAGTTTGGGTGTTAGTAGTGAGTCCTGTTGCCGTTGCATTTTCTGCGGCAGATTGAATTTCACTAGCTGGTGCCCGATCGTTTGATTGGTCATCCAAATTATTAGTGGTTTGGGTGCCAGTATTTTGAGAATTTGCCGTTTGACTGTTAGGTTGATTGAGTTCTGCTGACTCTAAATTTTGGGGTGTAATTGCAGTCGTTTGAGACGGGCTTGCAGCTGCTTGGGGATTCTCAAATTCAGGTTCTAGGCCTTTCGCCAGCGAGGCAAGCATAGAAGTAAATGTTTCAGGCACTGTGAGACGGATTACCATGTCATTAAAGTCCAAATCGCCTCCGTCTGGCATATCTTCAAAGCCCCAGGTATTATCTCCCAAGAGACGAATGTGGTCAACTCGGTCAGGATTCGCCCGAGCATAAATAAAGTAAACGGCTGGATCGTTGGTGTTATCGTCGTCAAGTAGCTTCTCAAGAGTACTGTTAGCAATAATAAAGGGCGCGTATAGATAACCGCCTTCTAAATTGATTTGCAAACCACGACTATTGCGGTCAAAGCTGACGCCGTAAGCTTTACTGTTGCGGGCCGCCGCCTTAGTATAACCAGGATCGCCCGGTTTGAACAATTGTCCTGTCATTGGGTCACGTACTGTTCCTTGGCTGTCTTCAAGGCGGTAGAAGCCGACAGTGTTGTTATATGCTGCTTCGCTTTCGATAATTGGGAATAACACTGGCACTTGCAGACCTTTGAGATCGGACAAATCAAAGATTTCCCGCTCGCGTTGTCCTTGCAAGCTGGTACCTATAGGCATTGGCTCGTCTGTCAAATTAACTTTAAGGACTATATCTCGTGCAGTGTCGCCAAGTAAGTCTTCAAAGGCTAGTTCAAAATTTCCACTGCCTAAATCATTAATCTGTAAAACGCTTAGACCATTGGCACCAGCCATAGAACCAAATAAAACACGATGTCCAGAACCGTTTAGCACATCGTCGGTACTGCCTTTCTGAACTAAGTAGAACGCTAATAACGGAGAATTCAACCCTTGTAGGATGCGACTGGGGTCAGAAACAAAATTATCAGGGATGAGGGAGAAAATAACTTTTCCTCGTTGAAGTGCAGCTTGTAAATAGCCTGGGTCACTGGGTAATAAGCCATTAACACGCCCTTGTGTATCATCTACTACAAACACGCCGATTTCGTGAATGGTTTCGCGTTCAAGATGTTTTCCAGAAAGGGTAAACTTGAGCGTAGCTTTGGATACATCTCCGTTTATTTCTAGTAGATTTTCACCTTGCGGATTTTTTATAAGTACTAGGGGTAGTATTTCTGGCTGCGGTTCTATGGGGAGTACTACTGGCGATACTACTGGCGGTTCTATGGGGAGTACTACTGGCGGTTCTACTGGCGGTTCTACTGGTGGTACTGGGGGTGGAGGGGTAATCGCAGTACCGCTAAATGGTAGGGCATACTGTAGCCCAAAATTTCTTGATAGTTGATTTTCGCCCCGAGGCAATGTATTTGAGCCAAAGTGGCGATTGTAAACTTCTCCGTAATTACCAACAGCTTTGATGACTTTTACAACAAAGTCATTGGGTAATCCCAGGTCTTGTCCCAAAGTTCCTTCTAAACCTAAAAAGCGGCGGATGTCTACATCTTTACTAGTAGCAATGAACTCATCAATGTTTTGGGAGGTAATACCAAACTCTTCTGCCTGCACCAGCGCATTTACCACCCACCGGACTACATCCGCCCAATCAGATTGGTTTTCATCCAATACAAGGCTGAGTGGCTCTTTAGAGAGGACATCATTTAAAAGACGATGGCTGCCTGGATTCGATAATGTGGAAATGCGACTATTGAGAATTGCAAGGTCAATGGAAACAGCATCAATTTCGCCACGTTCATAAGCAGCAAATAAATCTTCCGCAGTAGCGAAGGTGCGAATTATCGCATTTGCTCCAAATTTTGCTAAAGCATCCTGCAAGTTTTGCTCGGAAGTCGTGCCGCTTGATACTCCGACTATACGACCATTAAGTGATGGTAAGTTATTAATGCCACTACTGTTTCTGACCATGATTCCCTGTCCGGTGTACATATAGGTCGGGCTAAAGTCCACCCCAAGCAAGGCATCTCGCATTAAGTTATGGGTAATTGAGTCTGCTGTTATATCGACTACACCATTGGCAACATTGGTGAAACTATCCTCAAATTTCTGATGCACAAATTCTATTTGATTTACATTGCCAAACAGGGCGGCAGATAAAGCCCGCACGAGGTCAATGTCAAAGCCCTTGTAACTGCCATCTGGTTGTTTCAATCCAAAACCGGCGGAATCGCCAGTAAGACCTACTTTCAATACACCGCGCTGCTTAATTTCTTGTAGTTGATTGCGATTATCATTGTTGATTAAATTAGCTTCAACGTTTGTTGAGCCACTAAATGGCAATGAGTACAACAAACCATCGTTCGTCCAGAGATGATTGCGAGTGCGGTCAAGTTCACCAAAGTGGCGTTTGTATAACTCATCATAGTTACCCACAGCTTTGATAACATCAACCACAAAGTCTTTGTCTAGTCCTAGCGCTTCACCTAAATTCCCTTCTACACCTAAGAAACGACGGATAGCTGAGTCGGTGCTATTGACAATGAAGTCATCAACATTGGCAGAATTAATACCAAATTCCTCTGCTTGAGTTGTGGCGTAAGTAACCCAACGGATAACATCTGCCCACTCTGATTGGTTTTCGGGTAACACCAAAGCTAGAGGTTCCTTCGATAACTCACCATCTAATATCTTGTGCCCATTGGGATTCGATAAAGTGGGTATCCGTCCTTTGAGGAGAGTACTGTCAATCGAAACAGCATCAATTTCACCACGCTCGTAAGCAGCGAATAGCTCATCGGTATTTGCAAAGGTGCGTCCTACAAAGGGAAGTCCTAAACGACCCAGGTAATTTTGCAAGTTTTGGGTTGAAGTAGAATCAGCGAGGGTACCAATCGTCATCCCTTTCAGGTCTAAAAGTGTCTTAATATTGCGGTCTGCACGTACTATCACACCTTGGCTGTCATAAAGCACAACCGGACTAAAGTCAAGATTTAAGCTGGTGTCTCTTGCTAAGTTATGGGTAGCGCCGATGGAAGCAACGTCTACCACTCCTGAAGCAACATTAAAGAACCCAGAACGAAAATCTTGAATGACAAACTCCACTGCATTCGGGTCGTTAAATAAAGCTGCTGCTAACGCTCTTCCCCAATCTACACTAAAACCGCTAAGACGCCCATCTTTCTCGACTGCAAAGCCAGGGTCACCAAGCACTAGTCCCACTTTGATATAACCTCTGGAACGAATTTGTTCGAGAAGATTGATACCAGTTGTGTTGGTTGTAGGTAGTGCGGTGTTGTTTGTATCTGAAGTTGGTCGAGTTATGGGCGCTAAAGTCGAAGCATCTATCGTAAATGGTGTCTCAGTTGCTTCTGCCTTGACTTGGCGTTCCGTCACAAGTTCTAAATGCGCTTTGATAGAAAAATCAAGGGCTGTTTCTCTAAATTTTTCAATTAGCACCAAAGGTTTTTCTTGGTAAAATAAAGTACCATTTTCAAATTTGAACCCACTTAAATCACCATTTTCAATGCCAAAACCAGAAGCCAAAATTTGAATGCGATCGCCTTCCAACGCATTAAAATCTAAAATTCTATCCATGCCCGAGTCAGGAGATGCAAATAGGAAGCTGTCTTCACCACGTCCACCACGTAACACATCTTTACCTGCTCCACCTTCCAAAAGATCTGCACCATCATCCCCTAGGAGATAATCGTTGCCGTCATTGCCCTGCAAATCATCATTGCCAGCATCACCATAGAGTACATCAATACCAATACCACCTTCCAAGCGATCGGCACCATCACCGCCTTTAAGTTCATCATCGCCTGCTTCGCCCTTTAAGGTATCTTGACCGGAGCCACCCAACAGATTATCGTCATCCGCTCCACCTATAAGTAGATCGTTGCCATAGTTGCCTTCTAGTCGGTCATTGCCTTGTAGACCCTGCATAATATCATCATCAAAGCCACCGATGAGTGTATCGTTCCCGTTTGTACCGATTAATTTATCTTCTTTGGGTAAAATAATTTCCTTACCATCATCGATAGCACTATCCGTTAGCACCATAGCTTGAGGTTGAGTAGTAGCAGTATCAGCCTGCACTACAGCTTGAGGTTGAGCACTGCGTCTGGAATCTCCAGTCAGTGTTATACCTGCTGTTTTCACTTCTTTTGCGGGTTCTGTATCATCACCAAACAAATTCAAGTTTAGGGGAACAACATTAGATGCAAGAGTGTAGTCACCACTCGCATTAAGTCGGAGAATTATAGTTTCAGAAGGTTCAAATTCTTTATCATCCAAGATTTGGATTTCAAAGGCAGCTTCAGTTTTTCCAGCACCAAAGGTAATTACCCCAGGCTGTGGGCCTAATATACGGTAGTCTTTATCGAGTTCCGCGCTGCCTTCAAGCGTGTAAGCAATTCTCAATCCTGTTGCTGGAGCAGGCTTATCCAGCATCACCGTAATTCGAGAGGTAAGAGTTGGCTGACTTTCGTCTAATTGAGTACGGTTTGCTTCCAACTTGGTTATCGTTACGGAGTACTCAACTGCTCCCACATCAACACCACCCATTTTCGAGCGGCTGCCACCGCTCTGGTCGGTACTAAGGTTATCTGAATTTTTACCATTATTAATAGCGAGACTATCCGGTAAGGGCATGTGAGTTTGAGTTAAACCGCCATTGTTTGCTAAAGGTGCGAGTTTAGGGTCGGTGATGCCGAGTTTGTCAGTTGCTTGGGAATTTAAAGATGGAACTGCATTAGTACCACCGATTAAATTATTCCCTCGACTTTGGAGTTGCCCCTTAAAGCCAGGAGCGCCTGAAAAATCATCATTGTTAGCGTTACCAGAAACAATGCTGGAAGTTAAGAAAACACCATAACCGGCATCAGCAATTCCACTGCCACTATTTGTAGCAGATTGGTTCAGCGTTACTGTCGAGTTATTAATCTTGGCATTTATAGCACCTGTTTGGTTATAAAGCCCTCCACCGGATACAGTTGCTTGGTTACCAGAAAGGGTACTATTGCTGAGGCTTAAAATCCCTTTGTTGCTAATCCCTCCACCAAACTGTTTAGCAGTGTTACTTGATAGCGTACTCCGAACAATGGAGGCATTACCATTATTAAAAATACCTCCGCCTTGATTATCTGCTGTATTATTAGCAAAAGTTGAGTCTGCAACCGTGAGTTTTGCCAACATATTTGAGTTCTCAAGAGCTCCACCATGAGTTGTGGCTTTGTTGAATTCAAAAGTGCTGTTAACAATGTTGAGAGTACCAAGGTTGCTTATAGCTCCCCCAACACCAACTGCGCTGTTATTAGCAAAACGGCTATTATTAATGGAGATTGTTCCAGTCCTACTATTACTGATAGCCCCACCATTTTTAGTTGCCTGATTGTTTGTAAAGGTGACATTTTCCAGCGTCAAATTTTCAGCATTACTAATGGCACCACCAAAGTCTGCTCGACCATTGCCGATTGTCAACCCTTTTAATGTGACATTACGTTGGCGATCGGACTTGCCATCATCAATTAAAAAGATACGGTTATTATTGTTTCCACGGAGGGTGATATTTTGCTGACTACCGTCAATAGTGAGGTCTTTATTAATGACAATATTGCCAACCTGAATGACCTGATTTTTTAGACTATCTGCGAAAGTTATTGTACCTCCTATGCCAATTTGAGCAATAGCATTCTGCAATGCTTGTGCATTAATACTAGGGAGGCTTGAAGTAGGTTTTATTTGAATATCTGCCAATCCAACTTGTGCATTTCTATAGTTTATATTGTTCCGCTTTTCTGTACCCTTTAGGGGTATTTCGGAATCAATGTAACCTCTACCCGTGTAATCGTTCGGCAAATTACGTGCAGAAGAATTCTGATTAAAGGAATTGGTAGTAACTGCTGAAGTGCTATCTGTTTCCGCAGTTGATAATACAGTCAAGTTATTTTGTGCTACAGCTGTTTTTATTATGTCAAACCAGGTCGATAAGTTTAATTTAGCATTAGTATCAGAAAGCACATCATCTTGTATAGCCTCAATATTAACGCTGTTACGACCAAAGATGATAGCGTTATCTTGCACCCGTGCCGTTGCGTTAAAATTTGCATTTGTCAACGTTTGTGCATTGCTGTTAGCCTGAGCACCGGAAGTTTCAGCGTAGCTGTTATTCTTCAGAGAAGAGCCATTGTCTTTAGCCTGTAGAGAAAATTTATCTGTATTTATGGATACACGTTCTCCGACCTCGGCTGTAGTATTCGAGGTAACGTTCATTGTGCTCAAGCCTAAGTTCATCCCTATTAAGCCCTTAACCTTCTGTGCAGCACTGGCTTCAAGGTTGGTTCTGTTGAGTGCTTGTAAACTTACAAGTTGTGCTGCTTTAAGTTGGCTGTCATCCCCTAGTTTTACAGAATTGTTGTTCATTAACCCGTGTAAAACCGATGTACTACCACCTGAAACAAGGGTTTTAGGACTAGTCAATGCGGAAATAATACCATCGCGATTGTCTGTAGCGCTCATCAATTTTATTGTTCTACCCGCCGTAAGTCTGCTAGCAGTACCAATTTGCACTACCGTTGTATTGGTAATAATCGAGCCAGCTGTAGCTGAACCCGACGCAAGAAAAGCTCCGAGGGCATCACCATTGCTATCGGCATCAGTTTTGTTGAAGGATTGAGCTTGTATGTCGATATCTACGCCAGTGGTAAGAAGAGCGTTGTCGCCAATTTTTGCGGTAATCTTGGACAAGACTGTGGTCTTTGTAGAAGAACCTACCAAACTACCAATTAAGCTACCGCTAGAAGATGTAGCTTTTGACGCTATCGAGCCATTTGGATTCAGAGATCGATCTAAGTTATTTAAAGCACGTACAATCACACTCTCTTTTGCAGAGAAAGTTGTGTTGTTACCGATACTTGCTTCGATAGTTGGTTGCCAAGTCGCATCGGCTTCGGATAAACCACATGATACACCACCAGCACTGCTACCATTGGCGTTTGCATTGATTGTACCAGTAGCTAAAGCCCAAATATTAGCTCCACCGCTCAAGGTTATGTTGTCCGCAGTATTTTGGTCATCATCGCCCACCCAAGCTTTAACTATGGGGGTTACCTTTGCTTTGGCGATCGCACCACTACCTGAGAAGATTCCACCAGTCGAAGCAGTAGCATCAGCCTGAATCGTGTTGTTTGATTGTCCAACTACCGTTAAGTTTCCTGCTCGGATATTACCTAGGAGTAATGCTTCGGTAGTCCCAGATTCTCCTGCTTGACCCCATACTAGCCCTACTGCAGCACCTCCATACTGGTTGCCTTTACCTTCCGCTGTCAGGTTAGATGTAGTTTCCGCTTGAATTTTTAAGTTTCTGTCGCTATTGATATTGGTATTTATTGTCGTGTACGCACGAGCATTATTTTTTGAATCGATAAGTGCTACGGCTGCTCCTAATGCCACACCACCGGCTCCACCTGCAATTGCTTTAACTGTCAGATCCTGGGCTTTGCTATTTGCTGTGATGTTAATATCCTGCGCTGTTAGATTAGCCCCTTGCCCGACATAAGCCGCAGTATTATTGTTGATATTAGCAATTGCTACCGAACCGCCGATAGATATACCACCTATTCCTGCAGCACCTGAAGTCATTTTGACTGTTGTGATGTGTTCGGCGTTAACAATAATGTTATCGTTGGCAGTAATTCTAGCGTTAGCGCCAATAAAAGCAGTGGTTCCTTGGCTAATTTTTGCGTTTCGGTCAAATACCTCTCCTACAGAAATGCTGCTAACTTTATCACTGAGTATGGTTTTTGCTTGATTTGCCAAACTCGAATTACCCAGCGCATTGCTAGCCTGATTATCGGATACCTGGCTATTTATCGATTGGTCTACTCTTCCTAATGCCTTCTCGGCATCTTCAGAATTCGCACTCCCTAAATTAAGAATAGAAATAGCCCCCTGGATAGCGCCGGCACCTGCAGCAGCGGCAACTACTTTTGACTCTACTGACTGCGTAGCCTTGGCTTCCACCGTAATGTTTCTACGGGTACTTACCTCTACGCCATCTCCAATGTAGGCAGTTGTTGTATTCTGAATACTGGTAACATCAACAGAGGCACCAACACCAACCAAGCCAGCCGAAACACCCCCCGATGTGTCATTGATACTAACTGTATCTTGTGCTGTTACTTGCACCTCACTGATGGTATCAAAACCTGCATCTTGATTAATGCGAGTGTTACCTCCTGCTACCTCTTCTATAAACGCTTGGGTGGTAGTTTTAATCGAGTTCACAATCGTCGCACCAGCAAGACCAACAACACCTACCGAACCTACCGCTGCTGTAGTAATTATATCCTCTTTCGAGTTAGCTTTGACCTGTAGCTTACTAACTGCATTAGCTGTTGAATTGGTGATGTATGCTTTGGTTTTGTTTTCCAACAGGTTGACAATGACCGTAGCTCCTACACCAAAACCAGCGCCCACGGTGAGTCCAACTGATGCCGCTCCGCCAATAATACCACCTTTGCTGTTATCATCTTGAATGCCCAACAGCACGGTATCATCAGCAATAACATTCAGCGTTCCTTGGGAGTTAACAGTGGAATTGCTGATATAAGCATTGTTAGTGTTTTGTAACTTAATAACCTTAACGCTACCAGCAACCGCAATAGCGACACCCTTGCCACTAAGGGCTAATGCTCCGCTGATAACAATGGCATTGAGGCGCTCTTGTGTATAGGAAGTAACATCTACACCACCACGAGCATTGACTTTTGCATTATCAATAAAGGCTGCAGTAGTATTAGCTATGACTGCAACATCAGCAGTTGCCCCAGCACCAACGCTAACTTTGTCATTGACAGCTACAGATACGCTACCAGCTTTGACATCTAAATCCGTAAGGTTAAAGGCTAGTACCTTCACCTTTGCACCTGGGTTTACCGTTGCTAAGTCTGAATTAACTTGAGAATTTTGGATATACGCTTGAGTTTTATCCTCGACGGTAGCTATAGAGGCAGTTAAGGAAACTCCAACTTGACCGCTACCAGAGGCAGTACCCGTCCAAGTATCTACCGTTTCTTTGCTGGTGGCAATGACTGCAAGACCTTGTAGACTTTCTGTAGTACCTGTGCCATCTGCGTTAGTTACATTAAAAATCCTTGTATTTCCTCTAGCTGTGACAGTGGAATTGTCTTTAACCGCAGCTTCGGTTTGATTTTTGAATATATTTGTTACCACTGTTCCACCAACACCAACTTTTCCAGCTCCAGAGAGGGTTCCCGCGTAAATATCTAGCTCGTTTGTTGTGTTGGCAAATAATAATACACTACCTTCTGCTGTGACTGTAGAGTTGATGAATGTTGCCTGCAAATTGTTGTTCAGCAAGTTTACATTGACGGAACCTGCCACACCCGCCGTACCGCCAATACTTCCACCAGCAGCAACAGTAGCAATGTCACTTGATGAGAAAGCTCTGACATCAATGTTTCCTGTAGCTGTTAGGGTTGATTTATTTGTTCCTGCCTGTATAGTGCTACTGAGTTCGTTATAAGATGCGGCTGCTCCTACAGCAGCAGTTCCGGCAACGCCAATCTGCCCTGCTGCTGATAAAATACTGTACCTTTCCATGAGTGGAAGTACATCTGAAGGCAATTCTTGCAATTGCAAGTCAGAAGGTGCTTCTTGTGCAAGTAGCGTTATGTTGCAGTCACCATAGGGGATGCCAGCAGTAGCGGTACTATCTTGAATCTGGGCATTAATGCTGTTTTGAATCTTGTTCCAAGAAACGGAGCCAGCAATTGCTGCTTTACCAGCAGCAGAAATTCCAGCCGAGAGACTAGCAATATTCGGTTTTGAGGTTGCTTTTAAATCGATATTGCCATTTTGTGCCGTGGCTTTTGATTGGTTTTTGATTAATGCTTGTATGCCATTGCGGATGGAGTTATAAGCGATCGCCGCCCCAATTGCAGTCTTCTCAGCCCCTTGAAGTTGACCTGCGAGGGATTTAATTTTGGATGTATCTTGGGCTGTTAGGGCTAAACCTTTAGCTGCGATCGTCGCTTTATCAAAATAGGATTCTACTTGGTTGTTGATGTCATTAATCGAAATAGAGCCGCCCAAGGCAAAAGTATCAGCCCCTGCACCTCCCGCAGAAATCGTTTCAATAGTGGCGTTAGATTCGGCATTTAAGGTGACTTCGCCCCTCATAGATAATACTGTTGCATTGTCAACCGATGCCACAACAGTATTACCAATGTCATTGTAGGCAATGGAAGCACCAACCGCAACTTTATCTGCTACCGCTAACGCACCAGCTAGCGAGCGGATCGTAGATGTATCTTCAGCTTTGAGACTGATTGCGCCGGTGGTGGTAACATTAGCATTGTTGGTAATATTGGCTCTCACCTTGTTGTTGATGTAATTGAGGGACACACTACCTGCAATAGCTACTTTGTCTGAACCTGCTATACCAGCTGAAATCGTCTCGATTTTCCCAGTAGACTTAGCATCCAAACTCAGACTCGAAGCATTGCTAATGCTAGACTTGTCAAGGATTGTCTCGACTTTATTATTAATATCGTTGTAAGCTAAAGCACCACCAAAGGCTCCTTTGTTTGCAGCGCCAATTGCCCCAGCGATCGATGAAATATTTCCTGTTGCTTGTGCTGACAGAGATACAGTAGTTACTTTGTTGACCTGACTATCATCAGTAATATCAGCGTTAACGTTGTTAGTGATAAAGTTTACCGATACTGTGCCAGCAGCCCCAACTGTTTTCCCAGCACCAACAGAGCCTGTTATAGCGTTAATTTCCCCTGTATTGGTAGCGGTTAAACTCAAAGCTTGATTCGTTAAAGTTGATTTTTTAACTCTTGCTTGGGTGTTATTTTCGGTCTTGTTATAAGCAATAGCCGCCCCAACCCCAGCCTTTCCACCGAGAGAGACAGCACCAGCAATAGCTAGTAAATTTGCCTTATCAGCTGCGTGCAACCTTAAAGCGTTATTCCCTTTTACTTGGGCGCTATCTAATAGAACTACTGTGTTGTTCTTAATTAGATTAATCGACACAGAACCAGCAACAGCATAGCCTTTCTCACCTACAGTACCCGAACCACCAGCACTGAAAGATGAAAGTTCACCTTTGCGATAGGCTGTAATATCCAGCTCGTTAACTTGTAAATTGGCACCCGTAATCGTTGATTGGGTGTCTCCCTCCAATTTTGTCCTGCTAAAGGAACCAGCAAGACCTACAGACGTTTTATCGGAGCTAGAGTTGTTGACAAAAGCAACTGAACCAGACAAAGCAACTATGTCTGTTGTATTTTCGCTGGATAACCTTACCCGATCGGCTTTGAAAGTTCCTTTATCATTGATGCGAGCCTTGACTTTATCAGTAATTGTATTCCAAGCTACATCACCGGAAATGCCGATGCCGTACTTTCCTTCTGCTTTTTGAGATACTTCTGAGGTTTGAGGAGGGGTACTATTAGTATTACTTTGAGATGCTTCTGAGGTTTGAGGAGGGGTACTATTAGTATTACTTTGAGATGCTTCTGAGGTTTGAGGAGGGGTACTATTAGTGTTACTAGGTAGTATATCTTTAGTTAATGTAGACGTTGGTTGAGGGGGCGTATCTGTTGAAGGTTGAGGGTTGGCTTTTGAGGAAGAAGCTATTGCTCCCGCCAGTCCCACGACTGTAACTTTTCCTGTAGAGTTAGCTTTAAGGTTGAGGTCACCTGTAACTTCAATACTGCTCGTTTTACTAGAGGGTGTGTCGCTGTCGTCCTCAATTAAAGCAAGAGTTTCTCGTTCAATTTCATTAATACCAACAGAGGCACCAATGCCTACATTTTCTGCTTTGATGAAGCCTCCTATTAAATTGAAGTGCGTAATATCATTATTCGCGGTAACGTTAACACTATCACCAGCGATCGCTGCTCCACTAGCAACTTGTGCGTGCGTAATATCCTTCTGATTGACTAACGAGAAAGTAACTGCTGCTCCATAAGAGCCAACCGCCGGTGCTGCACTTCCAGAAGCTACTAAATCTACTGAGTTTGTCTCCTGAGTTGCATTGACTTCTAGCTTTTTCGCATACAGCTTTACTCCATCCTCAATCTTGGCTTTGGTCGTATTCTTGAAAAAGAGAAACTGGGAAGCTACTCCAGCTCCGGCTGTCGCAGTTTTGAGCTTTGCACCACCTAACTTTGGCACAATTAACTGAGCGGCGTTGGTAATCGTGGCATTAGGGTCATAGTTGCCGCTCATGTGTAACATGGTTTCCTGAGTGTTAAGAGCGTTAACACTAACGTTCTGATTGTCACTCCGATAATTGAGATTTTGATTAATCTTGGCATCATGGTCAATGTAAGCAAGGCTTTGATTATCCATCGAGATAATATTTACTGAGCCAGCCACTCCCACCTTTGTCCCTACAGCCGTAGCTTGTGCCCACGAGGAAAAAGCATCTTGAGATAATATGTCTAGTATATTGCCACCAATGTTCTTAAGTGCATCCCACCAAGTTTTATCCTCTCCACCTGCACCCCAAGGCGCAAACAACGAGGGAATTTCAAATTTAGATTGAACAGTTAATTTATTTTCTCCAGGCTCAAGTAATTTTGTTATTTCTTGAGGAGTTAATGCTGCTATTTTTTGCTCAATGAGTTTTATTTCTATATCAATAAATTTTGTGATTTCTTCCGCAGTTAATTTTGCTTTTTCTGGAGTGAAATTTGCTATTTTTTTAGCAAGTAAGATTTGCTGAATTAATGTTGCGATTGTTTCTGGAGTGAAATTTGATTTTTTTAGAATTAAATCTTTCTCAATCAATTTTATTTGAGAATTTAATTCTTTGATTTCTCCCACATTTAATATTATTTCTACCGGAGTTAACTCTGCTATTTGTGGTTGAAGTAATTTTATGATTTTTACCTCAGTTGATTCATCTGGAGTTAATTTTGCTTTTGCTGCATCAAATAATTTTGCTTTTTTTTCTTCAGATAATTTTGCTATGTCTTCCTGAGTTATTAGTGCTCCTTTTGCATCAACTTCGGCGGCAGATCCTATATAAGCTTTAGCTGTATGGGAAAAATCTCCTATATTGACAGCAATACTTACAGCGTTTTTAACCTGATTCTCATTACTCTCCTTGCCACTCTCGACTCCACTAACAGATTGAACTTGGGGCTTATCCGCCACGTTCGCTTCTACGCTTACAATCCTGTCAGACTTCACCTTGGCACCTTCGCTAATGCTAGCAGTGGCATCTTCTTTAAATACAGAAACTGCTACTGCTCCCCCGAACCCTATTTCATTAGTGGTACCACTACCTTCGCTACGTGAGTCAGATGGAGCTTCAGCTTTTTTATTTTTCAGCCACCCGTACAATTTTTCGGCACCTGTGCCAACTAATCGTGTAACATCCCGTGCAAATGGTTGTGCTTCTGCTACACCAACTTCTGCTGCAACCTTATTTTCCTCATATTCACCTTTTTCATTTTTCGCTAAAGTGGATTCTGATGTGATGTGAGTACTTCCCTTAACTGTTGCTTCTCCACCTAAAGAAGCCGTTGTTTTTAGGTCAAATACCCCAACTGCCGCTGTTAAGCCAACACTGCCGTCATCATAGGCTCCACCAAGCCCCTCCACTGACAAAGCACGCTTGGTCTCTGCTGACACTTTTAGATCGCCACCTACATTTAATTTTGCACCGCTATTAATTTCAGTAGTAGTTAGGACATTAGATTCACCATAAGCAAGTGTAATTGCCAAAGCAGCAGGATTTTTAAGTTGAGTGTTGGTATTAGCAAAAACGTCTAAAGATATATCACTATTTGATTTAATCTCAAGAAATCCCTTGGTGTTAATAGTAACACCGTCCGCAATTTTTACTTTCGTCTCGGCATTTGCTATCCCAGCTGCTAATCCAAGAATAACTCCCATAGGAGCAGATTTAGCGTCAGAATTTGAGCTAGCAGTTAAAGTCACACTGCTGCCATCAATTAGGGTACCGTTGTTCACATTAACTTTAGCGAAAGCATCTGTTTTGCGGTAAGACCCAATAAATCCCTCAATGTCAGTTTTAAAGAATCTTAAAGTTGTAGAGATAAGGCTATCAGATTCTAAAAAGCGTGCTTTACTCGTGGAATTCGCTGTAATATTAATGTCTCCACCTTTGAGTGTCGCTCCTTGTAGATTAATCTCAGTATTAGAAGTCACGAAGCCTACAGCGCTAATCGTAGATTCCTCGCTCTTTGCCTCTAAAAGTATTTTGCCAGTTCCAGTGTTTATACTTGTGTTACTACCAACATCGATCTTTTCAGCACGAACTATTAAATTGCCATCTAAAGTATTTATGGAAGAATTCAAGTTTGATATAACAGTATCTTGACCCTCTTCTCCATCAATTAGGAGAGACATCTTTTTGCTAAAACTTAGTCCTCCCAACTCAACAAAGTCATGACTAGCACCTGTGTTGATTGTGACAGTCGAAAACAAGTTTGTATCTGCTTGAATTTTATTTGCGCTAATTTGCGTTAATCCATTGCCACTGATATTAATTGGAGCCTTTATGTCCTCTATTACTAACTTCTTATTAGTTGAGTCGAAAGATACTTTTAAAAAATTTATTTGCTCATTACTATCTGTAAACTTTAATTCTTCATTATTAATGGCAACATTACCTAATACTCCCTGAAACTCAGAACCAAAGTTTAAACTATCCTCTTCAATGGTGCCAGTTGCAACTTCTAACTTCCAATCACCGCCATTAGCAGCATTTCCTGTCAAGTTATCCGAAGCTGCTATATCAGTCCCTGTTAAGACGCCTAACTGTTTTACAAAATCCTGACCAGCTTGTGTGGCAGCAACATTACAGCCATAAATCAAAATATCGGCATTCAATGTAAATGATTGACTCCAAGCTTTTAAAGCTTCTTGGTAGTGATTGAGAGTCTCTTGACTCAAAGCCGCTGTTCCTAGTTGCAACCTACCAGACTCACCATGAGAAATAATATGAACTGCTTGCAGTTGACGATATTGCCCTAGAACTTCACTAATTTGAGCAATGCCATCGCTGCCAGCATCAAGCAGCACAACTTCAACATTAGGCTGGAACTGCTTAACTAAGTTTTCATAGCCTTTTACATTAGCATCTACAAAAACAATTTCATGAATTCGTTCGCCTTTAAAAATGCCGTTAGCCCCAACTAGAACATCATCAGGCATCAAATTTGTTAATGAGTCAACACCATGTGCCCTTGTGCTAATGGTTGAGTCAATTGGCGCAACTGCTTCAGAACTCCATATACCTTGCTCAACAAACCTAGGGACTTCTGATACTGTGGGGCTAAGGTCTAATGATACTGCCAACGTGCCAGGAGTCTGTACTTGTGTTGTCTGACCTATATTATAGGGGTCTAATTCAAGATTAGAAATGCTCGCAAAATGTGTTTTTTCATTCAAAGCTTGGCTCGTATTAATCTTATTTTCTTCCATGTCACCCTTCCTACTTAGTAATAAAAAAGCCAAAAAAACAAAATTATTAGATATTTCCTAAAAAAGCCTACAAAAAACCACAATTTTAGGTTTGTCATGCACGGAAAAAGACAGATAGATTGCTCTGTCTGCCAATTACCATGAAGTTTTACTGATTTGAAATGTAAAAAAAAACTCATATTTTAGAGATGCGATTAATCAGAGAGCACTGTAGGCGGTTTCTCCGACAGTGCCGCAATAGCAATCGCGTCTCTACCTAATATAATTTTTTTGACAATTCCGCCAGCAGACTGCTAGACGCTCCCTAAATTTTTGCTAAATCAAAAAGTAAAATTTAGGGAGTTACACTCATAGGAAATATATCGGAAATAGCTACTGTATCTGGAATTCTAACCGTGTCAAACTGCATTTTAGCCATGAATTTATTACTGATTATATCAGAGTAAGTTTGTAAATCTGTTTGCCAATTCTCAAGAGATTGATGTAGACTACTAAGTTTTTGTGCCTCTGTTTCACCACTGACTTCATAGCTAAAGCTACCAGTAAACATTACAATAGGAGTCTTTGTCTCATCATCTTGGAGCCATGTTCCTTCATTCACGCTAAGGTTGAAGGACGTGCGATTCAGTTTATAAACTAAGTTGAGTGAGGCTTGTACTGATGCTTCCCCTTCCTCTTGCCATGCACCAGGAGACAGCAAGGTTTTGTTAATATAGGTGCGGGCAGCATCATGAGAACCAACAAAAGGAACATATCCTCTGAAATTGATGCCTACAGCCTCAAATTCCATATTGGGCAATGCTTGTGTATATTTACGAGCAATTTCTGCGATTTGTAGCGACTCAATTTTTTTATCAGCTATTGGTTCAATAAACACGACTCTATTAGATTCAGCGCTAATAGCAATACCATTACTAAAATCTAATCGAGCAAAACTATTATTAGAAATTGGCTGGCGAGCCAATTTCCAATCTTTGGGAATAATCCCACTGCATTTAAGAAAATCTGGATTCAATATTAAGGAAGAATGGTTTTTAGCTGCAATAATAATTACTAAATCTTCAATAACTAATCTTTGGTTCATGCTTTTTACCCTGTCTCGTTAAACAACCATTTTTTTATTCTCAACACATTAGTCGTTGCCAATTGCTCTTTCTCCACCTATAGTCATACCTGTTATGCCTCTACTGCATAGCACGTTTCAACAACTAAAGTCGTTGTTTGTCAGTTCAGGTTGATAATTTGAGAGTTAGATATGGATATTAGAATTTATGCAAGCGCTACAGTTCTTTACAGCGGTTTTCACTTATTTAGACCACACTCTTAATTCTTTTGTGCCTCTGCGCCTTTGCGTGAGATAAAAAAGATGTGGTTCATTTACCTGAAAACTGCTGTAAAATGCACGATGCCAGGAAAGCTCGATTTAAAAAGCCTTACTATAGCCTTATGCAGCCTAAGCTTACTTAACTCCAATGCAGTGATTGCATATATTCCGATCGCAATTCAGTTTTAGCACTTCTAACGAGAAAAAATATACGAGAATTTACTGAATTAATCATCTGCTCTTTCTCGATCCGGTAGCTCCGCCTGGGAATGCAGTCTGGGAGGCTCCGTCTCGAATAAATTTGCTGCACTTGCTCAATGGAAAAATTTACTCATATTAGATAATTTATTTATTGGAGAGTATACCGAAACATCTGTAATGACGATCCAAAAACAAGCTCGTTATTTGTTAAACACAAACACGAATAACAAGTGCGTAGATAAAAAAACACCTAGCGCTAAGTGGGTTCATCTCAGTTTAGCCGCCACAATACTATGTTTTCTCCCGATTAGCACTGCTAGTGCGGCTACAAAAGTAATGTCTCTAGGAGACTCTTTGTGTGCGGGCAATATTGCTGTTCTACGTGCCAAGGTAGCCAGTACCAAATTTGGCTCTACCATAAATTGGGTAGGAACCAAAAAAGACGGTGCATATAAAAAAGACCCAGACCATGAGTGTCATGGTGGTTGGTCGGCAGCGCAAGTTTTGCAACAACCAGGGGTAAATGTTCGTCTTCCCTCGTGGGAGGGAAAGCCAGGAAGCATTCGGAACTGGGTACAAGAAACTCAACCTGATGTAGTGTTGATGATGCTTGGCACCAATGATTTCTTTGGTAGTGATATAAGAGGGGATAATACCTCTGACGTTCTCACAAAATCGCTTCAAGGGATTATTGATGACATTTTCGTGCTACGTCCCAAAGCCAAAATTGTGGTCGCCTCAATTCCCCCCTTTAAATGGGATATTAAAAATGGCGTTGATGCCAATAAAACTAGAACTACAGCCAACGCATTTCTGAAGAATCGTGTCAAGGAACTTTCAAAACAAGGCAAGCGAATCGTTTTTTTGGATATGCATAGTGCGATCGTAACTCGAATGAATCAAGGAGAGATTTTTAATAGTGATGGTGTTCACTTTAATGATGAGGGCAATAAGTTTGTTGCCGAAATGTGGACTCGCGCTCTAAAAGATATACTTTAATATACCCTCATCCCTACCCCTACCCCCTACCTCCCTACCCCTACCTCCCTACCCCTACCCCTAATTATGTTAAGACTCCACAGTGCTATGCTAGAACGCTCTTCATTAATCGAGTTAGAGCAATTACAGTTAGAGGGCTTTACCAAAGTTAATACAATTAATACAGATCGGGCTGCTAAAAGCGATCGCATCATACATGAAGACGTTCAACCAACACCAAAAATCGATGCCGAATCTGAATCTGTTTCTAACGAGATAACAGACACAGATTCCTCAATGGTAGAGTTTTACCAACTTGTGCAAGAGTTGCTGCTGATAACCCTTGGATTGATAGGAATTTCTTTTGGTTGCGTGTGGTTTTTTTATTCTGCCAACATTGCCCTAAACTATTTGATTGGGGCTTGCGCTGGACTACTTTACTTGAGGATGTTAGTTAAAGATGTAGAGCGATTAGGCTCAGAAAAAAAACAACTCAGCAAAGCTCGCTTCGCTTTGTTGATAGGATTGAGTGTATTGGCAAGCCGATTAGAGCAATTGGAAATCCTGCCTATATTTTTGGGTTTTCTTACCTATAAAATCACAATCATGCTTTATGTGATTAGGACTTCCTTACCGTCTTTCTTGCGTTGAATTGCCCATTGTAAGCAGTTCAAAGCTCGCCGTGTCTAGAACCCCGACTTATTGGATAAGTCGGGGTTTCGTTTAGATGGGCTGCTTTCAACTCCCGATACTTATCCTATGGAGCCAATCTACTTTATAGAAGCGCAGTCATATAAAGATGATAATTTCTACAACCAGTTTGTGGCAAAAGTCATTCTTTATTTAACTCAATATCAACCTCCCAATAAAGAATGGTACGCTGTCGTCATTTATAATACGAAAAGTAATGAAGGAACTTTCCCAGAATATTTAAGTTTTTTTAAAGCGCATTTACGATGCTTCTACCTTGATGAGTTGGCAAAAACTCCCAATCAATTGCTAGCGGTGGGAGTCATGCGGTTAATAGTGGAAAAGAAAACGCCTTCAAAAACAGGAGAACTCGCCAGACAACTCATGAGTCAAGCTCAACAAGAGCTCACCAATGCCATCTTGAAGGAAAAGGTTTTAGAATTTATTCAAACAGTGGTCATTGATAAGTTTACTAACTTGAGTCGGGAGGAAATTGCAGCTATGCTAGGTTTGGAGTCCTTGAAAAATACCAGAGTTTATCAAGAAGCGAAACTTGAAGGTATACAAGAAGGTATACAGAGGAATAAGATAGAAATGATTCCAATCTTATTAGAGTTGGGGTTAACTATTGAGCAGACTGCCGAACGCTTAAAGTTGGACGTGGAAACTGTCAGAAAAAACGCTCAACAGTAAAAATTGCTTGATAATAAGCTGTTCATAAAAGGCGCTTTTGAACAAACTGCCTCTACTTCATCCTTTATCCTTCAGCCAGCGCCGTGCTGCTTCCAAAATCACCTTTTGCTCAGCCCGTGCGATCGCTCTACATGTCCGTTCTACTGCTTCCGGTTCTACAGAGATGGAAGTAATACCCCATCGCACCAGTTGCTCAATAATTTCCGGATACAATACTGGTGCCTGTCCGCACAGCGAACACGGAATGTTTGCCTTTTGTGCCATTTGAATCAGTTGAGCTATTGCATCCATGACAACTGGGTGGCTTTCGTTAAACGCTTTTGCTAAATGTCCTTGTTCTCTATCGACTCCCAGTAGAAGTTGGGTTAGGTCATTTGTACCAATAGAAATTCCTTGCACGCCTGCTTTCACATATTCTGGTACCAAGAAAAGAATGCTTGGGACTTCCGCCATAATCCACAGTTGAAACTGCCTGACTTCGGTTAACTTCGCCTGCTCTACTTTTTGGCGGCAAAATGAAAACTCTTCGACTGTCCGAACAAAAGGTAACAAAAGATGAATATTGCTGTAACCCGCTTTCTGTACCTTTGCTAACGCTGCTAGCTCTAACTCAAAAACTGTAGGGTTTGTCAGGTAGCTATAGGTGCCACGTTCTCCCAATACAGATTGTACAGCAGTCGCTGAACTGTTTTCCAGAGATCGCAGTTCATGCGCCCGCCAATCCAAAGAGCGATAAAAAACAGGTTTTGGTTCAAAAGCACTGGCAAACTGCGCGATCGCATCGTACCACCGTTCCAGTAATTGTACGCGTTCTCCTTCCCTTATCCAAACACTAGGATGCTTTCCTTCCAATATGTTGAGAACCATCAGTTCCGATCTTAATAACCCTACACCATCCACAGGCAAAAAATGCACTTTTGCGAGCGCGCTTGGCTGACTCACGTTCACAAGCAGTTGAGTCGCAATAATGGGTAGGTGAGGGGAGAGTGAAGGAGTGAGAGAGTGAGGGAGTGTCTGAGCAATGCTCAATTTTGAATTTTGAACTGATGCGTCCTCTTGTTTTACCTCTTCTTCTGGGCGTGCAACGTGATAAATTTCTCCCTTATCACCGTCTATCTGCAATCGTTCCCCACTTTGAATGATTTTTGTCGCATCTTTTACACTAACAACTGCAGGAATACTTAATTCCCTCGCAAGAATAGCAGCATGACTGGTTAACCCTCCTTGTTCTGTGACAATACCTGCAACATGTTGTAGAAGCGATAACCAATCGGGCGTTATATTTGGTAAAACAAGAATTGCTCCTTTTGGTATTTTTTCTGGTTTTGGTTGTGAATGAGCAATAACATGAGCATTTGCGGACACGTGTCCTGTTGCAGCGCCCAGTCCTTTGATTGAGGAGACATTGGCAATAGCAGATTGAGGGGTGCTAATTTGAGTTATGTACAGCACTCCTGTTGGAGTTTCATTAGAAATCGTCCATTCTATTGTGAAGTTTGCACCGATTTCTTTCACTAGCTGACTCGCTAAATGAACGAGTTGCTGTAAATATTCCTCTGTCAGTGCATATTGTTTTTGTTGCTCTTCTGCTAACAGATCGGTTACAATGTAGGAAGAATAAGACATCATAATTGATGCTGTATTAGAAGTTCGGTAAGCTATGGTTTTATTACCTATTTCCCGTTCTCGTACATTGCCAGTATCTGGTTGGATGTAGAAAGCATCTGGTAGAACTTCTCCTTGAGAGATGGACATTCCCAACCCCCAAGTCGCTAGAATCTCCCATTCTGAAGCAGTAGCATTAAGTACGCCACTAGCGATCGCATTTCTGAAAGGTTGTACCAAAACTCCTAAATTGATTTGTCTGAGATCGACTCCCGCCCACTGCCAGTAAAGTAAACTCTTTGCGCGAAACATTTGGCTCCAAGTTTGCTTCAAAGCAAATGCGATAGCTTGTTCGTCATACGAACAAACATGGGATTCAAGCAGTCCAGATATATTACTCAATCTCTGTTTTGCAGTTGGTGCGAAAACAGAGGGTCTCAAAATGAGATTAACGTTTGTACCTTCTTGTTCTCTCACCGCTTCCAAGATAGAGCGAAGCAAACGTGGAGGTAAATTGGCTTGAGTAATTTCTTGACGAAAGCGCCTAGCTACTTGTTGAAGTTGACGCCAGTTAGCAACATCTAGGTGAAAGGAAGAGTGAGGTAAGTCAGCAACGAGCGCTTCTGAACTATTGAGAGTTTCCAAAAATTCCTGTAGAATCCCTGCTGGGATTGCAAAACCGGGAACCACTGGATATCCCCGCTGTATTAATTTGCTCAACTGAAATGCTTTATCACCAACTTTGGTGCGGTCTTGCAGTTTAATTTGATTAAGCCAATAGAGTTTGTCCACTCAATTACGTAATTTATTGATAGATCTGTTAAGGACAATAGGAACGATGGTGATGAAAGTACTTTCAAGCTGAAAAGTATCTATCAGGATATTACCACTAGGTGCGGGGGTCATTGTAGTATACTAAATTCTGAGCAAGGATTAAAAAGGATTCTACGATTGCCCACTGCTTACTACGTCGCACCAAATGATTGGTTAAACTTAACCTTCAGGCTCTGCCTTGCTTTGCTAGTCGGGGGAATTGTTGGGATAGAACGTCAACTGAGCAATAAACCTGCAGGTTTGAGAACTCATATGTTGGTGAGTTTTGGTGCTGCTCTGTTCAGTTTAATAGTTCTACAGTTCAATGTGTCTCCAAATGCTGAACCTATATCACGAGTCATTCAGGGCATTGCAGCTGGTGTAGGATTTATTGGTGCAGGAGAAATCTTGCGTCAATCTCCTCACGAATCAACCCAAACTGAAATCCAAGGGCTAACTTCAGCAGCTGCTATTTGGGTTTCCGCCGCTCTTGGAATTGCTGCGGCTTGTGGTTTGTGGCAGTTTGGATTAATCGGAGCGTTCTTGTGTTTGTTAGTTTTAAATGTTTTTAAACGATTTGAAAGACAGTGACCAGTGACCAGTGACCAGTTTAACAACCAACAACTAACAACCAACAACTAACCACTAACAACTAACCACTAACAACTAACCACTAACAACTAACCACTAACAACTTTTGATTACACCCGCATTTACAGAAAGAATTTGGGAAGAATTTAACCATTGTGAATCGAAAGAACCCAAGTGAGTGGTGGTAATTAGAGTTTGAAAACGATCTTGAATGGCATCTAGAAGTTGGTTTTGTCGAGATAAATCTAACTCAGCTAAAACATCATCAAGCAAAAGTAAAGGCGCTTCTCCAACAACTTCCTCTATCAGTTGCAATTCTGCTAGTTTTAGCGCTAGAACTAATGTTCTCTGCTGCCCTTGAGAACCGTATTGACGGGCTGGTGTATGGTTGATTGTTAACTCTACTTCGTCGCGATGGGGACCGACAAGGGTAGTCCCTTGATTTAACTCGGCTACAGTTTTCTGTTGAATTTTGTTTAAAAAAGCTTGCTGTACTTCTTCTAAATTATTTTGCTCTAAAGGAACATTAGGCGAGTATTTAAGTTGTAAAATTTCCGTACTACCGCTAATACTAGAATGCCATGCGATCGCTATGGGAGCAAGTCGTGTTAAGGCGCGATCGCGTCGTCTTATGACCCGCGTACCTGTGGTTGCTAACTGTGCATCCCAAAGAGCTAACTCTTTTGGTTGATGACTAATCGCTTGCTGCTGAACGCGTTTTAAAAAAGCATTGCGCTGGCGCAACACTTGATTGTACTGTTGTAAGATATGAGCGTAGACAGGTTCAAGTTGAATTAAAAGCGTATCTAGCCAATGACGGCGAACTTCAGGTCCTCCACGAACTAAATCCAAATCCAAACTAGAAAACTGTACTGCATTCAGAACACCAAGAAAGTCCATGTGACGTCTGAGATTCTCACCATTGAGGGAAACAGTACGACGACCATTCCGGCGTAGGATTATACTCAAATCGCTGACCCCAGCTTGTCGCTCTAAAGATGCTACAAGTACAGATATTTCCTCCCCATCTCGAATTAAATCGCGATCGCGTGCCATGCGGTGCGATCGTAATGTTGCCAGTAATTCCACCGCCTCCAACAAATTTGATTTTCCCTGAGCATTATTACCTACTAGTATTGTTTTAGGAGCCGTAAATTCAACCTGCTGTTCTTTGTAGTTGCGGAAATGTCGGAGGAGAAGAGTTTTCAAATACATGAGGAATGGGTTATTGGTTCACTTTTACACTGGGTAACATTTACTATCAAAATTAATTATGGGAGCCAACAAATGAACCGCGATCGAGTTTTTGCAGATTTTCATAACGCTGACCTTCAGGGTCGCCTGCGCCTCAATTGTATTGGCACAATTGAGGACTTAGCTAGTCAAAACATTGAGTTGCAAGATGGTCGCTTGCTTACGCTATATAGTGAGGATTTAGAAGTTGATGGGGTAGTGCAATACTTAACAGAAGAAAATTTATGGGTTGCTGCCATTGACTGGAATACTATAAAACAACTGGAAGATCTCTTAGTTCAAAAGAAATTGCTCAACTCATAATTATATTAGGAACTTTACAATACTTAAATAAACTTCTCCCTTTCATGTTCTTTGTTTGCCTTTGTACCTTCGCGAGCTTTGCGTCTTTGCGGTTAAAAATTATTTTTAGAACCACAAAGACACGAAGCTCGCGAAGAAAGTTGTTAGCAATATACTCCCCTAAACAATTTTCTTACCCGTTAATCGGAAGAAAAGTTTCTCTGCTTCAATCCATACAAACATCAAGGCACTAAAGCCAAGACAAATTCCTAACTCTTGCAAAGTTAAGTAGTGAGTTCCAAAGAAAGCTTGGAGAGGTGGTACGTAAACTAGCAACAGTTGCAGAATGGATGTCACAACAACGGCTGCTAATACGTATGGATTTGAGAAGGGGTTCATTTCAATAGTTAGTTGGGAGTTAGAGCGAATTGCTAATGCATGACCCATTTGAGCAATACATAATGCAGTAAATACCATCGTCTTCCACCGCTCTGGACTGAGATCGTCACCAGTCACGACTTTAACGTGATTGTAAGCCCATGCCATGAGAATAATAGAAATGATGGCAAAGACAATACCAATCCGAATCATGTAAGAACCCAAGCCTCTGGCAAAAATGCTTTCACGGGGACTGAAGGGCGGGCGTTTCATCACATCAGGTTCTGCGGGTTCCACAGCTAACGCCAGAGCTGGTAACCCGTCTGTTACAAGGTTCATCCACAGAATTTGCAGTGGTGTGAGAGGTACTCCTCCCAATCCCATAATGGGTGCTGCAGCAATTGTGATGACCTCGCCAATATTACTACCAAGTATGTACTTGATAAAGCGGCGGATGTTGGTGTATACTACTCTACCTTCCTTTGTAGCGGCGACAATTGTCGCAAAGTTGTCGTCAAGGAGTACCATGTCACTCGCTTCTTTACTGACATCGGTACCGGTGATACCCATGGCAATACCAATGTCAGCTTGTTTGAGAGCTGGTGCATCGTTGACACCATCGCCTGTCATGGCGACGAATCGACCCCGGCGTTGCAGTGCTTGAACAATCCGCAGTTTGTGTTCGGGGGCGACTCGAGCGTAGATGCTTACCAAATCGACTTGTTCTTCTAGTTCTTTGTCGCTCATGCGCTGCAATTCTTGACCTGTCAGGGCGCGATCGCTTTCTTGAGCGATACCCAAATCCACAGCAATGGCGCGTGCGGTGAGTTGGTGGTCTCCAGTAATCATAACGGGACGGATTCCCGCATCTCGACATTCTTGCACTGCAGCCCTAACTTCTGGACGGGGTGCATCAAGCATTCCTACCAACCCCAGCCATACCAATTCTTGCTCGGATTCTTCATCTGAACCTTCTACTGGGATTTCGGCAAGAGGTTTGTAAGCAAAACCCAAAACCCGCAGACCTTTACTTGCCATTGTGTCATTTTCTGCCAGAATTTCACTGCGTTGCCCCTCATTGATTGGGGTTGCGCTAGTTCCTTGGTAAATATGAGTACAACGTGCAAGTATTAACTCTGGTGAGCCTTTAGTAAACATTAAGTAACGTTCTGACGGTTGCACCAAGTGGCTGATGATGGGGTCAACTTCATTGATGGCAGATACTCCTGTTTCTACTGGCTCGACTTTACAAATTACACTCATGCGCTTGCGTTCTGAGGAGAAGGGAAACTCAGCAACACGAGGTAACTTGCTGTCCCATTGATCTTTTTCGATTCCTCCTTTTGCCGCCAGTGTCACTAAAGCACCTTCTGTTGGATCGCCTAAAATCTTCCACTGTCCTTTATCTTGTTGTAAAAAGGAATCATTACATGAGCTACAGGCAACAAGTAGTGCTTGGAGTGCTGGATACTCTTGTGGTTCAGTTTTTTGACCTTGAAGTTGAAACTCTCCCACAGGATCGTAACCAGAACCTGTAACGCTCAAAAATTGGTTATTTGTATTTTCTTGAGATTGAGGTGGGCGGTTTCCATCTTCAAAAATCAAATTGTTACTGGGGCTTGAACTTGGAGCAGAAACATTTGTGTAAATTGACTGTACCACCATCTTGTTTTGTGTAAGAGTCCCAGTTTTATCGGAACAGATGGTTGTGACGGAACCTAAAGTTTCTACCGCAGGTAGTTTCCGAATTAAGGCGTTGCGGCGTACCATTCTTTGAGTTCCCAGTGCCAGGGTAACGGTAATAACGGCGGGTAAGCTTTCTGGCACTACAGCAACTGCCATACTGAGAGAAACTTCCAATAATTCTTGTAAGTTACCTCCACGGAGAAGACCAATTCCAATAACGATGACAACTAGAATTAAAGAACCCGTTACCAGGACATTACCGAGTTGAGTCATCCTCTGTTGCAAGGGAGTCGGTTCGCTTTCTACTGCTTGCAACATGGCAGCAATTTTTCCCAACTCGGTTTGCATTCCAGTGTTAGTCACTAGAATTTTGCCACGTCCTTGGACAATTTCAGTCCCTTGAAAGACTAGATTAACGCGATCGCCTAAGGAGGTTTCTTCTGGCAGTGTAACTTTTGCCTGCTTGTTTACTGCTTCCGCTTCACCTGTCAGTGCCGATTCCCGTATTTGCAGGTTTGACTCTTCTATCAAACGACCATCTGCAGCCACGTGAACACCAGCCTCTACTAGCATCACATCTCCTGGGACTAACTCTTGAGCTGGCACCTCTACTAGTCTACCGTCCCGCAGGACTCGCACGTTGGGTGATGCTAGTTTTTTCAACGCTGCTAGGGCTTTTTCCGCACGACTTTCTTGAACGTAACCAAGTATGCCGTTGAGTACAACAATCGCTAGAATGGCGATTGTGTCTTTAAATGGTAACTCCCCTGGTTTCAATGTGCCTTGTTGCCAAGCTATTAGATCTAGCACCCCAGAAATAATGGCTACAGCAATCAGCATCAACAACATGATGTTTGTGAACTGATCTATCAGAATCTGCCAAGCACTGCGTCCACCAGTTTCCTCTAGTTCATTTGGACCATATTGTTCCAATCGCTGCTGTACTTCTTGGGGAGATAAACCAGTCTCCGAGCTGGTTTTCAGCAGTTCTAGCGACTTATCAACTTCTAAACTATGCCAAGCGGCGGGTTTTTCAGATAGAGAATGAGCGGACATCGTCTTGGTCACAGGAAATGGTTACAAACTTCGATCATAGATGAGCAAGGGCTGGAAAACCATCAACATAAAGTTACATTGGGTTAGCCTTTGGGGATTGGGAATTGGGAATTGGGAATTGGGCAAAAGGGCGTTAAGTTATTTTCCCTACTCCCTACCCTCTACCCCCTATTTTCATACCACCTACTCATAACAATTTCATTCCTAAGATGTTAAACATTTGAATAAATTAGTTTAATATGACTTTTGCACTCCCCAGTTTTTTTACTAATCAAATGATTGGGCAAAGGACAATTCGACCCCATAGCGCTGCAGCCCTCTGTGGCATCACCTTTATCCAGGATACACTCATTGCTATTGATACTGCCAAAGGTCATTTGCTCTCAATTGACCCCCGCTCCGATAATACAAAAATTCTCAATCCCCACCAAAATCGTGAATTTACGGGAGTTACAGGTTTAGCAGTATGGGATGATACTCTTTGGGTGACTCGGGACAATAGTGTGTATTTGTGTAAATTGTCATCGTTGGGATTGGAGCACTTTGTCACTTTGCCGTATACAGCTGATGGCATTGCTGTTTGGGAATCCACTATCTATGTCAGTTCTCAAAAGCAGGGGGATATATTGATTTTTGACCGCAATACGCGCAAACAAATTACTAAGTTTTACGCACCTGGGGTGGGAGTGGAAAATTTGGCAGTGGATGAAGAAACGCTTTGGGTTTGCGATCGCACCGAGCAAACTGTCTACTCCATCGATCGAGCAACTGGGAAAGTTCAATTTAGCGTACTGACGCCGTTTGATGAGCCTTCAGGTATAGCAATTTACAAAAATCCGGAAACAGGGGAGAAAAGGCTTTACGTCGCCTATGCTTCTGAGGAACCTTATGTCCGAGATAATCCAAATGCTGACCCAAGTCACGAGCTATCATATCGCGATCGGACTTTTATTCATCCTTTACATTACCATTACAATCCAGAAAAACGCTATGCCCTCTCTAACGGCTATCTCCTAGAGATGTCTTATGTAGAGGAAATCGCGCCTTTAGATGAAGTCTACGTACCAGAGGTAGAATGGCGCATTGCTTTGCCATCAGAAACCGAACGCCAAAAGGTGAAACACGTCGAACCTATTGGTTTACCTTTTACAGAAGAGATAGTGGATGGGCAAAGAGTTGCAGTTTTTAAATTTGATGCTCTCACTCCGGGCGAACGACACTTATTTGGCTGGAAGGCAATCTTAGAAGTACGCGGAATTAAGTATCGCCTCACCCCGTCAGATGTAGAAGATATTGCCGAACCAACGCCTGAATTACAAGAGCGTTATCTGGTAGACAATGACGATTTGGCAATGGATACCAATATTGTCCGTCGCTCCGCCCGTGAAGCCGTAGGTACGGAAACCAACTTGCTGCGAAAAATGTATAGCATTCGCAACTACGTTTATGATGAGTTGTCTTATGGTATTAAACCTCATATAGATACACCAGATATTGTTTTAGAAAGGGGTGTAGGTTCCTGTGGTGAATACGTAGGTGTTTTGCTTGCCTTGTGCCGATTAAACGGTATTCTCTGCCGTACTGTAGGTCGGTATAAATGCCCAAGTTATGCTGAATACCAGCAAGTTCCCATGCAGCCTCAGTACAATCATGTTTGGCTGGAGTTCTACGTACCCGGTTTTGGTTGGTTACCAATGGAATCCAATCCTGATGATATGGGTTATGGCGGACCTTATCCCACCCGCTTTTTTATGGGTTTGGGCTGGTATCATGTTGAAATTGGCAAAGGTATTTCTTTTGAAACTTTGACGAGTAAAGGTGCAAAGCTGACAAAAGAAGATGTTTCTATTGGGGAGTTGGCTATCAATCACATTCGCTTTACAATTTTGGGAGAATTACCTCCTTTCAGTGAGCAGTAACCAGTGACTAGTGACTCACGATCGCAGTTACTCGCATCACGTGATGGATTATGTGAGGACTGTCTGTTATCCTCGTAGGCAGCCTTGCAGCAATCGGTTGGCTTGACTTAATTTCGGTCCGCTTTGTTTTATTTGAAGAAGTTGGGCTAGCAATCACTAGCAGCGATCGCTGTTTTCATCTTGATGCTGATATTTACGGTAGTCAAAACAATGCTATTTGTCATATTTTCTACTTTCACTGGCAGATGAAAATTATTTGTCCTAATGTAGTACGATAAACGCCTTGAAATTTCGAGAATTGGTTCGCCTTTTCCCCAGATTCCTGGATTGATTGCTAAAAGAAAAAGCACAAAAAAGTGAGGATAGTCCAAAATGTCCCAAAAATTAAACGATTTAAAGAAACAAGTGGAAACACTAACACCTGATGAGCAGTTGCGTTTAATCTCATATTTGTTACAAAAACTAAGTCTTTGTGAAATTACATCTAAACCACGCCATAATGTGATGGAATTTGCCGGAATCGCACCAAATCACTTAGGAGGGATGGATGCTCAGGAATACATAACACGCATGAGACGTGGGGAGTTTCCAGAACTAGAAATTGAAGAGATAGAACCTAGGAAAAACAGTGAATATTGAAGAGAGTAAAGCAATCTTCTTTGTCACAAAAAATTATCATCACGGTAGTAAAAGCGATCGCGTGCTGACTTGCCTACGCAGGTTATTTTAATAAATTCCACGTAGGTAGACTTTGTTTGTATAGTTGCGAATTTTATTCGTCGAGGGAGCTTCAGGAAAAGATACGTACAATTTCGCAGGCATATACGGGTTGAAGCTAAATAATATCAAAATTAGCTTGTTTAACCACTAAATATATGAGTAGAGCGTTTATCAAACTTACAGGATTGATTCTACTACTAGTTTGCATTTACTATCTCAGTCAAAATATTATATTTGCTAGTAGATACTATGGATATTTTTTTAAAAGCATCCCTGCGACTGGTTCAATGTTAGCACTGATTTCTGGTATTTTTACATTAATTTTCTTTCCCAAGCATACCGATAATTTAGGATGGATTTTATTGGGAATAGCTATAGTGCTAGCTTTGTTAAGTGGAGGAGTAATATTCAAAACTACAAGTTTATGGAATTTTTTTGTTGCTTTCTCAGCTTTATCTGTAGGATATAAACTCCTTGATGAAGGGAGATTTCTTTAGTAACCGCTAGATACCCGACTTTTTAAAGGCTACAGGTGGTCAATGGGGAATGACGCCCCTCATTCACTACTCTCTTGTTCCGGTGGTTCTACCACAGAATGCATAACAAGAGGCTCTGCCGAGCTGTACTAGTTGCACACTGGAGGCGGAGCCTCCAAAGACGGCATTCCCAGCCTGAGGCTGGGAACGAGGTGGGGGGTCAGAGCCTGAGGCTGGGAACGAGGTGAGGGGTGAGGGGTTAGGGAATAACCCCTCACCACTCACCCCTAATCCCTAGTTTCCAAAGGTTTTACTGCAGAAAATTCACAAATTGAGTTAAACGGGCAAAACCGACAGTGATAACCCGGAGTAGGTGGGAAAATATCGCTAAACTTACTGTGTTTTTCTTGATATTTTTGCAAATCTTTTTGGTGTTTTCTAGCGACTTCTGATAATTCACGTTCAATAACGTCTAACTCTCTCTTAGACACACTGATAATCTCAGAGGTTTTACAAAGTTCTAAATTGTAAAATGAGGCGATCGCTTCATACTGAGGATAAAGATAACGAGCTGCTACTAGATAGACTAGTGCCTGCCGACGGTCAAAGGCAGATTTTCCGGTTTTAAAGTCTACAATATGTAAAGTGCGATCGGACTCAATAAATACGCAATCCATAGCAGCATACAAGCGGAAACAATAATGCTGCTGTTTCACAAAAATTGGTTTGGGAAAACCTTCATCACCACGCGTTAATAAAATAATACGTTTGCCTGAAAGCAAAGGCGTACTGTGATATTTGTTCAAAATTTGCAGGACTCGTTGCTTAACTTCATCTGTAAAGTGACTTAATTTCAGCAGTTGAGCAACTTTTTGTACGCCATCTGTTTGCTTTAACAAATGTATCTGGTGATGAAATTCATAAACACCTTTCTGTGCAAGCAAGCCAATGCGTTGAGAAGCCGTTGCTTTTGCCATCAGAACTTTGACTTGAGGTTCGTGGTGCCGTGCTTTAATAAAACCGCGTCTCATTTGGCAATGGGAACGTTGCCCCACAGCTGGGGCAATTAAAGACCAAAGGTGATAGCTGGCAAAAGGCTGCTCTGAGATTAACATTGCTTTGGCTTGGGCTGTAAGCAAAAATCTAACAAGGTCAAGCGAGATAAAATCCCTCGCTAACCATGCGGATTCTGTGAGTTCAGAAATTACTGATACTATTGTGGCAAATTATTAGAGAGGTATCAGATGCTGTGTCAGGATCTAGTAACCTTTCTGACTCCATTTCTATGTTCTCTCCTAACCCAGAGTATGTGTAACTGACGTGCTTCTTGCCGAATCGAGAGCAGTGCATTAAAAGTTATTACGATAAATAAAGACTTAGTTAAATGTAGTGAATGCCCACTGCTAACTTTACATTAATACACAAATAGCACTATGAAAACTCTAGCAAATTTATTGACATCAATTATTGTAGCTGCCTGGGTCATGAGTATAGCAATCCTTTCGGTACAAAACGCCGAACCTGTATCATTAAGATTTCTTAATTTTAGGTCTGTTCAAATTCCAGTTGGTCTAGTTCTGGCTTTCTGCGCTGTTGTGGGAATAATCGGTACGGCACTACTGCAACCTTTATGGGGTCTTGCAGCTTCTAGGCAAAGGAATTCTGACTCGGAAGATGATGCTGAATTTTTTGCTGATGAAGATTATTGAAATTATCCCCGCCAATCTTCTAGTTGTGTCATCAAAAAATAACGCACATGGTCAACAAATGTTTGCCCATCATTTCTATAGCTGTGTCCCAATCCACAGAACAACATAACAAGCTCCATCGGGAAAACGTTGCGCGCAAGCACGTGCATCTTGAACGCAAACGATGCGAGCTTTTGCCAAAAGACTGTAAGTTAGTATGACCAATTGTTCCCAGCAATCGATCTCCAATCGCCGTAAAAGTAAAAGCATAGCCAGCTTGTAAAACTCCCATACTGACTCCAAACAGTGCTAGCCGACTATCTGTCAAACCGTAAGACTGACGGAATTAAGTTTACTGAGTATAAACCATATATTCTATAAACTTTCTTATTATAAGATTAAAAACACGATTTATCTTATATTTTTTAGATTTTTAAACAAACATTAATCTTTTCTTACGAGAAACTTTAAGTTCCTCGTGTCTAATGTACGTGTACGGGCTACGTAAGTGGTTACATACTTTACAAACTCACTCTCATATCAGTAGTGTATTCCGTTATGTTGACTAACCCCCAAATGATTTTGAAACGCTTGCAGGTTGTTACCAACACAGTTCTTGGTAAAGAAATGCCTCTAGAAACTCACGATCGCTATATCTTAGAGCAGAAAATAATTCCTTATTTTCTTGAAAGAGAAGAGTTCGCAAAAATTTTATTTGTAGGATGCGCTCCCTATACAAAACATTATGAAAAATGGTTTAAAAACAAAGAATACTGGACAATTGATATTAACCCAGTGAAGACAATATATGGAGCGAAAAACCACATTGTTAGTTCCATGAGTGAACTAAGCAACCATTTCACTGAAAACGATTTGGATGTTATCTTCTGCAATGGTGTTTTTGGGTGGGGATTAAACGAGCGAGAAGAAGTAGAAAAAGCATTTGCAGGTTGCTATCAATCTTTACGAAAAGGTGGTGTTTTAATTATTGGTTGGAATGACGTTCCAGAGAGAAAACCGTTTCCACTAGAAACTTGTGAAAGCTTAAAGCAGTTTCAACCTTATTATTTTCCCCCGCTCTCTAATACATCTTACATCAACTTGACCGACGAATCAGACAAGCATACATATAATTTTTATGTTAAGGGTTAGTGGATAGTTGTTAGTTGTTAGTTGTTAGTTGTTAGTTGTTGGTTGTTAGTTGTTGGTTGTCCATAGTAACAACTATCCACTATCCACTATCCACTAACAACTATCCACTATCCACTATCCACTATCCAACTTACTTCGTCTCCATCCAATTTTCACCTGCACGTACATCTACAAGCAATGGCACAGTCAAAGATACTGCACTTTCCATTGTAGATTTAATATGGGGTTGCAGTTCTTCCCATTCATCTGGTGGAACTTCAAATACAAGTTCATCATGAACTTGTAGCAACAAGCGTGCTTTGTAATTCTGCAAAATTTCGTGCAGTTTTACCATTGCAACTTTAATAAGATCGGCGCTAGAACCTTGAATTGGTGCGTTGGCTGCAGCACGTAGCAATCCTGCATCATATGCACCTAGATTTTTAAATTTGCTGAGCTCGATATCTACAGGATTGCTACCTTTAAGATTACGCAGACTATGACTGGTAAAGTCAAAGTATCTCCGCCGCCCAAAGATAGTTTCTACATACCCTTGGGTGACAGCTTGCTTTTTCACAAACTCTAGATATTCAAAGATTTTAGGATAGCGGTTGTTAAATCGTTTGATAAATTCGTTAGCATCAGTTTTCTCTACTCCAGTGGAACGGGAAAATCTCTGAGAACCCATTCCATAAATTACACCAAAGTTGATAGTTTTAGCCAACCTTCGCTCATCTGGTGTCACATTTTCTTTTTCAAAAATTAGCTTTGCTGTAACTTTGTGGATATCCTCATTATTCTGGTAAGCTTCAACTAATATGGGTTCTTGACTCAAATGGGCTAATATTCGCAACTCAATCTGTGAATAATCAGCAGCTACCATTAAGTAACCAGATTCCGGTATGAAGGCTTTGCGAATCTGACGGCTAAAAGCGGTACGAATTGGTATATTCTGTAAATTTGGATTGGAAGAAGACAACCGTCCCGTAGATGTTGCTGTCTGGTTGAAGCTAGTGTGTACTCGTTTAGTATCCGAACGAACGAGTTCTGGTAATGCATCTACGTAAGTAGATTTCAATTTAGATAAGGTACGATACTCAACAATGGCATCAACTATTCCAGTTGTATCAACTTCTCGCAATTTTTCTAGTGTTGCTGCATCAGTCGAATAACCTGTTTGGATTTTACGGGAATGTTTGGTGCTTAACTTCAATTTGTCAAATAGTATTTGACTCAATTGTTTTGGAGAACCTAAATTAAATTTCTCTCCTGCAAATTCGTAAGCCTGTTGTTCAAACTTGGCTAAATCTGTTTCTAATATATGAGATAGTTCTTGCAAATAAGCAGTATCTATACGAATTCCCTGATACTCCATCTCTGCTAAAACTGGTTCTAGGGGTTGTTCTATTTCTAATAATAATTTTTGTAAAGACTTGCTCCTTCTCGCCTCTACATGGCTATTTTTTTCATCAATTTTTTCTAGTTCCTCACGCAATTTTGGTACTAATTGAAATGTGGTGTAAACATCCATACCGCAGTAATCTGCTACGGAAGGGATATCTAAATCCGCGATAGTTTTTCCCTTGGGAACTAGTTCGGAGTAACTTGTTGCTATTAAACCTAAATAACGTTGAGCTAAGCTACTAAGATTGTGGTTTCCGTCTGGGTTTAAAACATAACTTGCTAACATGGGGTCAAAGACAACTCCTGCAAGTTTTATTCCTTGACAGCGCAAGACTAAACGGTCAAACTTAGCATTTTGCAAAGTTTTAGGGTAATTTGCACTTTCAAGAATTGGGCGGAGTGCTTCTAAAGCAATTTCTCGATCTAAATTTTCTCCAGTTTTATGACCGAGGGGAATGTAGGCGACTTCATCTGGTTCGGTTCCCCAACAACAACCAATTCCTACTAAAAATGCATCTCTTGGTTCTAAATCGCTGGTTTCTGTATCCCATGCAACAGGATATTTTGCATCGGTAAAGTTTTGCAGCAGATTGACTAATTCTGTCAGTTTTGCTGGAGTATCTACAATTCTGGGCTGAATTAGAGAATTTGTCGGATTTTGTTGAAATGCTTCTGTATCTTCAGGACTAAAAAACCACACATCATCTCCTTCGTAGGTGGGGAGTGGTAGAGACGCATCATACTCGATCTCTACAGGAGTAGGGAGTGGCGAAGTTGTTTCTTCTGGTTCCTCTGTGGCTTCTGGTGCTTCTTCAACTGTTCCGCCAAACTTTTGTTGGAGTTCGTTAACTTTGCCTAAAAAAGTTTTAAATTCTAGCTTTTCTAAAATTGGGATGATATTTTTGGTATCAAATCCTTTGAGAATGCATTCCTCTAAATTAATTTCTAAGGGAACGTTTAGAACAATTGCTGCTAAATAGTGGGATTTTTCTGCATCTTCTTTACCTGCTTCTAGTTTTTTCTGAGTTGCACCTTTGATTTGTCCTAATGAAGCATAAATTTTTTCAAGAGAACCATATTCCTTGAGCAATTGAACTGCTGTTTTTTCCCCAATTCCTCTGACTCCAGGAATATTGTCTGATTTATCACCGCAAAGGGCTTTGTAATCCACAACTTGGGATGGTTCAATTCCCAATTTCTCTTTGACTTGTTCTACACCAAACTCGCTAATACCAGCGTTGGTGTTGCGTTTGAGCGCATCTGGGCTAAAATACAAAACGCTAATGTCTTTGTTGGGGTCAATAAGTTGATATAAATCGCGATCGCCTGTCAAAATTTTGACTTTATACCCCGATGCTGCTGCCTTTTGTGCTAAAGTTCCCAACACGTCATCTGCTTCATAACCAGGGGCGGTGACTATTTTGAGATTCAACGCATCCAGTAATTCTTGCAGGTTTTTCAGGTCAGGAATAAAGTCTTCTGGCGTCCCCGGACGATCTGCTTTATATGTGTCGTCAGCTTCATGACGAAAAGTTGGCAACCCCAAGTCAAAGGCTATTGCCATTGCTTGGGGTTGTTCCGTTGCCATAACCTCTAACAGAGATTTCAGAAAGCCGAAACACACACTCGTGGGTATCCCTGTCTTCGTCCTCAATCCGCCACCGTCTTTTCCTTTGGCAAAGGCGTAGTAGGAACGAAAGGCTAGGGAATGCCCATCTACAAGAATGAATGTGGGGTGTGTTTTCATCAAAGGTTTGGAAGCGAACTGATGTTTGAGTGATACATCTATTCTAACCAGTTGCTTCTACAAGGAACGTCATTGGTCATTAGTCAGCTGATTCCCGACGGCGCAATGTCATCACACCTGCAGCTGCTGCCGCTAACAATGCCATCGCAGTTGCAGGTTCGGGTACGGATTCGATGTTGTCTTTGCCAACATCAACAACGAACATAACATCATTGAAATCGCGATCGGAAGAAACTCCTTCCGGTCCGGGTAAATCTTCAAAACCTAATAACACGCGATCGTCGATTTCATAAGCAACCAAATGCTCTAATAAATCTGGATTTTTTGTTGGATCTGCACCGTAAATGGGTCCATCAGGATGGCTCGATCCATCTGCTTTAATAAAAAAGTTGAGTTGCGAACCACCTGCTACTTTACCTATCTCAACATAATCTCCAATATCTAATGTCCCTGGGTTTTCGCCAACCTGACATGCTGAATTAGCTGCTTGAGAAATGTCACAGGATACATCATTAAAAAGCAACCCTTTTTGATAATCATTACCTTTTAGCGCTTCATAGGCAAGTTGATTTCTAAAACCAGCACCTTCATTGAGAAACCAAATACGAACATTGGTGTCATTTTTCAGACGAAGCTTTGTAGGGTCTAGTTTATTTAATTTATCTTCTGGAATAGCAAGAGTTTCTGGCTGTACGTACTTTTGATACTCAGAAATCAGAGATTGAAATCCTGAGGTGTCAGTGGACTTATCTTGTACTTCATAAGTTTTTGTCCAATCACCCCAAGTGAATGTGCTAGCACTTGCAGGAGCAACAGCAGAAAAGACACCAGTAACTGTGGCGGCGGTGGCTATAAGTCTCTTTAGCTGATTTTTCTTCATCATAAAACTTCCTTGATAATTTATTTAGAATTGGGTTAAGGAACTATAAATTTAAGCTTTTGGGCTACTGATTTCTACTTAATGTTTAAGCGTTACTTATTATTATTACGCCCGTGTTTTTCTATGTCTACACTTAAAATTTATCTTCGCTAAGTCTTTATCCCTAGGGGTTTTACTGAAAAAATTATGTAAACTGAGTGTAGATTTCCGAAATTAAAACTGTCTTACGTGAAGTTAAGGCAACCCCTACTCTCGTTCCCAGGCTCCGCTTGGGAATGCAGACAGCGAGGCTCCGCCTCGCACTCTATAGTAGAGTACAGTCGGCGGAGCCTCCCGTAAGGCATTCCCAGTTTGAGCTGGGAACGAGGTGGATAAGGCAACGAGGTGGACTCAATCGCAACCAATTTTTTCTCTGAAAAAGTCGAAAAATTCTATAGAAAATTTACAAGAAAAATTTCCGGATTATTGTATTATGAATAAACAAGGAAGCGCTCATCTTGCTCAGGAGCACTTCCTAGTAAAATTAATAAAAACATTAATTACTGGAGTAATCTTAGCATGACTAAAGCGCCAGCAACAGCTCCTGATGGGAATTTTTCTGAAACAGTTGCACAAGAAGTTCAATATCTCATCCGTAGACTCGCTAAACCGGGGAAAAACTTGATAAAGGAAGTTATCAGCGAGATTGGCTACACAAACCCCGTTACATTACTTGGAGCCGCCAAAGTTGGTCAATTGTTGCTTTTTCTTCAAGAAAAACTCAAACCCAAACAGTATGAAGAAGCTTTAGCTGACTCTTTGGGATGGATAGCGGGTATTGCCAACCACTTGTTGAAGCTAGCACCCATACTTGGAAGCTTCACGACTAAACAACTGGATAAAATCAATCACAACCTCTCCCTCTCAGCACTCTATAAGTTAGCAACAGGTCGCACACCGATTGATGTTATCAAGTCGGTGCTGGAAAAAGCATATACCCAAGCGGTATCGAAGAAAGATATTCAAGTTGAAACTAAGAAATATAAAGATAACCAACCCAAAAAAGAGCCAACGCCATGGAGATACGTGGGTCAAGGTAGAGAATACCAACCTCCCAGAATTTCTGAAAACGCGGGCTTGGTTGTGGAACAACTGAGCAAACAAAATGGGACGCCGCGACGTTTTGTCATGGAAGAGGCAGTTTTGTTACTAGCAGAGAAATTTCAGCAGACGGTTCTCACTGTGGCTTAGCTTTTGCTAGCAAAAAATTATCGATGAAAGCTTGCTGAATAAGCGTCGCAAGAAGTCGGGTTGAAATTGGCACTATCAGACGTCACAGTGGGTGCAGCCGCTACCAAAGTTACATTATTGTTGGCATCAATTATCCAACCTTTGGCTTCCACAATTTCAGGAGGAGAAGTGTTAGCGGAGGTGTTACCAAGTGGCTAAATTGTTTATTAAACCTCACAAACATCTATAAAGCTTTCAAATTATGGGAAATCATGTCACCGAAAATAAGGAAGGAGGAAGAAGAAAGACCGAAGTTGGAAAGAATTTTCCTGATTCTCTTTCTCTCTTCCTCCTTCCTAAGGTAGAAGCCCCTCAATTTATTGATGGAAAAGTAAGATTTTGTTCTTGCCATTTCAAATCCCCTCAATTTATTGATGGGGATACTTCTTCCCTCTTCCCTCTTCCTTCTTACGAGCGTTAAGTTCTGTGGATATTGCCGTCTCAAACGGCACTTTCAGTACAAATCATGTCATTTTTGTGAAATCTACGTGGAGTGCGGTATGATTTGTATATAATTAATTTCTAGTTGAGCTTTAAATAAATGACATTAAAGCTCTGAGAAATCTTAAATGTAAAACAGAAGCATGACTAAGTTGAGGTAGTAAAATATTTGAGATGATGATGGAATTGTAAATATCCATTATGTTTTCTTTGCTAATCGGTGTAAAATGAGATAGATTCATTACAAAAAATCAAATTTCTACAGTCAAAGCAGTATGAACACAGGAGGTGATAATAGCGTGGCACTCAGAAAACAGAAGGGACATTTCTTGATTAATGAAGCCATGGTCGGTGTAATTGAAACAAAACACCCTGGTTATGTAGAGGCAACACAAAAGCTATTTAATTCAGTTGTGATGTTTTATGTGAAGGTGATGGGAGTAGATGTAGAAAAATGCCTGAGTGTATCCGTATCAGATTTATACCAAGTCTATGAATCTCTAACTATTACAAATAAAAAACGGGCTGAGGTGCCACATCCGATACCTTTTAAAGATGTTCCCAAAGATTTCAGACGTGCTGCCATCAAAAAAGCGTTCGGCATTGTTAAATCTCATGATAGTAATTTAAAACGTTGGCAACAACGCATTGAGAGAGCAAATCAAGCTAAAACACTCAAGAAAAAAACTCGACTCAAAAAGAAAGCAGGAAAACCGCCAACATTACCGACATCAACTAACTTCCCGACACAGTTTTACTCTTCGATGTTTGGGCAAGATACAGGCGACTCTATAGTTGTAAAGCTGTGGACTGGATCAAGTTGGGTGAAAGAAAAATTCCTCTACAAGTGTCGAGAATTACCATCGGGGTATCAAAAAAGTACAATGTCACTGATGATATCAAATGGGAAACTTAACATATGTTGGGTGATTCAAAAACTCACTCCAAGTCAGGGGAAATTAGATGAGCAAATTCAAGCTTATGGCAAACTCCGAGTTCTCAGCATCGATTTAAATTTATCCGACCCAATCGTCGTTGCCAAGGTGCTAGAAGGGTACGAAGATACGGGCGTTGTTGAAGAAATAACCACTCTTCGCCTTCAAGGAAACAATCGCTTATCTCATCTTAGGAAGCGCTACCTAGGACTAATTGCCAAAGCTAAAAAGCTCACGAATACGCATACAGAGTTAGGGAATTCACCGCCAAAGCGAATGTGTGCGACTTTGTGGGAGCGAATCAAAAATCTTGAGAAAGATTTGATTGAAAAAATCTCAAATACTCTTGTAGAGTTCGCTCTAAAATATCAGTGTCAGTTAATCGTTTTTGAAAACTTAAAAAGTTTAAAAGCTCTCAAAGGTAAATACTCACATCGGAGTAATATCAAGCGTTCAAACTGGATAGCAAAGAAAATTCAAAAACGAACTGAACACAAAGCGCTGGCACGTTATTCGATTTATACAACACGCATTAACCCTGCTTACACTTCAATCACTGATGCGTTTCTGGGTGGGAAATGCCTACGTGGTTCTCAAGTCGGAAGTTTAAACTTATATTTGTGGAGCGAGAGAGGTTTAGGAAAGTTGGTCAAGACTCCAGAGGGGAAAATTTATGACTCTGGGGATAACGCCGCTAGAAACATCGCCTTAAAATATCTAGTCGGCAAGTTTAAAAAGCCTGTGGTACTAAAACACCCTGGTTTGGCATCGGGTTGTGTGGCGTGGTTGCCGTTGCCTGATGCCAAGGGAACTGTGCTGATTCCCAGTTGGTGTGCGCTGTAGTCTAGCTAATTGCTACTAGATACCCAATCAATATAGTAGCCGCCAGTTCGGTCGTCTATGCTTGGGTGTATCAGAAAGGCCAATTAAGATGAAATATTTGATAAGGTTTGTCAACTTTGTTAGGTATTTTTACAGCACTTATCAAGTGGAGCGATCGCTAATATCTAGAGACTGAGCCGCGATCTTAATATTGCCACTATTCCCCTTTGTATTATTATTAACTAAATTTTGGATCGCGCTCGACAGCTTAAGAGCGATCGCATCAGTCGCATTGAGCGTAACATCTCCTGCTGTGTTGTCAACGGCTCCTCTATCTTCTCTGACCCCAGCTAAAAGACCACTTCCTCCTACAATATCTATCTTTCTACTGTTGACAGCAATACTACCTCCACCAGACGCGCTGACATCGACTTGTGCTCCATTGGAAAGTAATACATCTGCTCTGTGTACGGATGCAGGATAACTTAAACTCAAATTATTGCCATCGACAAACAGCCCCACTATTCCCAATTCTGCCAAGCCGCCCAACTCCACTCTTCCACCCGCAGCCCGTAATCTTGCACCATCAAGCCTGACATCACCGCCTACGAGTGCTAATGTGTTCCCAGGCTGCACCTGTAAACCAACAATTTCACCACTGCTATTCTTTGCTTGAGATTGATTGAGTATGCTTTCTGGATTCTTCCCATACTGCAAACCAATGGGAACACTCACTCCCTACTGCAATGCGTAAGAACCAGCCAGTCCAAGTCTTGTTCAAACCAGACATTTTTCCCCCAAGCATTGCAGTAGTTTTGTAAACCTCATTATCATATTTTGATAGAAGTTTTACACAAATTTCAGTATTGTTTTCCTAAAGTTTCACAAAGTTTTTTTTACTTAACTATTTATAAGTGTAGAAGCACCCCTATATAAGTAAATTTTATTACTGGTCACTGCTCACTGGTCACTGCTCACTGTTAACGCGACGCTTTAGTTTTAGCAATCCCACTGCTCCTACGCCCAAAAGAGCAAGAGCACTTGTGGGTTCTGGTATATAAGCTTTATCATCTAGATTGTTTTTACCTACATCAACGACAAACACCACGTCATTGAAATCGCGATCGCTGGCAATAGTACCATTTCCTCCCGCTAAAGAACCCTGCGGTCCAAACAGATCCTCAAATCCGACTAAAAGGTAATTGTTATACTCATAAGCAACTATATGATTCAAACCATCCGGATTCTGAGTCGCATCTTCACCGTAAATATTTTTGACATTTGTGACTGGGTTCGTACCACCTGTGTCTTGCGGATTAGCTCCATTTGTTCTTAACCAAAAATTGAGATGCGAACCTCCAGCGACTGTTCCCAAATCAACATAATCCCCAACGTTTAAAGTCCCATTGCTCTCAGGCTTTTCGCAGTTATTGTTGTTTCCACTAATACATGAAGCATCTTGAAAAACCAACTCTGCTTGATAATTTGAACCTTGAATAGCTTCGTAAGCCAATTGATTGCGATAAAAAGCACCTTCGTTGAGAAACCAAACACGAACATTACTGTCCGATTTTAGTTGTAATCTAGAGGGGTCTAACCTTCTGACTTGATTGTCGGGTATCGACATTCCTTCTGGTTGCACAAATTGCTGAAATTGCGGAATGAGCGTTTGAAAGCCTGATACGTCGGTTGCTCTTGGTTGAACCTGATTTGCTACCAAGTTATTCCATTCCGAAGTATTGTTCAATGAGGCTGCACTGACGGGCGCTACCACGGAAAAGATAGGAAGTGCAGTAGCTATAGCAGCAAAAACCTCTGTTAAGCAATTTTTTTTCATGAAACCCCTTTTGTGTTTTGCAACAAGGTAACAAAGTTGTTCGCTTAATTGGAGCGCTAACTTTGACTCCAGTATCTTACGTTAATTAATCACTTTGATTTCAGTATCTATAAAAAGTAACAAGTATCAAGGATGAAGGATAAAATGTTTCAAGAAAATATTATTCTACTCCCTAAATATATCTAAGTGGAGTTTACTTTATACTTTATCCTTTATATTTCAGACTTTATCAGTTATGGATTTAGCATCACCTAGCACTGAGTCTTCTGCTGCTTCTGATATTCGACTGCTTGTCTTAGACGTTGATGGCACCATTGCAGGAAAATCTAATACAATCAGCGAAAGAGTCAAGCAGGCAATTTTTGCAGTGCAAGCGCGGGGAATTCAAGTCGCGATCGCAACAGGACGTATGTATCGTTCGGCTTTGCGATTTCATCAAGAAATTTGTTCTGACCTACCATTAATAGCTTACCAAGGCGCTTGGATTCAAGATCCCGTTACCCAACACCTTCACAGTCATTTGCCTGTTTCCGAACACACTGCACTCAAACTTCTAGATTATTTTGAACAACCCGAACTACGCCAACTTTTATCCGTACATTTCTACATTGATGACCAACTTTATGTTAGAGAGGTAACAGAGGAAACGAAACTTTACGCTCAACGTTCGGGTATAACTCCTATCGCTGTAGGCGATTTACGCCTCTTTTGTCACCATAAACCTACAAAAGTCTTAGCTTTGTGCGATGACAAAAGTGTCATCGAGCAGTTATTGGGAAATTTACGCCGTCAGTACACGCCTGCAGAACTGTATCTCACCACTTCTGTTGCTACATTCTTTGAAGCAACTCATCCGCTTGCCAATAAGGGACTTGGAGTGCGTTATTTAGCTGAAGAACTGCTAGGGCTGCAAAGAGCAAACGTGATGAGTGTTGGTGACAATTTTAACGATGCGGAAATGTTAGAGTATGCTGGCATTGGTATCGCTATGGGTAATGCGCCAGCAGGAGTACAACGTTTAGCTCAATGGGTAGCTCCTGATGTAGAGGAAGATGGCGTAGCTGTTGCCATTGAAAATTTTTACTTTTTTAAAAAGGTTGGTTGTTGGTGTTGGTTGTTGGTTGTTGTTGTTGGTTGTTAGTTGTTGGTTGTTAGTTGTTGGTTGTTGGTTGTTAGTTGCTAGTTGTTTTTACTACTACCTACTAACCACTAACCACTAACCACTAACCACTAACACTAACACTAACCACTAACCACTAACCACTAACCACTAACTAAAAATCAGAAAGAGCACCGACGACTGGCCGTGTTTCGTCTCGGTGCTCTCGCTGGTTCGCTCCTCACACATCAAGAAATATACACTATGTTTCTTGGTGTGTCAATAGTCTTTTGAGAAGTTTTATATTTTTCCTAAAAAAAGGAAACGAGGAACGAGGACCAATGACACTTGACCAATGACCAATGACACTTGACCAATGACAAATGACTCCCTCTAAATTTCATAATTCTTGCGGGGCAGAAATACGGAACTTTTCTTCCAGTAATAATTGCAACACAGTCTGAGTTACCATAACCAATCCGAGTCGCGCTTGTGCGAGTTCGGGAGAAGTTTTTTTGACTTCTCCGAAGATACGACACTGACACCAAAAAGTTTCAAAGGCTTGACTGAGTTCTAATGCAGCTTTTTCCCAGTTGACTGATTTAGGACGATGCTCCCAAAGGGTGCCGTCTAAGGGGCGATCGCAACACAACAATTGGTCTGTCACTTTTACCAGTTGATTGATGAGGCGGTAGGACGCTAGTTGGTCGAATCGTAGTTTTTCATAATTGTCAAGCCAAGGAATAACGTCAGGGATAAAAATATTTGACGAACCAATTTTATCTTCTTTAAGTTTTATTAACCCCTCTTGTATCGCTAAGCGCAAAAGAGAGCAACATCGTGCATGAGCATACTGAGTAGTAAATAGGGTATCGGGGATTGGGTACTGGGGATTAAGAGATAAGGGAGACATGGGGGACAAGGAGGACTTGATAGACAAGGTAGAATTTTCGCCCAAGTCTACCCCCTCTTCCTTGTCCCCCAGTCTCTTAATAAAACTTTGTAACCAAGTAGCTAAAACTACATGGCTCACTTCTAGATGAATCCAACCGGGAGGAACAATTTTAATTATTAAATCATTGTCATAACTTTTTGATTTATGAGAAATTAATCCGCTAGCTATCTCCAAAGGAGGTAATTTCTCAGATTTCGCTAGTTTTAAGACTATACCTGAGATATAAAAAACTTTCTTATCATTTCTACCTTGAGATAGAGGAATATTTTGCTCTAATATGCATCCTCTTTGGTGGGAGGCAGTATAAATACTTAACAGTGATGATAATTTACTATATACTAGCTGCTTGATAGCTGTGTATTTGCAACTAGGTAATTTTTGATGCACGCAGCCCTCAGAAAATAAAATTCTGCCATCTTGTACTATTATCTCATGTCATCTTTCCGAAGACATAAGTTTATTCTATGGGAAGAAAATTAGAATTATGCAAAATTTAATTAATTAGGGGTAAATTTTACTACCTTCATTGTACAGTAAGATGTATAACAAAAAGAGTAGATGCTAAATTGTCTACTTTTTTCATGGCTGGCACTGTTAGGATTAATGCTTGAAGTGCCAACACGAAGACACTCCTTGCACCCATTTTTAACGTCTTTGTCTTCAGCCGAACGCTCTTTGTTACCTATGCAATCTCCATCCTCCTTTTCTGAGGCATCTCGTCCTTTTTTGACTTGGCAACGGATTCTTGACTGGGCTCAAGAACACTATCGCTGCCGCACCTTTAGCAAAGATGAGCGCATTCCAGCCCGTCCTGGATTGCTGTACTTGGTGCAAAGGGGCGCGATCCGCATGGTGGGAACGGCCCAAGTCAGCGCCACCGCAAGTCAGCTCACCTCTCGACGCATCAACAGAACACCAGAAGAAGCTTTTCTAGGTTTTGTGGGTGCCGGTCAGCCCTTTGAAATTGTTGCTCAGTCACCATTTACACTCCAGTCTTACGCCCACGTAGACCAAACAGCAGTGCTGTGGATGTACTGGCACGATTTAGACAACTGGCCTCACTTCCGTCGGGAAGTTATGGACGCTTTTAGATATCAGCACCAGCGCAAACTGCTGTGGCTGAGTGCTCTAGGACAACGCCGCACAATTGACCGTCTCTTAGGATTCCTCACACTGCTTATTGAGGAATACGGAGAGCCTGCAATGAGTGAAACCGATCCCGACGTGATTCGCGGCTATTGCCTGCCTTTCCCCCTCACTCATGCCCAAATTGGCAGTGCCATTGGCTCAACGCGTGTCACCGTCACCCGCTTGATGGGCAAATTGCGTCAACGCGGTTTAATTCTCACTCAAGGCGATAATCTCATTTGCTTGCCAGCAGAGTCGATTAATAGAGCTAGCTAGCTCTATATGTAGGATGCAGGTGTCAGCGAATTTTGACAAACCCTGCCTGAGTCACAAGTTCCTGTCCCTGCTCAGTGAGCAGTAAGTTAGCGTAAGCCATACCAGCTTGCTGTTCGATTTGCCCGGTTTGTTTGATAACAACAAACAGAGTGCGCGTTATGGGATACCTTCCCGACCGGAAAGCCTCAGTGTTCAACTGATTCCGTTTACCAGGACATTCATCGGGGAGAACAAACGGTTCTTGATAGGGAGCAACAAGTTGCCCCTGTGTTCTCCCTAGAGGTAAAGGCTTGATTGAACATTGAGGAACCACCTCGGGAGCAGAGGCGTAGTATATGCCACCGGGACTCCCGGTCAAATTTTGCAGCGCTTGGGTGGTTGTGCTGACAAACACTACATTTTGTCCAAAAGGTTCACCGCCCAAAATGTCTTGCACGAACTGTTCTACAGTACCGCCATCAGAAATTCGACGGGAAAAAGCTTTAAGCGGGACATCGGGACCACCAAGCTCTTTCCAATTTGTAACTTTGCCAGTGTAAATGGACTTTAACTGGTTGATAGTCAATCCGGAAATATTCAAGTTGGGATTTACTGCTACAGCCAAACCGTCGATGGCTACTGGAATTTGTTCGAGTGTAAATCCTCGTTGCTGGGCAATTCTTTTTTCCTTATCGTTTAGGGGACGGGAAGACTGAGCAAAGACCAGTTGACCATCAATCAAAGACTTTATACCGGTCCCAGAACCAGGGGTTTCTCCCTTAGGTTGTACGTACTGCAAGCGAAACTCCGGTCGTGCTGATTGAATTGTAGGATCGACCAATCCTCGGATCGGTGCCCAAGAAGTACTTCCTCCATATTTAAATGTTCCTATGGGGACGTTTTGGACAGAGGCGAAAGTCTTACCAATTGGTTCTCGTGAAACTGTATTACTCCCATCGTTACCAGAACCTGCGTTTTTGGAAAAGGTTTGACTGAGATTCAAGTTTGAGTTTCTGCTGAACCACCAGTAACCACCAGCTATTAACCCTACCGTAATCAGTAGGGACAGGAGCAAAATAGGTGTTTCTTTGTTTTGTGACATGGTAATTTGCTAATTGCTAATTGCTAATTGTTAATTGTTAATTGCTAATTGTTACTTTTTTCTTAGCCGTTAGCCATTAGCCATTAGCCGTTAGCCATTAGCCATTAGCCATTAGCCATTAGCCATTAGCCATTAACGAATTCTCACAAATCCAGCTTTAGCAATTAATTCTTGAGCTTGGTTTGTCAGCATGAGATTGGCGTAAGCTTCTCCTGCTTGTTGGTCACTGTTACCTTCTTGTTTAACAATTACAAATAATCTTCGGGTAATAGGGTATCGATCTTTCTGAAAAGCAACTGCGTTCAGTTGGTTCCGTTGTTTTGGACACTCAGATAACGGAATGAATGGTTCCTGATAAGGTGGTACAAATGTATCTGAGGTTTTTCCTAGCGGTAGGGGTTTAACTGTACATTGTCCGACAACTTCAGGTGCGGAAGCATAGTAAATACCACCTCGGTTTCTCGCGACTTCTTGCAAAGCTTGTGTTGTAGTAGAAATGTACTGTGTGTTAGTTCCAAACTTTTCTCCGCCTAAAACATTGTCGCTGAAAAACTCAACAGTTCCCCCTTCTTCCAAACGCCGGGAGTAAGCTGTGATGGGTAAATCGGGACCTCCTAAGGATTTCCAGTTGGTAGTTTTTCCCGTGTAAATGTCTTTGATTTGGGCGACGGTTAAACCTGGTACATTGAGGTCTGGATGAACTGCGATCGCAATCCCATCAAGTGCTACTGGAACTTCTCGCAGTGTAAAGCCTCTTGCGATCGCTTGCTGATACTCTTCGTTTTTGATTGGGCGCGAAGACTGAGAAAAAGCTAGCTGGTTATTGAGAAGCATTTTTATACCACTTCCAGAACCAGGTGCGCCAGCCGTAGGATCGGTGTACCGCAGTTGAAATTCAGGAAAGACAGTTTGAATTGCTGGATCGACATCTTTTCTGATTGGTGCCCAAGTTGTGCTACCACCATAACTAAATAATCCTGATGGCACTTTTGGTACTTGGGAAAAAGTTTGGTAATTCAATTGTTTGACTTGCCATGTCCCCTTACTACTAAAAGAACTCGCGATGATACCAGAAGTACTCAGCCACCAATAAACTATGCCTAATAATCCCAATGTAATTACTAGAGTTAGAGCTAAAACTGCTGTTTCGTTCTTAGCTGCCATAAATCTTAGTGGATAGTGGTTAGTGGATAGTGGATAGTGGATAGTGGTTAGTGGTCTTTTAAACTACAAATAAAAGTATTAGCATTTCGGAATATAAAGTTATTTGTTTTTTTTTCACCAACAACTAACCACTAACCACTAACTTTTGTAATTATAGTAATAGTGATAACAGTTTGTAAATTAAACGGAACAGTGCAGTGGTGGCGATCGCTACCAAACTCCCTGCAACGGGTATAATTATTAACTGTTGAAGGCTCAATCCATAGTGTAAAAAGGGGACAAAGTAAATAATTGCAAAACTGATAGCTGGAATAATTAATAAATCCCATCTTTCAATCCATCGTTTAATTTGAGCAAATATAAGTATTGTTAAAATGAGGGCTGAACCTCCTAGAGCAAACAAAGGGGATTTTAATAAACTGAATAAAGCTATAGCAATTAATCCACTTTCAAACCCACTAAATGCTGCACTGCCTAATATTTCTATTATAGAAAATGGTTGTATGGTTGTTCTGGTTGGTGTTTGTAAAGGATTTGGTGACTGACGGCGGGGGCGGATGCTTGTGGGGGGTATACTTCCCACAGGTGTATCTAAAACTTGTAAAACTTCCTGTGCAGACTGATAGCGTTGACTGGCTGCAGCTTGGAGCATTTTATCTAGAATGTTCGCAAGGTGAGGACTAACAGTTATGCGATTGCGCCATTTCCACTGGTTGCTATAGGCATCAAATAATCGAGTCACGTCTTGTTCGCCTGTTAACAGTATGACAAGAGTGACAGCTAAGGCGTATAAATCTGTAGATGGAAAGATTTGACCCCCTGACATTTGCTCTGGAGGTGCAAATCCCATGGAGTAGATACCAGTTGAAGGAGTATTAGTACCAATAGGGGAGTTGGCAATTTGTTTGACTGCGCCAAAATCTAGCAAGTAGAGTTTCCCGTTGCGATGGCGCATGATGTTGGAGGGTTTAATGTCTCTGTGAATAATGTTTGCGTTGTGGACAAACTTCAGAACTTTCAGAATTTCTCGCAGAATTTCTAATACCTCTTGTTCGGAAAATTGACCTTTTTGAATTAATTCTTCTTCTAAATTTTGTCCGTCTATATACTCTTGGACTAGGTAAAAAAATTGTTCTTGCTGTCCGGTTTGTGAACTGGGAGCTAATAGGGGAAAAAAGGCAAACAAGTCGGGGATTTGCTCGTGCTGATTGCCTATCTGTTCTAAAACTTCTGCTTCTCGTACAAATAAATCTTGTGCCAGTTGCAGTTGGGTTGGAGTGAGATTTCCCGCAGGTTGAAATTGCTTGACGACACATTGTCGCATTCCTGGCGTGTAGCGATCGCGTGCCAAGAATGCGGCTCCGAATCCCCCTTTGCCTAACAGCTTGATTGGCAAATAGCGGCCCACCAAAATTAGAGGCATTCCGCAAGCCGTGCAATATTTTTGCTGTGCTGTTCTGAGAGTTGCGTTATCATCTAAATCTGGAAAATAATTTTGCGGACGAGGGCAGTGCGGACGGGTACAGTAAATTTCCATAATTTATTATTGGTCATTAGTCAATAGTCATTAGTCATTTGTACTGTAGACTAAGGACAAAGGACAAAGGACTAAGAACAAAGGACTAATGACTACATCTTAATCATCTTCGTCGCTGTGATTTCCTCCATCTAATACACTGACTGCCATGGCTTTCGGTACAGATTTTAACAACTCTAGATTCCATCCTGGGGTAGCAAACTGAGGTAGAATTTCCCGACTAAATGCTTCTGCTGCTTTGGATCTGTAGCGATTGGGATTAAAAATCAACCTTAGCATCCGTTTGACGATGACCCCTTCTATAGGCGCACAGTGCAGCAGTCCCATTTGTAATTCTTTAGCAATTGCTGAAGTTGAGACAAAAGCTGCTCCCAAACCAGATTGAACGGCATTTTTAATAGCTTCTATGGAATTAAGTTCCATTTCAACTTTAAAACGCCGCGTATCAATATCGGCGCGTGCTAGCACTTGGTCAATGACCTTGCGAATGGTAGATTGCGAATCCAAAGCTATGAATTGCAGTTTATATAGGTCTTCTCTGTGAATTGTTTCTACTTTGGAAAAGGGATGGGAGATAGGTACAATCAGCGCTAGCTCATCTTCAGCGTAAGGAACGATTTCTAAAGATTCCACTAGTTCCGCAGGAATTTCACCACCAATGATGGCTAAATCGATTTGTCCGTTTGCTACGCTCCAGGCGGTTCTGCGGGTGGAATGGACGTGTAATTGAACCGCCACATCCGGATATTTTTGTCGGAACATCCCAATCATTCGGGGTAAAAGGTAAGTCCCCGTGGTTTGAGAAGCTCCCACAATCAGAGTACCGCCTTGCAGATTTTGTAAATCTTCAATAGCGCGACAAGTTTCCTGACACAAGCTGAGAATTTTTTCCCCGTAGCTCAGAAGTAAATGTCCGGCTTCGGTTAATTGAGCACGGCGTCCCCCACGGTCAAATAATGGGACATCGAGTTGCCGCTCTAAGTTTTGCACTTGCAAACTCACGGCAGGTTGAGAAACGTAAAGGCTGTCAGCGGCGCGCTTGAAGCTCCCTTCTGCAGCGATCGCTTTCAGAATACGTAGTTGGTCTAAGGTGAAAGGAAGGTCAGACATAAGGCTAAACCCACGAACAAGAAAGGAGCAGCAATCTTTTACAAACCAGCGTAATAAGCCTTCACAGTTGGGTGAGATTAAGAATGCATCTTAATACGTAGAGGCTGTTTCGATAAAGACAGTAGCATATCATCTTGACTAAAGTCTCCTTTTCTACTCTTCAAATCCTGAGAAATGGGTGGTGACACTTTACTGGTCAGGTGGTCAGTGGTCAGGTGTCACTGGTCAGGGGAGATTTTTTACATAGTTTGTGGTATTCGTTGTACTAAATTTGGTTTTCTTTAACTTACTTCATTTGTGTATATGATGTTGCCGGGTTGGTTAACCCTTAGTCATTTTGTCATGCTTGGGCTACTCTTGGGTTTTGCGATTGTCCACAGTGGAGGGGCTGCCTTGCGTCCTTGGGCAGAAAAACACATTGGATGTAGGCTTTATCGCATTCTTTTTGCGCTGGCTAGCCTGCCTTTGGCTGTGATACTCATCGTTTACTTTTTTAACCACCGCTATGATGGTCTACAGCTTTGGAACGTCCAAGGCGTATCAGGCATAGCGCAATTGGTATGGGTGCTGTCGGCAATTTCGTTTTTCTTTTTATATCCTGCTACATTCAATCTACTAGAAATTGCTGCTATCCAAAAGCCCCAAGTTTATCTGTACGAGACTGGTATCATCCGCATCACTCGTCATCCGCAGATGGTAGGGCAAGTTATTTGGTGTATTGCTCATACTCTTTGGCTCGGTACCAGTTTTACTCTTGTCACTTCCGTAGGGTTAGTGTTACACCATTTATTTGGGGTGTGGCATGGCGATCGCCGTTTGAGCGATCGTTATGGTGAAGCCTTTGAAAAAGTGAAACAGCGGACATCTATCGTTCCTTTAGCAGCTGTTATCGACAAACGTCAATCTCTCGTTTGGCAGGAATTTTTTCGTCTGTCATATGTAGGAATTATTATCTTCGTGCTGCTACTTTGGTGGTCGCATCCCTTGTTAATTCAAGCAACAGCCAGAATAAAGTTATGATTCTAACACAAACCTAATTTTCTATAGCCGTCGATTTGATACTTATCCCATAAAATCATATTCAACTGCTACCAAATCAATGTACGATGAAGTGAGACTAGTACTGAATGAGGGTCTTCCTCTGCAGGAAACTAGTGAGTCCAATGGGCGAAGTAGCTGTCAGTGAGGGGGCGTTTAGTTTTGAAATTTGTACATTTGGTAGTTGTTTAACAATTACTAGAATAGGAAAAAGACTTGATAAACAGCCATTTTCTCTTCTATAATCAGTAAACACTGATTAAAATGGAAATAAGTAAGCTTGTAGTTTGGGGTATGTCTAAAGTACGATTTACCCCGAGTTGCCAACACTCATCCTAATTTTTGGCTCTTTAGTAGCATGGCAAGTACTTGAGAAAATTCTCAATTAAGTGTCAGGAACTCCAAAAGTTTAGATAGTTCTCTAGGCGATATATCTCTAGAGGAGATGGTGTGCTAGACGTGGCTAGCTCAAGCCCTAAAAAACTTGAGCAGACTACCGCATCAAGGATTTTTTCTTCGTTATGGTACGTAAGTCATAAAATTTGAGTCCCTCTCCAAAAATCCTTGCCAATTTTAGTACTGTAAAACTTGGCAATCAAACTGCTAAGTAGATATTCAGATAGCAGTGAGCAGCGAGCCGGTCAAAATTTTCTGACATTTTACTGGTTGTTCTCTAGTGACATAATTCGCATCTGTGCTGAATTTATTGCACAGTCGTGACACTATTGCTCCTTCTGCTGACAGCTTAGTTAATAACAAAAGTGTTTACTTCTAGAGGCATCATGGTGTTGTCGGTAAGTGAGCGGACATTTACTCAAGAAGTTTTAGAATCCCCAATTCCTGTTTTAGTCAATTTTGAAGCACCTTGGTGTGGTTTGTGTAAAATTATTCAGCCGTTACTGTTGCAGTTCAAATCCCAATGCGGAGACCAAATTAAATTGGTCAACGTCAATGCTGATGATAACTTCAAACTAGCGACTACCTATCGACTCAAATCACTGCCAACGCTACTTTTAATAGAAAACGGCATAGTCAGACAGCGTTTAGAAAGTTTTCGCGGGCGGGAAGATTTGCTTCAAGCCTTAGAAGAAATCAAAATCTGCTACATCAATCGACCCAAAACCTATAAAAAATCAAAAATTGCCGATTTAAATTGTAGGTCAGCGTGATTGGTTGGTTGTTAGTTGTTGGTTGTAAAAAAAGCTACTAACCACTAACCACTAACCACTAACCACTAACCACTAACCACTAACCAAAATATAAAACCAACCTTAATTACCCCACCCAATTACTGCCGGGTGGGGTATTTTATCAAAGAGGGTGTGTGTCACAATTATTAACAGTTCCGACAAATTAATCAACAAAAGGACGAAGTATGGAGTATTAAGGATGAAGTATGAAGTGTGAAGTAAGGATAGAATGGCAAATTTATCCTCAATCCTTAATTCTTTATCCTTAACCCTTGATACTTTATCCTGTCCACTTCACACTTCTTTAAGTCAAGAATTCTAAAAGTAGGCGTCAGTGATGGAAGTAATCTATGAGTATGCATGGCTGATTCCGGTATTGCCCCTTCTTGGAGCAATGCTGGTCGGTCTGGGGTTACTCTCGTTGAATCAAGTAACTAACAGCTTGCGAAAGTTAAATGCGTCACTCATCATATCCCTTATGGGAGCCGCGATGGGTCTTTCGTTTGCTTTGTTATGGAGTCAAATTCAAGGACACCCCTCTTATACCCGTACCTTAGAGTGGGCTGCAGCAGGTAATTTTCACCTGACCATGGGTTATACGATTGACCATCTGGCAGCCCTGATGTTAGTTATTGTGACGACTGTAGCCTTCCTGGTAATGGTTTATACAGATGGCTACATGGCTCATGACCCAGGTTATGTCCGGTTTTACGCCTATCTCAGCTTGTTCGGTTCCTCAATGTTGGGTTTGGTAGTCAGCCCCAACTTAGTACAGGTTTATATCTTCTGGGAACTGGTTGGGATGTGTTCCTACCTGTTGGTCGGTTTTTGGTACGATCGCAAATCAGCTGCAGATGCGTGTCAGAAAGCGTTTGTAACTAACCGTGTGGGAGACTTTGGGTTGCTCTTAGGCATGCTAGGGCTGTTCTGGGCAACGGGAAGCTTTGATTTTGAGGTAATGGGCATTCGTCTTGGAGAACTCGTTCAGAACGGTTCTGTAAGCAATTTCCTTGCCGTATTGTTTGCGATTTTAGTTTTCCTCGGTCCGGTTGCCAAATCTGCCCAATTCCCGCTTCACGTGTGGTTGCCAGATGCGATGGAAGGTCCAACCCCCATCTCAGCCCTGATCCATGCAGCAACAATGGTGGCAGCAGGCGTTTTCCTAGTTGCCCGGATGTATCCAGTTTTTGAACATGTTCCGGCGGCAATGAATGTAATTGCCTACACCGGAGCACTCACAGCGTTTTTGGGTGCGACAATTGCGATTACTCAAAACGACATCAAAAAAGGTTTGGCATATTCCACCATCTCCCAACTGGGTTACATGGTGATGGCAATGGGAGTAGGTGCATACACCGCAGGGCTGTTTCACCTGATGACCCATGCCTACTTTAAGGCGATGCTGTTCCTTGGTTCCGGTTCAGTGATTCACGGTATGGAAGGAGTCGTCGGTCACGACCCCGCTTTGGCACAAGATGTCAGGTTGATGGGTGGGCTGCGGAAGTATATGCCAGTGACGGCATTTACCTTTTTGATTGGTTGCTTGGCAATTGCTGGTGTTCCGCCCTTTGCTGGTTTCTGGTCAAAAGATGAAATCCTTGGGGCAGCCTTTAACGCGAATCCAATTCTATGGTTTGTTGGTTGGCTGACTGCAGGAATCACCGCGTTTTATATGTTCCGGATGTACCTAACTACCTTTGAAGGTAAATTCCGGGGCAATCAAACTGATAAGTGGGAAAAACTCAAGTCACCCATCGGGATGGCACTGGTAACAGGTTTTGATACAAAACGTGCTTTTGGCCCCGGTGCAATGACCAAGGGAGAACTCGAAGATTCTTCCGAACACCAATACCATCATGATGACCACGGACACGAAGCACACGGTCACGGACACAGTGAATATCCCCATGAATCACCGTGGACAATGACCCTGCCGTTAGTTGTTTTGGCATTTCCTTCCATGCTCATTGGTTTGTTAGGCACTCCTTTTGCCAACTACTTTGAGGAGTTCATCTACTCACCCAATGAAACATTAGAGGAAGTGGTAGAAAAAGCAGCTTCGTTCAACCCAACGGAGTTCTACATTATGGCAGGAAGTTCAGTAGGAATTTCCTTGATTGGGATTATCCTGGCTCTGCTAACATACTCCTGGGCAAAAATCAACCCCGTAGAGATAGCGGCAAAAGTGAAACCACTTTACGAGTTCTCCTTAAACAAGTGGTACTTTGACGACATCTACCACCGCGTATTTGTCATTGGTTTGCGTCGTCTGGCGAGACAAGTCATGGAAGTTGACTTCCGTGTAGTTGACGGTGCGGTAAACCTCACTGGATTTTTCACCCTCGTCAGTGGTGAAGGTCTAAAGTACTTAGAAAATGGTCGCGCTCAATTCTATGCCTTAATCGTTTTTGGGGCGGTGTTGGGGTTAGTGATTGTTTTCGGTGTGACTTGATAATCACCTGACCAGTTACCAGTTCATCGATCGCCTTCCTCGTTCCCAGCCTGAGGCTGGGAATGCGTATTTGTGGGCTGCTGCCCTAGAGGCTCTGCCTCAATTGTGTTACAGGAGGCGGAGCCTCCCAAGCGTGCATTCCCAGGTTCTACCTGGGAACGAGGGGAGGAAGGATATGTAAATTTATGTAACGCCCAATGCCCAATGCCCAATGCCCAATGCCCAATGCCCAATCCGATTTTGTTAAATCAACCTAAGAATGAAGCGCAAAACCCGCAAAAACTGTTAGTAAATAGGCTAGTAGTTGATAGCCGAACCTTATAGTTGCTGACTGACGACTTGTGATGAATACAGCAAATTTTCCATGGTTGACGACGATTATTCTTTTCCCGATAGCGGCGTCACTGCTAGTTCCCTTGATTCCTGATAAAGAAGGCAAAACAGTACGCTGGTATGCCCTAATCGTAGGGTTGATAGATTTTGCATTGATTGTATACGCTTTTTACAGTGGATACGATTTTTCCAATCCGGACTTACAGTTGTTTGAGAGTTACAGCTGGATTCCGCAACTCGGTTTGAATTGGTCAGTAGGGGCAGATGGTTTATCTATGCCCCTTATTATTTTGACTGGATTCATTACCACACTGGCGATGCTAGCAGCGTGGCCCGTGACGCTTAAGCCAAGGTTGTTTTACTTTTTGATGCTGGCGATGTACGGCGGACAGATTGCCGTATTCGCCGTACAGGACATACTCCTGTTTTTCTTGGTTTGGGAACTGGAATTGGTACCAGTTTATATTCTGCTTTCCATTTGGGGCGGTAAAAAACGGCAATATGCGGCAACCAAGTTTATTCTTTACACTGCTGGTGGTTCGCTGTTTATCTTAATTGCTGGTTTGACAATGGCGTTTCACGGCGGTACTGTCACTTTTGACATGCAAGCGCTGGCTGCCAAAGATTACGCAATCAATTTGCAACTGTGGCTTTATGCTGCGTTTTTGATTGCTTATGCTGTCAAATTGCCAATTTTCCCGTTGCATACTTGGTTGCCAGATGCCCACGGTGAAGCAACAGCCCCCGTACACATGTTGCTGGCTGGTGTTCTGTTGAAAATGGGCGGTTATGCTTTGATTCGCATGAATGCCCAAATGCTACCAGACGCCCATGTTATATTTGCTCCCGTGTTGGTGATTTTGGGTATCGTAAATATTATTTACGCTGCCCTCACATCATTTGCCCAACGCAATTTGAAGCGGAAAATTGCTTACTCTTCAATTTCTCACATGGGTTTTGTGGCAATTGGTATTGCTTCCTTCACCGACTTGGGTTTGAATGGAGCGATGCTGCAAATGGTTTCCCATGGGTTGATTGGGGCGAGTTTGTTCTTCTTGGTAGGAGCAACTTACGATCGCACTCACACCCTGATGCTGGATGAAATGGGTGGTGTTGGTAAGAAAATGGGTAAGATGTTCGCCATGTGGACAACTTGTTCGTTGGCATCCCTAGCATTACCTGGAATGAGTGGTTTTGTTGCCGAGTTGATGGTTTTTGTTGGGTTTTCCACCAGTGATGCCTATAACCCCACCTTTAAAGTTATTGTGGTGTTCTTGATGGCAGTGGGTGTGATTTTGACTCCAATTTATCTCCTGTCCATGTTGCGGGAGATTTTCTACGGTAAAGAGAACGAAGAATTAGTGGCTCATCAAAAGCTGATCGATGCCGAACCCCGCGAAATCTTTATCATTGCCTGTTTGTTGGTACCAATTATTGGTATTGGATTGTATCCTAAGATACTAACTCAGGTCTATGATGCCAGCACGATACAGCTAACTGCACGGTTGAGAGATTCCATACCCGCGTTGGCTGACGAAAAAGCACCTGCGGTATCTTTTAATGCTCCTGCTATTGGAAATTAGATGTTGGATTTTAAGTCAATTTGATTTGAGGGGCGGGTTTTGTACCTGCCTTTTTTTACAAACTAATGAACCGCAGATGAACGCTGATGGACGCTGATAAGATTTTCTTATGCTAAAATTATGGAAATTGTACGGCTTATAAACGTACTATTAGGGAAAGAAAACATAAGAAAAGTCGTCCACAATGCCCGATAAGCAAAAACTTGACAAAACAGAAGACAGGCGTAGCAAACCGGAACGCCTAGAAGCGCGTCTTACCCTCGAGCAGAAGGAATTGTTGCAGAGGGCAGCAGATCTTGAAGGGAGAAGCCTGACCGATTTCGTAGTCAGTCATGCTCAGATTGCTGCATTACGGACGATTGAAGAACACACCATTATCAAACTCAGTCGAGAAGATAGCAAGGCTTTTATTGATGCTCTCCTTAATCCTCCAGCGTTACATCCCGATGAACCTTTAGCGCGAGCGATCGGACATTACAAGGACAGCATGGGGCTGGGATGAGTGTTCCGTCTTTTACATACACCATTGAATTGCTGAACTCTGACCATAATCGACGAGATTTTCGGTGCGGAACTGAAGCCCTCGACCGTTACCTACAAGAACAAGCACGTCAGGATTTAAAGCGTTATGTAGCAACACCATTTGTACTGAGCGATCGAGATTCAGAACGAATAGCAGGTTATTACACGTTGGCTGCTACATCAATTCAGGTAGAAGATTTACCGGACGCGATCCGTGCAAAACTGCCCAGGTATCCTCTCATCCCAGCAACGCTGTTGGGCAGGCAGGCTGTCGATGAACGCTATCAGGGACAAGGGCTGGGGGCATTTTTGCTTGTCGATGCGCTTAGGCGAAGTTTGATGAGTGAAATCGCATCAATGGCTGTGGTGGTAGACGCTAAGGATGAGAAGTACGGGCTTTTTATGAACATCATCGATTTACTCCGTTTTTTAACCAGCCCCAACGGTTGTACTTGCCTATGGCAGTGATTGCTAAACAGTTCAGTTCAGCTCTGTAGGAATTATATGGGAGGCGGAGCCTCAAGTAAGGCATTCCCAGGCGGAGCCTGGGAACGAGGTTGAGGGGTCAAGTCTATATATTGGAAATATTAAATACCTAAACCTTGAACTGATAATTCAGGTGGATGCTCTACTATAAATTGGTAGTATATTTCTCGCTTTGCTTGAGCTGACAGAGTTAAAGCCCATTCTAATATCCCCATTTCACTTGGTTGAATTTGTGGATTGCTGCGAGTGAGGCGGACTTTGACTTGCTCGTTACGGCTAACTGGTAGTTGTTCGGTGAGTTTTAAAGATGTTTCTCGATCCAATAAGTTGGTAATGATAATACGATAACCGTAAGTAATCCTGCGATTGTTACCTATTAATTTTTTATCAACTTGACGCTCAACTAAGTCACGCTCAATATTCAAACTTTCATCAATACCTAAGTTTAACTTGAATTCTTGACCGGGTGCAGTATTTTCTAATCGAGTTGTTCCTACAAAAGTGTTGTCTCGAAAAATATTTGCTTTGCCTGCTAGTAAAGTTGCTCCATTTGTACTGTTCTTGACGTTCGCTTGTAGATAGGCGAAGCTTACCAAACGGGGTGCTGCTACATACTCAAATTGGCAGGGGTAGTCATCTTTGAAAATTGTCGTTTTATGGGGTGCGCCGTCACTGGGAATGTGAGTGTTGCTATTTAATTTAAAATTAACTGCACTTCCTTCTCTGGAAATTTCTGCTACAACGCTTTCGGCTTCAATAAAGTTTTCTGGCGATCGCTCGGTATCGATATTATGATTTTCCTCATAGGAAGATTGTGTCATCGCCACTCCTGGTGTGAGTCGGTGCATGGCTTTTGCACGCAGGAGATTTTCTCTTGGACTTGGTACGTCTATAAACCAAGGTTCTGGTTTGGGTGGTAATGTTCGCAGCCCTGGTTTGGCAGTGGAGAGGGTTAAGGCAACACCAATCCAATCTTCTCCAGTACTTTGAGTCACTTCTGCTAGGTAATTGAGGTTGAGGGAATGACTGTTGGTACTGACTGCTAAATCGTAAAGTGGAACCCAACTAGCATTTAGGACTACGTAGGATACTTCTAACTCAAAATCACCTGCACCTTCAGGTTCTACCGCTACAGTCAAGCAAAAATTTTCTTTACCGTGAGAAGTTTGGATTTGTTGTACCTGTTGGCGGAGAATTTCTAACTGCTTGTCTAGTTCTTGCTGTTGAACCTTATAGTCTCCTATTGCGATCGCATACTCGGCATATTGACTGCCTAAAAAGTTCAAGAAATCCAAAGTTTCACTTGGGCTGAGGTTTTTCCGTGACAAACTCTGTGCGAAAGGTTCCTCTGTTTTTTCACGCAAACCTTCTAAAAACTTTGATTGCAAATCCAAAGCATTTATTTGAGCTTGCAGAAAGCGCCTTTCTGTTTCTATCTGTTGGATTTGCCCCTTCAATTGTACAAGCCGCGTTGTTGCTGGTTCGGATGAGAAGACTCTTTCTACACTCACTTGTGACAAGCGTACCGCCACCCTACCCGTACCGCTAACCCTCACTGATTCTGTATCTAAAGTATCTGGTAATTTGGTAACGATTAATTCCCGTTCAAGCCCTGTAAGCGTTACAGCACCCCGTCGTGTTACCAAAGCTTGGTCAGTGTAAACTGTTACTGCAACAATTTCAGTTTCTACTGCTGTCATTTAAGATTTTGGATTTTAGATTGTGGATTTTGGATTGTGGACTTCGGATTGTGAATTGAGAGTTGGAACGACGGTTACCCCATCGCTCCCTTTGCACGATTAAAGAGAGGCTTGAAGAATCTGTCAAACTAGGTTACAAGGTTTTAAACTTCTGCTTTCACTTCGCTCTCATTGACCACAGCATAACTAAAGTCAACAGTTTGAGCCGAATATTGCTTTGCAGATTCTAGCAAATACTCAAAATAAGTACGAGCAACGATAGATAGCTGTTTTCCTGTAGGATAAACCATGTACCAATTCCGTAGAATGGGAAAATTTTCCACATCCAAAACAGTCAAATCTTTGTTCTCAACTAAAGTGTGTCGGGAGAGAACGGAAATTCCCAAACCACCTGCGATCGCATGCTTTATCGCCTCATTACTTCCCAATTCTAGTTTGACTTTTACCGTCACCCCATGCTCATCAAATAATTTTTGCACTGCTCGCCGCGTACCCGAACCTGGTTCGCGCATAATAAAAGGTTCCTCTGAAAGACGTTGAATGGGAATGTTCTTTTCGCCAGCCAAAGGATGATTGATTGGCGCTAAAACAACCAGAGGATTACTTAAAAAGGCTTGATAGCTGACATCCAAATGTTCGGGAACTTGACTCATGATATACAAGTCATCTAAATTGGCTGCCATGCGTTCGAGAATGCCTTCGTGATTTGTCACTTGCAGCGCAATATCAATCCCAGGATAGAGTTGACAAAACGGTCCCAATAACCTAGGGATAAAATATTTTGCTGTGGTGATGACAGCCAGACGCAATTGCCCTCGCTTCAGCCCTTTTAAATCCGCCACTTTCATTTCAAATTGAGAGATTGTCTCAAAAATCTGCCGACAGGTGGCGAACAGCTCCCGTCCTGCTTCCGTCAAATATAAACGCTTTCCTACTTGCTCAAATAACGGCAATCCCACCGATTTTGTCAGTTGCTTGATCTGCATGGAGACAGTGGGCTGGGTAAGAAATAATTCTTCAGCAGCACGAGTGAAGCTCCCATGACGAGCTGCAGCCTCGAACACCTTCAATTGGTGCAGCGTTGCTTGGTTCAAGGGGTATTCTCCTCTAATAACAATAGATATAAATCTAGTATCACTGAATGCTTATGATTAATGCAGCATTCCTATAGTAAAAGTTATGAGTGATATGTATAGATAAAAATTTATCCTTTTTATTAGAAGATTGGTATTTCCTTATAGATAAGACCCGCTATTATCAAAGTTAGTCACAAACAGTAAGACCCCTTCCAACCAAGGCAGCACACCTTGATGGTAATTCAGATGTGTAGTTAGGGCTTTAGCCCTAACTACATTACTTAAAATTACTGGTCACTGGTCAGCGATCGCTCCTCTATAACTTTCATGGGCAATTCCGTTAAGTCTGGTAACTCCAAAAGTTCTGCTTCTCCAACTTGTTCCGTTAAGTTTGGTAACTCCAAAAGTTCTGCTTCTCCAACTTGTTCCTTAAAACTGATTGGCAAATTCAACGGTTGACGTTCCTCTATCCAACAACTAGCCACTGGTAGGGTTTCCTCCAACTCGTCTAGTGGTCTGGGAATAACCATAACCGCATTTAATTCCCCAATGCGTTCTGCTTCATACATCCCAACTTCTACTGCTACGGCTACATTCGCAACAGACCCTCGAATAATAGCCGTACACAAACCCGCACCGATTTTTTCATAGGCTGCTAATTGGACATCAGCCGCTTTGAGCATTGCATCCGCAGCCCCCACCATTGCTGGAAAACCCCGCGTTTCTACCAAACCTATGGCTAGGTTGCTCAAACGACTGTAGCTATCCCCTTGTGAAAGTATGCTAAAACGTTTGGAAATAGGTAGTATCACTTCCAAGTTGGGGAAGGGTCGGGGAATGACCAAGCTGGAAACTTGCTGGTGCATTTGTTCGCCAACTTGAACTCCAGTCTCTACCGCCAAACGTACATCAGCGATCGCACCCCTAACAATAGCAGTACAAAAGCCGCCGCCTATTTTTTCATATCCTACCAGGTGAACCCCAGCAGATTTCAGCATATTATCTGCTATACCCACTATTGCCGGAAAACTTTCAGTAGAAACTAGTCCTAAGGCAGTATCTTTAAAGTCATTTTGACGGTATGATGCCTGCATTTTTTTGTCGATCTTGGATGATATGGGTCTTGCGAATACTCAATTGTGAGTTGCGCTTTCATTGCGTACACACAACAATTAGCACTTCTTCAGCGTGACCGTCATGTACTACTAGAGTAGCTTAAGGATTTTTCTTGTGGGGAAACAACGTAATCATCAGCTGTTGTATGTTTTGTTGCCCGTAAATAAAAGTACCAGTACTAGTTGATGAATTGGTAGAAGCTTCTTCTGTTTTGGTGGAAGCAGAGGACTCAGCAGCATTGGATGGTGGTTGCTCTAGCTCTGTACTTGTTGAACTGGAATGACTTGTTGCAGACAGTTGTGGCTCTTTGGCATCATCAATAAGTTCGGCTCCTAAAGTTATGCGGCGGCTGCTATCTCCAATAACCGAGCCAGGAGCAACAACTTGTCCGGAGTCAACAGAACAATTGAAAACAGTTGTAGCTGCTCCTATACAGGCATTTGCTCCTATTTTGCCTTGTCCAACCATTAAGAAACCCGCTCCAAGGTTTGCGCCTGCTTCTACCTCTAGGGTTCCTTCATGGACTTGGAGAATAGACCCCATGCCAATACAGACCCCCGAACCAATAATAATTTTGCTGTTTGGAGCCGCTTGAAGTATCACACCAGGTGCAATAACAGCACTTGGATGAATAATCACCTCGCCACCAATATAAGAATCAAAGCTATCCCTTAGGCGCAGTGGTGGCACTGACATGGTAACTGTAACCTCTAAATTTTGATGCGGGGTAGACAAGGGAGAGGGGGTAGACAAGGGAGAGG